>NZ_JBSEYC010000001.1:0-691308 GCF_053627595.1 Micrococcus sp. 140720015-1
AAGAACCGGGCACCGTGATGGGCACGGAGGTGATGCCGGCCCTGGCCTGATTCTCATGCCTCGAAGACGGTTACACCACTTCCAGGGACTTGACCGAAGACGGGCCGAGTGTCCGTTCGTGAACTAGCGGGCAGTGGCTTGGTGCTCCGCGAGACCGGAAGTGGCACCCGACAGGCGTTCGAGAACGCCCTCGCCGATGCGGGCTTTCCTCTCGCAGCCGAGCCCGCGGCTGTGCTGTCGACCACGCTCGGCGTTCGCAGCGCGATTATGGCCGGCGTCGCCCCCGGCGCTCTGAGCTCCCTGGCTATGTCCGAGGACACCCTCGCCGGTCGACTCGTGCGAGTACGGATCAACAATCTCCAGATCACCCGCCCGCTCACCGCCATCTGGGCCGGGACGACTCCGCCGCGTCACGTACGGGACTTCCTGGACGTCACCTCCCGCAACCGGGCGCAGGGCGAGACCTGAATCAGTAGATCTGAGCCTCAGATCAGGCCCACAAGACCGAACTATTATTGAGGTTTTCTCACCAGGGTGGCGAACGTAGCGGTGATGATGGCGCCCGGCGAAGCCTGACTGGCATGGCGTAGGGCCCTCGAGCAGGATGGAAATCGGCAAAAGACCATCCGCTGCAAGGACCCTACGTGTTCACCTACTCTGCCATCTGCGACGTGCCGATCGAAACCCTGGACTACCTCACCGGCCTGCTGCACCGTCACCGCCGGACCCATGATCTGCGCCCGTTTCAGCGGGCTGGCACGGCCCGGACGCAGGCGAAACTGGTGCTGCGCTGGTTCCGCGACAACACGCGCGTGATTAACCTGGAGCGCGATCACGGGCTGTCGCAGGCCACGGCCTACCGGTATCTGCACGAGGGCATCGACGTACTCGCCGCCCAAGCCCCTGACCTGCACGAGACCCTGGCGAAGGCGCAGTCCGATCGCCTGCCCTATCTGACCCTGGACGGGACGCTGATCCCCAGCGACCGGGTGGCCGAACGGACGGGGAAGGGCAACCACGCCTGGTAGTCGGGCAAGCACAAGCACTTCGGTGGCAACATCCAGGTCCTCGCCGATCCCACCGGTTTCCCGCTCTGGACCTCCCCGGTGGAACCGGGCTCGACCCACGACATCACGGCCGCGCGGGAGCACTGCCTGGGTGCCCTGTACCCGGTCGCGGCGGCCGGGATGCCGACCCTGGCCGACAAGGGCTACCAGGGCGCCTGAATCGCCCCGGGTTTGTTAGAGGCTCGTAAGTGCCGTCCCGGCGGGCGCCGACACGGGGTTCTCATGATGGTAGACGTCCTCGAACTCGACCGGAGGGACCAGCCTGATCTCGCCGTGCACACGACGATGGTTGAACCAGTCGATGTACTCCGCGACCGCGATCTCCAGGTCCTCGATGGACTTCAATGGCCCCTTGTTCCGGATCAGCTCCGCCTTGAACAGCGAGTTGAACGCCTCCGCGAGGGCATTGTCATACGAGTCCCCCGTCGAGCCGACTGAGGCGACTGCGCCGGCCTGGGCGAGCCGCTGGGTGTATCGCACGGCGACGTATTGGACTCCTTTATCGCTGTGGTGCCGTAGCCCGGCCACGTCTTGGCCTGCGCGCTGACGCGTCCAGAACGCCATCTCCAAGGCGTCCAACGCCAAGTCCGTACGCAACGACGTCGACAGCTGCCACCCGAGGACCCGTCGGGAGAACACGTCGATGATGAACGCGGCGTACACCCATCCACTGAAAGTGCGGCAGTAGGTGATGTCAGCGACCCACAGCTGGTTCGGAGCCGCCGCGGTGAAGTCTCGCTGGACCAGGTCTTGACGCTCATCCGGGCCGCGGCCTGGGACCGTGGTCCTCGGTCCCTTCGCGCGGCTGATCCCGCGCAGGCCTGCGGCTCGCATGAGCCGCTCCACCGTGCACCTGGCCACCTGCAGGCCCTCCCTCCGCAGTTGCGCGTGGACCTTCCGGGCCCCGTAGACCCCGTAGTTGGCCTCATGCACCCGCCGGATTTCCACGAGCACCTGCTCATCGCGCAGGCTGCGCACTGAAGGAGGGCGCGTCTTGGCCGCGTAGGGGACTGCCCCGAGTTCGGTTGACACCTGACCTCTGAGGTTTCGGCCTCAGGCGGAAGGATGTCCCCGTGGCAAAGCCCTACCCCAAAGAGTTCCGTGACGACGTCGTGGCCGTGGCCCGCCAGGGCCGGGCGCCCTTGTCGCAGATCGCGAAGGACTTCGGCATCTCCGAAGGCTCGCTGGCGAACTGGATGAAACAGGCCGACATCGAGGACGGCCGCCGTCCCGGCCTGACTGAAGACGAGCGCAAGCAGCTGCGTGAGGCAAACAAGAGGATTCGACTCCTCGAGCAGGAGAACGAGGTCCTACGCCGGGCCGCTGCCTACCTGTCGCAGGCGAACCTGCCGGGAAAATAGTCTTCCCGCTCGTCCGTGAGATGGCCGAGACCGGCGCCCCGATCAGGGTGCCGGTCGCGGTGGCGTGCAGGGTCCTGGGCTTGTCGACCCAGGGGTACTACAAGTGGCTCAAAGACCCGGTCTGTCAGCGCGACTGGGATGACGCACACCTCATCGACGTCCTCTACGACATCCATGAGGACGACGCCACGCTCGGCTACAGGTTCCTCAGCGACGAGCTCGACCTCGAGCACGGCATCAGGGTCGGCGAGAACCGCGTCCACCGGCTCTGTCGGATCGCCGGCATCACCGCGTCACACCACAAGAAGCGCAGCAAGGCGGGCTCCACCGGTCCGGCGCCGCACGACGACCTCCTCGCGGTGGTCGACGAGCACGGCATCGTCCGACACGAGTTCGTCGCCAACGGCCCGAACAAAGTCTGGCTGTGGGACATCTCGGAGCACCCCACGCGGGAAGGGAAGATCTACATCTGCGCGATCAAGGACGTCTGGTCGAACAAGATCGTCGGCTACTCCATCGACTCCCGGATGAAGTCTTCGCTCGCCCGGGCCGCGATGCGCAACGCCATCGCGCTGCGCTCACCAGTCGACACCGTGTGCCACTCGGACAGGGGCGGCCAATTTCGCGCCAAGAAGACCCAACGGCTGCTCGCGAACAACGATCTCGTCGGATCGATGGGCCGCTCCTACGGCGCCGGCGACAACGCCAGCATGGAGAGCTTCTTCGCACTGCTGCAAAAGAACGTGCTCAACACCCGACGCTGGGACACCCGCGAAGACCTCCGCCTCGCGATGGTCACCTGGATCGAAACCAAGTACAACCGCCGACGTCGCCAGCGCGCCCTGGGCAAGCTCACGCCCGTCGAGTTTGAGATGATCTACACGACCGCAGCAGCGGCCTGAACACCCCAACCCCTACGTGTCAACCAAAGTGGGGGCAGTCCCAGCCCTTCCACGGTCGGCGGTGTGCCCCCGGTGTACTGGTAGAGGGCCGGGTCGGCTAGGACCTTGGCCATCTCGGGTGCGTCATCGGGGGACAGTGGTCGCAGGCCAATCCGTTCGGTCATAGGGGCAAGCAGAGCCCGGTGGTTCAGAGATGTCAACCAGCTCGTCGGTGCTGGTCGAAGTGAAGTAGCGGGTGGCTACCCCGAACATGCCTCTAACTTGTGTCCATGAATGTGGCGTGATCTAGAAGCGCCACAAATGACCGAATATGCACCTCGACACTGAAGGGAGGCGAATGAGCGCCTTGCGGCTCCTCAGTCTCGGTCGCTCGAGAGCGTCGCGTAGACCAGCGTGTCCGTCCACTCGCCCTTGCTCCACCAGTCCTGCCGGTGGTGGGCTTCCCGACGCAGGCCGATGGCTTCTGCCAGCCGGGCGGACGCGGTGTTGCGGGCGTCCATCTGCGCCACCACCCGATGCAGGCCATGGACCTCGAAGCCAAGAGCCAGCATCGCCGCCGCAGCCTCCCTCGCGAAGCCCTGGCCTGCGTGCCGCGGATCCAGGGCCCAGCCGATCTCCGCGACGCCCCGCTCGCGGTTCGTCAGCCACAGGATCACGTCCCCCACGGGGACACCGGCGTGCTCGATGACGAGAGACGCCGCCCCGGACGGGCCGGCGAGGTCGTTCCACTCGATTCGTCTGACCAGCCTCTGCCGGGCGGTCGGCTCGTCCCACGGCTCGTCCAGCAGGTGACGCACCACCTCGGGCTGGGCATACATCTCCTGGAGCCAGCCGAGGTCGTCCTCCCGGTGCGGGCGCAGCGTGAGGCGCTCGGTGCGCATCGGCCAGTCGGGGATGTGGCCGTTCGATTCGGCTCCCACATCGCGCTTCCTCCGGGACGGGACATCGACGTCGGCGGGCACCGGCGTCGTCCTGCCGGTCTCCCAGTCCTGGCGCAGGACTGCGTACGCCACGGACGCTAGCGGCTCGCCGCCCTCGACCGGCCAGCCGCGGCGGTAGTGCGCCTCCTTGACCCAGCCGGCCCGGCGGAAGGCGCGAAGCATGGGGATGTTGTCCTCACGGGTCTGCCCTTCGAACCGGTCGACCGCGGGCATCGTCTCGAACACATGTCGAGTGAGCGCGGCGAGGATCTGCGCGCCGAGCCCGCGGCCGCGGAACCGCTCGGCCACGCGCAGGTCGAACAGGGGGGTGGGGTCGGTGAGGTCCTTCAAGCGGACCATGCCGACGCGGCCGTGCTCGGCGTGGTCGATCCAGAACGTGGTGTTGTCCTCGTCGTTCCAGGCGCCAGCGTCGATGGCGTCCTGCACGTCGTGCGCGGTCGGGTGCGGCCGCATGTGGAAGGGCCAGGCATTCTGCGTGAGCAGAGCGATGAGCGCCGCGCGATCATTTCCGGTCGGATCCGCGGGCGTGAAGGTGATGGTCGTGGTGGCAGGGTAGGCGAGGGAGGGTGTCGAGATGCCGGGGAGAGTTCACACGACACGCGGTGAACTGCTCAATCGGTGGGTCGGCTCCACGGCCCTGTCGCGTTCGGCAAGTGGAATGAGGCCGCGTTCGTCCACCCCGACGTCTGACCCGCGGCCGTTGCGCGGCTCCCGCGTCGTCATCCCCCGAGTCGCTTCCCGAGGCCGAGCACGGGGTCCGGCTGGTACCCGGTGGCCGCCCAGAACTCGGCGCCGTCGGCGTTCGTCGCCAGCACCTGGAGGTTGACCTTCGGGCATCCGAGGCGGGCCAGCTCCTGCTCCGCGTGGGCCACGAGGGCGGTGCCGAGGCCTCCGCGCCGATGGTCAGGGTGGACGGCCAGCGAGTAGATCCAGCCGCGGTGGCCGTCGTAGCCGGCCATGACCGTGCCGACCACCTCCTCGTCCGACACAGCGAGCCAGAACAGGCCGTCGCCCCAGTCCAGCTTGCGGCGGATGCTCGGTCGCGGCGCCCGCTGCGGCCGCGTGGGGTCGCCGTACTCGGGCAGGGCGCGTTCCCACAGGGCGACGACGGCGTCCGTGTCTTCCGGCATGACGGGGCAGATCTCGGCGGTGGGCGCGGGGCGTTCCATCCGATGACTCTATGCGCAGGCGGGGGCACTCTCGGGGCACGTCGGGCGGGACAGTAGGACGCCGGCGCCGCCGGCGAACTCGATCCCGGGGAAGCGCGGCCCGGTCTCGGCGATCTCGAAGCCCAGGGACGCGTGCAGGGCGAGTGAGGGGGCGTTGCCGGCGTTCACGACGCTGTGGAGGTCCCCGCCGCCGCGATCTGCGACCGCCCCGATCACCGCGTGCAGCAGGCGTCGGCCGACGCCGGTGCGCCGGGCCTCGGGGGTCACCGTCAGCCCGGCGGTGAGCCACCGGGGCTGGGCCCCGGGGTGCAGGGCGGCAAGAGTGGTGCCAGACCGTCCCACGACCCGGGGGCTGTTCGAGCCGGCCCGCTCCGCGAGCAGTAGAACGGGGGCTCGGTCGAGGAGTCGGCGGGCGGCGGGCGCGTGGTCTGCCGGCGTGCCGCCTCGGGCGGCCATGGCGGCGGCGAGGTCGGCGGCGTCCTCGGCGCAGGTGGGGCGAAGCTTGGTTTCAGGAGGGGGTACCGGGGTCGGGATGGTGGGGTCGTCGATGATGTGGGGGTCTCGAGTTCCGGGAGCCTGCCGAAGAGACCCGGGCTGCAGGGAGTCAAGGGTCAGGTGCTCATTCTCGTATGCAGCATAGGTATGCGTTTGTGCGATCTTCGCTGCATCTCGACAACCGCCATGGGTGTCAAGCGCTCTACGGCGTGTCGCGGTATGCGGCATATTCGCGCGTTTGTGCAATCTTCACTGCATCTCGACAGGCTCCCACGGGCCCAGGTGCTCGCGTTGGCTCCGTGCCAGGGCGGCGAGGGCCTCGGCGTCGTCGAGGACGGTAGGGCGCAGACGGACGGGCATGGATCGAGCGTAGCGACCGTGATCCCGTGCTGTCGAGATGCAGTGAAGATTTCACACGACACGCGGTGAACTTTTCGCAGAGCAGGTCAGTCAGTGTGGCCCGCGAAAAGTAGCCCTCGGCCGCGGGCGGTGTCACCGACGTCCCCCGGTCCGTACAGCAGTCACTGTCGAGGGGGCGTGTGCTGGACCTCAGCCAGGAGGTAGGCGACGGCTGCGAGTGTGAGGTGGCGTATGTAGTCGGCCAGCTCCGGGGAGACGTCTGTTGGTTCGAGATGTCCATGGCCGTCGCCGCCGGTGTTCCTGGTGCTGGTGACTGCTTCGGCAGTCTTGATGACTTGTTGCCGCAACACAGCGACGGCTTTGGCATTGGCGCTGCCGATCTCGCTGGGGATCGTCGACAGGCCAGCAGCGCGCATGGCCTGACCCACCACTCCTGGCATGTCCCCTGCCGGGACGTCAGGGCTGTACTCCTTCAGCAGATGCTTTGCCGTTGCCTCCAGGAGGTCTTTCGATGTCCCCAGGATGGCTCCGGGATCGAGAAGGAGATTGCGCAACCGGCCCTGTAGGCGATCCACGGTCTCCCTGCCGCCTGCCTCGATGGCAGGACCAAGAGTGAGGGGCTCCAAGCGACCGTCCTCGGTGAGGCAGGCTCCTGCCTGGGCTAGAGATGCCCGCAACGCGGTGACTAACTCCTGGGTTTGCTCGTCGTTCGAGGAGAAGACCCCCTTGAACCGCATCTCTTCGATGACCTCTTTCACCAAGTTGACCACCGCCCGTTCACCGTGAGCATCCGCCTGGTCGAAGGCCACTCGAAGGCGTTTGACCTTGTTGATGCGGGATCCCTGGCGGTCAGTCTCAGGCGAGTCGATGGTCAGCTTGCCGAAGATGGCGTCGAGACCCCCGCGTGAGGGATACCAGGTCTTCTCCATGAGTCGGCTCAGGTTCAGAGCGACGTCCGTGGCCCAGGGCGTTTTCATAGGGGTCATCCTGCACCCTTCGGTGGCATGGGCGTGCAGCGGTGCGCCCGTCACCGGCCGGTTCAGTTCGTGAACCCGTAAGCCGTGTCCATCGGGAGCGAGCGGTCGCGAAGGCCTGCAAGGACGATCCGTTCATAGGTCGGCACAAGATCGGGCAGGTCGGTGAGCGGGAACCATCTCAGATCGGAGGTCTTCTCCGGCTCGCAGATCCGCGGCTCCCCCATCCACTCTTTGCAGGTCCAGAACCAGTCCACACGCTGCTCACGCGTCAACCCGACGCCGTCCGTGCGCTGCATGACCGTGACCAGCTCGAGGCCAGCGGAGGCAATGTCCACGCCTAGGGTGTGCCTGAGAAACCGTCCAGTAGGGTATACCCACTAGGCGCATGTGTCAGAGCCAGTTGGGTGCTGCTGGACAGAGGTGCCAGGGTGCGATCTTGCTTGACAGGGTTGCCCATCATCGCGCTCGACGGATTCGTCGATCCGGCCTTCTCCAACCGCGCTGGCTCGCTTACCCGTTGGGCTTGGCCTCGGATTCATGGACGTCATTCTGGAGTAGCGCGATGATCTGCTTTGCGGTTTCACTCCGGTGGTCCTGTGAGATGGGCCTGCTTCCGATCAGGTCGTTGACCCAGAGCCCGTCAGCAGCGAGCAGGGCGAGCGAGGTCATCTGGTCGCGCTCAGCTTCGTCTCGTTCGCTACGTCCGGTCCATCGGTCGATGAGGTCTTCCCAGATCGCCTTGTGCTGGGTGTCCTGGCTGTCGAGAATCATCTGGAACTCGGCGCGGGAGGCGGCTGTCGAACAAGTGAGTATGTAGGCGGTCAGGCGCTCCATCGGCGTTGCCTCAGCGGTCGGCTTTCCACAGGCGATCTCTAACTGCCGCTCCCAGCGATCAGCGAGTCTCTGGTGGATCGCAGCGATCAAGTCGTCTCGTGACGGGAAGTGGTAGATGATCCCGGCCCTGGTGATCCCTGCAGCGGCCGCGACAGAGTCAAACGTGACTGCTGTGATCCCGTCTTCCTCGATCACTTGGATCGCGGCGTCGAGGATCATGGTCTTCTTGCTCTCACGCACCATCATGCGCCCCTCCGATTGGTTCAGTGGTTTTCGGCGTACTCCATTGCCTCGCTGCCGCGCCCGTAAGCGCGGAGCAGCCGATTGGTCAGAGCGGCTCCACTAGCCAGCATGACAGCGAGGACGATCATCGTGACCAAATAGGCCGTGTCGTAGGCGGAGGTGGCGGCTGCGATCACGTCGAGATCTCCGTCGGCGATCCCGAGGGCATCGGCAATGCTCTCCCCCGCTGCGGCGGGAGTGCCATCCGGGAGTCGGACGACTGTGGCGTAGACGAAGGTCAGGAGGCTCCCGAGGAGTGCTACAGCCGAGAGGGAGCCCATCTCATAGGAGACTTCTTCGATCGAGGCCGCCATGCCGGCCTTTCGCGGAGGCGCGTTGCCCATAATGGCGGCGGAAGCGACGGCGAAGGTGCCGCCCAGGCCGAAGCCGGTCACGATGAAGCTGACGACCAGCAGGGGTAGTGATCCGTTCGCAGAGGCCAGCACGGCGAGAGCTAGTCCTAGGGCGGCGATGGCGAGGCTGCCGGAGATAATGATCCGCAGGCCCACGATGTGCAGGATCGCGGCCCCTAGGACACCTGAGGGCAGGGCGCCAAGCGCGATGGCTGCGACTAGCAGGCCTGCTTGCAGGGGGGTGAAGCCCTCGACGAGCTGGAAGCGCTGTGTGGTCGCGAGCTGGGCGCCAGCGATGGTGAACATCGCGAAGAAGGCTGCCAGAGAGCCGCCAGCGAAGGCGCGGTTGCGGAAGATGGAGAACTCGATGAGTGGTTCTTCCAATCGGCCCTGGCGTCGCACGAAGAGGACGAACCCGATGACTGCTGACGCCAGCGCCCCTGCGATCAGAACCCAGTTCTGTGGAATATGGGCCAGTTCCTTGATGACGAGCACGGTGCCCACCAGCCCGACCATCGCATAGAGGGATGAGACGAGATCCCACTTCTTCGACGGATCGGGATGGTTGTGCGGCGCGATGATTGCGGTCGCCACAAGTGCGATGGCAACAACGGGGACATTGATGAGGAAAACAGATCCCCACCAGAACCGTTCGAGAAGGGCGCCGCCGAGAATGGGTCCGAGCGCTGCCCCCGCGATCGACAGGCTCCCCCAGATGGCGATGGCGATGTTGCGCTCACGAGGATCGTCGAACGCGAGGCGGATCAGAGCAAGCGTGGCGGGCATCATCGCTGCGGCCCCCACAGCGAGGAGTGCCCTGGCGCCGATCAGGAAGGCAGGGTTGGGCGAGAATGCCGCTGCCAGTGATGCGGCACCGAAGATCCACAGGCCGACGACGAACATTCGGCGGTGGCCGATGCGATCGCCCAGTGTGCCTGCTCCCAAGAGGAGGCCAGCCATGACCAGGGGGTAGGCGTTGATGATCCACAGTGTCGAGGATCCGGACGCGCCGAGGTCTGCGGTCAACGTAGGCAAGGCGGTGTAGAGGATCGAATTGTCGAGGGTGATGAGTAGCAGGCCGGCCCCCACGGTCATGAGCAGCCACCACCGCCGCGGCGATGATCCAACGTCGTTCACTGTTGTACCCCCGTCCTCTGCCTGTAGTCGCATCAACGAAACTATACTAACAGGTTAGTAAAGTAAACGTCAACGCTCCGACAGAGGGATGCCTCACAATCCAGCTGGGTGTTCATTGCCCCATCCCGGCGTCAAGCCGGGTATACCCCTTTACACGCCCCGTCCGCCAACGAGAGCATCACGTCAGAGACGGTCCCAAACCGGGGCGTTGGACATAACTGACGGAGGGTCTTAAACGTGGTTGGACAGACTGTGGGGTACGTGCGAGTCAGCTCGGCCGAGCAGAACCTGGACCGCCAACTCGAGGCGGTGGGGGAGTGCGACCGCATCTTTCAAGACAAGATCTCCGGCAGTTCCCGAGCTAAGCGCACCGGGCTGGCCGAGCTGATGCGGTACGTCCGCGAGGGGGATCTGGTGAAGGTTGCCTCGATGGATCGGCTGGGACGGGACACCCGGGACCTGTACGCGATCGTGGACGAGCTCACCGGCAAGGGGTGCGCGGTGCAGTTCGTTTCCGAGCGGATCACCGTGGACAAGTCTGGCACCTCCCCAGTAGATGGGCTGATGTTGGGGATCCTGGCGGCGTTCGCTGAGTTCGAGCGTCGAAGGATCAAGGAGCGCCAGGCTGAGGGCATCGCGTTGGCCAAGGCGAGGGGCAAGTATGTGCAGGCCCCGAAGATGTCGGACCTCGACGTGGAGCACGCGCGCGTGATGATCTCCATGGGGATCCCAAAGGCGGAGGTGGCGCGCACGTTCGGGGTGAGCCGGCAGACGCTGTATGCCTCGCTGCGCCGCGTCTCTCCGTAGTCACTCCACGCGCGGCCCAAATGACCGATTTAACCCGATAGATGGGCTTGCTCTTTACGAGCGCGTGGCAAGGAAAGCTCGTATACCGAGGATCTTCGGCACGAAGTGATGGGTCGAATGCTGTGATCAGCTGGCGATGTTGGCCCAGTTGGTTGTTCCGCCACCGGACCAGATGGCCCCAACGACGCGCACGCCGTTGTCCCAGAGGTTGCGGACTTCAAGGCGGAGGACGACGGGAACGGTGCGGTCGCCTCTGAGGTCGCCAAAAGCGGGCGCGTGAATGCCCCAGAGTTTGCCAATGAGATCGTCTCCTACCCGGACGCCGATTGCCTCGTTCTGCCCGAACTCGTGAGGTCTCCGCTCGATGACGGCGGGTATCTCGACGGTTTCCCCCTCGGTGAGCTTTAGCCGCTTCACGACCTTGAGCATGGAGTCCGCGCGTGATGTGTTTGTGCCGGCGACGGGGAACGCGCCTTTAACCTTTGACGCCTCCACGGTTGCCGGGGCAAACTTCTTTCCGCTGCGCTTCTCGGGATGAGTGGCGGGATCGTCGGTATAGATCCACGCGGGCTCATCCTTGCCGATCCACGCGTAAGCGGGTCCGATGGTTAGGACGTCCCCCTCTCGCACCACCATTACCTGATAGCGGGCAGGGTGCCGGAAGCGCGGGTCCGGCTCCAGGTAGCCCCGGGTGGAGCTGTCGAGGTAGCCCACGAGCTCACCAGCCACGCGAACGGCGAACTCCCCATACATAGGGCTGTCGTCGTGCCGGATTGTTACGGTGGCAGCGTGCTCGAGGAGGTTGATGCCCTCGTGAAGGATTGCGGTGCGGGCAAGTTCGCTTACGGCGGGCCTCTGGTAGGTCAATCCTCCTGTAACCGCGTAGGGGCGGAGCTTTCGTGGGCTCATAGGGTTACCTTAGGGGGAAGAATCTAGGACGTGTCTGAGAATGCTTCGAGGGTCTGACGAGGGCCCTGACAGACCGCGTGGACCGGGACTGGTGCACGCATGGGTGACAGTCGTAGTCACGCCGCCGTGCTCCGCGCCGGGGCCGACCAACTCCGTAACCTCCCAGTAAACGACGCCGCACGCCTGATCGAGGCCAAACGTGCCGATCTAGACCAACAGCGACGGCAAGTGGCGGAGCGGGAGCGGCAGATCAGCGAGCCGTTCGAGCACGACCAGCACCGCAGTAGTCCGCGCCGCGACGGGCCGACACAGGGCCTGTAGACCGGCGCAGCTCGACAGCAGGCACGCGCCCAGAATCGAGGGTGTGGGCCCTGGGGCTCGGGTATGCTCAACAGAGGAGAGCGAACGTCTCTCCGAGAACGAGTTCAAAGGAGAAAGACATGGCTGTTTTTTACTCTTTCCACTACGACCGAGATGTTCATCGCGTGCAACTCATCGAACAGATGGGAGCACTCGAAGGGCAGCCCATCCTCAATCATCAAGAATGGGAGACGGTCAAGAGCGGTGGCGACAAGGCCATCAAAGAGTGGATCTCTGAAAAGATGAAGTGGAAGTCAGCCGTCATCGTCCTTATTGGCAAAGAAACTGCGTCTCGTGAATGGGTCCATTATGAGATTCAGAAGGCCTGGGATGATAAGAAGCCGCTTCTCGGTATTCGGATCCATGGCCTGTCCTCAATGGGGAGCGTCGATTCATCGGGACCCAACCCCTTTGACAAAGTCTCAAGCGTCTCAGGAGTGCCGATCTTTGATCCGACACAGACCGACTGGACAGGGAAGATCGATTCCAAAGCCACCTACAACTACCTGAAGGATCACCTGACGACATGGGCAACGCAGGGCAAGACTCGTCTGTGACTGCTGAACCCAGTTGCCCGTTTTGCACAATTGTGCAACGGAATGATCCTGATGTGCGCGAGGTGTATCGGGACGATCAGGCGGTCGCCTTCTTTCCCACGGAACCAGCCGTACTGGGCCACACCATGATCGTCCCGCGCGCGCATGTCCCACTTATTTGGGAGTTGCGCGACGACGATGCCGAGCACATCGGTCTACTAATCTCGCGCATGTCGCGGGTAATCGTGGAAACCATCGGGGCCGAAGGGCTTAACGTTATTCAGTCGAACGGCGAAGTCGCCACGCAGAGTGTCAACCACGTTCACGTCCACCTCGTCCCGAGATGGAAGGGCGACGCCATCGGACGCATCTGGCCTCCGGAGACTCACTACTCCGAACACGCGAAAGATGAAACCTGGGACGCGCTCCGCGACGCTTGCAGAGGGCTTCGGCTATGACGGAGCGGGACGGACCGAAGGCCAGGGCCACGAGTGAAACCGTTAGGCTAAAGCACCTCGACTACGTTCAAAGCGTCGTGTCCCGAATGGCCCACTCCTCGACGCAGGCGAAAAGCTGGCTCCTACCTGTAGTCACCGCGACGTTCGGATACGCGCTTACCCAACGGTCGGGAACTGTGGCAATGCTAGGAATCGCAGCCGTTCTGCTCTTCGGCTACATGGATGCGAGTTACCTGCGGCAAGAGAGGGCGTACAGGCGGCTTTACAATGCCGTCGTTGCGGGAAAAAAGGTTCCCGAACTCTCGCTCGACCCGCATAATATCGACCGAAATATCCCAGACGCGGATGGCGATCCATCACCGCAGGACAAAGACGACAAAGATCCAGGATTCTGGAAGAATTTGTGGACAGCCTTCCGTGGCTGGTTCTTCTTTGATCCTAGAGTCTGGTTCTCGTGGTCGATCTTCCCCTTCTACGGCGGGTTCCTCGCCGTTGGAATCGCGGTTCTTTGGTATGCAGCCACCCACTGAGCTAGACGGCCCGCACTGAACAACGCGTCAACGTGACCTAACCAGCTGCTCACCGACTCGGCGGAACGCTCCAGACCTCGTGGCGGGGTCTTGGCGGGCTTCGAGGGTCATCCTCGTAGCACGTTCGCGGAGCTCGCCGGGGTACTCTTCCGTGGTGCTGGCATGCTCTGCATCCTTCCGTTGGATCAGAGCCTCCATCGGACCCGAGGCGATTCAGTTCATCTCCGAACGGATCACCGTGGACAAGTCCGGCACCTCCCCGGTGGACGGGCTCATGCTGGGCATCCTAGCGGCGTTCGCTAAGTTCGAGCGCCGGCGGATCAAGGAGCGTCAGGTTGAGGGCATCGCGTTGGCCAAGGCCCGCGGCAAGTACGTGCAGGCCCCGAAGCTCTCGGACATCGACGTGGAGCAGGCGCGCGTGATGATTCAGATGGGGATCCCGAAGGCCGAAGTGGCGCGCACGTTCGGGGTGAGCCGGCAGACCCTGTACACCTCGTTGCGCCGGCAAGCCTCAGACTGAACCCCATCCTCGGCCGCCGGCGTCCCTTGAGTTTCTGCTTCAGTACGCGGGCGCGGCCTTGTACAGGGATTCAGCGTTTTGGGCTGCGTGGACGCCGGCCTGGACGACGTCGTTCTTCATGTCCAGCACCCGCAGCTGGCCGTCGATCTCAGCGACGGCCTCGATCCGGCCGAAGGCATCCCCGTGGGCCTGGGCGTACTCGGCCAGGCCCCGCAGCTTGGGCAAGGCGTCGGCCAGGTGCGTGCCGTGGGGGTCCACGATGTCCGCGCGGATCGTGCCGTCCTGGTTGGCGTGGAAGAAGAGGAAGTCCGGTCGTAGCGCCTGCCACTGGCCGGAGCCGTCCTGGAATGGGATCGCCAAAGACTGCTTGGAGGCCCGGGAGGGGTTGCGGTACCAGCCCCGGAAGGAGGGCTCGGCGGCTTCGGAGTCCAGCACCTGCCGCTCCCAGGCGTTCAGATCCACAGGTGCGGTGCCGTCCTCGGCGGCCATCAAATGCAGAGTGCGGGTCGGCAGAGGACGCTCGCTGCCATCAGGGAGGCGCTCCTGCTGGTCCGCCTGAGCCAACTTCGGGCGGGTCAGGTCCACACGTTCAGGCCGACGGGCCATCTCCCGCACCCGGTCATACACTGCCTGGCGCTCATCGGTCAGGCCGTTGATCTGCACGCGGTACTGGCTCAGCCAGTCCTGCACGAGCTTGTCGGCCTTGGCCTCCAGATCGGCGACGACCTCGGAGGTGCGGGCCAGGGAGGCGATGATGATGTCTCCTTCGCGCAGGTCGAGATCCTCTTCGTCCTCGGGGACGATGTGATCGATGTAGGCCCCGGCGATCCAGCCGGTGAGGGTGCGGGCCGCCGCGGCCGCGGCCTCCTCGATGGCCCGGTCATCGGCCAGCAGCTCCAGGCTGGTGGTGCTCAGGGTTGTGGTTCCCAGCCGGCCGGTCAGCCGCTGGGCCGACAGGGTGAGCACATCCTGGCGGGCCGCGGCGATCTGCTCGGGGTACTGCGCCCTGCATCCGTCCAGGAGCTTGCACATTGTGTGCGCGGCGGTCTTGACCGCCCCGGGCAGCAGCTCGTCGTGGGAGAGGGCATTGGCCAGGATGTCCAGGCGCTTGAGCGGTTTGGTGGCGCCCTGGGGGATGTTCATCGAGGGCAGGGCGTCGAACACCGCCCACACGTCTTCTCCCACCGCCGGGTTCGGTGTCAGGGTGACCGGGTCGAACAGCACCCGCCGGGCGGCCTGCTTGCCGGGGTCGGAGGTGGTGTCGTCCATGTCGGACTGTCCGCGCATCAAGGTCTGGGCGATGGCGGTGGAGGTGGTCTTGTCGAAGTGGGGCAAGAAGCAGTCGATGGAGTTGAGCACCTCGTTGCCCGGGATGCGTCGGGCCAGGGGGGTGCGGACCATCCGGCCCAGCAGCTGGTGGACGTAGGTGGCGTCCTTGTAGGTGCGGAAGGACATCAGCACCTCCGCCCGGGGGCAGTCCCAGCCGGTGGAGATCGCCTCCATGGCCAGCAGCACCCGGATGTGCGTGGTTTCCTGCACTCGCTGTGGGGCGATGTAGTTGACGATCTGGCCGGGCAGGTGCCGGTCGGTGTGGGTGCCAAAGACGTGGGCGATGTCCTGGGGCCGTAGCTCGGGCCACTCCTGGTGGATGACATCCAGGATTCGCGAGAGGTGCTCGTCGCTGGGTTTGTCGGCGACCTGCACGACCAGTAGCGGCACCACCGGGTTCGGTTCGCCCTGCTCGGCGGCATAGGCGGCCCAAGCCCTGGTGGAAGCCTTCGTGCGGGCCACGGCCTCGCGCAACAGCGTGGTGTCGAAGGCGCCGGCTTCCTCGGGGATGGTGAGGACAACATCGTCCTTGAGCAGCCCGGAGGCCTGCACGAGCGCGGGGTCGACCTGCACGGGGGAGAGCGCGTCCCGGTCGGTGGCGTGGGCCATGGCCTGGGTGAAGCGTTCCACGGTGGCGGAGATCCCGAGCACGATCGGCATGGCCGGGGCCAGGGCGGTGCCGTTGATCAGGCGCTGGACGATGGTGGCCCGTTCCTGGTCGTTCTTCTTGGTGGTCTTCATGCCCCGGTGGGCCTCGTCCAGGATGAAGTACAGGGTTCGTCCGGGGGTGGCCACGGTGTTGGCGATGACGTCGTAGATGGTGCGTTGTGCCATGTCGGGGGCGGCCATCACCGGGGTGGCGGCGTTGGTGGGGTCCTGGGCCCCGCGCACCAGGCGGGCTCCTTCGCGCAGTTTCTGGGCGTTGAGGAAGTACACCTGGCCGGGGGCGAAGGTGGTCTCGGCGAAGGAGTTCTCCACGGTGCGCAGCCGACCGTCGAGCTCGGAGGATGCGGCATGGATCCGGGCGCGGGACTGATCGTTCAGGTCCGGGTCGTCGGAGAACCAGAGCACGGTGGCCCCGGGGTCGGGGGCGATGTCCTCGGTGTACTGGTCGGAGCCGAAGAACAGGGCTTCGATGATGGCTGCGGCCATCACGGTCTTGCCGGCTCCGGTGGCCGCGGCCAGGGAGAACTGGGACAGGACGCCGTCGTCCTGGTAGTTCTTCCTGGCCCGATGCAGCCGGTTCAGGACTTGCTCGACGGCCTGGGCCTGGTAGTCCTTGAGGGTGTAACGCATGGGGGTCAGGCCCTCCGGTTGATCTGGAAGTTGTGCAGGTAGGACTCGTACAGGCGCACCGCGGTGGTGTGTTCGGGCAGCTGTCGGGCCACGGACTGGAAGGCCACCTCGGAGTCGGTCACGATGAACGCCATCCCTACCTGGGGGTCAGCCTCTAGGGCGGCCAAGAACTCGGGGGCGTGGTCCATGTCCTCGAGCACACCGTAGGCCTGAGCCACATCCCAGCCCCGTTCCGGAAGGCTAGAGATGATGCGACCGCGCGAGCCGGCCTTGAACCAGAGCATCGGCGCGACCCGGGCGAAGGCACGGTTGCGACGCACCTGCCGGGGCGCCTCATAGGTCAGGGTGAAGAACGCCGCGTTCTCCTCGAACCCGTCCGCCATGGGGAACTCGTCAGTGAACTTGTAGTTCCCCTTGATCGGGTCCCCGGCCGGGGTCTTGCCCGTGATGGCGGCAGTGATGCGCGGCTTGGTGATGTAGTCGCAGATGCCCCACCGCTCCCACTCCGGGTCACCCGGTCGCAGACCCTTCCTGCGCAGACCTCTCTGCTCGTCCGCGGAGACCTCGTTGTTCGTCACCGAGATGCACTGTCGACGGCCGCCATCCTGCCGGTTCAGGCGCATTACCGCGTGAGCAGTTGTACCTGACCCCGAGAAGAAGTCGAGTACGACAGCATCCGGCTTCCCGTGAACGAAAAATCTCACAGCATCTTCAACCGCATAGAGGCTCTTCGGGAAGGGGAACTTGCGATCGGGAAGTATTGCATTCAGAAGCGTGCTTCCATGCTCGCTCGCACTGTGGGCCGGACGATGCCAGGCAGTACCCGGCATGGCAGTCTGACCGCCTTCGGCGAACTCAACCTGAAGCGAGCCATCTGAGTCGCGACCAGTGACGACGAGCGCCCCTTCCTCGATGGCCTTTATCTGCCCAGATTGCAAGTGGGTAAATCCACACCTCTCCGATCCTGGCGTAAATCGGCCTATCTTCACATACCCCGCAGAGAGCGCCTTTCGGAGGCTTTCTGGGTCGCGACCCCAGGTCGATTCGCCCCCAGCCTTAGACAGAGGCCAGATCGCGGTCGTACCAGGCGGAGGTGAGACCTCTGATCTTGGGACATCCAGGGGGAGGGAATCGCCCACCGAGTGGACGCGACCTGTCTCATTCGCGACGAAGATGGGATAAAAAAGGTTTGGCCGAGCCGAGCGCCGCCCATTCGCCCCTTGGCGCATAAGCCCTGCCCAGCGAACCTTTTCCTTTGACCTCGCCTGTCGCATTGTCATATCGCCAGCAACTGCGGCCGGGCGCGCCGAACCATTCATCACAAAGAAGATATATTCATCAAACCGAGAAAACTGGTCACGTCGAGAGGAGCCCTTGGGGTTGATAATCGCGCTTACCATCTGAATACGTGCCTCGGGGAAAGTCTGCTCGAGAAGCATCCCCAGCCGCAAATACTCTTTCTCGTCGATAGTGACGATCAAGACGGAGCCATCGGGATTGAGAAGTTCGCGGGCGACCTGGAGGCGACGCTCCATGAAGGACAACCACTTCGAGTGGCGGTAGTCGTCGTCGGCCTCGACGTAGTCGTTGTTGTACTTCCAGTCCTTGGCGCCGGTATTGTAGGGCGGGTCGATGTAGATGCAGTCCACCGCGTGGCGGTGGGTGTAGGTGAGCATCTCGAGGGCGTGGAAGTTCTCGGCATTGATGACCGTGTGGAACGGCTTGTCCGGCCCGCCGTTCTCGACGCGGCCTGTCTCGACCAGGCCCGGGTAGATCGGGTCCTCGAAGCGGGCGACGACCACCAGGTCCTCGAGTGCTGCTGTTGAGGTGGCCGGCTCGCGGACCTCGGGGTCGACGTCTGCCTCGGTCAGGTGGGCTTGCTTGCCGTCTTGGGTGCGTTCGAGGTCGGTGACGACCCACTGGCGGGTGTCCCCGATGGTGAGGCTCCCGCGTGGGGGGAGTACGCGGACGGTGTCTCCGCGGCGCACGGGGCGGCCGGGCAGCTCCACAGCTTCGGGCTGGTGACGCTCAAACACGAGACCGAACTGGCTGCGCTGGGTGAGCTGGCGGAACTCAGCTTCCAGGTCTGCGGCCAGCTGTGGGTCGGTCTTGCGGGCCTGGGCGAGCAGGTCAGTCAGTCGAGACACGGGTGTTCTTTCTCTGGGCCAAGTGGCATGGGGCGCTGTCCGCGCTAATCCTGCCCATCCTAGGGACCGGGGATCTCGTGCCGAGCATGGGTTCCACGTGAGCTTAGGATCAGCTGCGATGCGACTTCGCATCGCGTCATCCGCTCGAGCAAGGAACTCGCCCATGTCACGACGCTCTCTGGCTTCTCTGGCCGCTGCTGCTGTTTTCGTCGCCACCGCTGTCCTCGGGGGTGCGGGCCCGGCGGCGGCCGGCACCACGTATTCGGCCCCGCTGCGCACGGCTGTGGCGTCGTTGCCGGTCGCGGCGGAGAACAATGCCGGCTATGACCGGGCCGCCCAGTTCGGGGACTGGAAGGATGCGAACAGGGACTGCCAGAACACGCGGGCAGAGGTGTTGATCGCAGAGTCCAAGACCACCCCGAAGTTCACGACGGCCCGTAAGTGCACGGTGGCCACGGGCAAGTGGGTGAGCAGCTGGGATCTGCGTACGCACACGTCTGCTTCGACGGTGCAGATCGATCACATGGTGCCCGTGCATGAGGCGTGGGGCTCGGGCGCTCGGTACTGGACCAAGGCCAAGCGGGTGGCGTTCTACAACGACTTGGGGGATGCCCGGTCGCTGAACGCGCAGACCTCGGCGTTGAACTCGGCCAAGCAGGCCCGCGGTCCGGAGCAGTGGCTGCCGCCGAAGAACCAGTGCCAGTACATCGCGGACTGGACGGCGGTGAAGATCCGCTGGGGGTTGAAGGCTGATGCCACGGAGAAGGCGTTTCTGGTGAAGAAGGCCGCGTCCTGCGCGAACGCCACCCTTAAGGTGACCCGGTACTGAGCCTGCACGGCCGCAATGGTGCCCATCCCCTACTCGTTGACGGTTGCGGGTGTGGGCACTGGCCTGCCCGGGGGCTGGTTCGAGGACTTGTGTTCGTATTTTGTCTGTCATGGCCACCCCTCTCCTGGAGCTTGCCGGGAGTCGAGGCGTCTGCTTCCTGCTGCGAGCCCGTCGGTTACCCCCGCCACCCTGTCCAGAGGTCTCGAGGCACCCGCCGTATGGGGCTTCTGCCGTCTTGAGTAGGCGTGGTCCTGGAGCTCCGGTCGTCCGGAGAGCGCGAACATGCTACGGGGGTCTTACCTCGCGGCAGGGGACCGCTTCACCGTGCGGGTCGGGGTGTCGTTGTCGGCATTGGGAAGGTGGCGGTGCAGGACGCGTGGAGTCGGGGCGGCCCGCGGCAGGAGGGCCGGAACGCCGGCCACAAACGACGGTTCGCGGCGCCCAAGGGGAGCGCTCGCTGACTGTCCAGACGCGGTGAAGATCGAACGCGAATCGCGAAGGACGGTTCCCTGGAAAATTTGGGGCGGAAAGCGCCAGACGATTCATTCCCTGACAGCCTCGATCCACCCGTGCCGGCGGGCCCCCGTGTCCTGCCGTGTGCCGCGGCCGACCACGGTGAACCCCGCCGCGGCCAGCACGCCCGCGAGCTCATCGACCGGCCAGTACCACGCCGTGGTGACGGCATGATCGAAGGCCTCCACCTGGTCTGACGCGAAGAAGCCCAGCAGCAGTGACCCGCCAGGGCGCAGTGCCTGGTGTGCGCGCTCCAGGAGGAGAGGCATCTCCACCGGCGGCGTGTGGATGATTGAGTACCAGCCCAGGATCCCGTCGACGGCGGCTACGGGCAGGGTCTGGAACGAGCCCGGCTCCACGCGTACCTCAGGGTGAGTTCGGTGTGCGTGGGTCACGAACTCTTCGACCGGCTCAATGCCCGTTACGTCATGGCCCAGCGAGGCCAGGTGCGCGGTCCAATGGGCCGGCCCGCAGCCGACGTCGGCCAGAACCCCATCCACCCGGCCGGCCCAGGCTTCGACCAGCAGCCTGTCGTCCTCGGCCACGGAGGCCATGGTCCCCAGCAGCTCCGTGTACTCGGCCGCGCGGGCGCCATAGGCGGCCCGGCTGGTGAGAAGTCCTTCCCGGGCGGCGTCGTCAGGGGTCACCGCTGTTCCTCCGCCGGCGCGAGGACCTGCCAGAGCTCGTGATCCTGCCAGCGACCGGCGATCTTCAGGTACTGCGGGGCCAGGCCGTAACGCTCGAACCCGTGGCGCTGCAGCATCCGACGCGACGCATGGTTGTGGGGCAGGATCTCAGCCTGCACCCGGTGCAGTCCGAGCTCGCCGAAGGCGATCTGCAGGGCCTGCCCGACGGCGGCGGTCGCCACGCCGCGGCCGGCCGCCTCGCGGGCGACCCAATAACCGATCGAGCAGAACTGCCCGGCCCCGCGGACCACGCTGGCCAGGGTGAGACGGCCGAAGATCGAGCCCGCCGCGTCGGTGATGAGGAACGCGTAGGAGCGGTCCGCTGCACGGTCGTGCTCCGCCTGTTCAAGGGCTTCGCGCTGGCCGGCTTCGGTGAACCAGTGGGTGGGGCGCTCCGGCTCCCACGGGGCCAAGTGCTCGCGTTGGCTCCGTGCCAGGGCGGCGAGGGCCTCGGCGTCGTCGAGGACGGCAGGGCGCAGACGGACGGGCATGGATCGAGCGTAGCGACCGTGATCTCGTGCGCTGGTCAAGCGAGGGGCAGGAGGAGCCGGCGTCAACCCTTCAGACCCTGACCGGCGTATGAATCAAATTGGCGCGTTTCTGAAATCTTCGTTGCATCTCGACACGTGCGCTGGTCAGGCGAGGGGCAGGAGGAGCCGGTGTCAACCCTTCAGGGCCTGATCGGCGTATGAATCAAATTGGCGCGTTTCTGAAATCTTCGTTGCATCTCGACAGCGTTTTGGAACTCTTCGCTGCATCTCGACACCAGACTGCCCGGCCGCCCCCACCTCGCCCCTGCAGTAGACTCCTGAACACTGTTCAACTCGTCGGTCACTCGCCATGCGCCCAGCGCCTCGGCTGAGCGCCCCATCGCACTCGCTTCCGCACCAGGAGTCCCTCCATGAGCACTTCCGTGCCCTCGTCCCATGACGGCCACGTCCGCCCCGCGGCCACCACGACGGCGGACCGCCCCGCCGACACCGGCCGCCGCCCCCGTCGCGGTTCCGCCGGCGGCAGCCTCGCGCGCATCGCCGTCATGACCGCGCTGATGGCCGTCCTCGGTCTGGTGCCGCCGATCGCCGTCGCCGGTGTGCCCGCCCCGATCGTGCTGCAGAACATCGCCGTGATCCTGGCCGGTGTGATCCTCGGCCCGTGGCGCGGGGCCGCCTCGATGGCGCTGTTCGCCGGCCTCGTGGCCCTCGGCCTGCCGCTGCTCAGCGGCGGCCGCGGCGGCCTGGGCGTGTTCGCCGGCCCGACGGCCGGCTTCATCCTCGGCTGGATCCCGTCCGCGCTGATCGTCGGCCTGATCTTCTGGGCCCTCACCTCCCGGGCCCGTCCCGGTCTCGGTGCCGGACGGGTCGCGCTCGGTGCGGCCGTCGCCGGGCTGATCGGCGGCGTCGTGATGGTCTACTTCTTCGGCGTGCTCGGCTTCGTGGGGATGGCCGGGATGGAGTTCGGCGCCGCCGTCCTCTCCATGGCCCCGTTCGTGCCCGGTGACCTGATCAAGCTCGTCGTGGCCGTCATCCTCATCGTCGGCCTGTGGAAGGCCTACCCCCGCGCCTTCCGATGAGCCCGGACCGTTCCGTCACCCTCACGGGCGTCCGCGTCGAGGCCGACGGCCCCGAGGGCGTCGTCGTGCTCCTCGACGGCGTGGACCTCACCCTCACCGCCCCGCGCGTGGCGGTGATCGGGGAGAACGGCTCCGGCAAGTCCACGCTGGCCCGCGCGATCGCCGGCCTGGCCGACGTCGTCGCCGGGGAGGTGACCGTGCACGGGGTGGACGCCGTCCGGGACGTGAAGGCGCTGCGCCGCACCGTCGGCTTCGTGTTCGCGAACCCGGCCGCACAGATGGTCATGCCCACCGTCCGGGAGGACGTGGAGCTGACCGTGAAGTCGCTCAGGGACGACGCCGGCCGCCGCCTGACCAAGGACGACGTCGCCGCGCGCGTGGCCGCGGCGCTTGAGGAGCACCGGCTCACCGCGCTCGCGGACCGGGCGTGCCTGTCCCTGTCCTCGGGACAGGCGCAGCGGCTGGCGATGTGCTCGGTGATGACCGCCGGGCCGTCCCTGGTGATCGCCGACGAGCCGACCTCCCTGCTGGACGGCCGGCACCGGCGGATCGTGGCCGACCGGCTGCTGGCCGCCGACCCCTCGGTCCCGGACGGGTTCCAGCTGCTGCTGGTGACGCACGACCTCGAGCTGGCCCGTGCGTGCGACGAGGCCGTGTGGATCCACGGCGGCCGTGTGGAGCGGACCGGCCCGGCCGAGGAGGTGGTCGAGGCGTACGAGCGCTTCCTGGACCACGCCGTGGCGGCGGAGCTGCGCTGATGCTCTCCCTGTACATCCACGGCGACTCGCCCCTGCACCACGCCCGCGCCGGCCTCAAGACGGGTCTGTTCGCGGTGTGGGTGCTGGCCCTGACCCTGCTGCCGCTGTCCCTGTGGACGGCGGGCGCCGCCGTCGTGGGCGCCGTGACCGCGTATCTCGTGGGCTTCGGGCTGCGGCGCGGGGCGGCGATGATCGCCTCCGACCTGCGCGCTCTGTGGCTGTTCTACGTGGTCCTGTTCGTGGCGCAGTGGATCTTCACCGACGCGTTCGCCGCCGGACTCATGGTGGCGCGCGTGCTCGGGCTCGTGCTCACCGCGCAGGTGTTGACGCGCACCACTCGGATCGCGGACATGACCGGGGTGGCCGAGGCGGTGCTGCGGCCGGTCGAGCGGATCCCGTGGGCGGGGCCACGCCTGGCGCGGGCGGGGTTCCGCGCCGACCGCGTGGGCCTGGCGATGGGCCTGGTGCTCTCCTCGATCGGCCACCTGCGCGCCCTGGCTGAGCAGATCCGGCATGCGCAGGCCGCGCGCGGGGTGCGGATGGCGCCGTGGGCCTGGGCGCTGCCGCTGCTGGTGCTCAGCTTCAAGCACGCCGACGACGTCGGGGACGCCCTGGCCGCCCGCGGCATCGACTAGAGCCGCCCGCCCCCGCGCCGCGTGGGGTGGCGGGCCGGTTCAGAGGGGGTTGTCCAGGGGCAGGCGGTCGCGGTCGTAGGTGATCTCGGTGAAGCCGTGGGGCACGGGCTTGCCGTCCTCGCCCAGGGACACGAACACGATCTTGTCGATGGTCAGGATCATCTCGCCGGTCACGATGTTCCGCACCTTCGCCCGCATGGTCAGGGACGTGCGCCCGAACTCGGTGGCGCGCAGGCCCATCTCGATCATGTCGCCCTGCTTCGCCGAGGCCAGGAAGTTGATCTCCGAGATCAGCTTCGTCACGCACCGCGGGTTGCCCAGCTGCAGGGTCGCGTAGATGGCCGCCTCCTCGTCGACCCAGCGCAGCAGCGAGCCGCCGAAGAGGGTGTTGTTCGCGTTGAGGTCCTCCGGCTTGACCCACTTGCGGGTGCGGAAGTTGACGTCGTCGTGGGCGGCGCGCTCGGCCGCGCGGGTGAGGGGCATGGAGTCCATGCCCCCACGGTAGAGCGACGCCGACGCCGGCACGAGGGAGGGCGCCCGATGCGGAGACGTGCTCGACCGGGCCGTAGGGTCGCCGGAAGGGATCCGCAACGGAGCACACAGGAAGGACCCGACCGATGACCAACCGCGCCCACCCCGACCCCGCCGCACCCGACGCCACCTGGCGCGATGTGCCGGTGCTCGGCTTCACGGTCGCCGCCGGCATCGCCGTCCTGTTCTGCCTGGTCTGGCTGCTCCGCGACGGGCTCACCACCGACTACACGTGGGGGTTGCTGCTGGCCCCGATGCTCATGGGTGTGGCCGGGGTGGCGGTGATGGTCCTCTGGGAGCGGCTCCTCGCCCGCGTCCCGCGGCTGGCCGCCACGCTGGTGGCCGGCGGCGCCCTCCTGGCCTTCGTGCTGGTGCTCGCCTGGTGGCTCGTCGAGGTGAACGCGCAGACGCACCTGTTCACCGGGAGCACGTTCTGGCTGCTCGCCGTCGCCCCGGTCTGCGCGGGCCTCGCCTGGCTCGCGCACCGGCTGCTCCCGGCGGCCCGTCGGCCCGTGGGGGAGCCCCCCGCCGCCCTCGACGACGACGCCTGGGCCCGCCGCCTCGCCGGCGTCCTGCGGCTGCGCAAGGGCCTGCCCGACGCGCGGGTGGCCGAGATCGTCCGTGACGCGCGGGCTCGCGGGGCCGCGTCCGGGCGCCCGCTGGCCGAGGGGCTCGGCTCCCCGGAGTCGTACGCCGCGGGCTTCCGGAAGGACCGGGTCGCCGCGCCCCGCCGGCGGGCCTGGGCGGTCACCGCGTTCGTGCTGCTCATCCTGGCCACCCGTCTCCCAGGCGTGGTGGCCGGGGAACGGCTCAGCGCGTGGAACGTCGCGTACCTGTTGCTCGCCGTCGTCGTGCTGGTGTCGGAGTGGCGCGAATACCGGGCCGCCGTGCGTCGCGCCCGCCGCTGAGGGATCTCAGGCCCCCGCGGCGGCCAGCACCCGCGCCACATGGCGGCGGTGCACCTGGTGGATGACCTCGATCAGCCCGCACCCGACGACCGCGACCACCAGCGCGGCCACGAGCACGTCCGTGGGCGGGACCTCCATCCGGTGGTACCAGCGGGAGGCCGGCACCAGCACGACGGCGGCCAGCACCGCGTACATCGCCAGGATCAGCAGCACCACGCGCGCGCTCAGCGGCCGGGACATCACGCTGAGCACCCACAGGCCCAGCAGGGTCAGGGTGATCATGAACGCGGCCTGCTGGCGGGCCAGGTCGACGTCGCCGGCGGTGAGGCGCACGTACGCATGCAAGGCCACCATGGACAGCAGGATCACCGCGCCGGAGGGGATCGCGAACCGCAGCGCCCGCCCCAGGAAGCCGGGCACGTAGCGGCGCGGGTTCGGCAGCAGCGCGAGGAAGAACGTGGGCGCGCCGATCATGATGAAGTCCACCGTGGAGGCCTGCCGCGGCAGCAGCGGGAACTGCCACGCGAACAGGGAGAACACCACGCCGAACAGCAGCGCGTACGTCGTCTTCGTCAGGTAGATGTGGGCGAGCCGCTCCATGTTCGCGATCACCTGGCGGCCCTCGCCGAGCACGCGCGGCAGGCGGTCGAAGCGCCCGTCCAGCAGCACCATCCGGGACACCGCCTTGGTGGCCGGGGCCGCGTTGCCCATGGCGATGCCCAGGTCCGCGGTCTTCAGGGCCAGGGCGTCGTTCACGCCGTCGCCGGTCATGGCCACCACGTGCCCGCGCGACTGCAGCGCCTGCACCATCGCCTTCTTCTGGTCCGGGCTGACGCGGCCGAACACGTCGTGCTCGGCCATCACGTCGGCGAGCACTCCGGGATCGTCCGGCAGGATGCGCCCGTCGTAGGCCTGGCCCGCCACCTCGAGGCCCACCTCGCGGGCCACGGCGGCCACGGTGCGTGGGCTGTCCCCGGAGATCACCACGGTCCGCACGCCCTGGGCGTGGAAGTAGTCGAGGGTCTCGGCGGCGTCCGGGCGCACGTTCTCGCGGAACGTCACGACGGCGACCGGGACGCCTCCGGCGGGCAGCGCGTCCCCGGCCAGGGGCGCGTCCGTGCGGGCCAGCAGCAGCACACGGCGGCCGGCGTCCGCGTCGGCGTGGACCTGGGCGCGGACGGCCTCGGCGGCGTCGGGGCCGAGGAGCCGCTCGTCCACGAGGGCCTCGGGTGCGCCGAGCAGCCACGTGCCGGCTGCGGCCCCGGCCTCCGGGCCGAACGCGACCGCCGACCACCGGCGCGCGGAGGAGAACGCCACCTGGGCCGCGGGGTCCATGGCCGGGACGGCCGTGAAGGGCTCGCGCAGGGCCGCCGCGGTGGGGTTCACGTCCGGGTCCGCGCCGAACCAGGCGAGAACGGCCCGAGCCCCGTCGCCGACCTCGGCCGGGGCGCCGTCGTCGTGGGTGTCCGGGGACGCGTCCGCCGAGGCGGGTGCGGTGAGCCGGTCGAACCGGACGCCGCCCTCGGTGAGGGTGCCGGTCTTGTCCAGGCAGACGGTGTCCACGCGGGCCAGGACCTCCACGGCGGGCTGCTCCTGGATGAGGACCTCCTGCTGGGCCAGCTTGAGCGCGGACACGACGAACGCGATGGTCGTCATGAGCGCCAGGCCCTGCGGGATCATGCTGGTCACCGCGGCCACGGACGCGATCAGTGCGGGCTCCAGGGCCGCCTCGCGCGGCTGGGAGAGGGCGAGGGACCAGCCGCCGACCGCCGTCATCTGGCCGTGCACGATCACCGCGATGATCGGCACCAGGGCGATCGTCAGCCAGCGGGCCACCTTCTCCAGGGCGCCGCGCAGCTCGGAGTGGATGGCGGAGTAGCGGCGGGCCTCGGCGCTGAGCCGGGCCGCGTGCGAGGCCGCGCCCACCGCCGTCGCGCGCACCAGGCCCGCGCCAGCCACGACGGCCGAGCCCGAGAGCACGGCGTCCCCGGGGGTCTTGGGCACGGGGTCGTTCTCCCCGGTGAGCAGCGCCTCGTCCATGTCCAGGCCGTCCGAGACGAGGACCTCGCCGTCCACGGGCACCTGGTCGCCGCGGCGCAGCACCACGACGTCGTCCCGCACGATCTGCGCCATCGGCAGGGGCACGCGCGCCCCGTCCCGGATGACGACGACGTCGTCCTGGTGCAGCAGCGCGATCCGGTCCAGCTTCCGCTTGGCCGAGTACTCCTGGACCACGCCGATCACCACGTTGGCCACAGCGGCCAGCGAGAACAGCAGGTCCAACCAGCGGCCCATCAGGATCACGACGACGGCGCACAGCGCGATCGCCAGATTGAACAGCGTGAACACGTGCACGCGCAGGATCTGACCCAGCGAGCGGGACGTGTCCCGCGACTGGACGTTGACCAGGCCCGCGGCCTCCCGCTCGGCGACCTCGGCGGCGGTGAGCCCGGTGATCCCCGCCGCGCCGGTGGACCCCAGGCCCGTCCCGCTCTCGGGGGCGGACGGGTGCGCGGACGCAGGGGAGGGGGAGGTCATGGCACAGAATCTACCCAGCCGGTGCGGGGCCGGGCATCCGACGAGGGGATGAACCCGGGTGCGACCGCAGGCGGGGCTGCGGGTGGGGCGGGCTCACTCGCCGGTCTGGCCGTCGATCCCCTCGCGCAGCAGGTCGGCGTGTCCGGCGTGGCGGCCGTACTCCTCGATCATGTGGGTGAGGATCCACCGCAGCGAGACCGGGTCCCGCCCCTCCCGGATCCGGTGGGCGCGGGCCAGGGCCGCGGCGCCGTCGTCGCCGTCCGCCGCGAGCAGGTCCACCACGATCTGCCGGGACCGCTCCACCTGGCCCTGCCAGAGGGCGCGCAGGTCCGCCGCGGAGTCCTGCGCCGCGCTGTGCCAGTCCCAGTCGGGGTCGGCGTCGAAGTCCGCTCCCACCCAGGGCGCCGAGGTGGGCTCGCCGAGGGCGACGGCCTCGAACCACCAGAACTCGACGAACGCGAGGTGCTTGAGCAGGCCGCCGAGCGTCATTGCGGACGGGTGCCCCGGCAGCCGGCGGTGCAGCGCCGCCGTGTCCAGGTCCGCCGTCTTCCACTCGATCGTGGCGCGCAGGAAGTCGAGGAAGCCCAGCAGGGTGGCGGCCTCGCCCGCGGCGAAGGGCGGCTCGGGGCGGCCCTGGTCGTCGTAGAACACGGTGGTCATGGCGGCCAGGCTACGCCCCACCCCGCGTTTTCGTTCGGGAAACGGCGCGTGCGGGGGCGGGTGAGCTGGCGGTCGGGCCGGCGGGGTGAGCGCCAGCGGACCTGGAACGGGTGCGGTCGCTCTGAACCTGCAAAGTGCGCCCATACCGACCGCAGGCGTTCCCGGAAGGGGCAGGCCGTCGTCGACGGCCTGACCGAGCAGGCGGGTTGCGACCCAAGCGAGATGCACGTCACAGTCAGACCCATGGGTCCGGCGCCCGACGCCCCGTGCCCACCATGGGACATGGACCTCGGCTCTGCGCTGGACGGCGTCTCCGTCCTCACCATCGCCCTGAACCGGCCCGGCCCCGCCGCCGCGGCCCGCCTCGGAGAGCTGGGTGCCGACGTCGTGACGGTGCTGCCGCCGGCCGGTGACCCCATGGCCACCATGAGCCCCAGCCTGTATGCCGAGCTGCACGCGGGGCAGCGGGTGGTGACGGTGGATCTGAAGTCCGATGCCGGCCGCGCCGAGATGGAGGAGCTACTGGCCGCGGCGGATGTGTTCATCACCTCCCACCGGGCGGGGGCCCTGCGGCGGCTCGGCCTGGACGCCGCGGCCGTGGCGATGCGGCACCCGCGGGTGTGCCAGGTGGACATCGTCGGGTTCGCGGGGGAGCGCGCCGACGTGCCCGGGCACGACCTCACCTACCAGGCCGAGTCCGGCCTCCTGCCGGTGGACGACGCCGGGACTCCCGTCCTCCCGCGCGCCCTCGTGGCGGACATGCACGGGGCCGAGCAGGCGGTGAGCGCCGCGTTGGGGCTGCTGCTGGCGCGCGGCCGCGGAGGCGACGACGCGGTCGGTGGGCGCGCCCAGGTGGCGCTGGCGGATGCGGCCGCCGCGGTCGGGCTGCCGACCCGGCACGGCCTGCTCGAGCCCGACGCGATCCTCGGCGGCGTGACCCCCTACTACGCCGTGTACCCGGCGGCCGAGGGGCACGTCGCAGTCGGCGCGCTCGAGCCGCACTTTGCCGAAGCGCTGCGGGCCGAGCTGGACCTGCCGGAAGGAACCGGCGACGACGTCGCCGCGGCCTTGAGTGCCGCGCTGCGGTCGCGCTCGGCGCGGGACTGGCAGGCGTGGGGAGAGGCGCGCGGAATCCCGCTGGCGGAGGTGGGGTGAGGGGTGGGCTTGGCCCGATGTAGCTAAGCCCACCGCGGGGCCGCGCTTGGTACGGTGCGACATAGATTGCGTCCGCGTCTGAGGCGCTCCCGAGCAAGGACCCCCATGAGTGAACCGATAGGGCTGCGTGAAGCTGCCATCGAGTGGCTGAAGATGCGTTCGCTCGATGGCCAGGTACCGCTCACCCGGGAGGATATCGGTGACTTCCGGTGGAACGGGGAGCCGTTCCCGCTGATCTCCACGCAGAACGGAATCCGCAAGCCGGCAGGGTTTGATGCCGCGCTTTCCTTTTACACGGTGTATCGCCCAAAGGGTCATGCCCGTCCCTACGAGGATGAAATCGGCGACGACGGCCTCATGCGCTACAAGTGGCAGGGCACGAATCCCCGTCTCCCGGTCAACCGGGGGCTCTTCCGGGCACACGAGCGCGGCCTCCCGCTGATCTGGTTCGTCGGCGTGGGCATGAGTCCGGCACGGTTTCAAGTGGTGGCTCCGGTCTATGTTGTAGGACGCGAGGATGAGCGACACCAAATCGTCTTCGCGCCGATGGAGCCGGAGGACTATTCGCCGGAACTCATGCATGAGTCTGTTCTGGAGGCGTCTCTCAAGCGGTACCTGAGGCGGGAGGTCAAGATCCGCGTTCACCAGCCGCATTTCCGGTCCACCGTGTTGGCCGCCTACGACAACCACTGTGCGGTCTGCAATTTTGCGCATCCGGAATTGCTGGATGCTGCTCACATTGTGCCGGATCGTGAGGTGCATGGTCTGCCGACCGTGGTCAATGGCCTTGCCATGTGCAGGATTCACCACGGTGCTTTCGACAATCACTTCTTGGGCATCACACCTGACTTCACCGTGGAGATCCGACAAGATCTCTTGGACGAGGTAGATGGGCCGATGCTGCGGCACGGACTTCAGGACCTCCACGGGCGAAAACTCATGAAGCTGCCCACGCGGCGGGCGGACCGCCCGTCTCGTGAGAATCTCGCGTGGGCATACGAGCGCTTCCGGGAGGCCACCGTCGCCGACGTCGCCTGACGCGGCTCGGCCGTGAGGATGATCCGCGGGCTGTGACGTGCCGGGGACGGGGAGCAACCATGGCGGCGACGATGATGCGCCGGGGAGAACCCGTTTCGGTAACCGCACCCGGGGGCTCGAGCTTGTCCCCTCTCTCGTCAGTGGCCCCAAGGTCTCGCCAAGCCCCCCACCCATGCGGGTGAACTGGGTGTTCCATTCCCGAACTCCCCGTTGAGAGAGGAGCACCTCATGACCCCCACGACCTCCACCCCCGCCACGTTCCACGACAACCGTGTGGACCAGCAGTTCATCGCCGGCCAGTGGCGTGACGGCGCCTCCGGTGACCGCGCGTCGGACATCAACCCCTACACCGACGACGTCGTCGCCGAGTTCGTCCTCGCCACCGCGGAGGACCTCGACGAGGCCTACCGCGCCGCCGCCGCGGCCCAGGAGGAGTGGGCTGCCGCGCCGCCGAAGGACCGCGCCGCCGTCCTTCGTCGTGCGGCCGAGATCCTCGAAGAGCGCCGCGACGAGGTCATCGACTGGCTCGTGAAGGAGGCCGGCTCCACCCGCATCAAGGCGGACACCGAGGTCAACCTCGCGATTGCCATCACCCAGGAGGCTGCGAGCTTCCCCACCCGCGTGCACGGGAAGATCTTCGATTCCAACACGCCGAACCGCGAGACGCGCGTGTACCGCAAGCCGGTCGGCGTCGTCGGGGTCATCTCACCGTGGAACTTCCCGCTGCATCTGTCCCAGCGCTCCGTGGCTCCCGCGCTCGCGCTGGGCAACGCGGTGGTCCTCAAGCCCGCGTCGGACACCGCGGTCACGGGCGGCACCCTGATCGCCCGCGTCTTCGAGGAGGCCGGACTGCCCGCCGGCGTGCTGTCCGTCGTGGTGGGCTCCGGCTCCGAGATCGGTGACGCCTTCGTCACCCACCCCGTGCCGCGCCTGATCTCCTTCACCGGCTCCACCGCCGTGGGCAAACAGGTGGCCGCGAACGCCGTCACCGGGGACACCATCAAGAAGGTGGCGCTCGAGCTCGGCGGGAACGCGCCGCTCGTGGTGCTCGACGACGCCGACCTCGACGCAGCCGTCGACCAGGCCGTGCAGGGCGGCTACCTCCACTCCGGCCAGATCTGCATGTCCGTGCAGCGCGTGATCGTGGACGAGAAGGTCTACGACGAGTTCCTCCCCAAGTACGAGGGCGCGGTGAAGGCGCTCAAGGTCGGCGACCCTGCTGAGGAGGGCGTCCTGGTGGGACCGATCATCAATGACTCCCAGGTCGAGAGCCTCAGGAAGAAGATCGCGTCGGCGGAGGCGGACGGTGCCCGGGCGCTCGTGGGCGGCGAGATCCAGGGTCGAGTGGTGCCGCCTTTCGTCTGGGTGGACGCCACGGCCGACATGGACATCGCGCGTGAGGAGATCTTCGGCCCCATGACGGTGGTGCTCAAGGCCCATGACGAGGCCCATGCGCTCGAGCTGGCCAACGACCACGAGTACGGCCTCTCCTCGGCCGTCTTCACGCAGGATCTGGACCGCGGGCTGCGCTTCGCGGACGGACTGGCGGCGGGCATGAGCTTCATCAACGAGATGACCGTGCAGGACGAGGCGCACGTGGCCTTCGGCGGCGCGCGGAACTCCGGTCTGGGGCGGTTCAACGGCGAGTGGGCCCTGGAGGAGTTCACCACCGACCACACCATTGGCGTGACGCGGGTGGGCTGACTCAGACCGGCTCCGCGAAGACCCCCTGCTGAGTGACGAGCCCTGCGATATGGCCCCTAAAACCCGCGAGTAGGGGCCATATCGCAGGGCTCGTCACCGAGGGGGGTGGGTGGGGCGGTGCTGGACGGTCTCCTGCACAGGTGCGTGCGGCCGGGCCGTGGTCCACAGGTCGGACTCCGCGCGCTCCCAGTGAGAGCGCGGAGCACCAGCCTGGTCGCATGCCGCGACCCCTCGCTCCTCTCGCCACGTCGCTTCCTACGATTTTGACCGTCCCGGAGGGACGAGAGGCCGGTCTGAGCCGCGCCCGGCTCCGCGCACCGGACCTGGTCGCGATCGGCCACGGCCTGCGCATGAGCCGGGATGTGGAGGCCACGTGGACGGACTATCTGCGCGCCGTTCAGTCGCTGAACCCCTCGGGGGTGTTCTCCCACGCCACGGCCGCGCGGATCTGGGGGATGTGGATCCCGGGCCGGCTGCTCGAGGATCCGCGAGTCCATCTCGCGAAGGAGCGCGGCCGCGGAGGACGGACGAGTCGGCCGGGCCTGCTCACCCACCAGCTCCAGCCGGACGCACCCGTGATCGAGTACCGGGGTCTGCGTCTGACCGCCCCCGCCTGGACCTGGGTGGACCTCGCCCATCACCTCTCTGTCGAGGACCTCGTGGTCGCTGGGGACAGCCTGCTGCCGTCACCGCACGGGGCGGAGGCACGCCGTCTCGGTCGCCTGCCTGCCCGGGCCACCACGGTGGACGAGATGCGGCGTCTCGCGCACGCCCGGAAGAACGTCCGCGGCATCGTGCGGGCCCGCACCGTGCTGGACCTGTTGCGCACGGGCGCGGACTCTCCGCCGGAGTCGCGGCTGCGGCATCGGCTCCACGAGGCGGGATTCCCCGAGCCTCAAGTGAATCCCCCGATCCGCTTGAGCTCCGGGGAGACGGTCCGCGTGGACCTGGCCTGGGAAGAACTGCGGCTGTGCCTCGAGTTCGACGGCGACCAGCACCGTACGGATCGGGCTCAGTGGCAGCGGGATCGGGCGCGCAGGCGCGGTCTCGAAGCCGACGACTGGGCCGTCACCTGGGTCGCGGGCGAGGTCTTCACACGCGGTGGCTGGCCCCGCTTCGTCGGGGACCTGTCCCGCCTCATGCGTCGCCAGGCCACCCGTCGCGGCGCGGTGCTGCCGCCGGGACTGCCGGGGGAGTGAGGCGGCGGCGCGCGCCGGCGTCGTGGTCTGCCTTCACGGGACGATGAGCCCTGCGATATGGCCCCTATAACGCCCCGGAAGGGGCCATATCGCAAGGCTCGTCGCAAGAACCGCCTCGCCTCACCGCTTCCGGTACAGCCCCTTCTTCTGGAACTTCGGCTCGCTCGTCACGAGCATCCCCAGGGACCGGAAGATGCCCTCGTCCACGGAGCCGAGGATCGTCGTGGTGTGCACGTCGCAGCCCTCGAGGCTGGCCAGCTGCTCGACGGCCGCCCTCGCGTTCTCGTCGGTCGCCGCGGACACGGACAGCGCGATCAGCACCTCGTCCGTGTGCAGCCGCGGGTTCTTGGAGCCCAGGTGCACGGTCTTGAGCGTCTGGATCGGCTCGATCGAGGCGGGGGAGAGCAGGTGCACATCGTCCTCGATGCCGGCCAGCACCTTGAGGGCGTTGAGCAGCACCGCGGCGGAGCAGCCCAGCAGCTCCGAGGTCTTGCCGGTCACCAGGGTGCCGTCCGCCAGCTGCATGGCCGCGCCGGGCTCGCCGGTGCGCTCGGCCACCAGCTGCGCGGCACCCACCACCGGGCGGTCCTCCGAGCTCAGACCGAGCTTGGACATCACCAGGGCCACGCGCTCGGATTCGGTGTCGTCCGCGCCCTCCAGGGCCTCGTTGACCTGAGCCTTGTAGTAGCGCCGGATGATCTCCTGCTTCGCGGCCTCCTGGCACACCTCGTCGTCCACGATCGCCGCGCCGGCCATGTTCACGCCCATGTCCGTGGGGGACTTGTACGGGGTGGTGCCCGTGACCTTCTCCAGCAGCGCGGACAGCAGCGGGAACACCTCGACGTCGCGGTTGTAGCTGGTCACCCGCTCGCCGTACTCGGCCAGGTGGAACGGGTCGATCAGGTTGATGTCGTCCAGGTCCACGGTGGCGGCCTCGTAGGCGGCGTTCACCGGGTGCTCGAGCGGCAGGTTCCAGATGGGGAACGTCTCGAACTTCGCGTAGCCGGCCGGGATGCCCCGCTGCCGGTCGTTGTACACCTGGCTCAGGCACGTCGCCAGCTTGCCGGAGCCCGGGCCGGGGGCCGTCACGACGACGAGGTCCCGCGTGGTCTCGGACCACTCGTTGGCGCCGAAGCCCTGCTCCGAGACGATCGTGGACATGGCGTGGGGGTAGCCGGGGATCACGCGGTGGCGGGCCACCTTCAGGCCGAGCCGCTCGAGCTTCTCGAGGAACGCCAGCGCGCGGTGGTTGGCGTCCTCCAGCTGCGTGACCACCACGTGCTCCACCAGGAACCCGCGCTCCCGGAACACGTCCACGAGGCGCAGGACGTCGTCCTCGTACGTGATGCCCAGGTCCGCGCGGACCTTGTTCCGCTCGAGGTCCTTGGCGTTGAAGCACACCAGGATCTCGGTCTCGTCCTTGATGCGGTCCAGCATCGCGATCTTGTTGTCCGGGGTGAAGCCGGGCAGGACGCGGGAGGCGTGCAGGTCGTCGAAGAGCTTGCCGCCCATCTCCAGGTACAGCTTCCCGCCGATCTGGCGGCGGCGTTCCTGGATGTGCTGGGACTGGAGCTCGATGTACTTCGCGCGGTCGAATCCGACGCGGTGGAGGGGGCCGGAGGCCGCGGCCTCCGTAGTGGTGCTGGCGGGGCGGGCGGTCTCATGCGTGCCGGTCATGGACTCTCAGCATAGACCTGTCCGCGGGGTGCGCGTGCGCGGCCCGGCGTCGGGCCCACCGCATCCCTCAGCCCCTCGGGTCCTCCGGGTCGTCCGCGATCCAATCGTGCTCGGGGTCGTCGAAGCTGCGCGTGCGCCCGGTGCGCAGGTCGGTGACGTCCATGACGCCGGTGCCGCGGTCCAGGCGCACCTGCTGGTGTGAGGCGGGGTCGACGACGGTGATTGTCTGGGTCTGCGGGTCGTAGTCGTCCACGCGCACCTGGTCCTCGTACTCCTGCCGCGGTCCGTAGGACCCGTGCGTGTCGTCGTCGGGGAAGGCGGGGGCGCCGGGGGAGCGCAGCCGGCGCTCGAGGGTGCGCTCCACCCGGCGCGCGGCCGCCTCCTGCGCCTGCGTGGCCAGGCGCCGCAGACGTTCGAGGGACTCCTTGTCCTGGGAGATCTCCGCGCCGAAGAACCGCCACTGGTAGCGGTAGGCGATCATCCGCACCGCGAAGATCAGGAACGCGATGAGGAAGCCGGTGAACCCGTTGAGCGCGCCGTTCATCGCCACCACGGTCGCCAGCACCGCGCCCAGGAACGTGGGGAGCACGTAGACGCCGCGGGGGTCGAAGATGGAGGGCACCTCGTTGGCGACGATGTCCCGCAGCACGCCGCCGCCGAGCGCCGTGACCATCGCGATCACCACCGTGGACACCGGGTGCACGCCCATCGAGTGCGCCAGCAGCACGCCGGACACCGTGAACAGGGCGAGCCCGGCGGCGTCGAACAGGGTGATGGTCAGGTTCAGCCGATTCGGGTGGATCAGCTTGACGTACACGAGCAGGGACACCAGCACGGGCGGGGCCAGGTAGACCGGGTTCTCCAGGGACGCGGGCAGACCGCGGTCCAGCAGGATGTCCCGCGTGAAACCGCCGCCCAGGCCCGCCAGGAGGGACAGCGCCATCGAGCCCACCAGGTCGAACTGCTTGCGCGCCGCCAGCAGCGCCCCCGAGGTGGCGAAGAAGAAGATCCCGATCAGGTCCAGGGTCGTGAGCAGCCACGGGACGTCGGTGAGGGTGGCGAAGAACTGCTGCACGTCCACGGCGGCTCCTTCCGTCGGGTCCGGGGGGGTCACCGGCCATTGTCCCGTGCGGCCCGCGCGGTGGCTCGTTTGTTCACCCGGGTGTCCCCGGGGGCGGGCCGTCCTCGTCGGCGCCGGGCGTCTCCTCGTTCGCCGGGGGGCCGTCCTCGCCGGGGTCGGCGGGCGGCCCGTCCCGGCCCTTGCGGTCGCGGATGTCCGGCACGGGCGGCTCGTCGTGCGGATCCAGGCGCTGGCGCTGGGTCTCCCCCGAGATCTCGGCCCCCGGGGCGAGCCACTCCCTGCGCAGCGACACCACGCGCAGCACGAGCACGAGCACCATCACCGCCGCCGAGGTCAGCGGGTTCAGGACCTCCGCCTGGCCGAGGGCCGCCGTCGTGCCCGCGCCGAGGATGGCCGGCAGCGCGTACCAGCCGCGCCCGCCGAACACGGCGGGCGGTTCCCCGGCGACGACGTCGCGCAGGATGCCGCCGCCGACGGCGGTCACCAGGCCCAGCACCGCGGCGGCGACCGGGCTCAGGCCGGCGAGCAGGGCGATGCGTGTGCCCACCACGCAGTACACGGCCAGGCCGATGGCGTCGAAGGCCATGACGGCGTGGTGGCCGCGCTCGCCGTCGAAGATCCGGAGGAACACCGCCAGGGACGCGACCGCCGGCAGGATCAGGTACCAGGGGTTGTCGAAGGCCGCGGGCACGTCTCGGCCGACCACGAGGTCACGGACGACGCCGCCGCCCGTGCCCACCATGAGGGCCAGCAGCAGGGAGCCGACGATGTCGTAGCCCTTGCGCACGGCGAGCACCGCGCCCGAGATCGCGAAGAAGAACACGCCCACGAGGTCCACGGCGGTGATCGCCGCGGTGATCGCGTCGGCGAGCTCGCCGTGCGCGTCGATCGGCTCGGGCACGTCCCGTTCGAGTTCGGCGGGGTCCTTGGGGGTGGCGGACAGCAGCCACACGGGGAGAGGCGGAAGCAGCACCCGCCCATCGTCCCCCGTCAGGCGGCCCGGGTCAGCCCTGCGCCGGTCCGAACTCCTTGGCCAGCTTCGCCGCCACGCCGGTGTACCCGGCCGGGGTCAGCTCCAGCAGGCGCGCCTGGGCCGCCTCCGACAGGCCGAGGCCCTGCACGAACTCGCGCATGCGCGCCCCGTCCACGCGGTGGCCGCGGGTCAGCTCCTTGAGGCGCTCGTAGGGGTTGTCCATGCCCTCGACGCCGGCGATCGCCTCGGCGCGCATCACGGTCTGGACGGCCTCGCCGAGCACCTCCCAGTTCGTGTCGAGGTCCTCGGCCAGCGCGGGCTCGGCCACCTGGAGCTGGCCCATGCCCTTGGTGACGTTGGTCAGGGCGAGCACCGAGTGGCCCAGGGCCACGCCGATGTTGCGCTGCGACGTCGAGTCCGTGAGGTCACGCTGCCAACGGGACTCCACGAGGGTGGCGCCCAGCGAGTCGAGCAGGGCGCAGGAGAGCTCGAGGTTGGCCTCGGCGTTCTCGAAGCGGATCGGGTTCACCTTGTGCGGCATCGTGGAGGAGCCGGTGGCGCCGGCCACGGGGATCTGCGTGAAGTAGCCGATGGAGATGTAGCTCCACACGTCCACGCAGAAGCCGTGGAGGATCCGGTTGAAGCGCGCGACGTCGGCGTACAGCTCCGCCTGCCAGTCGTGGGACTCGATCTGGGTGGTCAGCGGGTTCCAGGTGAGGCCGAGGTGCTCCACGAAGGACCGGGAGAGGGCCGGCCAGTCCGCGTCCGGGGCGGCGGCGAGGTGGGCGGCGTAGGTGCCGGTGGCGCCGTTGATCTTGCCCAGGTACTCCTGGCCGGCGATGCGCCGGGTCTGACGGCTCAGACGGTGCACGAACACGGCCATCTCCTTGCCCAGCGTGGTGGGCGTGGCCGGCTGCCCGTGCGTGCGGGAGAGCATGGGGGTCTCGGCGGCCTCGGCGGCCATCGCGGCGACGGTGGCCACGGCGGCGCGGGCGGCCGGCAGCCAGACCTGCTCGACGGCGTCGCGCACACCCACCGCGTAGGCGAGGTTGTTGATGTCCTCGGAGGTGCACGCGAAGTGCACGAGCGGCTTCAGCCGGCCCAGGCCCAGCCCCTCGAGGCGGTCGGCGATGAAGTACTCGACGGCCTTCACGTCGTGCACCGTGACCTTCTCCGTGGCCGCCAACTCGGACACGGACTCCGCGTCGAAGTCCGTGACGATCGCCCGCAGGCCCGCCTGCTGCTCGGCCGTGAGCGGCTCCAGACCCGGCAGCACGCGGTGCTCGGCCAGGTGGATGAACCACTCGACCTCCACGTGGATGCGGTTGCGGTTCAGCGCCGCCTCGGACAGGTGCTCCACGAGCGGCTCCACCGCCGCACGGTAGCGACCGTCCAGGGGGCCGAGGGCGATGCCGGCCTCGGCGAGGGAACGGCGGTGGGCGGTGGACGCGGGCGCGGGCTGCGAGGTCATGGCCCCCATTCTGGCAGGCGCCGCGGACGCCCGACGAAGGCGACGACCGGGTCCGTCCTCAGCCGTCCGTCGACGCCGGCCACCAGTCTCGCCGCAGCACCGCGAGCTGCACCGAGTCCCATCGCCGGCCCTCCCAGGGGCGGGCCTCGGGGATGCGGGCGACCTCGGTGTACCCGACGCGGACCGCCGACGCGATCATCCGCGCGTTGCCGGACCACGTGACCAGGCTCAGCAGGTGCGCGTCCGTCTCCGCGAACGACGCGTCCGACCACAGCGTGAGCGCCGCCCGCCCGACGCCGCGGCCCCACGTGGTCGGGTCGAACAGTAGGATGCCGAGCTCCCACCAGCCCGAGCCCGCCGGATGCTGCTCCGTGCGGGTCACGAGACCGACGGGGGCGCCGTCCACCGTGACGACCCGGACGTCAGGGTCGCCGACGCGCCGGCGCGCGTGGTCGGCGTCGAAGTCCGCGCGGCTCGGCGGGGCGGCCGTGTCCGCGGCGTGGAAGTACGGGGCGTCCCACCGCTTCCACTCGGGGTCCTCGGCGCCGTGGATCCAGGTCCACAGGAAGTCGGCGTCGTCGGCGGCCACCGGGCGCAGCGCGACGTCGGTCCGGGGCGGGGCGTCCGCGCGCGTCCCGGAGGGGCGAGGGGTGGCGGGATCGAGCTCGGTCATGGCGCCATCCTGCCCTCAGCCGCGACGGGGTGGCGAGTGCAACATGCGGACGCGCCCGGTGGCCCGGGGCGCGGCGGACCTACCGTGGCTGACGTCGCCGTCGCCCGGCGTCGGCGTGCCGAGAGGGATGAGGAGACCGAGATGACGGAACGGACCGGGCAGGCCAGCGAGGCCGGGACGATCGACCGGCTGATGGCCGGGTGGGTCGCCGACGTCGAGACCCCGGACGCCTGCGCCGCCCACCTGCTCTGCGACCGATGGCCGGCCGACGCCGTGGCGTTCCGGTTCGTGGCGGAGGACATGTCCGCCGTCGACCTCACCTTCGGCGAGCTGGCCGACCGCTCCCGCCGCCTCGCCACCGGCCTCGCCGCCCGCGGCGTCACGCGCGGCGACCGCGTTCCCGTGATGATGTCCAAACGGGAGGAGCTCGTCATCACCCTGCTGGCCCTGTGGCGGCTCGGTGCCGTGCACGTGCCGCTGTTCACCGCGTTCGCCGCGGGCGCCGCACGGATGCGCATCGAGGGCGCGGCGGCGCGGCTCGTCGTCGCCGAACCCCGTCAGGCCGAGAAGCTCACGGACATCCCGGGCATCGAGATCATCCGCACCGGGCCCGAGTGGGACGCACTCGCGGACTCCGCCCCGCTGGCCGAGGACGTCGCCGTCGGCGGGGACGGGCCGATCGCCCTGCTGTTCACCTCCGGCACCACCGGCCGCCCCAAGGGGGTGCCCGTGCCGCTGCGCGCGGCCGCCGCGTTCGCCGTCTACCTCACGTGCGCGGTGGACCTGCGCCCCGAGGACCTGTTCTGGAACGCGGCCGACCACGGCTGGGCGTACGGGCTGTACTACGGGATCGTCGGCACGCTGGTGCTCGGGGCGACCTCGGTGCAGTATCGCGGCGCCTTCTCCCCGGCGACCATGGTCGAGGTGATCCGCTCGCAGGGCGTCACGAACCTCGCCGGCGCCCCCACGATGTTCCGCGCGCTGGCCAAGGCCGGGGAGGTCACCGAGGACGCCCCGCTGCGGCTGCGGCGCGTGTCCACGGCGGGGGAGCCGCTGCCGCCGTCCGTGCTCGAATGGGGCCGGTCGGCCCTCGGCACGGAGATCCGCGACCACTACGGCCAGACCGAGCTGGGCATGGTCATCTGCACCCCCGCGCACCCCGAGCTGGCCGCGCCGCCCCGCCCGGGTTCGATGGGTGTGCCCCTGCCGGGGATCGCCGCGGAGATCCGGGACGGGCAGATCGCGATCGACGCGGCCTCGCCCCTGTTCTGGTTCCCCGGCTACCTCGGGGAGCCGGAGAAGACCGCGGAGCGCTTCACCCCGGACGGCCGCTGGTACCTGACCGGGGACACCGCCCGGCAGGACGACGACGGCTGGTTCTTCTTCTCCTCGCGGGACGACGACGTGATCCTCGCCGCCGGGTACCGGATCGGCCCGTTCGACGTGGAGTCCGTGCTCATCGACCACCCGCGGGTGCAGGAGGTCGCCGTCGTCGGCCTGCCGGACCCGGAGGGGGTGCGGGGCGAGGAGGTCGTGGCGTTCGTGGTGCCCGCCGGAGCCGTCGCGGACCCGGACACCCTGGCGGCCGAGCTGCAGGCGAAGGTCCGCGACGAGTACTCCAAGCACGCCTACCCGCGCCGGGTGCACTTCGTGGATCGGCTGCCCAAGACCCCCTCCGGCAAGCTGCAGCGGTTCCTGCTGCGCCAGGGCGCCGCCGGCTGACTCAGCGGTGCACGAGCCGCAGGAACGCACCGATCATCGGCAGGTCCTCGGGGCGGGTGGGCAGCGCGTCCGCGAGGGCGGGGGAGTGGACGAGGTAGGCGGCCCACTGCCCGCGCGAGATCGACACGTTGAGCCGGTTCCGGTTCAGCAGGAAGTCCAGCCCGCGCGGCACCTCCTGCGGTGAGGACGCCGCCATCGTCAGGATCGCGACGGCGGCCTCGCGCCCCTGGAAGCGGTCCACCGTGCCGACGGTGGTCCCCTCCAGGCCCGCGGCCTCCAGCGACTCCTCGACGGTCGCCACCTGCGCGTTGTAGGGCGCCACCACGATGACGTCCGACGCCTCGAGCGGGCGCCCGGGGGCGTCGGGGCGCTCGCGCCACGTGCGTCCCAGCAGGTCCCGGATGATCGCGACGACGGCCTCCGCCTCCTCCGGCGAGGACACCGCGTTGCCCGCGTGCGGCACCGGCACGGGGTGCAGCCCCGGCTCGACGCCGTCGAGGTGGCGGGCGTCCGTGACCTCCTCCCGCGCGCCGAGCTCGCCGGCGTAGGAGAGCGTGGAGACGGCCTCCGTCAGCGCGGAGTGCATACGCCAGGAGGTGTCCAGGAAGAAGCCGCGGTCTGCGCGCAGCACCGGCTCGTCGGCGGCCAGCCAGCTCAGCGCGGCCTCGCCAATCGGCTGGGGGTGGGTCCCCTTGGTGACCTGCGGCAGCTGCTGGGGGTCGCCGAGCAGGAGCACAGTGCGGGCCATGGCCGCCGCGGCGAGGGTGTGCGCCAGGGAGAACTGCCCGGCCTCGTCGATCACCAGGAGGTCGAACTCCTGCACGTCCTCGTGCGCGAAGGTCCAGGCGGTGCCGCCGACGACGTGGCCGGGGAGGCCGATGTACGGCTTGGCGTCCGACACCGTGGCCCAGGGGCGCTCGGGCGCGTCCTTGCCGCGCTTCTCCGCCTTGAGCACCTGTTTCTTCGGCACCCCGATGGACACGAGCTTGCCCAGGAAGTTCTCCACCACGGCGTGGGACTGGGCCGTGACGCCCACGCTCCACCCGCGTTCGAGCAGTGCCTTCACGGCGTGGCTCCCCACGTGGGTCTTGCCCGTCCCGGGAGGGCCCTGGACGGCGACGTAGGAGCCCCGCGCGGACTCGAGCGCCTCCACGAGCGCCTCCCAGCCCTGGCGGGCGGGAGCGGGCGCGGAGTCTCCCTCGCGCAGCTCGGTGGAGATGGCCGCCAGGGGGCGGCCGGCGGTCGCCGGGGGGCGGCGCGCCAGGATGTCGAAGGCGGCCGTGGACGGGGCGGCGGCGTCGCCTCCCGATCCCGGCAGACCGCCGGCCTGCACCGCGGTCCGGGCGCGCTCGCGCAGGCGCTCCTTGAGCTTGTCCGTGTTCACCACCGTGTGGGCGAACGCCGCCATGGGCAGCTCCGAATGCTGCTCCACGTCCTGCGTGGGGATCTTCTCCCGCAGCAGCACCACGGAGCTGCCGTCCGGGCGGTCCTCGACGTCCTCCACGACGGCCTTGGCACCGACCCAGCGCACCGCGTTGGGCTGGAGGAGGTCGCGGCGGTCCGCCGGGACGTCCTCGTACACCGTGATGGCCTCGGCTCCGGGCTGCAGCGAGCTCCCCGGCTCCAGGGTGCCGGTCATCCGCAGCACCCGCTGGAAGGTCCGAGCGCCCTTGGGTCGGTGCCAGTCCTCGGCCACGTCCACGCGGTCCGCCACGACGTTGGCGCGGGCGTCCTGCCACTCATCCGGCGGGGAGATGCCACGGTCGAAGAAGGCCCACCACACGGGTTTGTCCTCGCGCTGGTAGAAGCCCAGCCCGGCGGCGAGCAGGGCCACGCCGCGCTGCTCGTCGTCCAGGACGGCGTCCGCGTCCTCCGCGGTGGGCAGGAGGCCCAGGAGGTCCGCCTCCAGGCGCGCGTCCTCGCCCTCCAAGGCGGGGGCGGGCTCGACGAGGTGCTCATCGTCGTCGGGCCGGGGTGCCGTGGCACCGTGCTCGGCGGTGCGCCCCACCTGCTCCAGCAGCCAGTCGCGCAGCCGGGCGGTGGAGACGCAGTCGTAACGGTTGTATTCCTCGATGTCCTTCCGGATCTTCACCGCCTCGTCGTCTCGCTTCGCTTCCCGCGCCTCGACGTATGCGTGGTACTCCGTCACCGAGTCCGCCGCCGTCGTGACGCCGTCCTCCGCCCGGTGCTCCGCCCCCATGTAGAGGGGCTCCAGTTTCTTGATGGAGTAGCTCGGCACACCGGCCCGCAGGGCGGCGCGGACCGTGGAGTAGAGGTCGACGAACAGCCCCGCGCGCAGCCAGTCGTCCAGCTCGCGCTCGCCCACGCCGTGGCGCACGGTCAGGCGCTTCAGCGCGGTGACCTCGTACGCGGCGTAGTGGTAGATCCGCATCCCCGGGTGGGCCGCGCGCCGCGCCTCCACGAACGCCACGAACTCCTCGAGCGCCGCCCGCTCCGCGGCACGGGTGTTCGCCCACAGACCCGTGAACCGGAAGTCGGCCGAGGCGGTGCGCGCGGTGTCCCCGCCCGGCGCCTCGACCCATCCCCACAGGTACTCGAGGCCCTCCATGCTCCCGTCCGCGGAGACCCACAGCGGGTCCCCCTCGAAGTCGAAGAAGACGTCTCCTGCATCCGGCACGGGAAGCCCCGCCACGGCGCGCGGGTCCACGATCCGATGCGGCGGCAACCCGCCCGCCCCGGCCGGCTCCAGCTGGATCGCCGCCTGTTCCCGCAGCGCCTCCCACGTGCGGCGGGCCAGGCCCTCCGTCGGTGCGACGGACGCCGCGAGCTGCTCGATGGTCGTGATGCCGGCCTCGCGCAGCCGGGTGCGCTGCAACCGCGTGGCCCCCGCCGTGAGCAGCACGTCCCGGTGCTCGGCGACGGCCTCCTCGCACGCCTCGCATGCGCCGCAGACGCTCAGGCGGTCGTCACCCCAGCGGGCGGGCTCCCCGGCGGCCACGTGATCCTGCAGCAGCGCCTCCAGCCGGGAGCGCTGGTGCCGGTACACCGGGATCACCTCGTCCAGGTCCGCGACGTGCCGGGAACCGCCCCCGAGCCACAGGCTGCCCTGCCGCGCCCGCGGCACGCCCATGCCGTCCAGCAGGTCCGCGTACGCGGCGATCTGCAGCAGCGCCGTCACCCGCGCATGCCGGGCCAGCTTCGTGTCCACCACCTCGTACGCACCCTCGGGGTGCTCCTCGTCCGTGCGGAGCACGAGGAAGTCGGCCAGGCCGCCGAACGCGCCGTCGTGCAGCATCCCCTGGAACACAACGGCGGGACGCGCGGCCAACGCCGCCGCGGTGCGCTCCCCGGCGGCCCGCACGCCCTCGGGCGTGTAGCGCTCCGGGCGGGCGAGCCGGACCACCTGGTCTGCGCCGTGCTCCGCCTCGAGGCGCGCGAGCACGCGGGACTCGTGCTCGTCCCCGAGGCGGGAGACCCGCTCCAGGAACGCGTCCGCCACGTCGATCCGCGGGGCGCGCCCGAGCGCGGGGTCCACCGTCCCGCGCAGCCACCCGTACGTGCACGTCGCGGCGGCGGTGATGTCCGAGGGGCTGAGCATGAAGGAGGCGCGGTCCGGCGCGAAGGTCACCATGCGGTCACCCTAGACAGGAGCCGCGGACACGATGGGCAGGGCCCGCGCACGGGATCCCGGTGCGCCTCGCCCCGGCAGCGGCAGGGCGGGGCAGTGCGCGTCACACACCGGACCGGACTTGACGTGGGTCACATCCAGAGAGTTACCTAATGATCGTTCAGTAATTCTCTGCGCCGCCGCGCCGGCGCGCACGTGCCCGCAGGGAGGCCCGCCCATGACCGAGACCGCCCACCACCCCATGCTCGCCGAGGACCGCGTGGCGCGGTGGCTCGGCGTCACCCTCGAGGCCGCCGAGAAGGACCACGCGCGCATCCGGATGACGCTCACCGAGGACCAGCACAACGGCTTCGGCCTGGCCCACGGCGGCGCCGTCTTCGCGTTCGCGGACACGTGCTTCGCGCTGACCTGCAACGACCCCGCCTCGGACGGCTCCACCCTCACCGTGGCCTCCGGCGCGGACGTCAACTTCCTCGCGGCCACCCGCGCCGGGCAGACCCTCGTCGCGGAGGGCCGCCTGGTCGCCGCCGCCGGCCGCTCGGCCGTCTACGACATCACCGTCACCACCGACGACGGCACCCCGGTGGCCGCCTTCCGCGGCCGCTCCCGGACCATCCCCGCCCCCGGACGCTGACCGACGGGCGCACCCGCCGGTGCGCCGCCGTCGTCGACCGCCGCCCGACCCCGCATCCCCAGGAGGACGCCATGCTCGATGCCTCGATCCCCAACCCGTACACGCCGGCACCTCTGCCCGCCCCCGCCGAGCGCGGGGCGCCGGACCCCGAGGAGACGATGAGCCGGGACCAGATCGAGGCGCTCCAGTTCGAGCGCCTCCGCTGGACCCTGCACCACGCCTACGAGAACGTGCCCGCGTATCGGGAGCACTTCGACGCGCACGGCGTCCACCCCTCGGACTTCACGGAGCTCGGGGACCTCGCCAAGTTCCCGTACACGGACAAGGAGTTCCTGCGGAAGAGCTACCCGTTCGGCGCATTCGCCGCCACGGGCCCCGAGCTGCGCCGCATCCACGCCTCCTCCGGCACCACCGGCCAGCCCACCGTGGTCGGCTACACCGACGACGACCTGGCCACGTGGGCCACCCTCGTCGCCCGCTGCTTCCGCGCCGGCGGCATCCGCCCCGGTGACCGCGTGCACAACGCGTACGGCTACGGCCTGTTCACCGGCGGCCTCGGCGCCCACTACGGCGCCGAGCGCATCGGGGCGGCCGTGATCCCGATGTCCGGCGGGCAGACGGAGAAGCAGGTGCAGCTGATCACCGACTTCCAGCCGCGCGCCATCCTCGCCACGCCCACCTACCTGCTGACCATCGCGGACGGCTTCAAGAAGCTCGGCCTGGATCCCCGCGAGTCCTCCCTCGAGGTCGCGATCCTCGGCGCCGAGCCGTGGACCGAGGAGATGCGCCGCGAGATCGAGCAGACCTTCGACCTCGATGCCCTGGACATCTACGGCCTCTCCGAGGTCATGGGCCCGGGCGTGGCCGGCGAGTCTGCGGCCACCAAGGACGGCTCCCACATCTGGGAGGACCACTTCCGCCCCGAGATCATCGACCCGCTCACGGACGAGGTCCTCGAGACCGGCCGCCCCGGCGAGCTCGTCTTCACCTCGCTCACCAAGCAGGCGCTGCCGATCATCCGGTACCGCACCCACGACCTCACCCGCCTGCTGCCGGGCACCACGCACCCGGGCCACCGCCGCATGGGCCGCATCACCGGCCGCTCGGACGACATGATCATCCTGCGCGGCGTGAACCTGTTCCCGTCGCAGATCGAGGAGCTGGCCCTCAAGGAGCCGGCCCTGTCGCCGCACTTCACCCTCGAGATCACCCGCCCGGACCGCATGGACCAGATGGCCGTGAACATCGAGCGCCGCGATCATGCGACCCTCGAGGAGGCCCAGGCCTGCGCCGCGCACCTGCGCATGGAGATCAAGACGAAGATCGGCTCCTCGTGCGTGATCAACGTGGTGGAGCCGGAGACCCTGGCCCGCTCCTCCGGCAAGCTCAAGCGGATCTACGACCTGCGCGACCCGGCCTGATCCCGTCCCCGCGGCCGATCCCGACGTCGGCGTGCCCGGTAGAGTGGACCGGTGCGCCGTCGTCGGCGTCCGCCCGCCCCCGAAGGAGCCCCGTGCCCCAGAGCAGCCCCACCCCGCGCCGCGGCCGGCCCGGCTATGACCGGCAGACGCTGCTGGCCGAGTGCGTCGAGCTCTTCAACCGGCACGGCTACGAGGCGACGTCCATGGGCATGCTCGCCACCCACCTGGGCATCTCCAAGTCCGCGATCTACCACCACGTGGAGTCCAAGGAGGCGATCCTCGACCACGCGGTGACGGAGGCGCTCGACGCCCTCGAGGCGTGCCTGGACGATGTGGTGGCCAGCGGGGCCGACGCCGGCGCGCAGGTCGAGGCGGCCATCCGCGGCACGCTCGGGGTGCTGGCGGAGAAGCAGCCCGAGGTGACCCTGCTGCTGCGCCTGCGCGGGAACTCGGCGGTCGAGGTGGCCGCCGTCGAGCGCCGGCGCGAGATCACCCGGCGTCTGGGCGACCTGCTCGAGGCAGCCCAGGCCGCGGGTGCGGTGCGCTCCGATGTGACCCCCCGCAACCTCGCCCGTCTGGCGCTCGGCATGATCAACTCGATCGTCGACTGGTACCGGCCGGATCGCGGCGTCCCCGGGCAGCAGGGACCGGGCCAGATGATCGACGCCGTCACGGGCGTGGTGCTCGGGGGTCTGCGGGGCTGACGGGCCGCTGTCCTCAGCCCTCGCCGTCGAGCGCGGCGAGCACCTCGGCCACGATCGAGGCCGCACGGACCTCGGCGTCTGCGGGCACCCCGCCATCCGCGTCGGCCTGGGCCACGGCCACGGTGCGGGCGCCGTCCTGCACGGCCGTCAGATGCGAGTAGACGGACCCCCCGGGGGCCGGGAGCGCCGTGTACGCGGTGCCGCCCTCGTGCTCGGTCCGCGTCACGCTCTCCACGTCGAGCCCGGCCAGGTCCACCCCGGTGCAGGCCTGCGCCGCCGCTCGGGCGTCCTCCAGGGCGGCGCGGGCGGCCTCCTCCGTGGGGTACACAGTGACGCGCACGCCGAGCGGAGTGACCTCGGCGTCGGGGGACGCCGTGAAGGAGGGCGCCGGCGTCGTGGTGGGCCCGCCGCCGGTGGTGGCGGCCGTCTCCGGCTGGGCCGTGAGCCCCAGGTCCGCGGCCCCGGCCTCGGCGTCCCGCTCCAGGGCGGAGCGGGTGGCGTCCAGGCAGGCCTGCTGTTCCGCGTTGCGGGTGGGCGCCGGGCTCGCGCCGGCGTCGACCGCCTGCTCCAGGCCGTCGGCCCGCTGGCGCAGCTCCGTCTGCCGCTCCAGCGGAGAGGCGGCGCTCAGCCCCACCTCGGACCCCGGCCCCGCGGCCCGCTGCACGGCGGCCTGCACCGCCAGGGTCCGCTGCCCGTCCAGCGCGGGGGGCATCTCGAGGGACAGGCTGCCCGAGGCGGAGGCGCCGCCCGTGCTCGCCGTGGTGGCGCTGGCCGCGGGTGACGTGGGGGCCGTGGAGCTGCTGGCCGCGGGCGACGTGGACGCTGACGAGGCCGCCGTCGTCGTGGACGACGCAGACGAGGGGGCGGGGGAGGAGGGCTCTGCGCCGCCGCCCGCGCACCCGGCGAGGGCGAGCGCGCCCACGGCGAGGACGCCGAGCAGGGGGAGCCGGGAGGGCATCATGGTTCGACTCTACGTGCGCTGTGACGGATGCCACAAGGAAGCGGCGGGGGCATGCGTCGGGGTCGCCCGATGCGGGGTGCGCACCGGACGGCCCCTGATCCGTCAGCCGAGGAGGTCAGCCGAGCGGGGTGTCCTTGTCGCCCAGGTTCCAGTCCTCCACCGGGCCGAGGTTCTCCCCGTCCGGTCCGTAGCGGTAGAAGCCCTGGCCGTCAGCCACACCGCTGTGGCCCTCGGCGATGCTCTTCTCGAGCAGCTCAGCGAAGCCGCGCTGCCAGTCGACGCCCGTGTTGCGGGAGACGTTGGCGGCCACGTGGAAGCCCACGATGTCGTAGGTCTGGAACGGGCCGCGCTCGTTGCCGGTGGCCACCCGCCAGGTGCGGTCGATGTCCGCCGGGTTGCCCACTCCGTGCATGTACAGCTTGGAGCCGGCCTGCAACCACGGGATGAGCAGGGAGTTGAGGAAGTAGCCCGGGATCTCCTTGCGCACGTGCACGGGGACCATGCCGGTCTCCTCGGCGAACTGCAGGGCTCCCGCGACGGCCTCCGGCGAGGTCGCGGCGGTGCCCATGACCTCGGCGGTGTTCTGCGCCCAGATGCGGTTGGCGTAGTGCAGGGCCAGGAAGCGCTCCGGATGGCCGCTGGCGTCGGCGAAGTCCGAGGGCAGCAGGGAGGAGGTGTTCGTGGCGAACAGGGTCGTGGCGGGGGCGAGCTCGCCCACCTGGGCCCACACCTTGCGCTTGAGCTCCAGGTTCTCCGGGACGGCCTCGATCACGATGTCCGCATCCGCCAGGGCCTCGCCGAGGTCCGAGGTCGGCGTGATCCGGGCGAGGGCCTCGTCGAAGCGCTGCGGGTCGTAGCCCTCCCCGAGGTCTGCTTCGTAGCCCTGGCGGATCCACGCCCAGCGGCGCTCGATCCCCTCGAGGGCGGCGGGGACGGCGTCGTAGGCCATCACCTTCTTGCCGTGGTACGCCGCCTGCAGGATGATCTGCGAACCCAGCACACCGGTGCCCAGCACGGTGACCTGGTCGAAACGGGTGAACTCGGACATGTGTGTCGACCTTCTTCTCTCGCGGTCCGAATGGGACGCCCAGGTGAACGCCCCAGGCGCGCTCCCTGTTCCCGGGGACGACGACGGGCCGCCCGGTGCGCAGCCGGCGCACGGGACGGCCCGTCGGGGCGGGGAGGCTCAGCCCTGGGATGCCTCGGACGGGGCCATCGGCCAGGTCTTGGCCACGAGCGTCAGCACGTCGTACTGGGCGCAGAGCTCGTCCTTCTGGTTGTGGATCCGGCAGTCCCAGGCCACCTCGCCGTACTCGTCGCTCACGCGCGGGGTGATGCGCTTGGCGGTCAGGGTCACGCGGATGGCGTCGTCGTAGGTGACGGGCGTGATGAAGCGCAGGTTCTCCAGGCCGTAGTTGGCCAGCACCGGGCCCGGATCCGGGGCCACGAACAGCCCCGCGGCCCACGAGACCAGCAGGTAGCCGTGGGCCACCCGGCGCGGGAAGAACGGGTTGGCCATGGCGGCCTCCTCGTCCGTGTGGGCGTAGAACCTGTCCCCGGTCTCCTCCGCGAAGGCGGTGATGTCCTCCAGGGTGACGGTGCGCAGGCCGGAGGCGAACTGGTCGCCCACCGTCAGCTCGGCCAGGGACTTGTAGAACGGGTGCACGGCGGTGCCGGCCTCCACGTCCTCGCGGGTCACCGTGTGGGCCGCGGCGCCCTGATGCCACACGCCGGTGATGGCCGTGAGCATGTCCGGGGAGCCCTGGATCGCCGTGCGCTGCATGTAGTGCTTCACGGCGCGGACCCCGCCGAGCTCCTCGCCGCCGCCGGCGCGGCCGGGGCCGCCGTGGATCAGCCCCGGCACGGGGGCCCCGTGACCGGTGGTGGTCGTGGCGGTCTGGCGGTTCAGGACGTGCACGCGGCCGTGGTGGGCGCCGATCCCGGCGGCGAACGCGCGGGCGATCTCACCGTCGTTCGTGGCGACCGTGGCCACGAGCGATCCCGAACCCAGGGCGGCCAGGGCCACGGCGTCGGCCACGTCCGTGTAGCCGATCACCGAGGTGACCGGACCGAACGCCTCGACGCTGTGCACCTCGGGGGTGCGTGCGTCCTCGAAGGTGAGCACCGTGGGGGCGAAGAACGCGCCGGACTCGGCGTCGGCGTCGCCGGTCGAGCCCTCGGGGCCGCCGAGGCGGACCTGACCGCCGGCGTCGACCAGGCGCTGCACCGCGCCGCGGACCTCGCTCTGCTGCTCCTTCGAGGCCAGGGCGCCCATGGTGGTGCCCTCGACGCGCGGGTCGCCCAGGACGACCTTGCCCAGCCGGGCGGAGAGGGCCTCGACGACGGCGTCCACGTGCTCCTGCGGGACGATCACCCGGCGGATGGCGGTGCACTTCTGGCCGGCCTTGACCGTCATCTCCTGGAAGACGACCTTCACGAACGCCTCGAACTCGGGGGTGCCGGGGGCGGCGTCGGGGCCGAGGACGGCGGCGTTGAGGGAGTCGGTCTCCGCGGTGAAGCGGACGCCGCCCTCCTGCACGTTCGGGTGCTTCTTCAGGGTGGCCGCAGTGGCGGCGGAGCCGGTGAACGCGACGTGGTCGCGGTAGTCCAGGTGGTCCAGCAGGTCGCGGGCGGAACCGGAGATCAGCTGGATCGAGCCCTCGGGCAGCACGCCGGACTCGAGCATCAGCTCGACGCACTTCTGCGTGACGTAGCCGGTGGGGGTGGCCGGCTTGACCACGGTGGGCACGCCGGCGACGAAGGCCGGGGCGAACTTCTCCAACATGCCCCACACGGGGAAGTTGAAGGCGTTGATCTGCACGGCCACGCCTGGGATGCGCTGGTAGATGTGCTCGCCGATGAAGGAGCCGTCGCGGGAGAGGGGCTCCACGTCGCCGTCGATGATCACGTTGGAGTTCGGCAGCTCGCGGCGGCCCTTCCCGGAGAACGTGAAGAGGGTGCCGATGCCGCCGTCGACGTCGAAGGCGTGGTCGCGCTGCGTGGCGCCGGTGGCGAAGGAGACGTCGTAGAGCTCCTGGACGCGGGAGTTCAGGTAGAGCGCGAGCTCCTTGAGCTTGAGGGCGCGCTCGTGGATGGTCAGCTCGCCCAGGGCCTGCTGGCCGACGGTGCGCGCGTGCTCGATGGCGGCGGCCGTGTCGAGGCCGTCGGTGGAGACGCCGGTGAGGCGCGCGCCGGTGTTCGCGTCCGTCACGTCGGTGACCTTGGACGGGTGCGACGGCGTCCACCAGCTGCCGGCGACGTAGCTGGGGAGGATCTCCGGGAGGGAGGGGGCGGTGACGGTCACGAGGTCTCCTGGTGTCGGGGGCACGGACGAGTCCCGACCGATCGGTCGGTTATTGGTCCTCACCCTAGCCGAGACGTGGATCACGCGGGAGGGGGAGCCGGGCGGGTGACGTCGTCGTCGTGGGGAGGGCTTGGCGGGGCAAGCCGTGGCGCCGAAGCCCGCAGACACGCCGCTACCGCCAGGACGTAGCGGCGTGTCTGCGGGCCTCGGTGGGGCGTCGTCCACAGATCCCGGCGGACGACGACGGCGGCCCGCCCGGATCGGGCACGCTCGGCCCATGCCCCGCTCGCCCGCGCCCCTGCCTCCGATGCGCTGCGGACTGGACGGCCGCCTCCGCGCTCCGACCGTGTTCTCGACCCCGGCCGCGCGCGAGGCGGGGGTGAGCGCGGCCCGGCTGCGGCGCGGGGACGTGGTCTCCCTCGGGTGGGGGCTCTGGGGCCGGCGCGGCGTCGAACCGGACCCCCTGGACCATGTGCGGGCGCTGCAGGATCTGCACCCCGAGGGCGTGTTCAGCCACGTGACGGCCGCCCGGGTGCTCGGCCTGTGGCTGACCGGGCCGCTCGCCGCCGACCGGTCCGTGCACATCGCGACCCCGCGCGGCCACGGCACCGCGTCGAGCCGGGCCGGGATCCGCTCACACCGCCTCCACGTCGACGCACCGGTGCGGATCGTGGACGGGGTGCGTGTGACCGCACCGGGGTGGACCTTCGTGGACCTCGCCGCGCACGCCGGGCCGCTCGAGCATCTCGTCGCGCTGGGGGACAGCATGGTGCGGACCGCCCCGACGGAGGCCCGACGCCGTCGGCTGCCTCCCGGGGTGACGGACGTGGCCGAGCTGCGCGCCGCCGTCGAGGAACGCGGACGGGTGCGCGGGATCCGCGCGGCCCGGGAGGCGCTGGAGCTCGTCCGCCCCGGGGCCGACTCGCCGCAGGAGAGCCGACTGCGGGCGCGGCTCGTCCTGGACGGCGTCCCCGAGCCCGCAGTGAACCCGTGCATCCGCCTCGCCACGGGACAGCGGCTCCGCGTGGATCTGGTGTGGGCGGAGGCCAAGGTGGCCGTCGAGTACGACGGCGATCAGCACCGCACGGATCGCCGGCAGTGGCGTGAGGACCGCGAGCGGGACGCGGCCCTGCGCGCGGAGGGGTGGGAGGTGATCCGGGTGACCGCCGACGTGTTCCGGCCGGGGCACTGGGAGCTGTTCGTGCGTCAGCTGCGCGGCCTGGTGGCCGCGCGGACGCCGCCGGGCCGAGTGCCGCCGTCGTGGATCTGACCCGCCCAGGCCCGCAGACGCGCCGCTACGTCCTGGCGGTGGCGGCGTGTCTGCGGGCCTCGACGAGAGGGGCGGGAGCCTCGGGCCCTCGGGCCGGCGTCGACCCCCCCTGCCCCTCGTCTCCGGACCGGCGTAGAATCGAGCACCGGTCCCCTCGGACCCGCCCCGCCCCCCCTCATCCGGAGAGTTCTGCCGCATGCTGCGCACCATGTTCCACGCCAAGATCCACCGGGCCACCGTGACCCAGGCGGACCTGCACTACGTGGGCTCCGTGACCGTGGACCAGGACCTGCTGGACGCCGCGGACATCCTGCCCGGCGAGCTCGTGTCCATCGTGGACGTCACGAACGGCGCGCGACTGGAGACCTACACCATCGCGGGCGAGCGGGGCTCCGGCGTGCTCGGCATCAACGGCGCCGCCGCCCACCTCGTGCATCCGGGGGACATCGTCATCCTCATCGCCTACGGGCAGATGGACGACGACGAGGCTCGCAACTTCCAGCCCAAGGTCGTCCACGTGGACGCGGACAACAGGATCGTGGAGCTCGGCGTCGACCCCGCCGACGGCCTGCTCGACGGCCTCTCCCGCCCGCCGCTGTCCCGCGAGTGGAACGAGGCCCAGGCCGAGCTCTGAGCCGGCCGGGGCGCCGGGCCGTCATGGACGAGTTGTTGGAGCGGGGTCAGCGGTCGGCATGGCCTTCGCCCCGAGCGCCCGACGCGCGGAGCGCATCGCGACCGCGTGGCTGAGGCCCATCGCGGCGCGGGCGCCCGGCACGCGGGCCACGGCGCGCATCCACGACGAGGTCAGCACCACCTCCTGCTCCCACACCACGATGCAGTGCGGCGCGCGTCCGGCCGGGGCGCCGTCGTCGTGCACGGTGACCCGCACGGTGCCCGTCAGGTCCCCGCTCAGGTGCGCGACCAGAAGGCCGCGGGCGCGGTCGTCGATGAGACGCTCCATCGTCAGACGCACCGGCACGAACCCGCGCAGCCGGACGGCGGCGCGATCGGGGCCCAGGTGACGGACGCGCGGGACGGCCGGCCACCAGCGTGGGTAGCCGGCCGGGTCGGCGAGCAGGGCCAGCACGGACCGGGCGTCCGCGGGGACGGCCCAGCGGTGGGTGAAGCGGAAGGGGCGGTCGGCCGACATCAGGCCCGGCCGAAGGTCTCGGGGTCCACGGGGCGCCGGGTGCGGGGGAGCTTCGCGACGACCAGCAGGTACGACTCCGTGACGAGGTCCCGGACGAGCTGCTCGTCGAGGTCCGGGTGCGCGGCCAGGCTGAGCCAGTGCCGCTTGTCCATGTGATAGCCGGGCGTGATCGCCGCGGGAAGGGCCGCGCGCAGCTGGGCGCCGTCCTCCGGGCGGGCCTTCACGTTCACGAGGCGGCGCCCGTCGTGGTCGATGAACACCACGAACAGCTTCCCCTGCACCTTCACGACCTCGGTGTCCGGGCCGAAGGGGTGCGACGCGGCGCTGCCCGGCAGCTCGAGGGCGCGGTCGCGGGCGACGCGCAGCAGCGTGGGCTCGTCCATGCCCGTCACGTTAGCCGCGCCGGCCCCGCACTTTCGAACGTGATATCGGGGGAATGGGCGCTTTCGAACGGGAGATAGGTCCTATCTCACGTTCGAAAGCGCTCGCCCCGGGGGATCAGCGGTAGTCGAAGAAGCCCTTGCCGGACTTCCGGCCGAGCTCGCCGCGGGCCACCATGTCCCGCATGAGCTGCGGCGGGGCGAAACGCTCACCCAGCTGGGACTCGAGGTACTCCGCGATGCCCAGGCGCACGTCCAGGCCCACGATGTCGGTCAGGGCCAGTGGGCCGACCGGGAACTTGTAGCCCAGCACCATGGCGGCGTCGATGTCCTCGGGGGAGGCCACGCCCTCCTCGACCATGCGGATGGCCTCGAGCGCGATCGCCACGCCCAGGCGCGACGAGGCGAAGCCCGGGGCGTCCTTGACGACGACGGGGGTCTTGCCGAGCCCGCGGACCCACTGGGTGGACAGGGCCTGGAGCTCCGCACCGGTCTGCTCGCCGATCACGACCTCCACGAGCTTCGACGCCGGCACCGGGTTGAAGTAGTGCAGGCCGCAGAACCGCTCGGGGCGCTGCAGGTGCGTGGCGATCTCGTCGATGGACAGGGAGGAGGTGTTGCTGGCCAGCCAGGCGTCCTCGCGCAGGTGGGCCTCGACGTCGGTGAGCGCCTCGATCTTCACCTGCATGTCCTCGAACACGGCCTCGACCACGAGGTCGCAGCGGGCGAAGTCGGCGCGGTCCACGGAGACGGTCAGGCGCTGCGCCCACACGTCCAGGTCGCCGTCGATCTTGCCGCGCTCGAGGGAGGCGGCCAGGTCGGCCTCGATGCGCTCCTCGGCGGCCTGGGCCGACTGCGGGTCGCGCTCGACGACGACCACCTCGGACGAGCCGGAGACGAGGAACGCGTGGGCGATGCCGCCGCCCATCCGGCCGCCGCCGAGGACGCCGACGACGGCGGGCACGGAGGACGGCTCGGTATCAGGGGTGTTCTTCTGATCGGTCATGTCAGTCCTCACTTCTTCTTGCGGTCCAGGAACGCCTGCATGCGCTCGAACTTGGCCTCGGACTCGAACAGGATGGCCTGCGCGATCTCGTCCACGTGGGGGTGGGCCTCGCGAGGGAGGTGGAAGACGCGCTTGGACAGCCGCACCGCCAGCGGGTCCTGCTGCGCGATGCGGTCGGCGAGGGCGTCGGCGGCGTCGAGGAGGGCGTCCGGCTCGTGCAGCTCGGTGACGAGCTTGAGCTCGAGGGCCTCCTGCGCGTCCAGGATCCGTCCGGCGAGCAGCAGCTCGAGGGCCACCGGCTCACCCACCAGCTCCTTGAGCCGCCACTGGGCGCCCGCAGCAGCGGTGATCCCCAGGCTCGTCTCGGGCTGGCCCATCTTCAGCGCCGGGGTGGCGATGCGGAAGTCGGCCGCGTAGGCCAGTTCCGCGCCGCCGCCGAGGGCGAAGCCGTCGATCGCCGCGATCACGGGCATGGGCAGCCGGTGGATGCGGTCGAAGGCCTGCGAGTTCACGCCGCGCAGGGCGTCGTCGCGGCGGCGCTCGCGCAGCTGTCCGATGTCCGCGCCGGAGGCGAAGATGCCGGAGAACCTCCCCGGCTCGCGCTTCGACTCCACCTGCGTGCCCGAGATGATCAGGATCTTCGGCTCGCGTTCGAGATGGGCGCAGAGCTCGTGGAACTCGTCGACCATGGTCTGGTCGATCGCGTTGCGCACGCCCGGGCGGTCCATGCGCGCGTGGACGCGGTCCTCACGTTCCTCGACGCGCAGTGCCGTGAAGTGGCTGAAGTCGGCCATGCGCTCAGACCTTCTCGACGAGCATCGCGGAGCCCTGGCCCACGCCCACGCACATCGTGGCCAGGCCCCTGTCCGCGCCCTCACGCTCCATCCGACCGAGCAGCGTGACCACGAGGCGCGAGCCCGAGGAGCCCAGCGGATGGCCCAGGGCGATCGCGCCGCCGTCGGCGTTGACGGTCTCCGGGTCCAGGCCGAGTCGCCGCATCGAGGCCAGGGACTGGGTGGCGAAGGCCTCGTTGAGCTCGACGGCGCCCAGGTCCGCCACGGACCAGCCGGAGCGCTCGAGGGCCTTCTCGGTGGCCGGGACGGGTCCCAGACCCATGATCTCGGGGGCCAGGCCCGCCGAGGTGGACTCCACGACGCGGGCCCGCGGGGTCAGGCCGTACTTCTGCGCGGCCCGCTCGGAGACGACGAGGATCGCCGAGGCGCCGTCGTTGAGGGAGGAGGAGTTGCCGGCGGTGACCACGCCGTCCTTCTTGATGATCGGGCGCAGGCCGGCGAGCACCTCGGGGGTGGAGCCGGGGCGGGGGCCCTCGTCCGTGTCCACGATCGTCTCGGCGCCCTTGCGGCCCGTGACGACGACGGGCACGATCTCGTCCACGAAGCGGCCGGCCTCGATGGCGGCCAGCGCACGCGCATGCGAGCGGGCGGCGAAGGCGTCGGCGTCCTCGCGGGTGATGCCGTCCACCTCGCCCACCTCCTCGGCGGTCTCCGGCATGGAGAAGGTGAACTTCTCCCCGAACTCGCCGTCCGCGAAGCGCGGGTTCACGAAGCGCCAGCCGATCGAGGTGTCGAAGGCCGCGCCGGGCTTGGCGAACGCCGTCGTCGGCTTCTCCATCACCCAGGGGGCGCGGGACATCGACTCCACACCGCCGGCCACGACGACGTCGGCCATCCCGGAGCGCACCATCGCGGTGGCGATGCCGATCGCGGACATGCCGGACGCGCAGAGGCGGTTCACGGTGATGCCCGGGACGGTGTCCGGGAAGCCGGCCAGCAGCCAGGCCATGCGGGCGACGTTGCGGTTCTCCTCGCCGGCGCCGTTGGCGTTGCCGAGGATGACGTCGTCCACGACCGACGGGTCGATGCCGGCGTCCTCGATCACGGCCTTGACGGTCAGGGCGGCGAGGTCGTCGGGGCGGACGGAGGAGAGGGCGCCGCCGTACTTGCCGACGGGCGTGCGGCGACCGCCGACGAGCAGGGCCTGGGACTGTGCGGACATGGAGACTCCTTGAGTGACCGACGACGGGGCGGGCGCGGCGAATTACCGACCGTGCGTTCAGGTTCAGTATCCCGGGCCGGTGTGACGGGGGTCAACTGCGGGGGCGGGTGTGACGGGACAGGCGGGAGCCCGCGCCGAGGCCCGCAGACGCGTCGCTTCGATCCCGACGTGGCGGCGTGTCTGCGGGCCTCGGCGCCGGTCCGGCCGCGCACGACGACGGCGCGCCCTTCCGGAGGAGGACGCGCCGTCGTCGTGGGGTGGGGACGGGTGAAACCCGTCAGACGGGCCGGATCAGGCCGGCACCACCGGGTTCGAGCGCGTGGCGACGACCTGCTCGTCGTGCAGCTCGCGGTCCTGGATGCCCTTGGGGACGAACAGGACGGCGATGAGCGAGATCGCGGAGATCACGATGATGTACCAGGCCACGTTCTCCCAGCCGGTCTTCACGAGCTGGTCGGCGAGCAGCGGGGCGAAGGCGCCGCCGATGATGGTGCCGAGCGCGTAGCCGATGGAGACGCCGGAGAAGCGGACGCGGGCCGGGAACATCTCGGCGTACATCGCCGACTGCGGGCCGTAGGACGGGCCCAGGCCCAGGGTCAGGACGAACAGGCCCAGCGAGAACAGCGGCAGAGACGCGGTGTTGAGCAGCCCGAACAGCGGGAAGGCCCAGACGATCAGGAAGCCGTAGCCGAGGACGAAGGTCAGCTTGCGGCCGATCTTGTCCGAGACCCAGCCGCCGAGCAGGGTGAAGATGAACCAGCCGACGCCGCCGACGAGGCTCGCGATGAGCACCTCGGAGGAGGTCATGCCCAGGCCCTTCGGACCGCCGTACTTCGAGAACCACGCGATGAGCAGGTAGCCGACGCCGTTGTTCGCGGCGAAGATCACGGCGGCGAGGATGACCTCCTTGGTGTGGTGCCGGAAGAGCTCGCCCAGCGGGGCGGACTCGTCCACCTTGAGCTGCTGCATCTCCTTGAAGACCGGGGACTCCTCGACGGCCTTGCGGATCAGGTAGCCGACGACGATCAGCACCACGGAGATCAGGAACGGGATGCGCCAGCCCCAGGTGAGGAACTGCTCCTCGGACATGGTGGAACGCACGATGAACAGCACGCCGGTGGCCAGGATCATGCCCAGCGGCACGCCGATCTGCGGGGCGGAGCCGAACAGGCCGCGCTTGCCGTGGGGGGCGTGCTCCACGGACAGCAGCGCCGCGCCGCCCCACTCGCCGCCGGCGGACAGGCCCTGCAGCAGGCGCAGCGCCACGAGCAGGATCGGGGCCCACACGCCGATCTGGGCGTAGGTGGGCAGCAGGCCGATGAGGGTGGTGGCCAGGCCCATGCCGATCAGCGTGAGGGACAGGACGAGCTTGCGGCCGAAGCGGTCGCCGAGGTGGCCGGCGATGATCGCGCCGAGCGGGCGGACGAGGAAGGAGATGCCGAGGGTGACCCACGCGGCGATCTGGGAGCCGCTCTCGCCCATCGGCTGGAAGAAGAGGGCGGCGAAGACGAGCGCGGTGGCCTGGGCGAAGATGAAGAAGTCGTACCACTCGATGGTGGTGCCGACGACGGTGCCGGCGATGACCTTGCGCTCCTCGCGGCGGTCGCGCGCGGGGGCGGGCGCCGCGGGGGATGCGACGGTGTGGCTCATGGGTGCTCCTGGGATGCGGGGCGGCGGCCGACCGTGAGACGGCGGCGGGACGGTGTGGTTCCCGACCGATCGGTCGGGAAGTGACACCCGTCACCGTATACGATCTCTGTGACTCACGCCACGATCCGGGCTGATGACGGGAATGTGACGCGGCCGGGCCGGGACGACGACGGCGCCGCGCCCCTCGCGCGAAGGGTGCGGCGCCGTCGTCGGTGGCGGGGTGCGGCGGCTCAGCCGCGGCCGGTGAACTCCGGCTTTCGCTTCTCCTGGAAGGCCTGGAAGCCCTCGGCGTAGTCCGCGGTGCCGCAGAGCTCGCCCTGGGCGATGTTCTCCGCGTCGAGGGATTCCCACAGGCCCACGCGGTGGTCGCGGACCTGGGCCACGAGCTCCTTCGACGCGCGGAACGCGAGGGTCGCGCCGGAGGCCACCTGGGCGACCTTGGCGCGGGTGAACTCGAGCAGCTCGTCCGCGGGCAGGGCCCGGGAGAACAGCCCGGCCTGGACGGCCTCGGCGCCCGAGAGGAGCTCGGCCGTGTAGATCAGGTCCAGGGTGCGGTGCGCGCCCAGGCGCTCGGTGAACAGCCAGTGGCCGCCCGAGTCCAGGGTGGCCCCGAGGTTCGCGAACGGCGAGCCGATCTTCGCGTCCTCGGCCACGTACACCACGTCCGTGGCGATCGCGAGGCCCAGACCCACGCCCAGGCAGGCGCCCTGCACCGCGGCGAAGGTGGGGACCGGGATCGCGGACATGGCCCGCAGCACCGGGGTGACCCTGTCCCGCAGGTAGGCGGTGGCGTCGTCCTCGGCAGGGACCACGGCGGAGATGTCGCGGCCCGCGCAGAAGCCGCGGCCCTCGCCGCGCAGCAGCACGGCCCGGACTTCGCCGGACTCGACGCCGGCGGCGGCCCGCTCGTAGGCGGCCTGGAGTTCGGCCAGCGCGGCCTCGTCCAGGGCGTTCATCCTCTGGGGGGCGTCCAGCACGATCTCGGCGACGCCGTTCTCGACGGTGATCTCGATCATCGGGGGTTCCTTCGGTCTCGTGGGCGGGCGCTCAGGCGTCGAAGTCCAGCGTGATCGAGTCGGAGGTCGGGCGGGTCTGGCACGTGAGCACGTAGCCCTTCTCCACCTCGTCCTTCTCGAGCGCGTAGTTCTCGTCCATCTCGTAGGCGCCGTCGACGACCTTGGCGCGGCAGGTGCCGCACACGCCGCCGGCGCACGCGAAGGGCACGTCCGAGCGGACGCGCAGCGCGGCGTTGAGGACCGTCTCGTGGGCGGACTTGGGGGACTCGACCTTGGCGGTGAGGCCGTCGAGGTTGAACTCGATGGTCACGTTGTCGCCCTTCGGGTCCACCTCCACCACACGGCCGGAGTGGCCCTGCGGGTTCTCCGGGCGGCCAGTGGTGAACAGCTCGAAGCGCACGTCGTCCTCGGACACGCCGCGGGCGGCGAGCGTCTCACGGGTGAGCTGCACGAGCTCGAACGGGCCGCAGAGGAACCACTCGTCGGTGCCCTCCACGTCGATCACGCGGTCCAGGAGGGTGGTGAGCTTGTCCTCGTCGATGCGACCGGAGAGCAGCGGGGACACGCGCTGCTCGCGGGAGAGCACGTGGTGCACCGTGAACCGGGCCGGGTACTTGTCCTTGAGGTCGCCGATCTCCTCGGCGAACATCACGTCCATGGCGGAGCGGTTCGCGTAGACCAGGTCGAAACGCGAGGACTCGGAGGCCGCGAGCACGGCCTTGGCGATCGCCATGATCGGGGTGATGCCCGAGCCGGCCGCGAACGCCACCAGGTGCGTGTCCTTCTTCTCCGCGACCTTCTCCGCCGCCACCTGCTGGGCGTCGTTGAGGGAGGTGACGTGCGTGCGGGACGTGAACGCGCCCTGCGGGTTCATCACGTCGATCTTCTCGCCGACCTCGAGGCTCTCGTTGGCCCACGTGGAGAACTTGCCGCCGATGTCCTTCTTCACGGCCACGCGAATCTCGCCGCGCTTCGGGACGGCGCAGATCGAGTAGGACCGGCGCACCTCGGCGCCGTCGAGCTCCTTGCGCAGGGCCACGTACTGGCCCGGCACGTAGTCGTAGTCGTCGGCGAGCTCCTCGGGCACCGCGAAGGTGACCTCCACGGAGTCGTCGGTCAGGCGGCGCAGCTCGGACACCTCGAGGGTGTTGAACGTGGCGCGGCGCTTGCCGGTGGTGGGGGCGTCGGTGGTCTCGGTCATCAGTGCACCTTGAAGTAGTCGAAAGGCTCGAGGCACTCCCGGCAGGTGTAGAGGGCCTTGCAGGAGGTGGAGCCGAAGCGGGTGATCTCGCGGGTGTTCAGGGAGTGGCAGCGCGGGCACTTCACGGCCATGCCGATCATGACCGGGCCGTCCGTGGTGCGCGCGACGGGCGGGGCGATGCCGTACTCGTTGAGCTTGGCCTTGCCCTCGTCCGTCATCCAGTCCGTGGTCCACGCCGGCTGGAGCACCAGGCGCACCTCGGCGTCGGGGAACCCGGCACGCTCGAGCGCGCGGGTGACGTCCGTGGTGATGGTGTCCATGGCGGGGCAGCCGGAATAGGTGGGCGTGATGACGACGACGGCCCTCTCGCCCTCGACCCGTGCCTCCCGGAGGATCCCCAGGTCCGCGATGGACAGCACGGGGATCTCCGGGTCGTGCACGGTGGAGGCCGCATCCCAGACCCGCGCGTCGGCGGGATCGGCGGGGCGCAGCTCGCTGGCGGTGGTCACCAGGTCGCTCCCGGGTGACGGCGCGCCAGGGACTGCATCTCCGCGAGGATGTACCCGCGGTACTCGCTCATGGCGCCGGAGCGGTCGCCGCCGCGGGCGGTGCCCGTCGTCGGGACGGTCAGGCCGGCCTCCTCGATGGCCGCGCGGATGCGGGTCATCGTGGGCTCCTCCAGCGAGGACGGCAGCACGGCGACGCCCTGCTCGGCGAGGGCGCGGACGACGTCGTCGTCGTGGAAGAGCTCGGCCACGTAGGGCCACAGCTCGTCCAGGCCGCGCTGCATGCGACGCTTCGACTCCTCGGTGCCCAGGCCCAGGCGCTGCACCCACAGGGCGGCGTGGTCCTGGTGGTACAGGACCTCCTTGAGGGCCTTGTCCGCGATGGCGGCGAGCGTGGGGTCCGCCGACTCGCGCAGGCGGGTGTACAGCTCGTACGAGTAGAACGAGTAGTACAGCTGGCGGGCGATGGTCTTGGCGAAGTCGCCGTTCTCAGCCTCCACGAGGCGGACGGAGCGGAACTCCTCCTCGTCGCGGAAGTACGCGAGCTCGTCCTCGGTCTTGCCCCACGCCGTGCCGGCATAGGAGAGGAGGAAGCGGGCGTGGCCCACGAGGTCCAGGGCGATGTTGCCCAGGGCGATGTCCTCCTCGAGCTCCGGGGCGCGCGAGATCCACCAGGACAGGCGCTGACCGAGCATCAGGGCGTCGTCGCCGAGGGCGAGGGCGTAGCGGGCGACGTCGTCGCTCGCCTTCTGCTCGCCGGCCGCGATCTCCTCGGCGGTGATGGCCACGCCCGCGGAGTGCTTCGTGGCGGAGTCGTTGGTCGCGAAGCTCACAGGTGCGGCACCCCCTCGGACTGCTGGTAGTAGGTGGCGTGACGGTAGGACTTGCCCTGCGCGGACTCGAAGAAGCCGCCCTTGGAGTCCGGGTCGGAGGCCGCGATGGCCTCGGCCGGGACGACCCACACGGAGGTGCCCTCGTTGCGGCGGGTGTACAGGTCCCGCGCGTTGCGCAGCGCCAGGGTGGCGTCCGGGGCGTGCAGTGAGCCGGCGTGCACGTGGGAGAGGCCGCGGTTGGCGCGGACGAAGACCTCCCACAGGGGCCAGGCGTGGGAGGCGGCGGTGGTCTCGCTCATGGGTCAGGCTCCGATCAGGTGGGTCTCGGCCGGAGCGTTCTGCTCGGCCTGGCGGCGGGCGTAGGCGGCGGCGGCCTCGCGGACCCAGGCGCCCTCCTCGTGGGCCTGGATGCGGCGGGCCATGCGCTGGGTGTTCATGGGGCCGTTGCCCTTGATCACGGACATGAACTCGTCCCAGTCCAGCTCGCCGAAGTCGTAGTGGCCGCGCTCCTCGTTCCACTTCAGGTCCGGGTCCGGCAGGGTGAGGCCGAGGGCCTCGGCCTGCGGGACGATCATGTCCACGAAGCGCTGGCGCAGGTCGTCGTTGGAGAAGCGCTTGACCTTCCACGCCATGGACTGGCGGGAGTTGGGGGAGTCCTCATCCGGCGGGCCGAACATCTGCAGGGCCGGGCCGTAGAAGCGGTTCACGGCGTCCTGGGCCATCTGCTTCTGCTCCGGGGTGCCGTGCGAGAGCTCGTAGAGGATCTCCCAGCCCTGGCGCTGGTGGAACGACTCCTCCTTGCAGATGCGCACCATCGCGCGGCCGTACGGGCCGTAGGAGGCGCGGCACAGCGGCACCTGGTTGCAGATCGCGGCGCCGTCGACGAGCCAGCCGATCGCGCCCATGTCCGCCCAGGTGCGGGCCGGGTAGTTGAAGATCGAGGAGTACTTCGCGCGGCCGGAGAGCAGCTGCTCGTTCAGCTCGTCTCGCGGGGTGCCGAGGGTCTCGGCGGCGGAGTACAGGTACAGGCCGTGGCCGGCCTCGTCCTGGACCTTGGCCATGAGGATCGCCTTGCGCTTCAGGGAGGGGGCGCGGGTGATCCAGTTGGCCTCCGGCTGCATGCCGATGATCTCGGAGTGCGCGTGCTGGGAGACCTGGCGGGTCAGGGACTTGCGGTACGCCTCGGGCATCCAGTCGCGGGGCTCGATGCGCGAGTCCTCCGCGATCAGGCGATCGAAGTTCTCCTGGCCGGCCGCATCCTCGGGGGACGGGACGGAGGCCAGGTGCTGGGGGGAGCTGGTCTGCGTCATGGGGATCACCTCACGCTGAGTGCGGGCTGGTTCCGTGGTCAGGGCGCACCGGGGGTGCACCGAATTACTGACCGCTCGTTCAGGATAGGTCAGGGTGTGACCTCGGTCAACACGTCGGGGTCGGCGCGACCCGGGTGCGAGGCGGCCACCGGGGGCCGCGCGGGACGGTTCACTCCTGCACAGGCGTCCCGACGGCGTCCCCCATCCCCGGATCCTCCCGCGCCGCGGTCGCGGGACCCGTGCCCTTCCTACGGTGGCCGCATGCCACCCCTCATCGGACCTCAGCAGATCGCCACGGCCCTGCGGGCCGTCGGACTCGACGACGACGCCGCCCGCCTGGTCGCGTGGGCCGACCCCGCCCGGCGCGAGCGGGAGGCCGCCGAGCAGGCCCTCGCCGACCTCGCCGTGGCCCAGACGCAGCTGCGCACGGCGCTGGGCGGGCTGGTCAGCGCCGCCACGGACGTGCGCTCGGCGATGCACACCGCATGGCACGGGGAGGCCGCCGGCGCCTATGGGGAGGCCGTCCGGCGTGCGGCGACCCTGGCAGCGGAGCTCGAACGGGAGGCCGGGGAGTGGCTCGCCCTGCGGGCCACCGCCGAGCGGGACGCCGAGGACGCGCGCCGGAACGCGGAGGCCCGGCAGCGGGCGGCCGAGGAGACGGCGCTGGCCGTCCTGCGCTCGCTGGCGGTGGCGGCGTGACCGGCGGGCGGGGTGCGGGCCCGGGGGCGGTGGCCTTCAGCACGCACGGCGGACCGGGCTCGATCTACGCGGAGGCCGAGGAGATGCGCGTCGTGGCCGGGCGGCACGAGCACGCCGCCGACGAGGCGGCCGGAGCCTCGTGGCAGGTCGACGCGGCCGCCTTCGGGCTGGGCCGGTCGGCCACGTGGCTCGCCTCCGCCGCCCTGCTGCAGGACCGGCTGGCGGAGGCGGTCGGTCGCGTGCAGAGCCTGTCGGAGCAGTGCGCCGAGCTGCACCGTGACCTGCTCTCCGCGGCGGCCCGCTACGAGGAGGCCGAGCGCGCGGCGGCCGGCATCATGGCCGCCGAAGACGCCTCCCTGGGGGAGCTGCCGGCGCTGCTCTGGCGGGACGGCCATGACGGCCTCACCACCCGCGAGGCGGAGCGGCTCGTGCAGGACTTCGTCCAGGCGGTGCCCGAGGCCATCGTGGCCGCCATGCTCACGGCCACCGGGTTCCCCCTGCTCGCGGCCCTGGCACGGATCGACGTGAAGATGCTGACGAGGGCGCAGAGGCGCGTGCTGAAGCGGCCCGTCTCCACCGCGGCGAAGAAGGGGACGGATGCCGTGTCGGACCTCACTGAGGCGCTGCGGGTCTCCCCGGACGAGGCGTGGACCGTGGTGGAGGACGCCCTGACCCTCGCCGGCGCGGCGCCCGAGGGCGCGGTGACCCCGCACGGGGCGCCGCAGGACCGGCCGACGGCGCCCGCCCTGCTGGACGGCTCGGCCACGGGGCTGGCCTCTCTCATCCCGCGCGAGGAGGGGGACGGCGACCTCACGGTCACGGAGGTGGTGCGAGAGAACGGAAGCCGCGCCTGGGTGGTGGGCCTGCCGGGCACCCGCGGCGGCCTGATCCCGGATCCCGAGTCGACCGACCCGTGGGACGCCGGCGGACTGCTGGACGCCCTCGGCTCCGAGTCCGAGGTCACGGCCCCGGCGGTGCGGGCGGCGCTCGAGGCGGCCGGCGTCCCGCACGGTGCCCCGCTCGTCCTGGCCGGCTACTCCCAGGGCGGGGTGCACGCCGTCAACCTGGCCGGTCGCGAGGACTTCACGTCCGTGTACCCCGTGGCCGGCGTCATGACGATCGCGGCACCGTCCGGCAACGCGGTGGAGACCGGGCGGACCGCGGTGCTGGAGTTCTCCTCGGATGGGGACCTGGCCGTCGCCGCGGACGGGGCGCCCACCCCCGTCTCGTCGCGCCGGGCCGAGGTGGTCTTCCACCCGGCCGGCCACGGATGGGACGCGCCCGGGGGCGGCTTCCGGACCACCTCTCCGCTGGCGGCCGAGGACGCCCTGGGCGCCGCCCACGACTTCGACGCCCAGGTGGACCTGATCCGGCAGTTCGAGGCCGCCGAGCCCGCGTCCCGGGCGGAGGTCGCCGGGCTCTCCGCCGCGTTGGCCGGGCTGACCGCCGGCACCGTGGCCTCGAGCCGGGCGGTGCGCCTGCGCCGCACGCCGCCCGAGCGGGGCCACCTGCCCCCGGGATCCTGGTGAGCGCACCGGCGGCGGGGCGCCCGACGCCGCCTGCTCAGTTCGCGTCGAGCAGCACGCCCGCGAAGAACGCGTTCAGGCGATCGACCTCGTCCAGGCCGAAGACGCCGGAGACGTACTGGTCCGGGCGGACCACGACGACGGCGCCGTCACGGCTGATGCCGCGGGCCTCGAAGATGTCCTCGCCGTGCGTGGGCTGACACGTGGCGAAGATGTTGTTCAGGTCGTGCAGGCCGAGCGAGCCGGTGGTCGGCCGGAAGACCGACGGCACGTCCGGGTGGGCGAACTCGGTCTGCTTCTGCTGGTACACGACCTTGATGTCGAAGCGGGCGTCCTCCGGCCCGTCCGACGGGGTGTGGCGGTTGCGGAAGGACCGCGGATCCTCCTCGATCGCCTTCGCCCACGCCGCGACCTTCGAATCCTCGGCGCGCGGGGAGGCGGCGTCGGCGAACACGTAGACGCGCCAGCGGCCGTCCGCGCGGTGCAGGTGGCCCAGGTGCTTGACGTTGGTGTCGCACGAGCGCTCCACCAGCGCCGACTTGAAGCGCTTGCCGATGGGGTAGCCCTGCGCCAGCGCCTGGCCGGCGGCGTCCGTGGTGAGGAGGGAGGGCCGGTACTGCGTCATGAAGCCGGCCGGGAACTCGGCGGTCTTCGTGTAGAACTCGGCCACCTCGTTCGGGTCGCCCAGCTCGGAGGTGGGCTTCGCCATGAGCGTCGACCACTCCTTGTCGAAGTCGATCAGGTTCTTGGCGATCTCCTTGCGCTCCTCCGAGTAGGTCGGCACGAGCTCGGCCGGGGCCATCCCGGAGAGCACCTGGCCCAGCTTCCAGCCGAGGTTCCAGCCGTCCTGCATGGACACGTTCATGCCCTGGCCGGCCTTCGCGGAGTGGGTGTGGCAGGCGTCGCCGAGCAGGAACACGTTGGGGTGGGCCACGCGCTCGCGGTTGTCGAAGCCCGAGGTGAGGCGGTGGCCCACCTCGTACACCGAATGCCAGGCGACCTCCTTCACGTCCAGCGTGTAGGGGCGCAGGATCTGCTGGGCCCGGCGGATGATCTCCTCGAGCGGGGTCTGGCGCACCTTGTGGTTGTCGTCCGCCGGGACCTCGCCGAGGTCCACGTACATGCGGAACAGGTGGCCGCCTTCGCGGGGGATCAGGAGGATCGAGCCGCTGGACGAGTGGATCGCGCACTTGGTGCGGATGTCCGGGAAGTCCGTGTCGGCCAGCGCGTCCATGACGCCCCACGCGTGGTTCGCGGCGTCGCCGGTCAGGGTGTGGCCGATCGCCTTGCGGACGCGAGAGCCCGCGCCGTCCGCGCCCACCACGTACTTGGCGCGCACCTGGCGGGTCGGTCCCGAGGCGGGGTCCTCGAGGGCGTTGCCCTCGGCGTCCACGGTGCGGCGCAGGGTCACGAGCACGGGGTGCTCGCCGTCGTTCGTGTCCTCGAGGGTCTCGAACGCCCAGCCGTAGTCCGGCCGCGCGCGGGTGGGGGAGTTCTTCATGTACTCGGCGAACCAGTCCAGGATGCGGGCCTGGTTCACGATCAGGTGCGGGAACTCGGAGACGCCCTCCGGGTCGTCCTCGGCCAGCGAGGTGCGCACGATCGTGTCCGCGTCGTCCTCGGCCGGGTTCCAGAACGCCATGGAGGTCAGGTCGAAGGCCTCGTCGATGATCTCGCTCGCGAAGCCGAAGGCCTGGAAGGTCTCCACGGAGCGGGCCTGGATGCCGTCCGCCTGGCCGATCTCGAGGCGGTGGGGGCGGCGCTCGATGATGCGGGTGTGGACGTCCGGGAACATCGCGAGCTGGGCGGCGGCGATCATGCCGGCCGGGCCCGAGCCGACGATCAGCACGTCCATCTCGTCCGGCAGCTCGGCGGGGCGGTCCAGGCCGATGCCGGCCGCCACCTGGACGCGCGGGTTCGTGGAGACATAGCCGTGGTGATGGAAGAGCATGGGGGTCCTTTCGCTGCGGGGGATGTCGCTGCGCGGCGCGCGTGCCACCCGACGGTGTGTTCTCTCAGAGAACACGGTGTTCCCCCTGGGAACACATGTGTGCCAGACTGTACGCGGACGTGACCGGGTTCACAACCGGTGCGCGGGTCGACCACGCCCCGGGCGCGTCACGTCCGGCACGTGAGGCGAGGAGCGCGGATGGCAGACCACGACGGCGGCCCGGTCCGGGAGGGCGCGCCCTCCCAGACGCTCTCCCGCGCGCTCACCCTGCTCGAGACCGTCGTGGAGGCGCCCGAGCCGCCCACCATCGCCGACCTCGCCGACGGCCTGGGCGTCCATCGCTCGGTGGCCTACCGCATGCTGCGCACCTTCGAGGCCCACGGCCTGCTGCGCCGCGACGACCTGGGCCGCGTGCATGCCGCCCCCGGCCTGGCCGTCCTCGCCTGCCGGGTGGAGCAGGATCTGCGCGCGGCGGCCATGCCGCACCTGACCGCCGTCTCCACCGACCTGGGCATGACCGCGTTCCTGGTGGTGTGGGACGGCGTGCACTGCCTCACCCTGGCCACGGCCGAGCCGCCCAGCGGCAACCTCGTCACGCAGCGGCCGGGGACCCGGCACCCCCTCGGGGTCGGGGCGCCGGGGATGGCGATCGCCGCCACCCTGACCGGACAGGAGTGGGCGCAGCTGCCCGGCGAGGCCCCGCCCGAGCGACCCGAGCTCGACGACGTGCGGGAGCGCGGCTGGGCCGTCAGCTCCGACGAGGTCATCACCGGCGTCTCCTCGGTCGCGGTGCCGCTGCGGGTCCCGGGCCAGCTGCCCGCCGCCCTCGCCGTGGTCTACGCGACGCGGCCGGAGGACCCGGCGCGCCTCGGAGGTCGGCTCGGTGAGGCGGCCCGGGCCGTCGCCGTCGCCTTCGGCGCAGCCTGAACGCCGGGGCCCGTGGGGCGGATCACAGCGTCCGCGGCCCGCATTACCCTGGTGGCCATGACTGATGACGCACCGCAGACGCCCGCCGTGGTCGCCCCCCACAAGAAGGTCGGCATGCTGCCGCCGTACGCCGCCGGCAAGCCGCCGGTCGCCGTCCCGGGCCTGCACCCCTACAAGCTCTCCTCGAACGAGAACCCCTACGCGCCCGTGTCCGGCGTGATCGACCGGGTGCGTCAGGTCGTGACCGGCCCGGAGGGCGCGCCCAGCACCCTCTGCCGCTACCCGGACACCCTCTCCACCGGCCTGCGCCAGGCCCTGGCCGCGCACCTGGACGTCCCGGCGGACGACGTCGTGACCGGCGCCGGCTCCCTCGGCGCCCTGGCCCAGGTCATCACCGCCTTCGCCGGCCACGGCGAGGCCGGGGAGGGCGACGAGGTGATCTTCGCGTGGCGCTCCTTCGAGGCCTACCCGATCGTGGTCCGCACCGCCGGTGCCGTGGACGTGCAGGTGCCGCTCACGGCGGACCACCGCCACGACCTGCCGGCCATGCTGGAGGCGATCACGGAGCGGACCCGCGTGATCCTGCTCTGCACCCCCAACAACCCGACCGGCCCCGTGCTCACGACCGCCGAGGTCGAGGACTTCCTGGCGCGCGTGCCCGCGCACATCCTCGTGGTCATCGACGAGGCGTACGTGGAGTTCGTCCGCGACGAGGACGCGGTCAAGGGCCTGGAGATGTACCGCAAGCACGCGAACGTCGTCGTGCTGCGCACCTTCTCGAAGGCGCACGGCCTGGCCAACCTGCGCGTGGGCTACTCGGTCTCGCAGCCGGAGATCACGAAGGCCCTGCGCACCGTGGCCACCCCGTTCGCGGTGTCCACGGTGGCCGAGGAGGCCGCGATCGCCTCGCTCGAGCACCTGGACGAGGTCCTCGATCGCGTGCAGGTCGTCGTTGACGAGCGCGAGCGCGTCGCCGCCGCCCTGGCCGAGGCCGGCTGGGACCTGCCCTCCTCGCAGGCCAACTTCGTGTGGCTGCCGCTCGGCGAGCGCGCGCAGGCGTTCGCCGAGGCCGCCCAGGCCCGGGCCCTGTCCGTCCGGGCGTTCGCGGGCGAGGGCGTGCGCGTGAGCATCGGCGAGAAGGAGGCCAACGACCGCTTCCTCGAGGTCGCGCGCGACTTCCTGACGTGAGCGGGCCGGCGTGAGCGGCACGCTGGACCGGCTGATCCGGGTCCTCTCCGCGTTCGACGCGGAGCATCCGGCGTTGACCGTGGCGGCCCTGGCCCGGCGCGCCGACCTGCCCCTGGCCACCGCCTACCGGTGGGTGGACCGGCTGGTGCGCGCCGAGCTGCTGCAGAAGGACGAGGACGGCGTGGTCCGGCCCGGCCTGCGGCTGTGGGAGATGGCCTCCCGCAGCGCGCCGAGCATGTCCCTGGCCCGGACGGCCATGCCGTTCCTCGTGGACGTGCAGTCGGTGCTGCGGCAGCACACACAGCTCGCGGTCCTCGACGACGACGGCGTCCTCGTGCTCGCCCGGCTCTCCTCCCAGGGGGCCGTGGTGAACCAGGCGGACGTCGCGGGGCGGCTGCCGCCGTTCACCACGGCCCTGGGGCTCGTGCTGCTCGCGCACGCCCCGGTCGAGACGGCCGAGCGGTTCATCGCCCGGCACCGGGACCGGCTCGGCGCCGTCGTGGATCACCATCCCCTCGAGTCGGGGGGTGCGGTGCCCGCGGGCGTGCGGGCGCGGGTGTCCACGCCCAGCGAGCCGCGGTTGCGAGCGCTCCTGGCGGACGTGCGCCGGGAGGGCCACGCGGCCGTGGACGGCGCGCTGGACGAGGAGACCCGGGGGGTCGCGGTGCCGGTCCGCGGGGCCGACGGCGTGGCGGTGGCCGCGCTCGGGGTCGTCGTCCCGCGCGAGGCGCCGTACACCCCGGGGGTGCCGCCCCTGCTGATGACGGCGGCCCGCGGGATCGCCCGCGGACTCGGCAGCCATTCTCACTGAGTGAGAATGGCCGGGCACGGCCCGTGTCCTGCGCCACAGGATGGTCGAGACCTCCGCCGCCGGATCCGGCCGCGCGGCCCGACCCGCCCGGCCCGACCGGTGACGCCCCCGGAAAGGACGCCATGACCCAGCCCCCCGTGACCCGCACCCGCGTCGGCATCGTCGGCGGTGGGCCCGCCGGTCTGATGCTCTCCCACCTGCTCGCGCGGCAGGGGATCGACAACGTCGTCCTCGAGTCCCGTGACCCCGAGACCATCGCGCACACCCACCGCGCGGGCATCCTCGAGCAGCCCAGCGTGGAGATGCTGACGGACACGGGCGTCGACGGCCGGGTGAGGACGGTGGGCGACGAGCACCGCGGCATCATCCTGCGTTTCGACGGCGAGTCGCATGCCCTGGACTTCCCGGAGCTCGTGGGCGCCACGGTCACCCTGTACGCGCAGAACGAGGTCTTCGTCGACCTGGCCGCGGCGCGCCGGCGCGACGGCGGCGACGTCCGCTTCGAGACCGAGGTGCTCGAGGTGCTCGACGTCGACTCGGACACCCCCGGCGTCCGGTTCCGCTCCGTGGCCGGTGGCGAGGAGGGACCGGTCGAGGAGCTGCGCTGCGACATCCTCGTGGGCGCGGACGGCTCGCGTTCCACCGTGCGCAAGGCCCTCCAGCGCGACACCGAGGGCGAGGACCACTTCAACGCGTACCCCTTCGCCTGGTTCGGCATCCTCACCGAGGCGCCCAAGTCCTCGCCCGAGCTGATCTACGCCCGCTCCGAGCACGGCTTCGGCCTGATCTCGCAGCGCTCAGAGACCGTGCAGCGCATGTACTTCCAGTGCGACCCCTCGACCCGGGTGGAGGACTGGTCCGACGACCGGATCTGGGACCGGCTGCAGAGCATCGTGGCCGGCCCGGACGGCTTCACCCTCAAGACGGGCCCCATCATCGACAAGACGGTGCTCGGCTTCCGCTCCTATGTGCGCACACCGCTGCGTCACCGCAACGTCTTCCTCGCCGGCGACGCCGGACACACCGTCCCGCCCACCGGCGCGAAGGGCCTGAACCTCGCCTTCGCGGACGTGCGCGTTCTGGCCGAGGCGCTCGAGTCGTGGGCCGCCACGGGCTCGCGCGACCTGCTCGACGCCTACTCGGAGACGGCGCTGGCCCGCGTGTGGAAGGCGCAGAACTTCTCCTACTGGATGACCACCATGCTCCACGCCCGCCCGGACGCCTCGGAGTTCGAGGACAGGCGCGTGCGCGGTGAGCTCCGCAACGTGGTCCAGTCCCGTTACGGACGGCAGTTCCTCGCCGAGCAGTACACCGGCTGGCCCTCCGCCTGAGCCCGACCGATCCCCGACCCCGCAGAGAAAGGAGCCGACGTGAGCATCGCCGCCCAGGCCAAGGACGACGACACGTTCGACAGCGCCCACGTGCTCGACCCAGCCGCCACCCGCGACTCGCAGGAGCAGATCAGTGAAGAGATCGCGGCCGTCCACGCGCAGGCCCAGGGCGAGACCCAGCCGCGGCTCGACTTCCCGCCCTATCGCTCGTCTGTGTTCCGCCACCCCACCAAGTCGCTCGTGCACGCCGACCCCGAGACCGTGGAGCTGTGGTCCCCGGCCTTCGGCCACCGCGACGTGCACCCGCTCGAGGCGGACCTGACCGTCGGCCAGAACGGCGAGCCGATCGGCGAGCGCATCAAGATCCGCGGCCGCGTGCTGGACGGCGCCGGCCGGCCGGTCCGTCACCAGCTCGTGGAGATCTGGCAGGCCAACGCGGCCGGCCGCTACGTGCACAAGCGCGACCAGCACCCGGCCCCCCTGGACCCCAACTTCACGGGCGTGGGCCGCACCCTCACCGACGCCGAGGGCCGCTATGAATTCACCACCATCAAGCCGGCGCCCTACCCGTGGAAGAACCACCACAACGCGTGGCGCCCCGCCCACGTGCACTTCTCCCTCTTCGGCACCGACTTCACGCAACGGATGATCACCCAGATGTACTTCCCGGGCGACCCGCTGTTCCCGCTGGACCCGATCTACCAGGGCATCACGGACCAGAAGGCACGCGACCGCCTCGTGGCCACCTACGACCACTCCGTGACCAGCCACGAGTGGAACACCGGCTACTGGTGGGACATCGTGTTGACCGGCAGCCAGCGCACGTGGATGGAAGACGAGGAGGGCGATCACTGATGCGGATCGACGAGAACACCGAACGCGCCCCGGACGGCACGCTCATCCCGACGCCGGGCCAGACCATCGGCCCGTTCTTCGGGTACGCGGACGGCTATGAGCAGGTGCACCTGCCCTTCCGCGACGGCCAGAACCTCGTCCCGCCCGGCCGCGCGGACGCGCTGCGCCTGACCGGCACGGTCTACGACGGCAACGGTGACCCCGTCCCGGACGCGATGCTGGAGATCTGGCAGCCGGATGCCGAGGGCGTCATCGCCCAGGAGGAGGGCTCCCTCCTGCGCGACGGCTTCACGTTCACCGGCTGGGGCCGGGCCACCGTGGACAACGCCGGCACGTACACGTTCTCCACCGTCGAACCCGGGGCGACCGGCGAGGGCACGGCGCGCTTCATCCACCTCGTGCTGTTCGCCCGGGGCCTGCTGAACAAGCTCCACACGCGCGTCTACCTGCCCGAGGACGCCGAGGCCTTCGAGCAGGACCCCCTGCTGTCCTCCCTGCCCGAGGGGCGGCGCCGCACCCTCGTGGCCGAGCGTCTCGATGACGGCTCCCTGAAGTTCGACGTCTGGATCCAGGGCCGCGGCGAGCACGCGGACAAGGAGACGGTCTTCCTCCAGTTCCCCGGCATCGAGTACCCGAGGCACGGCTGATGGCGGCCGTCGACCCCCTGGCTCCCACCGCCGACGTCGGTCTGCTCAGCCCCGTCTGGGCGGCCGGCACGGTGGCGGAGACGACGTCGGACCGCGCCGTCCTCGGCCACCTGCTGGAGGTCGAGGCGGCGTGGGTGGACGTCCTCGCCCGGCGCGGGCTCGCCTCCGCCGCCGAGGCCGAGCAGGTCCGATCCGCCTGCGACCCGGCGGAGTACGACCAGGCGGAGATCGCCCGCGCCGCACAGGGCGGCGGCAACCCGCTGATCCCCACGCTGCGGGCGCTGCGCACACGACTGCCGGCCGGGGCCGCCGCCACCGTGCATCGCGGGGCCACCAGCCAGGACGTGGTGGACACGGCCCTGATGCTGATGGTGGCCCGCGCCGCGCGCGACCTGACGGCGGACCTGAGGGCCGCCGTCGGCGCCCTGTCCCGGCTCGCACTGACGCACCGGACGACGCCCATGGTCGCCCGGTCGCTCACGCAGCACTCCCTGCCCTCGACCTTCGGGCTGCGCGCCGCCACCTGGCTCGACGGCCTCGCGCAGGCCACCCGGCGCCTCGAGCGCGCCACGACGGACCTGCCGATCCAGTGGGGTGGGGCAGCCGGCACGCTGGCCTCGCTCTCCGGTCACGTCGAGCGGGCCCGCCGCGCCGGTGGGCTCGCCGACGAGGTCACCGCCTTCGACCTCGTCGAGGACCTGGCCGCGGAGCTGGGTCTGAGCGCTCCGCCCGCCCCGTGGAACACCAACCGGATGGCCGTCACGGGCGTGGCCGCCGCGCTCGCGGACGTCGTCGCCGCGTGTGGCCGGATCGCCAACGACGTGCTGATCGCGGCGCGCATCGAGATCGGCGAGCTGGGCGAGCCCACTGCCCCCGGGCGGGGTGGCTCCTCGGCGATGCCGCACAAGCAGAACCCGGTGCTGTCCGTGCTGGTCCGCTCGGCGGCCCTGTCCGCGCCCGGCGTGCTCGCGCAGGTCCACACGGCCGCCGGCGCCGCCGATGACGACCGCCCGTCCGGCGCGTGGCACGCGGAGTGGCCTGCGCTGCGGCAGCTGCTCCGGCTGGCCGGCGGGGCCGCCGCGCTCACCCGTGAGCTCACCGCGGGTCTGCGCGTGGACGAGGACCGGATGCGGCAGAACCTCGGCCGCACGGGGCCGGCGCTGGTCTCCGAGCGGCTCGTGGCCGAGCTCGCCCCCGTGATCGACGCGGCCGCGGGGCAGCCCGGCGCGGGCCGGGACGCGATTCACGCCGTCGTCGACGACGCCCTGGCCGGCCGCGGTGAGTTCGGCGCCCTGCTGCGCGCCGCCGTGCCCGCGTCCGTCGGAGACGACCGCCTCGCGGAGCTGTGCGATCCGGCCGGCTACACCGGCGAGGCGGCCGCGCTGGTGGACCGCATTGTGGCCGCCCACGCCGACCTCGCGGCCGACTGAGCCGCGAGACGTCACCCCCCTGCGTCGGGCGGGCCGCCCTGCCAGGATCGATCAGCAGAGCCCCGCCCGCCGCGGGGAGCCCGACCCCGACCGGAAGGATGTCGCATGGTCCAGCCCACCGTCACCACCACCCTCCTGCATGCCGCGCCGTCGCCCGCCCGTGTCCTCGTGGTGGGCGCCGGCCTCGGCACCGGCGCGCACGCGCTGTGGTCCCTCGCCGCAGAGCGCATGGGCGAGGACACCTTCGTCGTCGGCTACGACCTGCCCGGCCACGGCGCCTCCGCCCCCCAGGCCGAGCCGTGCACGATCGCCGAGCTGGCGGACGCCGTCGTCGCCGCCGTGGCCCGCCTGCGGGATGAGGGCTCGATCCCGGCGGAGGTGCCGGTGTTCTTCGCCGGTGTCTCGCTCAATGGCTGTGTGGCGCTGCAGCTGGCCCTCGACCACGCCGACGAGATCGCCGGGGTGGCCGTCATCTGCTCGGCCGCCAGGATCGGCGAGCCGCAGGCCTGGCGGGAGCGTGCCGAGCTGGTCGAGCGGGCCGGCACGCCGACCATGGTGGCCGGTTCGGCCGAGCGCTGGTTCGCCCCGGGGTTCATCGAGCGCCATCCGGAGCGCGCCACGGCCCTGCTGCGCACGCTGCAGGAGGCCGACCGGCACTCCTACGCCCGGCTGTGCGAGGCGCTCGGCGACTTCGACGTGCGCGAACGCCTCGCCACGATCACCGTCCCCGTGCTCACCGTGCACGGCGCCCACGACACGGTCACGCCGCCGGCGGCCGGCGAGGAGATCGCCGCGGCGGTCCGCGGCACCACGGTGGTCGCGTTCGACGACGCCGCACACCAGGCCCCCCTCGAGCAGCCGGAGGCCACGGCCGAGGCCCTGCGCGCGTTCCTGGCGGGTGCGGTGAGCGGCGGCCAGGCCCCGATCGGGCACCAGATGCACCGCACGGCGCAGGAGGTCCTCGACGCCGGGATGTCCGTGCGCCGGGAGGTGCTCGGGGACGCCCACGTGGACCGCGCGGAGGCGAAGAAGGACGAGACCACGGAGGACTTCCAGAACCTCATCTCCCGGTACGCCTGGGGCACCATCTGGACGCGGCCCGGCCTGGACCGGCGGATGCGCTCGGCGGTGACCATCACGGCGATGGTCTCGGGCGGCTACTGGGACGAGTGCGCCATGCACCTGCGCGCCGCCCTGCGCAACGGGCTGAGCCGGGAGGAGATCCGGGAGATCCTGCTGCAGACCGCGATCTACGCCTCGGTCCCGGCCGCGAACATCGCCTTCAAGCTGGCCCAGCAGGTGTTCGCGGAGGTGGACGAGGACCTGGCGGCCGGCCGGCCGCTCTGAGCCTGGAGGCTCACTCCGGCGGCCCGATCACCCGCCACATCAGGCGGCGGTACAGCAGCGCGCACGCGGTGAGGACCAGCGCTCCGGCGAGCACCGGGGTGACCAGGTAGTGCCAGTCCGCGTTGCTCAGCATGACCGTCAGCGCGGTGGCGCCCGCGGGGGCGTGGATGACACGGAGCCCGGCCATGACGGCCATGGCCAGGCCCATGCCAGCCGCGAGCGAGTACCAGGCCAGGGGCAGCACGGAGACCACGGCGATCCCGCATGCGGCCGAGACCACGTGCCCCACGAGCACGTTGGCGGGGTGGGAGTGCGGGCCGTGCGGCACGAGGAACACGAGCACGCAGGACGAGCCGAAGGCGCCCACCAGCAGCGGCGCGGAGGCCAGGTCCTCGCCGAGGCTGAGGGTGGCGATGGTCAGTGCCCCCGCGATCGAGGCTGCGAGGACCACGTGCCAGGGCAGACGGGGGGCCAGCGGGCGACGCCATGGGTCCAGGAACCGCGGGGGACGCAGACCGGGCAGGCGGGTCATGCGCTCGTCTCATCTCCTCGTGACTCGGTCGCGGCCCGGGTCGGGCTCCTCCAGGGTAGGCCGCGGGCGGGGTCCGGGGGCGCCCGGGGGCGGAGAGGCCGGGACTGTGACGGCCGCTCAGTGGCGCAGCGCCACGAGGGCGTCCTCGGCGTCCCGCGCGGCCTCGCGCAGCACCGGCAGGGCGGCGTCGACGGCGGCCCGCGTCTGCTCGGCCGCGCTCGGTCCGGCCACACCGGGGGAGCGGTGGGGCAGTGCCGTGTTGATCGCGGCCACCACGGCGCCGTCCGGCCCGCGCACCGGCACGGCCACGGAGCTGAGATGGGGGTCCAGTTCGGCCGTGACCACGGCGTGGTCCTGTTCCCGCACCCGCGCCAGCTCGGCGAGCAGCGCGGCCACGTCCGTCACGGTCTCCGGCGTCCGCGGGGTCCGCGGCGTGCCCTGGAGCAGACGACGCGCGGCGGCCGGCGGCAGGTCGGCGAGCAGGACCCGGCCCATGGAGGTGAGGAACGCCGGCAGCCGCGTGCCGACGTCGAGGTTCACCCGGATGATCCGCTCGGTGTGCACGCGGGCGATGTAGAGCAGGAAGGGCCCGTCCAGCACCGCGGCGGAGCAGGACTGCTCGAGGGCCTGGGAGGCACGGGCCAGCACCGGCCGCAGCAGCTCCGCCAGCGACGTGCCCGTCCAGTAGCCGTGGCCGAGCTCGAGCACCCGCGGAGTGAGCCGGAACTCGCGGCCCTCCTGCACCGCGAAGCCCTCGTGGACGAGCGTGTGCAGGACACGGCGCGCCGTGGCGCGCGTGATGCCGGCGGCTTCTGCGGCGGAGGAGACGGTCAGCGCCGGACGGCCCGGGGTGAAGGACCGCAGCACGGCCAGGCCGGTGGCCAGGGCGCGCACGGGGGCCTCTGGGCGGGACGGGCCGGGGCCGTCGGCGGGGGGAGCGGGGAGCATGCGGCGAGCCTACCGTTCGCTGTGCGCACAAGTGTGCGCTGAACGAACTCTTCTGGTCCGGCGTCCGGGGCGGAGCTAGCGTCACCGGCGAGAGAGATCGCGAGCGCACAGCAGAGGAGACCCCGCCATGACCGTCACGGACGCCTATGTGTACGACGCCGTCCGCACCCCCTTCGGCAAGATCGGCGGCGCGCTCGCCGGCTCCCGGCCGGACGACCTCGCCGCCCACGTGCTCCGGACCCTCGTGGACCGTGCGCCCGGTCTGGCGGGGCTGCGCCGCGAGAGCGCGCAGGACGTGGCGGACGAGCTGCGCGGCGCCCCGATCGAGGCCGGCACGGACCGCGCCCGCCCGGACCGGATCGACGAGGTGGTGTTCGGCAACGCGAACGGGGCCGGGGAGGAGAACCGCAACGTGGGCCGCATGGCCGCGCTGCTGGCCGGCCTGCCCGTCACCGTCCCCGCCACCACCGTCAACCGGCTCTGCGGATCCTCCCTGGACGCGGCGATCATGGCCTCCCGTCAGATCGAGGTGGGGGAGGCGGACGTCGTGCTCGTGGGCGGCGTCGAGTCCATGTCCCGTGCCCCGTGGGTGCTGCCCAAGACCACCCGCCCGTTCCCCCTGCACGACCTGGCGGCGGCGAACACCACGCTCGGCTGGCGCCTGATCAACGATGCGATGCCGCCGGAGTGGACCGTCTCGCTCGGCGAGGCCACGGAACAGCTGCGCGAGCGCTTCGGCATCTCCCGCGAGCGCCAGGACGAGTTCGCCGCGCGCTCGCACCGCCTCACCGCGCGGGCGTGGGACGAGGGGCGGTACGACTCGCTCGTGGCCGCCGTGCCCGGCGCCGACCTGGAGCGGGACGAGACCGTCCGCCCGGACTCCACCCCCGAGACCCTCGCCGGCCTGCGCACCGTGTTCCGCCGGGAGAACGGCACCGTCACCGCGGGCAACGCCTCGCCCATGAACGACGGCGCCTCGGCTGCCCTCCTGGGCTCGGCGACGGGCGCGGACGTGCTTGGCCTGGAGCCCCTGGCCCGCATCGCCGGCCGCGCCACCGCCGCCAACGAGCCCGACTTCTTCGGCTACGCGCCGGTGGAGGCGGCGAACCGGGCCCTGTCCCGCGCCGGGATCGGCTGGAAGGACGTGGCCGCCGTCGAGCTCAATGAGGCCTTCGCCGCCCAGTCCCTGGCCTGCACCGACGCCTGGGGCGTGGACCCGGAGATCGTGAACGCCTGGGGCGGCGCGATCGCGATCGGCCACCCCCTCGGGGCTTCCGGCACCCGCGTGCTCGGCACGCTGGCCCGCCGCCTCGAGGCCTCCGGTGAGCGGTGGGGCGTGGCCGCGCTGTGCATCGGCGTGGGCCAGGGCATCGCCGTCGTCCTCGAGAACGTGGCCGCGCGCTGACGCGTCCGGCCGAGCACCCACCCGACCCCCTCCCCAGAAGGAGTCCTCATGCTGGAGTTCGTGAACACGGCCGCGCAGGCCGTCTCCCGCATCACCGACGGCGCCACCGTGCTGATCGGCGGGTTCGGCGACGCCGGGCAGCCGATGGAGCTGATCGACGCGCTGCTCGAGTCCGGGGCCACCGGCCTCACGGTGGTCAACAACAACGCGGGCCAGGCGGACGCGGGCCTGGCGCTGCTGATCAAGGAGCGTCGCGTGGCCAAGATCATCTGTTCGTTCCCCCGCCAGTCCGACTCGTGGCACTTCGACGAGGCCTACCGCGCCGGTGAGATCGAGCTGGAGCTCGTGCCCCAGGGCAACCTGGCCGAGCGGCTGCGTGCCGGCGGGGCCGGCATCGGCGGGTTCTTCACGCCCACCGGCTACGGCACCGCGCTGGCCGAGGGCAAGGAGGTCCGCGAGATCGACGGGAGACACTATGTGCTCGAGTCCCCGATCCGCGGCGACGTCGCCCTGATCAAGGCGTACGCGGCGGACCGCTTCGGCAACCTCGTCTACCGCAAGACGGCCCGCAACTTCGGTCCCGTCATGGCCGCCGCGGCCGAGCACACGATCGTGCAGGTGGACGAGATCCGCGAGGAGCCCATCGACCCAGAGCACGTGATCACGCCCGGCATCTACACGGACACCGTGGTGCGGATCGCCACGGCGTCCGGGGAGAAGGAGCGCGCGGAGCGCGAGGCCCTGGCCGCCGGCCGGCCCAAGCCGTGCGCGGCCACCATCACCGCGGCCGGGCAGGCCGCCGAGGGGAAGTGAGGAGCGCCATGAGCTTCACCCAGACCGACACCCCGCTGACCCAGGACGAGCTCGCCCGGACGATCGCGGCGGACATCGCCCCCGGCTCCTTCGTGAACCTGGGCATCGGCCAGCCCACCACGGTGTCCAACTACCTGGAGGCGGAGAAGAACGTCACCCTGCACACCGAGAACGGCATGCTGGGCTTCGGCCCGCAGGCCGAGGGCGAACAGATCGACGAGGACCTCATCAACGCCGGCAAGATCCCCGTCACCGAGCTGCCCGGGGCCGCGTACTTCCACCACGCCGACTCGTTCGCCATGATGCGCGGCGGCCACCTGGACGTGTGCGTCCTGGGCGCCTACCAGGTCTCCGCGACCGGCGACCTCGCCAACTGGTCCACGGGCAAGCCCGGGGCGATCCCCGCCGTCGGGGGCGCGATGGACCTGGCGATCGGCGCCAAGGACACCTACGTGATGATGGACCTCTTCACCAAGAAGGGCGATCCGAAGTTGCTGGCCGCGTGCACGTTCCCCCTGACCGGCGTCGGCTGCGTCTCCCGCATCTACGCGGATCGGGGCGTCTTCCTGCTGGACGCCTCCGGCGTCGTGAAGGTCCGCGAGCTGCACGGCATCACGTGGGAGGAGCTGGAGGCGGCGCACCCCGGCGTGCGGTTCGAGAAGCTCGAGGACTGAGTCGCCGCGCCGCAGTCACCGGCCCCACAGGACTGAGGCGGCGCGCGCCCTCGTCGACTTGTCCTGGGGAGGAACGTCGGTTGACTTATCCCGGGTGCGGCGGCCTACGACCGGTGACAACTCAACCGACGACGTCGGCCCGCACCTTCACGCGCAGGTGCGGGCCGACGTCGTCCCGGCGGGGTGCTCAGGCGGTGCGCAGCACCATGCCCGGGTGGAGCATGGTCGAGACCGTCATGCCGTTGAGGCGCTGCAGGCGCTCCATGGACACGCCCGTGCGCTGGGAGATGAGCCACCAGCCGTCGTTCGCCTGGACCACGTACGTGGCGGGCGAGGGTGTCGGGGCGGAGGCGGTCTGGCCGGTCCGCAGCACCATCCCCGGGTGCAGCACGGTGGTCGCGGTCATGCCGTTGAGGCGCTGGAGGGTCTCCATCGTCACGCCGGTGCGGTGGGCGATGATCCACCAGCCGTCGCCCTCGCGGACCGTGTACGTGCCCGGGGCGGGGGCCGGGGCGGGCGCGGGCGTGGCGGCCGGCGCCGTGGCGGCCGTGATGAGCACCATCCCCGGGTGCAGGACGGTCGACGCCGTCATGCCGTTGAGCCGCTGGAGCTCCGCGGCGCTGACGCCGGTCCGTCGGGCGATGACCCACCAGCCGTCGTTCGGCTGCACCGTGTACGTGCCGGTGGTGATGGGGGTGGGCTCCGGGGCGGTCGGGTCGGCGACGGTGCGCAGCACCATGCCCGGGTGGAGCACGGTCGACTCGGTCATGCCGTTGAGCTCCTGGAGGGTGGCCGCGGGCACCCCGGTGCGGCGGGCGATGGTCCACCAGCCGTCGTTCGGCTGCACCGTGTACGTGCCGGCGGTCGACGGCGCGGTCGTCGGGGCCGGCGTCGGAGCCGGGGTGGCCGGTGCCGGCGGCTGGCCGGCCGCCGTCGCGATGGCCTCGGCGCGGTCCCGGAGGCCGTCGAAGCGGGCCATCAGGTGCTGCCCCGGGCACGCGGTCGCGGACGTGGCCCGGTGCGGGAAGATCGTGTCCACGGTGACGGGCGTGCCCGCGGCGTACTTCGTGCTGCCGCCCGAGGTCAGGGTGACCCGGCCGCGCGCGTCGATGCCGTCGCGGTACAGGTAGTAGGCGGTGGCGCGGGCCATCGCGTCCACGACCTCCTCGGACGGGGCGACCACGTCGTAGTTGCCCATCGTGGAGACGCCCATCGTGCCCCGATTGAACCCGCCCGCGTGCGTGCCCAGCGGGTTCGAGTCCAGGGCGCCACGGCGGCCCTCGTAGATGTTCCCGAAGCGGTCCGTGATCAGGTGGTACGGGAAGTCGCCCCAGCCGAGGGTCTTCGTGTAGTACGCGTAGATGCCGCGCATCTGCTCCACGGCCTGAGCGCGCGTGTAGTCGTTCGTGCCGGCCGTGTGGTGGATGGTCAGCGCGCGCACCTGGTCGAACTGCGGGGAGTCCTCCGCCCAGGACTCGTCCGCGCCCCACTGCGCGCGGGTGATCACGTCCGGGAGGATCTTCGCGCGCGCGTCCGAGGCCGTGGCCACGGTGTGGCCCTCGGCGGGCTCCTCGCCCCCGACGACGGCGCTCGACTTCACGCCCCGGGGCAGACCGGCCGTCTCCGCGGCCTGCTCGGCGGTCACCGCCGGCTGCGCGCTCGCGACGGTCTCGTCCGTGGCGGCCGTGCCCGGGTCGATGAGGGACAGCTCGAGGCCGGCCGGGGCCGCGCCGTCGACGGTGGTCACGCGCAGCTGGGCGCCGTCCGCGCCGAACGCGACGAACGGGTCCGTGCCGGTGCGCGCGGGGGCGGCGTCCTCGGGCAGGACGGGCCGATCCAGGACCTGCCACGGGCCCCAGGCCCCGTCCTGACGCACGCGGATCTCCACGCGCTCGACGGCGTCGTCCGCCGCGGCGTCCCACACGGCAGCGGCCACCGTGAACGGGCGGTCCACCACGGGCTCGCCGAGCACGACGCCGGCCGGGGCCGCCTCGGCCGGGACGAGGTTCTCGCCCTCCTGCGGGACGGTCGCGACGCCGGCGCCCTCGACGGGGGCGGCCGCCGCGGGGGTCGCGGCCGTCCCGGCGGTCGTGGCGCGGGCGGCGTCGTCGCGCGGAAGTGCGTCGGGGGCGCCCTCCGTGGTCGTCGACGGCTGCTGCGGGAGCAGGCCGCCGACGAGGACGGAGAGCGCGGCGACCGCGACGGCGGGCGCGAGCGGGCGGGGGGACGCGGCGGAGCGCGGCGGGAGAATCTTCATGCGGATGCCTTCGGAAGGTGGAGTGCCCGAGGAACGACAGGCGCGGGCCGTGCCGCATCCCCGGGTCGGTGGCGTGGTGCGGGCGGGATGAGGGCCGGAGGGCCGTCGTGATCGTAGCGTGATCGACCATTCCCGGGGACCTTTTTCTCAGGCCTGTCGGGTGATTTCACGCCCCCGTGATGTCCGGTTCATCCATTCACAGGCGGAGGCGATTCCACACCGGGGCGGAGCACAGCGGAGGGGTGCCGGGTCCGCGCCGGGGGATACGGTGACGGGAGACCACCACGGGCCGTCCGGCCCGGGAACCAGAGGAGGCAGACCATGGCGGAGTCGATCCACATCGGCGCGGCGGCGGACATCCCGGAGGGCGAGGCGATCGTCGTCCCGGCGGCGACGGCGGGGACGAGGGACGACGTCGCGGTGTTCCACACGGACGCGGGCGAGTTCCACGCGATCGACGACACGTGCACCCACGAGGACGCCTCGCTGGCCGAGGGCTGGCTCGAGGACGACCGGGTGGAGTGCCCGCTGCATGCCGCGCAGTTCTGCCTGCGCACCGGCGAGGCGCTCTGCCTGCCCGCCACCAAAGGCGTCGGCGTGCACCGCGTCGAGGAGCGCGAGGGCCAGCTCTACCTCGTCGCCGGCGCATGAGCCACGACGTCGAGGCCCCGGCAGGCGTGCCCGGCTCGGTCGTCGTGGTGGGCGGCGGCGTCGCGGGCTTCGCTGTGGTCCGCGAGCTGCGGCGCCGCGGTTTCGCGGGCGGGATCGCCCTCGTGGACCCGCAGGGCGTGCCCTATGACCGGCCGCCCCTGAGCAAGGAGTTCCTGACCGGCGACGCGGACGCGCACCGCCTGCTGCTCGCTCCGCCGGCGTGGTTCGCCGAGCACGGGGTGGAGTTGCTGGAGGACGAGGCGGTCCGGGTGGTGCCGGGCGGTGTCCACCCCGACGGCGGCCCCGCGCCCCACCGGGTGGAGACGGCCTCCGGGCGGGTCCTGGAGGCGGGCGCGGTCGTGCTCGCCACGGGCGGGCGACCCCGGGCCCTCGACGTCGCCGGCGCCGACCACCCGGACCTGATCACCCTGCGCACCCGCGCCGACGCCGAGGCCCTGCGCGACCGCCTGACGTTCGGGACCGAGGTGGCGGTCGTGGGCGGCGGCTTCACGGGCGCCGAGGTCGCGGCCGCGGCCCGCCGCTCGCTCGCCGCGGTGACGCTCGTGACCGGGACGGACGCCCCGGCTGGCGCAGCGGTCGGGCCGGCGCTGGCCGCCCGCCTGCACCGGATGCACGCCGAGCACGGGGTCGCGGTCGAGGTCGGGCGGGCGGCCTGGATCGAGCACCGGGACGCCGACGGCGGCGCCGTGCTGCCGGCCGCTCACCGGCTCCACCTCCACGACGGGCGGACCGTGGACGCCGACGTCGTGGTGCTGGCCGGAGGCACCGTGCCGGACACCGCCCTCGCCGAGGACGCCGGGTTGGAGGTGGCCGACGGCGTGCTCACGGACGCGATGGGCCGCACTGCCGTGCCCGGGATCCTGGCCGTGGGCGACGCCGCGCGCGCCCGGGAGTCTGCGTGGGCACCGTCGCGGCACTGGGAACCGGCCCTGCGTTCCGGTGCGGCCGCCGCAGCGGCGATCCTGGGGGAGCAGGCGGACGCCCCGGGCGCCCCGTGGTTCTGGTCCGGCCGGTACGACGCCCACGTGGAGGCCGTGGGGGACATGACGGTGCCGGCCGGTGGGCGGATCGTGGACCGCGAGGTGCGCGGGGTCGTGGTGGCGAGCTTCGCCCTGGCCGCGGACGGGACCCTGCGCGGGGCGGCGTCGATCGACGACCCCATGACCGTCAAGGCCGCCCGGCGCATCATCGACCGGGGGATCGTGGTGGACCCCGTCGCGCTCACGGACCCGGCCGTGCCGGTCAAGTCGCTGGCGCGGGGGTGAGGGCGCCCGTTTCGTCAACGAAAGCGGCCTGGAGGGCGTCCGTTTCGTCAACGAAAGCGGTCAGGTGCCGCAGTAGGTGACGAACGGGGTCCCGTCCGCCGGACCCGGCTCCGCGTACCGCTCGAACCCGGGGCGCGGGGTGAAGGGATCCGTGACGGCCTCGAGCAGCCGGTGGACCGGGGTGAGGTCCCCGCCCCCCGCGGCCGTCAGGGCCTCGTCGAGCAGGTGGTTCCGCGGGATGTACACGGGGTTCACGGCGCGCATCCGGGCCGGATCGGGACCCATCGCCCGCCAGTCCGCGAGCCAGGCGGCGAGCCCCGCGGGGTCCGGGGCGCCGGGGACGAGTCGTGCCGCCTCGGCGCGCGCCGCGTCGTCGTCCACGGGCGCCGCCGTGTGCTCGGCCAGCCGCACCCAGAACGAGGTCCAGTCGGCCCGCGCCGCGGCCAGCCACGGGAACAGGCGGTCGGTGAGCGCGGCGACGTCGTCCTGCGCCACCGACGCCGGGAGGCCGAGCTTGTCCCGCAGTCCGCCCCGCCACGCCGCGAGATGGGCGCCGTGGAACCTGCCCAGCGCCTCCTGGGCGAGCGCGACGGCGCGGTCGGGGTCGTCGTGGAGCACGGGCACGAGGGCCTCGCCGAACCGGGCGAGGTTCCACGCCGCGATGGGCCCCTGATTCCCGTACGCGTACCGGCCCTGGGCGTCGATCGAGGAGAAGCTCGCAGCCGGGTCGAAGGCGTCGATGAACGCGCAGGGGCCGTAGTCGATGGTCTCGCCGGACAGGGTCATGTTGTCCGTGTTCATCACACCGTGCACGAAGCCGACGAGCATCCAGCGGGAGACGAGCTCGGCCTGCGCGGCGATCACCGCCTCGTAGAGCGCGAGCGCGGGGTGCTCGGCGTCGGAGGCGTGCGGGTGGTGGCGGGCGATGGCCTCGTCGACGATTCGGCGCAGCACGTCCGTGGGGTCCACCCGCTCGGGGAGGGCCGCGGCGTACTGGGCCGTGCCGACGCGCAGGTGCGAGGCGGCCGCCCGGGCCAGCACCGCGCCCGGCAACACGGTCTCGCGGCGGACCGGATGGCCTGTGGCGACGACGGCCAGCGCCCGCGTGGTCGGCACGCCGAGGGCGTGCATCGCCTCGGAGACCACGTACTCGCGGAGCATGGGGCCGAGCACGGCCTGCCCGTCGGCGTTGCCGCGCGCGAAGGGCGTGCGACCGGAGCCCTTGAGATGCAGGTCGTGGAGCCGACCGTCCGGGGACGTGAGCTCGCCGAGGAGGAGGGCGCGCCCGTCACCCAGGCGGGGGGAGTAGTGGCCGAACTGGTGGCCCGCGTACGCCTGCGCGACCGGCCGTGCGTCCGGGCCGGGCTGCTCGCCGGTGAGGAAGCGGACGCCGTCGTCGTTGGCGAGCCACTCGGCGTCGAGGCCGAGCTCCGCCGCGAGGCAGGCGTTGAGCAGGACGAGCCGCGGGCCGTCCGTGGCCTGGGCCTGCCAGGGCAGGGCGAGCTCGGGGAAGGTATCGGCGAAATGCGAGCTCAGGGTGGGGGCGGACGTGGTCATGGGGCCACGCTACGTGGGGGAGGACGGGTGTTCACGGGCCGACTCCCACCGCGCCCGTCCTTTCGAGGCGGGAAATCGACCCCATGGGCGTGGACCAGAGCGTTATGACCTGGATTTCCCGCCCCGAAACGGGGGGGGCCGTGGATCTCACCGGGTCACCCACCGAACTCGGCCGCCCGGCGCCGCACCCGCGCGACGACGTCCGCGTAGTCGTCCCGGGCGTCGGACCACATGACCTTGATCGAGAGCCAGTCGTGGTCGGTGCACCAGCGGTCGCGCAGCACGTCCCGGGCCTGCTGCTCGGCGGTGCGGTGGTGCTCGCCCTCGTATTGCAACGCGAGGCGCCACGGCCGATACCCGAGGTCGACCGTCGGAGCGCGGCGGTCTGACGGGTCCAGCCGGCACTGCACCTCGGGCTCCGGCAGCCCGGCATCGACGAGCGCCAGCCGCAGACGTGTCTCGCGCGGCGAATCCGCCCCCACGCGCATCCTCGCCAGCGCTGCCCGGGCCAGGCCGCGCCCCCGGAAACGTCCCCGTTCGGTCAGCGATCGGACGAGCTCCTCCGGGGTGTAGGCGGGAGCCCCGCGTCCGCCGCCGGGCAGCCACGGTGGGCAGAGCAGCGCGTCACCGGCGACGACGACGTCCCGCTCCGTGAGCGCCGACCGTGCCGCGCACAGGTCCCACAGCGTGCGGGCCGGCGTCGTCACGAGCACGCCGCCCCGCGTCATCCGCTGTCCCTCCGGCACCTCGATGCGGTGGGGCACCAGACCCGCCTGGACCGGCCGGCCGCCCGAGGTGCCGACGCTGACGTGCACCGCACCGGGGGCCAACAGCCGTGCGGGCACGGTCAGGCCGTGCAGGCGGGCGGCGGTCTCATGGCTGACGACGACGTCGGGATGGCGCCGCTGATACGCACGGACCTCATCCAGCGTCCACTCACGCACGGAGACCGCCGCAGGGCCGGCCGGCCCGTAGATGCCGTGGCGCAGCCGCCGCAGGTCTGAGGACTGCAGTCGGGACCACGTCACACCCGCCCGGCGCGCGTCGTCGACCGTGAAGGCGGCGGGGCCGATCGATGCCGGCAGCGGGGCGGGACGACGGGGCATGCGGCGAGCGTGCCCCGTCGCTCGGCATCCCGAGACGGATGAGTGTGGGCCTGGGGACGCACGAGGGGGTCCGGTGCGGTTGTGCAGGAGGCGGCGACGTCCCCCGGAACGCCGGCCCCGAGCCATTCGAGGCGGGAAATCCACGCCATGGGCCAGGATCGGGCGTCCAAGGGGTGGATTTCGCGCCCCGAAGTGAGGGGATGACCGGATCAGTACGACGCGCGGGGCGCTCCCTCGCCGCCGGCCGCGGCGTCGCTCGGTGCCGGGCACCAGCGGTCGGCGAGGGCCTCGGCGGCGCGGGCCAGCAGGGCGACGTCGGCGCCCACGTTGACGTAGTCCGCACCGGCGGCGGCGTAGGCGTCGGCCTGCGCGGGCACGAACGCGTTGACGCCCACGATCTTCCCGGCGGCCTTGACCTTTGCGATGACCTCCTCGACCGCGGCCACCACGTCCGGGTGCGACTGCTGGCCGAGCAGGCCCAGGGACGCGGAGAGGTCCGAGGGGCCGATGAAGACGCCGTCGATCCCGTCCACCGCTGCGATCTCATCCGCGTTGCGCACGCCCGCGGCCGTCTCGATCTGCACGATCACGGAGACGTGGTCCGCCGCGCCGGGCAGGTAGCCGGGGATCCGGTTCCAGCGGCCGGAGCGCGCCAGGGCGGAGCCCACGCCGCGCACCCCGCCCTCGGCGGAGCCGTCCGGGTAGCGGGCGGCGGCCACGGCGCGGCGGGCCATCGCGGCGTCGTCGACCATGGGCACCAGCAGCGTCTGGGCGCCCAGGTCCAGGAACTGCTTGATGGCCACGGTGTCCAGCGCCGGCACACGCACCAGGGTGGGCACGCGGTAGCCGGCGATCGTGCGCAGCTGGGCGATGACGTCCTGCAGGGTCAGCGGGGCGTGCTCGGCGTCGATGAGCAGGTAGTCGAGGCCCGCGCCGGCGCAGATCTCCGCCGTCGTCGGGTCCCCGGAGGAGAGGAACATGCCGGCGGCGGGGCGGCCCCCACGGGCGGCGACGGCCTCGGGCGTGAAGAGGTCGCGGAACAGCGGCTGCGGGTTGTGGCGGACGGGCATGGGACGTTCCTCCGGGGTTCTCCGCGCCCTCCACCCGACGCGGGTTGAGTTGTCGCGGGTGGAGAGGGGTCGTACTGGTGAAAGGTCAACCCGCGTTGCGGGCGGGCGGGGCGACGACGGCGGGCGGCTCAGGCGAAGCGGCAGGTGATGGTCCCGAGCGGGCCGTAGTCGGCGTAGACGGTGTCGCCCTCGTACACCCACATCGGGCGGGTGAAGGAGCCGGCGAGCACGATCTCACCGGACTCGAGCGCGTCCCCGTGCTCGGCGATGCGGTTGGCCAGCCAGTGCACGCCGTTGGCCGGGTGGTTCAGCACGCCCGCGGCCACCCCGGTCTCGATGATCTCCTCGTTGCGGGAGAGGATGCCGGCGACCCACCGCAGGTCCACGTCGTGCACGCCCACGGGGCGGCCGCCGATCACCAGGGAGCCCAGGGCGGCGTTGTCCGAGATGGTGTCCGTGATGGTGCGGCCGGCCATCTCGATGCGGGAGTCCAGCACCTCCAGCGCGGGCACCACGTACTCGGTGGCGCGCAGCACGTCCATCAGGTTCAGGCCGGGCCCGCGCAGCTCGTCCCGCAGCACGAACGCCAGCTCCATCTCGATGCGCGGATGGGTGTACTTCTTCCATTCGTACACGTGGCCGGACTCGAACACCTGGTCGTCGAAGATCACGCCGTAGTCCGGCTCGTCGATCCCGGTCGCGTCCTGCATGGCCTTGGAGGTCAGGCCGATCTTGTGGCCCACCTTGCGGCGGCCCGCCTCGACCTGACGCTCGGCCCAGATGCGCTGGACGGCGTACGAGTCCTCGATCTGCATCTCCGGGTAGCGCGCGGTCAGCCGTGGCACGGGCACGCGGTCGATGCCCGCACGGTGCAGCTCGTCGGCGATCTTGACGTGGGTCTCGTGGTCCAGCACAGCGGTCTCCTTCACGACGACGGGCAGGGGCCTGGCCTTGATCGTATACGATTACGCAGCTCGCCCCCGGCCCCGTCGCCATCCTGCCACCGCCCCGGATCAGTCCGGGGCGCGCGTCCCGATGCCCAGCCCGGGCTTGCGGCGGTGCACCGTGAGCCAGGCCAGCCCCTCGGGGCCCGTCTGCGAGGCGGGACACCCCTGCTCCCCACGCTTCGAGGCGGGAAATCGAGCTCAAACTGGCCCTCCCGACTCGAATGAGGTGGATTTTCCGCCTCGAACGGCGTGGGACGGGGGGACGCGGAGGGTGGCAGGGAGTGCGGCCGACGACGGCGGGCAGCCGAGGTGGGTGCCCGCCGTCGTCGTGGTGTCCCGGAGCGCGCCGGCAGTGCCGGTCAGAGCTGGTTGCCGAGCTTGTACTCGCCCTGCTTCCACTCCGGCATGGACTCCTCGCCCTGGTCGGCGCGGGTGTAGGAGAAGCCGTCGGCGCCGATGGTCACGTCCATCTCCGAATCGTCGGTGCGGGAGACCAGCGGCTGCAGGTTGCCGTCGAGGTCCAGCACGCGGGAGGCGTCGGTGTACCAGGACGGCACGACCGGGGTGCCCCACCAGTCGCGACGCTGGTTGTCGTGCACGTCCCAGGTGACCACCGGGTTGTCCGGGTCACCGGTGTAGTAGTCCTGGGTGTAGACCTCCACGCGGTGGCCGTCCGGGTCGCGCAGGTAGAGGTAGAACGCGTTGGAGACGCCGTGGCGGCCCGGGCCGCGCTCGATGTGGTCGGACATGCGCAGGGCGCCGAGCTTGTCGCAGATCGCCAGGATGTTGTGCTTCTCGTGCGTGGCGAAGCACACGTGGTGCATCCGGGGGCCGTCGCCGCCGGTCATGGCGGTGTCGTGCACGGTGGGCTTGCGGCGCATCCACGCGGCGTAGACGGTGCCCTTCTCGTCCTGGATGTCCTCGGTGACGCGGAAGCCCAGGTCCTGCATGTAGCGGGCGGCGCGCGGCACATCCGGGGTCACCTGGTTGAAGTGGTCCAGGCGGACCAGGGCGCCCGGGGTGTAGAGGTCGTAGCGCCAGGCCAGGCGCTCCACGTGCTCGACGTCGTGGAAGAACTCGTAGGGGAAGCCCAGCGGGTCCTCGACGCGCACGGAGTCGCCGACGCCCTTGACGAAGCCGTCCCTCCGGCGCTCGACGCGGCAGCCCAGCTCCTCGTAGAAGGCGACCGCCTTGTCCAGGTCCTCGGGGGTGCGCACCCGGTAGGAGAACGCGGCCACGGCGGCGGTCTCGCCCTGGCGCAGCACCAGGTTGTGGTGGATGAACTCCTCCATGGAGCGCAGGTAGACGGTCTCCTCGTCCTCCTCGGTGACCACGAGGCCGAGGACGTCCACGTAGAACTGGCGAGACTGGGCGAGGTCCGTGACCACGAGCTCCATCGAGGCGCAGCGCAGGATGTCCGGTGCCTCGGACGTCGGGGTGGGGAGGGGGTTCTCCGGGTCGATGGGGGCTTCCTTCGTGACGAAGAAGCCGGAGGAGGTCTTCTGGCGGCTCTCGAGGTTGGTCATCGGTGCTCCTTGGTGAGGGGGCGGTGCGCTGTGGCCTGGGACACGGTCAGTGGCTCGATCGTATACGATCCGGGCGTCCGGCGGAAAGGCTCTCGAGGAACGCGGGGTGAATTGTCGCGGGTCCGGGGTGCCCGCACCCGCGACAACTCAACCCGCGTCGGGTGGGTGGGGGGAGGGAGCCGGCCCGGCCCACCACGACGACGGCGCCCGCACCGTCGCGGGGACGGTGCGGGCGCGGTCGTGGTCGCTGGTCAGCGCGGGGTCAGCCGTCGATCTTCGCCGCGGCCTGCTCCTGCTTGCCGAACACCGGGTTGTGGACCTCGCCGAGGTTGATGTGCACGGCCTGCTGATCGGTGTAGAAGTCGATCGAGCGGTAGCCGCCCTCGTGGCCCAGGCCGGAGGCCTTCACCCCGCCGAACGGCGTGCGCAGGTCCCGCACGTTGTTCGAGTTCAGCCACACCATGCCGGCTTCTACGTTCTGCGCGAAGTTGTGGGCGCGCTTGAGGTCGTTGGTCCAGATGTAGGCGGCCAGGCCGTACTTGGTGTTGTTGGCCAGCTGCAGGGCCTCCTCCTCCGTGTCGAACGGGGTGATGGCCACCACCGGGCCGAAGATCTCCTCCTGGAAGATCCGGGCGTCCGGGGCCACGTCCGCGAACACCGTGGGCTGCACGAAGTTGCCCTCGGGGAAGCCCTCCGGGCGGCCGCCGCCGGCCACCAGGCGGGCCTCGGTCTTGCCGATCTCCACGTAGGACATGACCTTCTCGAAGTGCTCCGGGTGCACGATGGCGCCGACCTCGGTGGTCTCGTCGTCCGGCAGGCCGACCTTCACACGGGAGGCCTGGGCGGCGTAGCGCTCCACGAACTCGTCGTAGACGGACCGCTGGACCAGGATGCGGGAGCCGGCGGTGCAGCGCTCGCCGTTCAGGGAGAACACGCCGAAGATGGTCGCGTCGATCGCCGCGTCCAGGTCCGCGTCCTCGAACACCACGGCCGGAGACTTGCCGCCGAGCTCCATGGACAGGCCCTTCAGGTGCGGGGCGGCGTTGGCGAAGATGATCTGGCCGGTGCGGGACTCGCCGGTGAAGGAGATCAGCGGCACGTCCGGGTGCTTGACGAGCGGGTCGCCCGCGTAGCCCTCCTCGCCGAAGCCGTGCACCATGTTGAACACGCCCTTCGGCAGGCCGGCCTCCTCGAAGATCCCGCCCCACAGGGAGGCCGAGAGCGGGGTGAACTCCGCCGGCTTCAGGACCACCGAGTTGCCCGTGGCGATGGCCGGGGCCAGCTTCCAGGACTCCAGCATGAACGGGGTGTTCCACGGGGTGATCAGGCCGGCGACGCCGATCGGCTTGCGGTTCACGTAGTTGATCTGGCGGCCCGGCACCTTGAAGGTGTCGTCGTGCTGGGCCACGATCAGGTCCGCGAAGAAGCGGAAGTTCTCGGCGGCGCGGGCGGCCTGGCCCTTCGCCTGCTTGATCGGCAGGCCGGTGTCGAAGCACTCCATCTCGGCGAGCTGGTCGCCGCGGGTCTCCATGATGTCGGCGATCCGGTGCAGCACGCGGGAGCGCTGGCGCGGCAGGGCCTGGGACCACTCGCCGGACTCGAAGGCCCGCTTCGCGGCGGCGACGGCGCGGTCGATGTCCGCGGCCTTGCCGGAGGCGGCCGTCAGGTACGGCTCGTTGGTCACCGGGTCGAGCACCTCGAAGGTGTCGCCGTCGATCGAGTCGACGAACTCACCGTCGATGTAATGGCGCAGGACGTCGGGCAGGCCCGCGGGCGTGCGGGCCTCGATGCTGGTCTTCTCCGTCATGGTGTCTCTTTCGCTGAGTGCTTCGGGTGGGTCTGATGATCGGGGCCTGGAGCAGCCGGCGTCGGCGCCGGTCCGGCCGGCGGTCACGCGGACGGCTCGGCGCTGTGCTCCAGGTAGGCGTGCAGGGTGTTCAGGCGGTGGGCGCGGGCGGCGGCCTCGATCTCCTCGAAGCGCGCCCCGTCCTCGATCAGGCGCAGCAGGTGCTCGTGCTCGTTCACGGAGGCCACCGCCCGACCGGGCACGTACGCGAACGTGGAGGAGCGCAGCGCGGCCAGGCGGTTCCAGCCGCGGTGCACGAGGTCGTGCACGTGCTCGTTCTGGTGATGCTCGAACAGGATCGAGTGGAAGCGGCGGTTGAGCTCGGTGAACGCCACCGGGTCCCAGGCCGTCTCCGACTCCGTCATCGCGCGCATGGTCGCGTTCACCTCACGGGCCGCCGCGAGGTCCTCGGCGGTCACGTGCGGGGCGCACTGGGCGGTGGAGAACCCCTCCACCAGCGCCAGCGTCTCCATGGTGTGGCGGTACTCGACCGGGTCGATGCCCACCACGGTGGCGCCCACGTTGCGCTCGTAGGCCACCAGCTTCTCGGACTGCAGGCGGCGGATCGCCTCCCGCACGGGCACCACGGACATGCCCAGCTCCGCGGCGATCTGGGACAGCACCAGCCGGTCGCCCGGCTCGTGGCGCTGGTCCCGGATCCCCTCGAGGATCGCCTGGTAGGCGCGGTCCGCCTTGGAGACGGGGGTGCCTGCGAGGCCGACCGTTCCGATGTCCGTCCGGCGCATGCTCAGGCGTCGCCCTCCGGGGCCGGGGCGTCCGGCAGGGTCTTGCGGTACTCGGCGAACTTGGCCTTCCACTCGGCGTTCGGGGGGAACATCCCGTCCACCGGGTGGCCGGCCTTGACCTGCTCGTACGCCCAGGCGTCCTGGAGCTCCTGCTCGTAGGCGTCGTCCACGACCTCCTGGAGCAGGGACGGCGGGATGACCACCACACCGTCGTCGTCACCGACGATGATGTCCCCGGGCTGCACGGTGGTGCCGCCGCAGGCGATGGTGCCGCCGACCTCCCACGGGATGTGACGGCGGCCCAGCACGGCCGGGTGCGTGGCGCCGGCGTAGACCTGGAGGCCGACCTCGGCCACGGCGGCGGAGTCGCGGATGCCACCGTCCGTGATCACGGCGTTCGCGCCGTTCACCTGGGCGCGCAGGGCCAGGACGTCCCCGAGGGTGCCGGTGCCGTGCTCGCCGCGGGCCTCCATGACCACCACGTCGTCCGGCTGCACCGAGTCGATCGCCCGCTTCTGGGCGTTGAAGCCGCCGCCGAACTCCTTGAACAGGTCCTCGCGCTTGGGGACGTAGCGCAGGGTCTTGGCGTAGCCGAGGACGCGCCGGCCCCGGTGGATCGGTCGCGGGCCGTCGATGGTCGCGTTCTGGATGCCGCGCTTCTGCAGCTGGGCGGTGAGGGTGGCCACCGCGATGGCGTCGATCTTGGCGCGCAGCTGAGGGGTCAGCAGGGAGCGGTCCGGCTGCGGGGCGCTCGCGACCCAGTGGCCGTTCTCGTCCACCGCGGACGACGACGGCGCCGCGGCCTGCGGGGCCAGACCGGCGGCCTCGCGGGAGCCCCAGGCCTCCTCGCGCTGCACGTCGTCCACCTGCGGCTGCGCGCCGAACGGGGCCAGGGAGTGCTCCGAGTCGACGACCGTCGTCACCAGGCGGCCGGTGGTCGGGGCGCCGGGGGCGCCGGGGGCGTCCACCTCCACCTCGACGACGTCACCCGGCTGGGCCACGGAGGATCCGGCGGGGGTGCCGGTGAGGATGACGTCGCCCTCCTCGAGCGTCATGAGCTGCGAGAGGTCGGCCACGAGCCGGCCGAACGGGAAGACGAGGCCCTCGGTGGTGTCCTCCTGGACGATCTCGCCGTTGACCCAGGTGCGCACGCGCAGGGCGGCCGGGTCCAGGCCCGCGGCGGAGATCACCGCGGGGCCGAGCGGGGTGTAGCCGTCGCCGGACTTGTTCTTGACGTTGGAGCCCTTGTCCGCGTGGCGGAGGTCGTAGAGGCCCCAGTCGTTGGCGGCGGTGATGCCGGAGACGTGCGACCAGCCCTCCTCCGGGCTGACGCGCCGGGCGGTGCGGCCGATGATCAGCGCGATCTCGCCCTCGTAGGCGAGCAGCTCGGTGCCGGCGGGGCGCTCGATCGTGTCGCCGCTGCGGGCGATGGAGGTGCCGGCCTTGAGGAAGTAGCCGGGGGCCTGCGGGGACCGGCCGCGCTGGGCGATGCGGGAGGGGTAGTTCAGGTGGAGGGCGAGCACCTTGCCCGGCCGGTTCTCCCGGACGGTGAAGTCGTGCTCGGTGACGGTGGGCGTGGGCTCCGGTGTGCTCTGCGTCATGGTCGAGATCGTATACGATCTCGCGGGCCCGGGGAAGGGGTCGCACGTCCGGCAGACGCGCCGGGCCGACGTCGTCGTGGGCGCCCGCCGCGGCTCAGCGGGCCCGGGCGATCGACTCGTTCACCGCCGGGGCCAGGCGCCGCACACCCTCCACGAGCTTCTCGGCCTCCACGAACGAGTACGCCAGGCGCAGGGTGGAGTGCGTGCCCTCGACGGGGGTGAAGGCCGCCCCCGGCACGAACACCGCGCCCGCCTCGATGCCGCGGTGCATCACCTCGAGGGTGTCCACCCCGGCCGGCAGGGTGGCCCACAGGAAGAAGCCGCCCTGCGGGGTGATGAACTCGACCCCCGGGTCCCAGTGCTCACGCACCGCGTCCACGAGCGCCCCCGCCCGCTCGCGGTACAGCCCGGTCACGTGGCGGACGTGGCCCTGCCAGTCCAGCTGCGTGACGAAAGCGGTGGAAAGCATCTGCGAGTACGTGGACGCGTGGATGTAGGCCGACTCCGCGCACAGGTAGAACTCGCGCTTGAGCTCGGCCGGCACGAGCGCCCAGCCGATGCGCACGCCCGGGGAGAAGATCTTGGACATCGTGCCGAGGTAGACCACGTTGTCCCGGTGGTCGGCGGCGATCGGGGCGACGGGCTCGCCGTCGAACGCGATCTGCCCGTACGGGTTGTCCTCCACGATGAGCACGCCGTGCTTCTCGCAGATCGCGCCCACCTCGGCGCGGCGGCCCGGGGGCAGGAGGGCGCCCGAGGGGTTCGCGAACGAGGGGATCGTGTAGAGGAAGGCCACGCGGCGGCCCTCGGCGGCCAGGCGGGTCAGGGTCTCGTCGAGGGCCGCGGGCACCAGGCCGTGGTCGTCGGTGCCCGTGGCCACGGCGTCGAGCTGCCACGTGTTGAAGGTGGTCAACGCGCCCACGAACGTGGGGTCCTCCACCACGACGACGTCGCCCGGGTTCGCGAACGCCCGGCAGGCGGTGTCGATCGCGGCCTGCGAGCCGGGGGTGATGACCACGAGCTCGGGGTCCGCGTCCGGGATGCCGTCGGCGGCCATGACGCTGGCTGCGGCGGCGCGCATCTCCTCGGTGCCCTGGCCGGGGCCGTACTGCAGGGACTCCGTGCCGAACCGGGTCATCAGGTCGGAGGCGATCCGGCCCAGCTCGTCGAGGGGCAGGTCGGCGAGCCACGGGTTCCCGCCCGCGAGCGAGACGAGGTTCGGGTCCATCGCGATGTCGAAGACGTCGCGGACCGCGGACTGCTTCACGCCGACGGCGCGCTGGGACAGGTGATCTCGGAGATTCCGCACGCTCGGCACCCTATAGCACGACGCGGCCGCCGGTGGAGGCCCGATGACGGGCGACGACGGCGGGTCGCGCGGTCAGGGGGCGCTCGGCTCCTGGGCGGGGGACCACGTGTCCTGGGTCGGCTCGGCGGGACCCCACGACGACTCCTCGGCCGGCGCCCAGGTGTCGTCCGAGGGCTCGGCCGGTGACCACGTGTCCTCCGACGACTCGCCCTCCGGCGCCCACGTCTGCTCGCCGGATCCGTCGCTCGGCTCCCCGCTCGGCGTGGGGTCCCCCTGCGGGACGTCCACGGACTCGCCGAGGTGGAGCGGCTCGAGCCCCAGCACGTCGTCGAGGTCCCGGCCGTCCACCTCGAGCCGGACCTGTCCCGCTGACGTGAAGGCGGCGGCGGTCGCCTGCAGCTGGGCGCGGATCCGCTCGGCCGTGCAGTCGTCCTCCGGCGTCACGGCGCCGGTGAAGGTGAAGATCTCCACGTCGCCCTCGCGGCGGTGCCCGGTCGGGGTGAGGGTCTCACGCGCGTCGAACACGGCGTTCCACAGCGACGGGTCGCCGTGCCAGCCCTGCTCGTCCGCGAACAGGAAGTCCAGGGCGGCGTCCGCCTCGTCCTCGGTGTCCGTCGGCACGGTCTGCACGGGCACCAACAGGTCGCCGCAGCCGAAGGGCCGGCCGCTCGTCCCCGGGACCGCCTCCGCCTCGGCGACGGCGAGGTAGACCGTCAGCGGCTGATACCCCTCCGTCGCGGGCAGGGGCACGCCGTCGTCGGACGCCGAGTCCTCGGCCAGGCCGGGGTCGACCGCGCAGCCGGCCAGCAGGCACACGGCGGCCACGGCACCCGTGAGCCGCAGGGCGCGGGGAGGGGAGGGCGGGCGCATCGGATACTCCTGGCGGTCGGGGCTCGGCGGCGTCGGACGGGCCGACGGCCCCTCCATGCTACGGCCGTCCGCCTCGCCCGCCGCGAGCGGGTGTGAGGCCTCCCACGGGGGGAAGGGGCCCGCGGGCGGACGGCCGCGGCGGGCTAGGCTGGAGGCCATGCCCGTGAGGAACCGTCGCGCCGCCGCCCTGCCCGCCAAGCTCAGCCGCTCCTGGCTGCTGGTCAACGCGGCCACCCCCGACGCGTTCGCCCCCGCCCTGGCCTCCGAGGCCGACTCCGTCATCTTCGACCTCGAGGCCGCCGTGCCGGAGGAGCAGAAGGACACGGCCCGCCAGCACGTCGTGGACGCCCTCTCCGGCGGCATGACGGCGTGGGTGCGCATCTCCCCGACCTCCACGGACCACTGGCAGCGGGACCTCGAGGCGCTCGCGGGCCTCGACGGCGTGCGCGGCGTCGTGCTGGCCGAGACCGAGGAGCCGGAGCAGGTCACGTTCACCGCCATGCGGCTGCGCGCCGGCACCCCGGTGATCGCCCTGCTGGAGTCCGCCCTGGGCATCGAGAACGCCACGGCCGTGGCCAAGGCGCCGGGCACGTTCCGTCTCGCCTTCGGCGTGAACGACTTCCGCAAGGACGTCGGCGTCGGCGAGGACCCGCTGGCCATGGCCTACGCCCGCTCCCGCATGGTGATCGCCTCCCGCGTGGGCCGTCTGCCCGGCGCGATCGACGGACCGCCCGGCAACACGGACGGGGAAGAGGCGGTCATTGACTCCAGCGCCGTCACCGCCTCGATGGGCATGACCGGCCGCCTCGTCCTGAACCGGGATCAGGTGGACTGGGTCAACCGGGCGATGTCTCCGTCCGAGGACGAGCTCGCGTGGGCCCGCGACCTGCTCGAGAAGCACGCGCAGGGCGCCGCCGTCGGCGACGGCTCGTACCTGCCCCGCGTGCTGCGCGCCCAGAAGATCGCGGACCTCGCGGACTCGTACGGGCTCTGGAACGCGTGAGCACGGCCGGGGCGCGCACATGAGTCCCCGCACCGACGGGTGGCTCCGCCCATGATGGCGTGGATCGAGGGGCTGCCGCTGCTGTGGTCCATCGGGTTCTTCTGGATGCTGGCGATCCTGCGCACCCTGATCGTGTTCTCGCTCGGGCGGGGGCTGGCCTCCGGCGTCGAGCGGACCCGCTGGTTCGCCCGCGTGATGAAGGGGCCCGTCTATGTCCGGGCCCAGCGCTTCATCCAGCGCCACGGGGTGTGGGCCATCCCGTTCTGCTACCTCACGGTGGGCATCCAGACGGCGGTGATCGGCTCCGCCGGCGTCGCCCGCATGCCCTGGCGCCGGTTCCTGCCGGCGGCCGCGCTCGGCACGTTCCTGTGGGGCGTGGTGTACGGGACCGTCGGGATGGCCGTGGTGTGGGCCGTCATCGGCGCGGCGCTCGGAGAGGGCCGGGGCGTCCTCGCCCTCGTGCTGATCCTCGCGGCGGTGGCCGCGTTCGTCGTCTGGCGCCGACGCCGCACGCTGCGCCGGCACGGGGCCGGGTGACGTCGTCTGTCCGTGACGCGGGCCGGGGGTCGCCGCCGGGGGACTAGAGTTGACCGCGTCTCCGCCCCGGCCAGCCGCCCCGCGGCCGGGGCCGCCACCCCTTCGGAAGGACCACCATGAGCGACGAGCGCGCCCGCAGCTTCTCCGCCTCCACCGCCTCCGCCGCCGACGACGGCGCCCGCGGCACCGGCACGACCCGCGTCAAGCGCGGCCTGGCGGACATGATGAAGGGCGGCGTGATCATGGACGTCGTCAACGCGGAGCAGGCGCGCATCGCCGAGGACGCCGGCGCCGTGGCCGTCATGGCGCTCGAGCGGGTCCCGGCCGACATCCGCGCCCAGGGCGGCGTGGCCCGCATGTCCGACCCCGACCTGATCGACGGCATCGTCGAGGCCGTGTCCATCCCCGTGATGGCCAAGGCGCGCATCGGCCACTTCGTGGAGGCCCAGGTGCTGCAGGCGCTCAAGGTGGACTTCATCGACGAGTCCGAGGTGCTCTCCCCGGCGGACTACGTGAACCACATCGACAAGTGGGACTTCGACGTGCCCTTCGTGTGCGGCGCCACCAACCTCGGCGAGGCCCTGCGCCGCATCACCGAGGGCGCGGCCATGATCCGGTCCAAGGGCGAGGCCGGCACCGGCGACGTCTCCGAGGCCGTGAAGCACATCCGCACCATCCGCAAGGAGATCGCCCAGCTCCAGGGCCTGGCCCAGGATGAGCTGTACGTGGCCGCGAAGGAGCTGCAGGCGCCGTACGAGCTGGTGCGCGAGGTCGCCGAGACCGGCGCCCTGCCCGTCGTGATGTTCACCGCCGGCGGCGTGGCCACCCCGGCCGACGCGGCCCTGATGATGCAGATGGGCGCCGACGGCGTGTTCGTGGGCTCCGGCATCTTCAAGTCCGGCAACCCGGCCGAGCGCGCCCGCGCCATCGTCAAGGCCACCGCCCAGTTCGACGACCCGATGGCGGTCGCCGAGGCCTCCCGCGGTCTGGGCGAGGCCATGGTGGGCATCAACGTGGGCGACCTGCCGGCCCCGCACCGCCTGGCCGAGCGCGGCTGGTGAGTCCACAGAAGACCGTCGGCGTGTTCGCTCTCCAGGGCGACGTGCGGGAGCACGTGCACGTGCTCGAGTCCCTCGGCGCGCGTACGCGCCCGGTGCGCCGCCCCGCGGACCTCGAGGGCCTGGACGGCATCGTGCTGCCCGGCGGCGAGTCCTCCGTGATGGACCGCCTCGCCCGGATCATGGGGCTGAAGGACCCGCTCATCGCCGCCCTCCGCGACGGCCTGCCCGCCTACGGCACGTGCGCGGGGCTGATCATGTTGGCCCGGGAGATCCGCAACCCGGCGCCGGATCAGGGCAGGCTCGGCGTGCTGGACGTGGCCGTGCGGCGCAACGCCTTCGGCGCGCAGGTCGACTCGTTCGAGGAGGACCTGGACGTCCCCGCGGTCGCGGCGGAGCCGGTGCACGCCGTGTTCATCCGCGCCCCCGCCGTCCTCCAGGCGGGGGAGGGCGTCGAGGTCCTGGCGAGCGTGCCGGCGTCGCGCCTGTCCGTGCCCGCGGCGGACCCGGGGGTCGACGGCGACGCGCGGCTGCCCGTGGCCGTGCGGCAGGGCCACCTGCTCGCCACGGCCTTCCACCCCGAGGTGACCGGCGACTGGTCCTTCCACCGGGCGTTCCTCGCGGGGCTCTGAGCGGCCGGCCGGCCTCGCGCGCGACGGGCGCGGGGTTCAGGCCTCCGCGAGCGCCTCGGAGGTGACGCGGACGTCCTTCCGGGGGTCCAGGCCGAGCTCGTCGGCCACGGCCGTGGCGACGGAGGACAGGGTGAGCACGCCGTCGTGCGCGTTGAGGCCCCCGGCGAAGCCCTCGTCCGCGGCCAGCGCGGCGCGCCATCCGAGGTCGGCGATGCGCTTGATGTAGGGCAGCGTCGCGTTGGTCAGGGCAGCGGTGGAGGTCTGCGGCACGGCGCCGGGCATGTTGGAGACGCAGTAGTAGATCTTGTCCCCCACCAGGTACGTCGGATCCTGGTGGGTGGTGGCCCGCGAGTTCTCGAAGCAGCCGCCCTGGTCGATCGCGATGTCCACCAGCACGGAGCCGGGCCGCATGGACTCCACCATCTCGGCGGTCACCAGCTTCGGGGCCGCGGCGCCGGGGATCAGCACGGAGCCGATCACGAGGTCCGCGTCCGCCACGGTCTCGCCGATGTTCAGGTGGGAGGAGGCCAGCGTGCGGATCCGCCCCTGGTGGACGGCGTCCAGCTGCGCGAGCCGCTCGAGGGAGATGTCCAGGACGGTCACGTCGGCGCCCATGCCCGCGGCGATCACGGCCGCCGCCTCGCCGGCCACACCCCCGCCGATCACGGCCACCCGGGCGCGGCGGGTGCCGGGCACGCCGCCCATCAGCACGCCCGAGCCGCCCTGCGGCTGGAGGAGGTGGTAGGCGCCCGCGGCGGGGGCCAGGCGGCCGGCCACCTGGCTCATGGGGGCCAGCAGCGGCAGGGAGCGACCGCGGGTGACCGTCTCGTAGGCGATCGCCGTCGTGCCGGCGTCCAGGATCGCCCGCGTGCACTCGGGGGAGGCGGCCAGGTGCAGGTAGGTGAAGAGGACCTGGCCGCGGCGCAGGCGGCCGTACTCCTCCGGCTGGGGCTCCTTGACCTTGAGGACCAGCTCGGCGCGCTGCCAGAGCTCGTCGACGTCGTCGACCAGCTCGGCGCCGGCATCGCGGTAGTCCTGGTCCGAGGCGCCGGAGCCGACGCCGGCCCCCGACTGCACGAGGACCTGGTGGCCCGCGCGCACCAGCTCCTGGACGCCGCCCTGCGTCAGGGCGACACGGAACTCGTTGTTCTTCACTTCGGTGGGCACGGCGACCAACATGCGGCGAATCTAGCCGATCCGGCCCGTTCCGGCGAGGGCACGGGGGCCGCTGCGCGGTCGCCGATGCCGCCGTCACCGCGGTGCCCGTCCCGTCATACTGGTGCGGTGACTCCCGCGCTGATCTCCCTCGTGGCCGTGCTCCTGCTCCTGGTGGGGCTGGTGGGCACCGTGTACCCCGTCCTGCCCGGCTCGCTGCTCAACCTCGTGACGGCTCTCGGCTGGGCCGCGCTGCTGGGCTCCCCCGCGTCCTGGACGTTCGGCGTCATTGCGGCCGGTCTCGCCGTGGCGGGGCTGAGCGCGTCCGCGGTGCTGACTGGCCGGCGGCTGCGGCGTGAACGCGTCGCCCGCGGCCCGATCCTGTGGGGGGTGGCCGGCGCCGCCGTCGGGTTCTTCGTGGTCCCGGTGGTGGGTCTGTTCCTCGGCTTCGCCGTCGGCCTGTTCGCCTCCCAGTGGGCCCGCACCCGGGACGCCCGGGCCGCCCTGAGCAGCTCGGTCGGCGCCCTCACGGCCATGGGTGTGGGCATGCTCGTGGAGTTCTGCTGTGCGCTGGGCTCGCTGACCGCCGTGGGCGTGGGCGCCCTGGTGCACGGCGTCACCGCCTGAACCGCCGGAGCCGTCCGCCGGCTCAGCCGGCGGCGGGCACCCTGCCGGTCTGGGCGAGGGCGGCGAAGCCGAGGACGTGCTCCCGCAGCTCCTGCGCGGCCGCCCGGCCGTCCCCGGCGGTGGAGGCGGCGAGGATCCGCCGATGGTCGGCCTGCAGACCGGCGCGCACGGCGGGCCAGTCGGACAGCCCGGCCACGGTCTCGGTCACGTAGCCGATGGTCGCCTGGCGCAGGGAGTCCAGCATCATCGTCGTCACGACGTTCCCGCCCAGGGTGGCCAGCCGCACGTGGAACTCGGTGTCGAGCAGGTGGAAGTCCTCTTCCGGCAGCGCGGGGTCGTCCATCCGGTCCAGCAGGGCTTCGGCCTCGGCCAGGACGGCGACGCTCTCGGGGTCGCCGGAGGTGGCGGCGGCGGCCTGCGCCGCATCGGTCTCGAGGAGCACGCGCGCGGCGACGACGTCGGCCATCGGCAGGGACCGGGTGGCGATGTGCAGGCGCAGCGCCCAGCCCAGCGCCGCGGACGGCTCGGAGACGACGACGGCGCCCGAGTTCGGCCCGGAGCCGGCGCTGGCGCGGATCAGGCCCATGGCCTCGAGCATCCGGGTGGCCTCCCGCACGGACGCCCGGGAGATGCCGAAGCGTTCGGCCAGGGTGCGTTCGCCGGGCAGCTTGTCCCCCACGACCACGGCGCCGGAGCGCAGCTCGGCCTCGAGCCAGTCGAGCACGATGGTGTAGGCGGGGGCAGCGGTCATGGACGGACCTTCCGAGGGGGCGGGGCGGCGACCGTCCATCCTACCGACGGACGCCGCCCCGTTCTGGTGGTGCAGGTGGTCAGCCCGCCGCCGGCAGCAGCCATGCCAGCACGTTGGACTGCAGGTACACGAGCGTGCACACCGCCAGCAGGAGCACGACCGACCACACCACCACGCGGCGCAGGATCTCGGACTCCCGTCCCTCCATGCCGACCGCCGTCGCGGCGATCGCCAGGGACTGCGGGGAGATCATCTTGCCCACGACGCCGCCGGAGGTGTTGGCGGCCACCAGCAGGGCCGGATCGGCGCCGATGTTCGTGGCGGCGGTCTGCTGCAGGGTGGAGAACAGCGCGTTCGCGGAGGTGTCCGAGCCGGTCACGGCGGTGCCGAGCCAGCCGAGCACGGGGGACAGGAACACGAAGGCCGCGCCCAGGCCGGCCACCCACGTGCCCATGGCGACCGTCTGGCCCGAGAAGTTCATGACGTAGGCCAGGGAGAGCACGATCACGATCGTCAGGGCGGACCAGCGCATGCGGGCGAAGCAGCGGCCGATCTCGGCGAGCGCGTTCCCCACCGAGAGCGGGAACCGGCCGTCGTGGTCGAATCGGGAGTAGACCACGGCCATGATCAGGCCGGCGATCAGCAGCAGCGTGCCGGGGGAGGCCAGCCACTCGAACTTGTACACGGTGCTCGCCAGGGGCGCGCCGGAGGCGTCGACGAGGTGCCCGTCGAGCCCGGGCCACGGGATCTTCGCGGTGACGGAGTTCAGGGCCGCGGTGATCGGGGGCACCAGCTTGGCCAGGGCGAACACGGCCACGACCACGATGTAGGGCAGCACGGCCATGAAGATCCGGCCGGGGGTGAGGTCCTGCGCCGCCGCGCGGGCGGGGGCGTCGAGGCGCTGGCGGGCCTCCTCGGCGCCGCGCGGCCGCCAGAAGCGCAGCAGCAGGACGGCGGCGGCGAGGGAGACCAGGGAGGCCACCACGTCGGTGAGCTCGTAGGAGAAGTGGGTCGAGGCCAGCCAGATGGCGACGGCGAAGCTCAGGCCGATCACGATCAGCGCCGGCCACGTCTGCCGCACGCCGCGCAGCCCGTCGATGATGAACACGAGCAGGAACGGCACGATCACGGCCACGAACGGGGCCTGGTGGCCGACGATCGCGCCGATGTGGGTGGCGGGGATGCCGGTGAGCGTGCCGGCGGTGGTGATGGGGGTGCCCACGGCGCCGAAGGCCACGGGCGCGGTGTTCGCCAGCAGCACGGCGGTGGCCGCCCGCAGCGGGGGCACGCCCAGGCCGAGCACCATGGTGGCCGTGATGGCCACGGGGGCGCCGAAGCCGGCAAGGGCCTCGAGCAGGCCGCCGAAGCAGAACGCGATGAGCACAGTCTGGATGCGGATGTCTCCGCCGCCGAGCGAGTCGAAGATCGCGCGCATGTCGTCGAATCGCCCGGAGAGCACGGTGACCTGGTAGAACCACAGCGCCATCACGACGATCCAGACGATCGGGAACAGGCCGAAGGTCGCTCCCTGGGCGGCGGCCAGCGCCGCCAGGTGGGCCGGCATGTGGAACCCCAGCACGGCCACGAGCAGGGCCACCACGAGCGCGGCGAGGCCCGACTGCCAGGCCTTGAGGCGCAGGCCGAGGAGGGTGGCGAAGAACGTCAGCAGGGGCAGGACGCCGAGCGCGGCGGAGAGCGCGACGCTGCCGGCGGCATCGGGGGTGGGGGTGAAGGTGTGCACGGGGGTCTCCCGGTGGGCGAGGGGACGGGGCGGGATCCGGTCGGGCCGGTGATGGTCGGACCACTGTGGTCAGACCAAGGAGCGTACTGTGAGGGTGGTCACCTTGCAAGGTGCTGGCATGATATGGTCTGACCACTACGGCACCCGTGTGCTGCCGCACCGCACGGCGCCCCAGGCGCCCCGTCCGGAACGGAGACCGGCATGAGAATCGCCCTGTTCGCCACGTGCATCGTGGACGCGATGTACCCCAAGGTGGCCCTCGCCACCGTCCGCATCCTCGAGCGGCTCGGCCATGAGGTGGTCTTCCCGCCCGGCCAGGTCTGCTGCTCGCAGATGCACGTCAACAGCGGATACATGAAGGACGCCCTGCCCGTGGTGCGCAACCACGTCCGCACCTTCATGAAGGCCGACTACGACCTCGCCGTCGCCCCCTCCGCCTCCTGCGTGGCCTCGCTCGGCCACCAGCAGCCGGACGTCGCCCGCTCCGGCGGGGACGAGGGTCTGGCCCGCGACGCCGAGGTCGTCGCCTCCCGCACCCTCGAGCTGTCGCAGCTGCTCACGGACGTCCTCGGGGTGACGGACGCCGGGGCCCAGCTCGGCTCCTGGTTCCCGCACACCGTGACCTACCACCCCTCCTGCCACGGCATGCGCCTGCTGCGCCTGGGCTCGCGCCAGGAGGACCTGCTGCGCACCGTCGCGGACATCGACCTGCGCCCGCTGCCGGACGCCGAGGAGTGCTGCGGCTTCGGCGGCACCTTCTCCCTGAAGAACCCGGACGTCTCCGCCGCCATCGCGGAGGAGAAGATCGAGAAGGTCACCGCGTCCGGCGCCTCCCTCTGCACGGGCGGCGACGCGTCCTGCCTGCTCCACCTGGACGGGGCCATGCACCGTCGAGAGGCGCGCGGTCAGGACGGCCGCCCGCTGCGCACCGTGCACCTCGCCGAGATCCTCGCGGCCACCCGGGAGAATCCGCTCGAGGTCGACGGCCCCGTCGAACTGTCCATCCCCGCGTCCGCCGGCGTCCGCCGCGGACCGTCCGCCCGTGTCGAGGAGGCCCGCCGATGAGCACCGCACCCACCCGCGTGCGCCTGGGAATGCCCACCGTCCGCCCCGTCCACGGCGAGGGCGAGATCCTGCTGAACACCCCGTTCCCCGAGTCTGCCCGCGAGCAGCTGGGGAACGGCCAGATGCGCGCCAACATCCGCCGGGCCACGCACACCATCCGTGCCAAGCGTGCCGGCGTCGTCGAGGAGCTGCCGGACTGGCAGGAGCTGCGTGCCGCCGGCTCGGCGCTGAAGCAGTCCGTCATGGCGGACCTGCCCGCGCTCCTGGAGCGGCTCGAGTCCGAGGTCACCGCGCGCGGCGGCGTCGTGCACTGGGCCCGGGACGCGGCCGAGGCCAACCGCATCATCACGGAGCTCGTCACCGCCAAGGGCGTGGACGAGGTGATCAAGGTCAAGTCCATGGCCACCCAGGAGATCGGCCTGGACGCCGCGCTCGAGCAGGCCGGCGTGGCCGCCGTCGAAACGGACCTGGCGGAGCTCATCGTCCAGCTCGGCCACGACCGGCCCAGCCACATCCTCGTCCCGGCGATCCACCGCAACCGCCGGGAGATCCGGGACATCTTCCTCCGGGAGATGCCGGAGACGGACGAGAGCCTCACCTCCGAGCCGGCAGACCTGGCCGAGGCTGCACGCCGGCACCTGCGCGAGAAGTTCCTGAGCACGAAGGTGGCGATCTCCGGGGCGAACTTCGGCGTCGCCGAGACGGGCACGCTGGCCGTCGTCGAGTCGGAGGGCAACGGCCGCATGTGCCTGACCCTGCCGGAGACGCTGATCACCGTGATGGGCATCGAGAAGCTCGTGCCCACCTTCGAGGACCTCGAGGTGTTCCTGCAGCTGCTGCCGCGCTCGTCCACGGGTGAGCGGATGAACCCGTACACCTCCATGTGGACGGGCGTCACCGAGGGCGACGGGCCCCAGGAGTTCCACCTGGTCCTGCTGGACAACGGCCGCTCGGCGGTGCTGTCCGACCCGAAGGGCCGTTCCGCGCTGCACTGCATCCGCTGCTCGGCGTGCATGAACGTGTGCCCCGTGTACGAGCAGACCGGCGGCCACGCCTACGGCTCCGTCTACCCGGGTCCGATCGGCGCGATCCTCTCCCCGCAGCTCACCGGTGTGGACGCGGGGGAGAACGGCACTCTGCCCTACGCCTCCACGCTGTGCGGCGCGTGCTACGACGTGTGCCCCGTGGCGATCGACATCCCCTCGATCCTCATCCACCTCCGGGACGAGGACGTGCAGGCCACCCACGCCGCCCGGAAGGCGCTGCGCACGGAGGGGGACGGCGACGCCGGACCCCTGGCCCGCGCCAAGACGGCGGTGGAGTCCGTCACGCCCTCGCAGATGGACGTCGCGATGAAGGGCGCCTCTGTGGTGATGTCCTCGGGTCGGCGCATGTCGCTGGCCGAGCGGGGCCTGGGGCTGGGCCGGGTCGCGGCCGGGCCGGACCGGGTGCTCGGCTGGCTGCCGGGCATCGCCGGCGGCTGGACCGACGAACGTGACGTGCCGGCGCCCCCGCGGGAGTCCTTCCGCAACTGGTGGGCCCGCCACAAGGATGAGACCGAGCACCGGACCGCCCTGGACGGGGTCGCCGGGCTGGACCGCCAGGAGGACGAGCACGTCGAGGAGGACGGACGATGAGCGAGGCGAAGGCCGAGATCCTGCGGCGCATCCGCGAGGCGACGGCGGACGGGCCGGTCGCGGACCCGGTGCAGCGCACCTACCGGCGGACCTCCTCCCGGGACCGGGCCGAGGTGGTGGAGATGCTGCGCGATCGGCTGATCGACTACCGGGCCTCCGTGCGGGACGAGACGGAGGAGACGGTGGCCGCGGCCATCGCCGAGCTGCTCGGCCCGGACGCCCGGTACGTGGTGCCGGCCGGTCTGGAGCCTGACTGGCTCCCCGCGGACTCCCGCGGGGCCGGCCGGGAGCGCATCACGGAGCCCGCGGTGGGTCACACGGGGGAGCGGGCCGCGGTCCGCGGCGCCCACGACGGCGAGCGCGAGCCCCTCAACGTGGACGCGCTGAACGAGGTGGACGCGGTGGTGACGTCCTCGACGGTCTCCTGCGCGGAGACCGGGACGATCTTCCTGAGCGGCCGCCCGGACGAGGGCCGCCGGGCGATCACCCTGGTCCCGGACCACCACGTGTGCATCGTGCCGCTGGACTCCGTGGTGGAGCTCTTCCCGGAGGCGCTGGCCCGCGTGGAGGCGACGGCGCCGATCACCATGGTCTCCGGGCCCTCGGCCACGAGCGACATCGAGCTCGAGCGCGTCGAAGGCGTGCACGGGCCGCGCCGCCTGGACGTGATCCTGCTCGACCGCGCCCGCTGACGCGGGCGCGGTCGAGCAGGGGATCGAGCGGGTCAGGCCCCCTCGATGACGGCGCCGCCGGTGCGGCCCGTCTCGAGGCGGTCCTGACGCTCCCGTTCGCCGCTGTACAGGGCGACGAACAGCAGCGCGAGACCGGCGGTCACGAGCATGTGGCCGAGTCCGGCGATGCCCGGGATGGCGGCCGAGGTCTCGGCGGGCGTCAGGCCGTCCACGGTGAGGACGCCGCGCACGGCCATCATCACGGACGTGACCAGCACGCCCAGGTGGAAGAGCCGGAAGAACCGGGTGAACGGGCCGCGGCCGGTCAGGCCGACAACCGCGTCGAGGGCGAGGACCACCAGGGTCACGGTCAGCCCCAGGCCCAGCAGATGCGTGTGCACGGTGCCGAGCTCGGTGGCGCCGGTGAACTCGTGGGCCTGGGTGTACTCGCGGTAGAACAGGCCCGCGGCGAGGCCGAGGACGGTGTACATCAGGGCGGCGTCGTAGTGGCGCATCATGCCCTCCACGCTGGAGAGCGGCCCGTGCCGGGGCATCGCCCGAACGGTTGATCCGGGCCGCTCCCGTGGCCGGGCCGCCCCCGGCGGAGGCCTCAGATGATCGAGCGGCCCTCGCGGCGGGCCGCGGCCCAGTCGGCGAAGAAGCCGCGGGCGATCGCGACGAGGACGGCCAGCACGAGGACGGGCCACATCAGGACGTACAGGGTGAGACCGACGGTCATGCGGATGCTCCTTGCGAGTCGGTGGACGGGGGATCAGGACACGGAGGCCGAGGCGCGCTCGGCCTGCGGCAGGCCCTCGGTCGCGGGGTCGAAGTCACCGGTCACGCGCGCGATCCGGTCGAAGTCGAAGTCCTGCCCGGAGCGGACGGACAGCCCCCAGCACACGAGGAAGGACACGGCGTAGGCCACGAGCGAGCCCGTGAGGGTGGCGTAGTCCCGCAGGAAGCCGTAGCCGAGGAACAGCATCACGACCGAGGCGATCGCGCCGACCACGACCGCCGGGCGCAGGCCGAAGAAGCCGAAGCACATGATGCCCAGCACGACGCCCACACCGAGGATCGCGAGGGTCTCCACCACGAACGCCCAGGCGCCCTCGAGCGGGATCCACTCGAAGCGCACGGGCAGGAACACGGCCAGCGCGGCGAGCACGGACGCCGTGAACGCGACGTTGGTGATCTTGCCCCAGTAGAAGGACGCGATCACGGGGAACACGAGGCAGCCCCACAGGGCGCCCACGAAGACCAGCAGGTCGAGGATGTCGAACTTGGCGGTGGCGAAGTACAGGGCCGCCGCCGTCGCCACGATCATGGTGATGCGGCCGATCAGCAGCATGGTCTTCGGGTCCGCGTTCTTGCGGCCGACCGACTGGCCGTAGACGTCCGTCATCACGATCGACGAGAGGGCGGACAGATCCGAGTCGGCGGTGGAGGACAGCGAGCCGATGATCATCAGGAACGCCAGGGCCACGAGCGCCAGCGGCAGGTGGTCGGCGACCATCTGCGGCAGGAGGTTGTTGACGTCGCCGTCGAGCGGCTCCACGCCCAGGTAGAGCGCCATCACGCCGAGCATGCCGACGCCGATCACGGTGCCGCCGTAGCCGAGGGTGGCCGTGACGAAGGTGGGCTTGATGAGGTCCTCCCGCACGGCGAAGAGGCGCTGGGCGATGGTCTGGTTGCCGATCGCGTAGGCCAGCACGGCGGCGATGTACGGCGCGCCCTGGTTCATGAACGCGTCGGAGGAGAAGAAGCTCTGCTGCTGGGCCGTGACGTGGCCCGCCTCGACGCCGGCCTGGAACATGTCCGGGCCGCCGGCGGCGAAGAACACGGCGGGGATGATGATGACGGTCGCGCCGAGCATGGCCATCACCTGGGCGAAGTCGGTGAGCACGGAGGCGCGGAAGCCGGACCACAGGGTGTACAGCAGCACGCCCGCGGCCACGATCAGGATGCCCGCGCCGAAGGACAGCGGGGACAGCAGGGAGATCAGGGCGCCGCCGGCGATGAAGTTGGAGGTCAGGGAGATGACGGAGCCGAGCACGTTGGAGCCGGCCAGCATGAGCTGCGACGAGCGGCCGTGCCGGGCGTACATGACCTCGGCGAGGGTGTGGGCGCGCGGCGCGACCGCGCGGATGCGGCGGCCGAACGGGTAGATGAACAGGATCATCAGGGCGCCCCAGAGGCCGTAGTGGAGAGGGCCGGAGACGCCGTACGTGTAGCCGGCGGTCACGGAGGCGTACATGGAGGCGGCCCAGATCCAGGTGGCCGTCATGGAGGCTGCGGAGACGCCGAAGCCGATCTTGTTTCCGGCGGTCATGTAGGCGTCGGCGTTCTCCTTCTTCTTGGAGATGGCCACGGACATGATCATGGTCCCGCCGTAGAACAGCACGACGAGCAGGATCACCCCGATCACGCCGAGCTGGGTCAGGGATGCTGCGTCCTGGGAGGGCGGCATCGAACTTCCTTTCGCACGAGTGACTACGGACGTCCCGATCTCCCGGCGCGGTCCGGTCAGGGCACGGCTCCGCAGGGCGGAGGGTGGCGTACCGATCACGTCGCGGCCAGGGGCCGGGGAGGTGGAGGGCATCCCGCCGGGTCCCGAGTCCACGAACGGCGAGCTCTCTGCTCAAGCCATCGCGGTCCCTCGGCCCTGGGCGGCGCTGTCAACACCGGCATCCGGGCGGAACGAGCCCACCCGGATGGCGCGATCATCACATGGTCGGCGCAGAAATGACAAAAACATAGAGACTTTTCAGCAGGGCGGGGACCATGAGTGCCCGGCGCGGACGCCGGACAGAATGGGCGGATGACCGTTCCCTCCGGCTCCCCGGCCGCCCGCTCCGCCCCCGCTTCCCCACGACGGCGCCGCGCCCTGGCGGCGGCGCTGGCCGTCGCCGTCGTGGTGCAGCTGGTGGTGCTGTACCTGCCGGGCGAGCAGGTGCCGCAGGCCGGGTTCGCCGTGCCGGGGCTGGACAAGGCGATCCACGTGGCCGTGTTCGCGCTGCCCGCGTTCCTCGCCGCCTGGTGGGGGCGGAGCGCGTGGTGGGCCCTGCCGTTCGCGGTGCACGCGCCGGTGAGCGAGCTCGTGCAGCACGCGTGGGTGCCGTTGCGGACGGGGGACCCGGTGGATGTCGTCGCGGATCTGGCGGGTGTGGTGCTCGGCGTGGTCGCCGCGTGGCGCCGCCGGATTGGAGGATCGGGGGCGTCGGGCGTATGATGGTCCGGTGCGCTCCCGCGGGAGGGCATGACCTGGGGCTATAGCTCAGTTGGTAGAGCGTTTCGTTCGCAATGAAAAGGTCAGGGGTTCAATTCCCCTTAGCTCCACGGACCGTCCCGGTCCGCGATCCTCGAGGTCGCGGGCCGGGACTTTCTCGTGACGGGGGCGTGTGCGCCTGCCCTGCCCTCACCTCCGGGAGGGGGGCCGGCGCTTCCGGGGGGACCCCCCGGGTGTCTACAGTGCCGGGGTACGTCAGCGCGGACGTGATGCGGTCGTCTCACCGCAGGTCAGTCGCGCTTCTGCCGCCCCGCACGGGGCCGTTCGGCCCGGCCCGGGCCGGGAAGGGGACGCCGATGCGCATCAGCGTGCTCACCCACATGCTCCACCCCATCCGTTCGCCCTACGAAGGCGGGCTGGAGATGCACACGGCCATGACCGTGGAGCACCTCGTGCGCCGGGGCCACGACGTCACCGTCTACGCGCGGGAGGGCACCCGGCTGCCGGGCGACGTCGTCGCCGTGCTGCCCGCCGAGGGCGCCGGCCCGGGACGCGCGGGCGCCCGCGTGCGCGAGGCGGCCGCCCGCCGGGCCTGCGCGCTGATCCTCGACGACGACTCCGACGCCGTCCTGAACAACTCCCTCTCCCCGGCGCCGCTGGAGCTGCTGCGTGCCCGCCCCATGGTCACCGTGCTGCACACGCCGGCCACGCTGGCGGAGGTGCTGGCCGTCGTCGACGCCCCGGGCTGGACGGCCCCCGACCACCACCGGTGGGCCTCGGTGTCCGCGTCGAACGCGCTGGCCTGGCAGCACCGGCTGCCGCGGGTGGACGTGGTGCCCAACGGGATCGAGCTGCACCACTGGGTCTCCGACGCCGTCCCCGTGCGCGGCCGCGCCGTGTGGTCGGGCCGGATCACGGCGGAGAAGGGCCTGCATGTGGCGATCGACGCCGCGCGGCTCGCGGGCATGGAGCTGCACTTCGCCGGGCCGATCTCGGACGAGGAATACCACGCCCGCGAGGTCGTGCCGCGGCTCGGCCCGGACACCGTCTACCACGGCCACCTCGACCACCAGACGCTGCCGCACATGCTCGCCACGGGCGAGGTCTTCCTGGCCACGCCCCTGTGGGCCGAGCCGTTCGGGCTCGCCGTGGTCGAGGCCATGGCGCTCGGCGTGCCGGTGGCGGCGCTGCTCAGCGGCGCGATGGGGGAGATCGTCGCCCCGCAGGCCGGCGCGCTGGCCGTGCACCACACGGCGCAGGAGCTCGCGGTCTCGATCCGCCACGCCCGCCGCAAGGACCGGGGACGCGTGCGTGCGTGGGCCTGCCGGTTCAGCGCGGAGACCATGGTGGAGGGCTACGTGGACCTGCTCGAGCAGGCCGCCGAGGACGCCCGCGACCTCGCCGCCGCCGAGGACGCGTACGGGTTCGACCCCCAGGAGGCCCCGCGCCCGTCCGCCAAGGCGGCGGACCTGGAGTCCCTCTGATGGCCCCGGCCCGCAGACGGGTCCTCTACTACGCCCACCAGCACGGGGCGGGGCACCTGCGGCACGCCGCCGGCCTGGCGTCGACCGGGGCGTTCGACGTGACGGTCGTGACCGCCCACCCCCGGGCGGCCGCACTGCTGCCCGCGGACGTCCCCGTCATCCCGCTGCCGTCGGACCTCGTGCCCGGCCACGAGCAGCCGGCGCGCTCGCCCCTGCACTGGTCCCCGGTGGGGCCCGAGATCCGGGCGCGCTTCGACGCCCTCCACGCGGCGGCGCAGCGGGTGGACCCGGACGTGTGCGTGGTGGACGTGTCCGTCGAGGCGGCCCTGTTCCTGCGCCTGGCGGGCTGGCCCGTGCTGCACCGCCGCATGCACGGCGAGCGCACCGACCCCGCACACGCCCTCGTCTACGCCGAGGCCGACGGCCTCTTCGCCCACTACGCCGCCGAGCTCGAGGTCCCCGCCTGGCGCGCCGCCCACGCGGGCCGGGTCGCCTACCTCGGGGTCGCGGACGTCACCGGCCGGCTCGGCACCCGCGCCACCACGACGGCGTCCACCGGCGCCGCCCCGCGCGTCGCCGTGATCGCCGGGACGGGCGGCGGCGGGGTGCGGGCCGCGGACCTGGCCCGGGCGGCGTCCGCCGTGCCGGAGGCGACGTGGGAGGTGTACGGTCCGATCGCCGGGGTGGGCGAGCCGGCGGCGCCGGGCGGGCTCGCGGCGGAGGCGATGCCCGCCACCGTGACGCTGCACGGCTGGGTCCAGGCGCCGGCCCGCCGGGCCGCGGAGGCCGACGTCGTGGTGGTCTCGGCCGGGCACAACGCCGTGGTGGACGCCGCCCGCTCCGGCCGCCCCGTGGTGCTCGCCCCCGAGCCGCGGCCGTTCGACGAGCAGCGCGTGTTCGTCCGCGAGATCCACCGGGCCGCGGGCGTGCCGTGGTGCGCGTGGGAGGACCCGGACGCCGACTGGGCCGGCGCGGTGCGCGGCGCCCTCGCCGACCCGGCCGCCGCCGACCGGCTCGCGGGCCTGCTGCTCGTGGCGCCGGGCGAGTACCGGCGGCGCTGGGAGGCGGCGATCGAGGGCGCCCTGGGCTGAGTCCGGCCCGCGCCCGCCGCCGCGCCCCTCAGTACGCGGCGTCGTCGCGGCGGGCGACCGTCAGCTCCGCCTCCGTGGGGTGACGCAGCAGCTCGAGCCGCTCGCCCTCGGGGTCCCACGCGATCAGCCCCGCGTCCGCGAACGCGCGCAGCCACCCCTCCATGGCCCATCGGCCGTGCACCTGCCGGAAGCGGCGTGCGTTGACCAGGATGTCCTCGAGGTGGTGCAGCGGCGGGGTCATCACGCCGTGGTGCTGGTGGAACGCCTCGGCGGGGCTGAACCGCAGCGTCAGGCCGGCGTCGCGGGCGCGGAAGGCCAGGTCCGTGTCCTCGGCGCCGTAGCCGGTGAAGCCCGCGTCGAAACCGCCGATGCGGGCCAGGTCCGCGCGGCGCAGCGCCAGGATCAGCGTCCACACGAGGTGCCACTCGTCCGAGGGGCCGGCGGTCAGGTGCGCGCGCGCCCGGTGGGGCACGGAGAGGCGGCGCAGCAGGGCGTCGGCGCGATGCGAGGTCAGGTCGGCCTCCCCGACGTCGCGGGTCCAGCCCGGCCGCAGGTAGCGGGGCCGGCCCATCACCACGGACCCGGGGTGGGCCGCGACCTCGGTGGCCAGCACGCCGACGGTCTCGGCCGCCGGGATGCAGTCCACGTCGAGGAAGACGAGGATCTCGCCGGTGGCGAGCTCGGCCGCGCGGTTGCGGGCCTGCGCCAGCGGCAGGCCGGCCTCGGCGGCCACGTGCCCCACCGTGACGGGCAGGTCCGTGGCCGGGACGCGCCCGTCCGGCTGGCCCATGAACACCACGACCACCTGGTCCGGGCGGCGGTGGGAGCGTTCCAGCCCGGCGATCACGCGGGCCAGGTGCTCGTCCCGGTGCCCCGTGATGACCAGCACGGACACGCCCGGCAGCGCCCCGCGCGCCCGGGCGAGGGCCTCGCGGTAGACGGCCACGTGGGCGGCGGCCACGCGACGGCGCTGCCGGGCCCGGGCGGCCGGGTCGGCGGGGGCCGTGCGCTCCCGGGCGCGCACCAGCGTCTCGAGCGCGTCGGCGAGGGAGTCGGAGTCCTCCGGGTCGAACGCGGCGAGCGAGTCGGGGCTCAACCAGGCGCCGGACTGGTCCGCGATGTGCCCGATGTCCGCGACGGCCACCGGCACCCCCAGGTCCCGGCACATCTCCACCCAGCCCGAGTGGGTGCCGACGCGGTACGGCAGCACGGACACGTCCACGTCGCGCAGCAGCGCGTGCAGAGCGGGGTCGTCGAGCCGGTCGTGCTGCCACAGCTCGAAGCCGTGGTGGGCGCAGCCTGCGCGCAGCGCGGCCAGGGCGTCCTCGTCCTGCACGGTGTCCTGGACCTCCACGGTCACCCGCGCGTCGACGCCGCGCTCGGCCAGCGTCCCGACGGCGGCGGCGAGCACCGGCAGCAGCGCCACCGGGGCCACCTGGGCCCGCAGGTCCTTGGCGTGCACCAGCAGGCGGGCGGGGGCGGCCGCGCCGTCGCCGTCGTCGGACGCGTCGGGGGGCAGCACGCCGGGGGCGTCGTCGTCGCCCCGCGCCGCGAGGTCCTCGAGCGGGACGATGTGCGGATGGGGGACCACGAGGGCGCGCACGCCGTAGTCGCGGGCGAGGGTGGCCGCGGCGCCGGGAGTGAGCGTGAGCACGGCGTCCGCGCGGCCCAGCAGCACGGCCAGGCGGTCCCGGTGGGGGCCCTGGTCCGTCAGGTGCGGGTTCTCGAGGTCGTGCACGGTCACGACGACGGCGCCGCCGTGCGCGTGCTGCGCGTCCAGGGCGGCGGCCAGCTGGGCGGGGCTGAAGTGCTCGAAGCCGAAGTGCACGTGCAGCACGTCCGGGCGGTGCTCGGCCAGCCACTCCGCGTCCAGGGCCCGGGGCGGCCACCACTGGTGTGCGGGCGCGTCCGGCACCGGCGGGTCCGGCAGGAACTCCACGTCCGGCGCGGCGCCCGGGTCGAGGGGGCGGATCGCGCGGGTGTACGGGTGCTGCGCGGGCACGTGCTGGACGGTGATGCTCACGGGGGAGGGCCTCCTGACCTGGGGGATGCGATGCCGTGCGGGCGGCGTGTCCCCGTCCCGGGTCGGGGGTCGCGAAATCTAGTCTGTCAGGGCAGGATCGGAGAATCGGAGCAGCGGCATCCTGCCCGTTCCGGCGCGCCGCCGGGTCGAGGAGCGCCGCCGCAGGTGAAGGGGATCGTGGACGTGGACTCGCAGCCGCAGGGACGTGTGCTGTACGTGACCGTGGGCGCGCCGGAGCACGGCGTGGTGCGCCATGGCCGGCAGACCGCCGCCGCCCTCCGGCGGGTGGGCGCCGAGGTGGAGCTGCTCACGGCGGAGGACGTCGCGGCGTTCCGGGGCCTCGTGCCCCTGCTGGAGGAGGCGCGCGCGCTGGGCGCCGCCGTGCACCTGGACGTCACGGACGCGCTGTTCGGCCCCACCGCGACCGCCGCCGCGGACCTGCTCGTCGACGTCCTGCCCGAGGGCGCCACGCTCACCCTGCACGACATCCCGCAGCCCGCCGAGGGCGACGGCCGCTATCGCCGCCGCGGCGAGGCGTACGCGCGGCTCGCCCAGGCGGTGGCCGGCGTCGTGGTCTCCTCGCAGCACGAGCGGGCGCTGCTGGCGGACCTGGTGGACGTGGCCGCGGACGTGGTCCCGCTGCCCGTGGAGGACCGCCGGGCCGCGGCCGCCCGCGCCGAGCCGGTGGTGCCGGAGAGCATGGCCGGCCTCGACCAGGACGTCGTGCTCTTCGGCTTCGTCTACCCGGGCAAGGGGCACGCCCTCGCCCTGGAGGCCCTCACCGAGCTGCACCGCCAGTGGGGCCCGGACTCCGGGGCGCCGCGCCGGCTGACAGCGCTTGGACCGGTCAGCGCCGGCCACGACGACCTCGTGGCGGAGCTGACCCGCGACGCCGAGGCGCGCGGCCTGCAGTTCCGCGTCACCGGGTTCGTGCCGGACGAGTTCGCGGACGCGGCCCTGCTCTCGGCGGGCATCCCGTTCGCGGCGCACCGCAACGTGTCCGCGTCCGGGTCCCTGGCGGCGTGGACCTCGGTGGGGCGGCGGGCCATCGCCTCCGCCGGCCGCTACACCGAGGAGATGGCGCGCCTGCGACCGGGCACCCTGCGGCTCGTGCACCCGAACGGGTCGCCGGCCTTCGCGATGGCCGAGGCGATCGCCGAAGCGGTCGAGGACCCCGAGCGCACGTGGCTGGACCCCGGCGTGGACCTCTCGCCCGGGGCCGAGGACTGCGCGCGGATGCTCTTCGACGTGCTCCGCCGCGTGCACAGGTGGACGTGAGCGCCGCCGTCTCCGTGGTGGTGCCCTACTACCGGGCCCAGGCGGACCTCGACCGGCTCACGGCCGCGCTCGCGGCCCAGCGCGGCCTGACCGGGGGGCTGCAGCTCGTGGTGGCCGACGACGGCTCGCCCGTTCCGCCCCGGGTGGACCCGGGCCTGCCGTTCGACGTGGTGACCGTGCGCCAGCAGGACCGTGGGTTCCGCGCCTCGGCGGCCCGGGTGCTCGGGGCGGAGGCGGCCGACGGCGACGTGCTCGCCTTCCTCGACGGGGACATGCTCCCCGAGCCCGGGTACCTCGCCGCGGCGCTGGCGGCGGTGGCCGCGGCGCCCCGGGACGCCGCGGTGGTGGGCCGGCGGCGGCACCTGGCCGAGGCCTGGCTGGAGCGGGCCTGGGCGGACGGCTGGCGGCCCGGGGACGAGGTGCCCGCGGACGCCCGCCTGGCCGAGCCGGCCTGGCTGCGCGAGGGGTACCGCGCCACGGACGACCTGCACCGCGCCGACTCCACCGGCTACCGGTACGTCATCTCCGCCGTGCTCACGGTGGCGCGCGAGGTCTACGAGGACGCCGGCGGCTTCGACCCCGCGTTCGTGGGCTACGGCGGGGAGGACTGGGAGCTGGCGCACCGGCTGTGGCGCGTGGGGGCGGCCCTGCGCCACGCGCCGGACGCGGTGGCGTGGCAGGCCGGTGCCGACTTCGGCGGACGCGGCGACGCCGCCGAGGCTGCCCGGGTGAAGGCCCGCGAGGCGCTCGTGCTGGCCTTCCGCATCCCCGCGACGACGGCCCGCGGCCACGGCCTGTCCCTGGCCGGCCCGCTGCGGGTCGAGGCGCGCGTGCGGGTGCCGGAGGGCGCAGACGGCGCGGCGGCGGCCGTGGTGGCGGTGGACGCCGTGCTGCGCGCGGCACCGGGGGCGCGGGTCAGCGTCGTGGGCGACCTCGACGAGGCGGCGGCGCGCGCGCTCGGCGACCCCCGCGTGCGGCTGCTGGGCGAGCCCGACGGCGGCGCGGCGGCGCCCGAGGACCTGCCGCCGTCGCCGGCGCGCGGCGACCTCGAGGCCGTGCGGTCGGTGCCCGACTGGTCCGTGGACGTGCGCATGCCGCTGCGGCCCGCCGCGGCCGGAGCCCGGCCTGACGCGGACGCCGTCGCCGCGTGGCTGCTGCGCCTGGAACGGGCCGGCGTCGAGCGTGTGGAGGTGCTGGGCGAGCGCGCCGTGCTCGCCGTGCTGACGTGCGCCCGGGCGCGGTGGCGGCGCCGGCGGGGCGGGACGTCGCGGGTGTGGCGGGTGCCCGCCTCCCGACTGGGCTGGGCGCCCGTGGCCGCCGTGCCGGACCTCGAGGCGTGGTGGGGCGGCTGGGGCTGAGCGGGCCGGTGCCCGCGGGGCGGGGCTGACACAATCGCGGACAGGACGGAACACGGGAGGACCGATGAGCGAGCTGGACGAACTGGACTTCGTGGCCGTGGAGATCCACACCGCGGGGGCCGACCCGGCGTCCGTGTGCGCCGTGGACATGGCCCTCGTGCGTGGCGGCGAGATCGTCGCCGCCGAACGGTGGCCCGTGCGCCCGCCGACCGGGCCGACGTCCTTCTCCCGCCTGCACACGCAGCTGCACGGGGTGGACGAGGCCGCCGTCGCCGACGCGCCGGACTGGCCCGAGGTGGCCGCCCAGCTCGACCTGCTGGGAGAGCACCTGCCGTTCGTGGCGTCCGGGGCGGACCGGGACCGGGGCGCGTACGAGGCGGCCACCCGCGCGACCGGCGGGGCGCCGCAGGAGCACGAGTGGCGGGACGCCCTGGCCCTGGTGGGCCGTCTCCGTCCGGACGTCGCCCCGCCCCGGATCGCGACCGCGGCCCAGGCCCTCGGCATCCCCGACGGCGGACACCCGACCGGCTCCGGGTCCGAGGCCGTGCGGACCGCCGAGGTGGTGCTGGCGCTCGCCCGTCAGAGCGGGCGGGGCACCGTGCGCCGGCTGTGGAGCGAGGCGGCCCCGCCCACCCCGGACGAGCCGATCATCCCGGAGTCCCTGCGCCAGCGCCACGGTGCCGAGCCGTCCGTGCCGCCCGCGGGTGCGCACCGGTGGGCGCCGCCGGCACCCGTCGCGGCGTCCGCGGCACCGGCCGCGCGCGGGGGCGGCGTGGGCTGGAAGCTCGCGGGCACGGCCATGGTGGGGATCGCGCTGGGCGCCGCACTGTTCTTCGTGGCGAGCGTCTCGGTGATCATGGAGTACCTGGAGGACGGGCGCGGCTCGGACGCCACCGTGGGCATGGGCATCGCGGCGCTCTCCGCGTTCCTGGCCTGGTGGTTCGGGAAGACGGGCGTCGACTGGATCCGGCGCGAGGACGGCTGAGGAGAGAGGACGCAGGCGTGCACGAGGACGAGGGACGACGCCGGCACTACGGGCACTTCTACGGGCTCGAGGACCTGCCCGAGGGCGACCTGCTGCTGGTGTGGGGCAACTGCCAGGGCGAGTCGTATCGGCGGCTGCTCGGCGGGGAGCCCGGCACACCGCTGCACGGGGCGGACCTGGTGAGCGTCCGCGTGCCGCCCGCCTTCGAGGTCCAGCCGGACGAGGTCGAGCACCTGGAGCGGCTGCTGCCGCGCGTGAAGGCGCTCGTCGCCCAGCCGATCCCGCACGACTACCGGGGCATGCCCATCGGCACGGACCAGCTCGTGGCCCGGCTGCCCGAGGACGCCGTGGTGGTGCGAATCCCCGTGGTGTACGACGTCTCGCGCTTCCCCTGGCAGGTCACCCTCCGCAACTGGAAGTTCGCGCCCGGGGCGGCCGAGCGGCCGGGGGAGGACCCGCCCGTCGTGCCGTACCACGACCTGCGCGTGCTGGCCGAGGCGGCGACGGGCCGTCGTCGGGAGGTGGCGCCGGCGGGGATCCGCGAGGCCGCCGCCGCGTCCGTGCAGGCGCTGCGGGCGCGGGAGGAGGCGAAGGGGACGCTGTCCATGGCGGATCTGGTGGCGGCGGAGCGGGGCGTCGGCTTCTACACGGTGAACCACCCGACCAACACGGTGCTGACCCGCGTGGCCGAGCGCGTGGCCGAGCGCCTGCCGGGCGACGTCGCCGTCCAGCCCGTGCCCGCCTCCCGCGTGCTCCTCGGCGGGGTGCGTGCGCCCCTCGAGGCGGCCGTGGTCGAGGCCCTCGACCTCGACGCCGAGCCGACCGAGGACTGGACCGTGGCCGGACAGACCGTTCCGGCCGAGCAGCTGCGGCAGACCCACCTGGACTGGTACGCGCAGAACCCGCAGGCCGTGGAGGTCGGGATGCGCAAGTACGCCGACCAGCTGCGGCTGCTGGGCCTCGCCGGCTAGCGCCGGCCCCGGCCCCCAGTGGAGGATGGGCGGCACGTCCCGTCTGCCGCGGAGCACGTCTGCGGGGGCGGTCGTGCCGTTCCCCTGACCCCGTCACCCCCACGGAGGACCACGTGACCGAGCAGTACGACATCCTGATCGTCGGTGGCGGTAACGCCGGCGTGTCCCTGGCCGCCGCACTGCGGCGGAAGCGGCAGGGTCGGGTCGCCATCGCCGACGGCCAACAGCTGCACCGCTACCGGCCGATGCTGAACTACGCGGCGGGCGGGCAGGCGGACATGGCCCGGTTCGAACGGCCGATGCGGGCCGTCATCCCGGACGGGGTCGAATGGATCCCGGACCACGTCGTGGCCGTGGACGCCGAGGAACGGACCGCGGTGACGACCACCGGGCTGACCGTGGGCTTCCGCCACCTGGTGCTCTGCCCGGGGCTGACCCCGTGGTGGGGTGCGATCGACGGGCTGCGTGAGGCCTACGCCGCCGGATGGGCGGCGAGTGCGCACGTGCCCGAGCACGTGGACGCCGCCCGGGCGCTGCTGTCGCGTGTGGCCGCGGGGGACCGTGTGGTGGCGAATGTGCCGGCTGAGCCCTCCTCGTGCGGCGGCACCGTGCTCAAGGCGCTGTTCCTGGCCTGCGCGGCGTGGGAGCGCACGGGGATCCTGCCGGACGTGGATGTCCACCTGGTGACCCCGTACGGCCGGATCCTGGACCGGCAGACCATCGACCCCGCTCTGGCCGAGGCCGTGGCGAGGTACGGCATCCGTGTGCACGCCGACGCAGAGGTGAACGCCGTGGACCACGAGGCCCGCGAGGTGGTGCTCAACACCGGTGAGCGGATCACCGACGTCGCGGCCGCGTACATCACGCCCGTGGTGCGGGCCCCGGAGTTCATCGCCGAGGCGGGCCTGGCGGACGACGGCGAGGCCGGCCTGGCGGCCGCGGATCCCGCGACCCTGTTGCATCCCGTGCACCCGCACGTGTGGGCGCTGGGCGACGCCGCCGCCCTGGGCACGCGGCCCTCCGGCGGTGCCCTGCGCCGGCAGGTCAAGGTCCTGGCGCAGAACATCCAGGCCGCGGACGCGGGGAAGCCGTTCCAGAGGTACGACGGCTACACCGTGATCCCGGTGATGGTCAGCCGGGACGAGCTGGTCCTGGACGAGCACGTCCGCGACGGCTCCGAGGACCGGTCGGTCCCCGGCGTGGACCTGACGAAGCCGCGGAAGAGCACGGCGGCGTTCGACCGCTTCGGCCAGCCCCGGATCTACTGGCACCGACTGCTCAAGGGGAAGGTCTGAGCCCAGCGCTCTCGCTGACGCGACACGTGCGGCGGACGTGCTGTCCCTCGCGGGGCGCCCCGGCCCGATCCGGATGACGGCGCCGGCCCGCCGAGCGTTTTCGTTCGGGAAACGGCGGCGTGTCGCATCGTTTTCGTTCGGGAAACGGCGCCCGGCCGACGACGCCGCCCTCAGTCGTCGCGGCCCCGCACCGGGCGCTCCTCGAGCGTGGTCTGCACGACCCGCCCGCGCTCCCAGCTGTTCGCGCCCGGCACCACGTCCGGGACCGGGATGTCCGCGCGCTTGCGCCGCTTGGCCGCGGTGTCCACGCCCACGCGCTCGTCCCGGGCGCGCAGGAGGGCCTCGTCCACCTGGCCGTCGCCGGTGAGGCCCATCATCAGCTGGGGGATGCCGTACGGGAAGTCGTCCCGGTCGTACTGCCAGGTGTGGAACGTCTTCCCGTAGGTGTGGATGAGGTCTTCGAAGTAACTGTGCTCGGCCAGCTCGGGCACCCCGGGGGCCGTGAGGGCACCGGAGCTCACCTCGTAGTGGTGGCTGTGCCACAGACGCCGCTCCTCGTCGGGGAGGCTGCGGAACCGCTCCTCGCTGATGATGTACTCGATGCCGATCAGCCGCGCGTCCGGCGCGTTGCGGTCGAAGATCACGCACTGGTGCAGGTCGTGGCGCAGGTGGATGCAGAAGTGGCTGGCTTCGACCTGTCGGCCGAGGTCGTCGGCGTAGAAGTGCAGTCCGTTGAGATAGGTGCTCATCGCGCCCATGGGGTACTTCGGCTGGACCAGGCCGGATGCCGCGTCCAGGAGGCGGTGCTTGAGCGGGTGGCCCTTCCCGACGGCGCCCATGAGGGCGATCTTGCGGGCTGCGGTGACAGCGGCCGCAGTGCCCAGTCCGGCGGCGAACCCGAGGGCGGTGGAGGACAGGCGATGGGTGCTCATGGCCTCACGATAGGAGCGCGGGGCTGACTCGGCCAGGGTGGTGGGGCTGCCGGGGCTGCTCAGGAGGCGGGGAATCGTCGACGCATCTGACCCTTCTGGCGACCGCGGGCCTGCTCAGAAGGGACAGATGCGCAGAAGATCCTCGGCGGGCCCGACGACGGCCCCTCGCCTCAGGCGATCCGGTGGAGCCGATGCTCGCCGTCGCCGACGCCGAAGACCGCGCGCGTGCGCACCGACGAGCCCAGCTCGCTCACGTAGTCGACCACGCGGAAGCGGGCCTCGAGCAGCTGGGCGGAGAGGTCCACGCGGAGGTAGCCGCGCAGGTCGTTGTTGAACTTGATGTGCGGGTTCCACGCGAGTGCGTCCGCGGCGGCGTCCGAGCCGTCGCCGCTCGAGGTGATCGACGTGGTGATGAGCTCGACGCCCACGGACTCCGAGGAGAGGTCGTTGAAGTCCCGCTTGATGTCCGAGGCGAAGGCCTCGTGGATGTCGCCGGTGAGCACCACGGGGTTGCGGACGCCCGCCGCGGTCCACGCGCTGACCACGCGGTCGCGCGAGGCGACGTAGCCGTCCCACGTGTCCATGTCGCCCCACAGGAGCGGGCCGGAGGTGCGGTCGTACTGCACGAACGGCACCTGCTGAGTGATGAGGTCCCAGCGCGCCGTCGAGGTCTCGAAGCCCTCGCGCAGCCACGCCTCCTGGGCCGCGCCCGTGATGGTGCGCCGCGAGTCCCGTGCATCGGCGTCGACGACCTTCACCAGGTCCAGGTTGGCCTGGTCCGAGCGGTACTGGCGTGTGTCCAGGAGGTGGAACGTGGCGAGGTCGCCCCAGTGGATGCGGCGGTAGAGCTGCATGTCGATGCCGCGGGGCACGGACGACGCGCGGAGCGGCATGTTCTCGTAGTACGCCTGGAACGCGGCGGCGCGGCGTGCGAGGAAGTTCGGGTCCCAGATCTCCGGGGTCTCGTCCGCCCAGTTGTTCTCGAGCTCGTGGTCGTCGAAGATCACGAGCCACGGGGCGGCGGCGTGCGCGTCCTGCAGGTGCGGGTCCGTCTTGTACTGCGCCATGCGGGCCCGGTACTGGGCGAGGGTGCGGGACTCCCCGTTCCGGTGGGCGCGCGGGACGCCCGAGGAGACCGGGTACCCGTACGGCATGATCTCGTAGTAGTAGTCGCCCAGGTGGACCATGAGGTCGGGACGCTCGGCGGCCATGTGGCCGTAGGCGGTGAAGTAGCCGTGCTCCCAGTTGGCGCACGAGGCGACCGTCATGGTCATCCGGCCCGGGTCCGAGCCCCGGGCGGGCGCGGTGACCGTGCGGCCGACGCGCGAGAGGTGGCCGAGCGCGCGGAACCGGTAGAAGTACTCGCGGCCGGGCTTGAGGCCGGTGAGCGTCACGTGCACCGCGTAGCCCTGCGTGCGGTCCGTGGTGACGGCGCCGGACCGGACGACCTTGCGGAAGCCCTCGTCCGTGGCCACCTGGTACTCCACCCGGAACGACCGGTCCGGCATGCCGCCGAGGCCGTCGAGCGCGAGGGGGTCCACGGCCAGGCGGGTCCACAGGACCACGCCGTCCGGCCGCGGGTCGCCGGAGGCCACACCGAGGGTGAACGGGGTGGGACCGGTGGCGGCGCGGGCGGTGCCGGCCGGCGTGGACAGCAGCGCCGCGGAGGCGACGACGAGGCCCGCCCCGCCGAGGAGGGTGCGGCGGGAGACGGGGTGGGCGGTCGGGTGCGCGGGGTCATCGTGCGAGGTCACCCGTGCAGGGTGGCAGGGGCGGGTGACGCGGACGTGACCGGGCGGTGACGGCGGGGTGGGCGGCCGGCGGGCGTGACGTCGGTCCATACGACACGCGACAATGCGCAAAATTCATTTGCGCTAATCGTCTATCGGCTAAGGCTCGCCCCTCTTGTGCTATTCGTGGTCCGGAGTAATCTCGATTCCAGCAGCACCGTCCCAGTCCGGGGCGGGCCTGAACCGGGAGGATCACGCCATGACCACCGCCGTCCGCACCTGCGCCGCCAGCGCCTGCGCCTTCAATGCCGAGTCGTCCTGCAACGCCCTGGCCATCACCGTCGCCGGCTCCGACCGCACGCCCGGCTGCGGCACCTTCGTCCAGCTGGACGTCCGTCGCCCGGTGACCGCGGGTGCCTCGACCGTCGGTGCGTGCCACCGCCTCGAGTGCACGTACAACGCCGACCTCGCCTGCACCGCCGAGGGCATCGAGGTCACGGACGTGGCCACCTGCGCCACCTACACGATCGACTGACGCCGCCCCTCAGGGGTGGGCGACCCGCGCCGGGATCGCATCCAGCAGCCGCCGCCAGGCGTGCCGGGGGCTGTGGTCGAGCCGGCCCGCACCGGGCAGGGCCACGTGCGCCGCGGTGGCCTCGCCGTCGCGGACGCGCAGCAGGGTCACCCCGGCTTCGTCCGCGTCGAGGGCGTGGGCGGGGGACTCGGGCAGGGGTTCGGTGTCGACCTGCAATGGGGTGCTCTCGCCCGGCAGCAGGCCCAGGGCGACGGCGTCGGCCAGGTCCGCGAGCACCTCGGGGGCGGTGCCCAGCACGTCGTCCGCCAGGTCTGCGAGCTCAGCCTGGTCGATGAGCCCCCGCGACGTGAGCGGCAGGGTGTGGCGGCAGAATACGGCGACGCCGTCGACGTCGTGCAACAGGATCCGCTGGGTCTCGACGACGCCCACGCGCACCCGCGGGCCGACGTCGGCCACGAGGTCCGCGACGCGACCCCGCAGCCCCAGCTCCGCGACCTCGGCCGAGTCCCGGCACCAGCGCAGGGTGCCGAGCAGATGCACGGACGCCAGGCGGGTGGGGAGCGTGAGGTCCAGGGCGTCGCGCAGGACGTCTACGCGCACGTCCAGCGGCGCGGGCGTGTGGAACGCGCCGAGCGAACCGAGGAGGTTGGGGACGTGGGCGACCACGAGACGGCCGTCCGCGCTCACGCCGTGGACGGCCGTCGTGAGTGTCTCGCCGGCGCGGAAGGCCGTGACCTCGACGGAGCCTTCGCCACGGAGCAGTCGCTGGGCCAGCAGCAGGCGACGGGACGCCACGGGCGGCAGCGGATGGGCGGGGTGCGTGGAGGCGTGGGCCATGGGGGTCCTTCCGGCGGGGGTCCGGAAACCAGTAAGGCACACCTCAGTGAGATACGCAAGGCGAGTGTTGTGTATTTGTCTCGTGGGGGGCGGGGGCGTGTGTCAGGGATCTTCTGCGCATTTGACCCTTCTCGTCGGCCGTGGCCGGGTCAGAAGGGTCAGATGCGCAGACGATTCCCGAGGCTGGGGCTGTCACTCCCGGGTCCGCTTCCGGGAACGGCGGAGCTCCTCGGCGCGACGACGGGGTTGGCTTCGCACGGGTGGTGCGCCCGGGGCGCCGCCGTCATCGCGTGCTGCCGAGAGCAGGGCGAGATGGAGGTCGAGCGATCGCGGAGGCGTGTGCCAGTCGGAACCCAGGACGGCGCCAAGCTGCTCCAGTCGTTGAAGGACCGTGTTGCGGTGGAGGAAGAGCCGGCGGGACGTCTCGGCCACGTTCATTCCAGCGTCCAGGTAGGCCAGTGCGGTCTCTCGGAGTGCCGAGGCACGCTGGGGCGGCAGATTGCGCAACGGCGCCAGCGGGCGGGCCGTCACGTCCTTGCTCGCCTCGCCGGCCCCGGCGAGGACCATGCCCACGGCGCCCACGGTCGACGCGTCCACGGCGTGGAGCCCTCCGGCCACCCGGCTGACGGCGAGGGCGTTCTCGAGCGTGCGGAACGCTCCCGGCAGATCGCGGAAGTGCTCGCCCGGCCCAAGGAAGGCCATCTGCCATACGGCCTCCGTCGCGTGCCGAACCGCCGCCTCCACGCGGGCAGGCACATCCGGGCGGTCGCCGACCACGCACCATGTGCCTCCCCGCGGGGCGCTGAGGCGCACTCCCGCCACGGGTGAGAGCACTCGCTCTGCGAACTGGGGTTCGGGTACGGCGGCGAGATCGATGACGACCAAGCTGACCTGTGAATCCTCGCGCAGGCCGAGCTCGGCGAGCGCCCGACGCCGTCGCACGATTCCACCGGCGGAATCGTCGACGAGTTCGGCCAGCAGGCCGGCGCCCGCCTCGAGCTCGGTGGCGCGCCGCGCGCTGCGGAGCCGTCGTGCGAGCAGGAGGTGCTGCGCGGTCCTGACCAGGGCCTTCTCCTCGGCAGGGTCGAGGGCGCGGCGGACGGCGAGCCAGTCGTGCGCGTCCCGATCTGCGGCAACGAGCGTCCAGGTGCAGCCGTCCGGCGCCACGACCTGGTGGGCCACGCCCGCCGCGTGACGGGAGGGGAGGGCGGGGGCGGGCCGCAGCGGCGACGTCGGACGTTCGGGGGAGAGGAGTTCCACCTCCACCCCGAAGTGCTCGGCGGCCCGATTGAGCACGGCCGTCTCATTGGGCTCCTCCAGCAGGGCCTGGCATTGGCGCGAGGAGAGCTCCTCCAGGCGAGTGAGCTCACGCAGGGACTGGCGTTCGTGATCCCGGTCTGCGTCCGCGCGCCCCGCGGCGTTGAGTGCCTCCGTGTAGCGGTGTGCGTTCTGGATCGCGATGGCGGCATGTTTGGCGAGTGACTCGACGATGGTCACCTCGGAGTGGGTGAACCTCCGGGCGCGACGTTCGGCGACCATCAGGGCGCCGAGCGGTCGGCCGTCGACGACGAGGGGTGAGCCCATGATCGCATGGACGCCCTCGGCCTGCACCGCGTGGTCCACCTCGGGGATGTGGGTGATCGTCGGGTCGTTGGAGTAGTCGAGGCTCTGGAAGGGTGCCAGACCTTCCGCCACCTTCCCGAGCACTCCTGTGCCGATGGGCATGCGGATCGTCCGGTACGCGTGGGTCACGACGCCCTCAGCCCGGCGGATGTACGTCTCACCTGCTGCGTGGTCATTGAGGCTGAGATACGCCATGTCCGTTCCGACGAGGGCTCGAGTGCGCCGAACGATGGACGCCAGGACGGATTCGGTGTCGGCCAGTTCCGCGAGGTCGGCAGCCGTGTCGAGCAGGGCTCGGAGGAGGCGGTGGTCGAGGGCGTCAGTGGTCACTCTGCCAACTTTATTCGGTTGGAGATGGACTGGATGTCTATAGCGCTTGACGGGGAGCGCTGGTGGGATGAGAGGAGGCCTTGAGGCCTGCATCACCCATCCCCGTCGTGGAAGGCGCTCACATGCAGATCCGTGGAGCTGTTCTCGAGGAGATCGGCCGGCAGCGGCCGTACGCCTCGTCCCGTCCCCTCACCATCTCGGACCTGGAGCTCGATCCCCCGGGCGCAGGCGAGATCCTCGTCCGCATGGAGGCTTCGGGCGTGTGCCACTCGGATCTCTCCGTGGTGAACGGCCATCGCGTTCGGCCCGTCCCCATGCTGCTCGGCCACGAGGCCGCCGGGATCGTCGAGGAGCTCGGCGAGGGTGTCGACGACGTGGAGATCGGCCAGCGGGTCGTCATGACGTTCCTGCCTCGATGCGGCAAATGCGATGCGTGCAAGACCGACGGTCGCCTGCCCTGCACCCCCGGCACGGAGGCGAACAACGCCGGCGTCCTCCTGGGCGGCGGGGTCCGACTCCACCGCGACGGCGACGAGGTGTTCCACCACCTGGGCGTCTCCGGATTCGCGACCCACGCGGTCGTGAACCGGAAGTCCGTGGTGCCCGTCGGCTCTGACGTGCCGGCCGCCGTCGCTGCGGTCCTGGGATGTGCCGTGCTGACCGGCGGCGGCGCCCTGCTCAACGCCGCGGCCCCGGAAGAGGGGGACTCCATCGCGATCGTCGGCCTCGGCGGCGTGGGGGTCGCCTGCCTTCTGACGGCGGTGGCGAGCGGTGTGCAGGAGATCATCGCCGTGGACATGTCCGAGGAGAAGCGGGAGCTCGCCCTCAGCTATGGCGCGCATGCCGCCTACTCGCCCGAAGAGATGGCGGAGCGCGGCATCAAGACCACCCACGCCGTCGAGTGCGCCGGCCATCCGGCGGCCTTCACGACGGCGTTCAACGCGACGTCGCCGGGTGGCCGGACCGTCACGGCAGGGCTTCCCTCGCCGGAGCAGACGGCGGAGATCTCACCGCTCACCATCACGGGTGAGGCCCGCACGATCATCGGCTCGTACCTGGGAACCTCTGTGCCCGCTCGCGACATCCCGCGATACGAGCAGATGTGGCGTGAAGGTCGGCTGCCCGTGGAGAAGCTCGTCTCCGCGACCATGCGGCTCGACGACATCAACGAAGCGATGGACCAGCTGGCCGATGGCCGTGCGGTCCGTCAGATCATCGAATACTGAAGGCCACGGACATGACGACTGCTGCGCATCACTCGCTGGACGAGGAAGGCATCGGGGAAGTCTCCCCGCACTGGAAGGCAGGGCCCTTCCAGATTCGCCTGCCGTTCGTGCACTACCGCTTCGAGTGGCCGGACTACGTCCAGGGCCTCTTGATGTGCGCCGTGGACCTCGCGGCCATTCCTCTGATGGTCGAACTGCTCGGCATGCCGTTCGAGGTGGCCCTCGCCGTCGTGGTGTTCAACGGCCTCCTGTACCTCACGCATCACCTCCTCGGCGATCCGGTGGTTCCCGGGTGGATCACCCCGGCGATCCCGCTGGTCATGGCCTACTGCTCCGCGTTCTCCGAGGGGGAGGAGCGTGTGCATGCACTCATCGCGTTCCAGTTCATGCTGGGCGTCTTCTCGATCACGTTGGGTGCGACGGGACTGGCCTCCAAGGTGGTCTCGATGATCCCCTCCGCCATCAAGGCGGGCGTCCTGGTGGGTGCGGGTATCGCCGCTGTCCAGTCCCTCTTCGTCGAGGGAGGTCGTTTCGAGACCTTCCCGGTCACCATCACGATCGCGGTGGGGATCGCCTTCCTCCTGCTCTTCTCCAGCCGGTTCGCCGCGATGCGGACCAAGAACCCGATGTGGCGCACGATCGGCAACCTGGGCATCCTCCCGGTGATCCTCCTGGCCGTGGTCATCGCACCCCTGGCCGGCGAAGCGCCGTGGCCGACCATCGAGTGGGGGTTCAACACCCCGGATTTCGCGGGCCTCTTCGCCGGGTACACGATCTTCGGCATCGGTCTCCCGCCGGCCTCGATGTTCCTCACCGCGCTGCCCACCGTGCTCGCGACCTACATCGTCGTGTTCGGTGACGTCCTCCAGTCCCGGGCGATCCTCAAGGAGGCCGACCAGATCCGCACGGATGAGGCGGTCGTGTACAACCCGGACCGGGCGCACCTGATCTTCGGCGGCCGCAACACCCTCATGTCCATGATCGGTCCGGACGTGGCCATGTGCGGTCCGATCTGGTCTGCCATGCACGTCGTGATCGTGGAGCGATACAAGGAGGGCCGCAAGGCCATGAAGTCGATCTTCGGCGGGGCAGGGTCGTTCCGGTGGGGGACGAACACCGGGCTCCTGCTGCTGCCGATCGTGACGCTGGTGCAGCCGGTGCTCGGGGTGGCTCTGGCCCTGACCCTGCTCATCCAGGGATTCGTGTCCGTGAAGGTCGGCATCATGGAGGCTCGCAGCCTCAAGGATCTCGGAATCGCGGGAGTCACCGCGGCCGTGCTGGCGTCCAACGGTGCGGCATGGGGCCTGGCGACGGGCGTCATCCTCTGCCTCGTGGTCTACGGCCGGGACTTCTTCCGCGGGGAGCCGGATGCCACCTTCGAGGCCATGCTCCGCGCGCAGGAGGGCCAGGCCGCCGAGAGCTGACGTCTCACGGGCCGCAGCCGTCGACCGAGGCCCCGGGATGCATCGCCCAGTGCGACGCAGACTGGGGCCTCGTCGCGTGGGTCTGACTGTCGGAGGGTTCGCGCAACGAACTGAGACGGAGTGGGGATCGGCCGTGCCGGGCGGGAGCCGAGGCCTGGGGATGTCGCCGTGCCAGAATGAGGCCGACTGCCACATCGCCGTGCTCCGAAAGGCTCTGCCACCTCCCCGTGGACCCTCGCTGGCTCCGTCTGGGAACGAAACCCGGCGCGCTTCACAAGGTCCCGGGGACGGCCGGTTTCGGTGCTTCGTCTTGCTGGAAGGGGTTAGTCCTGGCGCATCAATCGGACGATCTCGGGGGCCACGTCGTAGCCCAGGGTGCGCTGGTAGCTGCTGATGCTCTCGTCGTACCGGGTGGTCATCGCGTCGGCGGCCTCAGCAGGCAGACCGTGCCGCTCGACCAGGGTGCGCATCGTCGTCCCGAACGGGGTGCTCCAGTGGTTCAGCCGGCGCTCCGGGGGGTAACCGCCGATCTCGTAGATCTGAACCCGTGGCAGGAATCCACCATTGGCGATCCCCTGGCGCATCCCCTCGGCCTGAACCCCGCTGCCGCCCTCCTCCAGGTACTTCAAGAGCAGCTGGACCAGCTCCTTCGTCCACCCGGTGGCGGGTGCGTCCCGCCACCGGCCATCGTCCTCGACCTCGAGCTCCGCCAAGGCGGTCGCCGGGCCATCGTCATCCGTCCCGGCACGGACCTGGGGGTAGAAGTCCACGCGCTGGCCTTCGAGCCACATCGCCAGGCTCTTGAACTCCTCGGCATCCTTCGCGCGGTACTCCAGCACCGCGCACGCCTGCAGATCAGCTGCGTTCTCAGTCATGAAACTCACCTATCGCCTAGCCTGTATTTCTCGGGTGCTTCAGCTCTAAGGCTTCGGTGTATCCATACTGCGACCACTTTACCTCTGAAATCAAGCATACTTCGATCGAAACACTGTTTCGTTCCTTGAGGATGCCTGCGGCAGAGGGGGCGATGTGTAAAGAGATGGGGCATGGGGACGGGTTTCTTGACAGGCGCGTCCTCGACGCAGATTTTTGACTGTCTACGCGCCGCGCCAGGCTGTCGATTGCCCTCGTGTCAGACTGCAAAGAGGTCGACCGATCGCTTGACGGTCGCACGGAGACATGGAGGGTCGTCATGAGCACCGCAGAGCGCAGTAGCTACTACTACTCGAACGAGGTCGACGGGTAGCTCGACTTTTTCAGAGAGTTCAAGATCGACCCGGACATCTCGCTGGTCCAGAACACGGATGGCGTCCACCGCGGCAACCTGCTGGAGTTCAAGGTCTCCATCGGAGACGTGAACAAGGTGCTGTTCCAGGCCATCAAGTATCTCTCTCGCCTGCGCGTGCGCGGCCACAACGTCCCAGCCAACATACTGCTGGTCGACCTCAACAAGCAGACGATCTTCAAGTTCGACTCAGCCGACTACTTCGCCGAGATCCACCAGATCTACACCACCTCAGCAAGTCGCGCGGTCCAGGGGTTCCAGGCGAAGTCCAACCCGGTCGTGATCAAGGACTACTTCGGAGCCGGGGCGGGACAGGTGGCCGCATTGCTCAAGGAGAACGACTTCGTTCCCATTGAGATCACCGAGGACTGCGTGGTGGCGTGGGCCGAGCGGTACTACCGGGAGGTCCCCGGGTCCAACAAGGAGAGCTTCCTGGCCAACGACCCGCGCAAGGGTCCGCTGGGCGAGTTGAAGGCCCCCAAGCACTTCGATGGTCTGATCCTGCCCTACAAAGGTGACGACTACGAGGCTTTCGCGCACATCCTCGACCGGCTCAACGACAAGCTGAAGAAGATCGAGCTCGGCGCCTTCTATACGCCCCAGCCGTACGTGCAGAAGTCGCACGAACTGCTGCGGGAAGCCATCGCCCGGGTGCCGGCCGGTAACGACTACGTGATCGTGGACCGTTGCGCCGGCTCGGGCAACCTGATCGAGGGCCTGAGTGACGAGGAACTCAGCCATGTCATTGTGAACACCTACGAGCAGTTCGAGTACCTGGAGCTGGCTCGCGAGTACGGCGACCGCGTGCGTGCGGTGATCCCGCCGACCTACAAGGCTGGTGACCCCGCCCTGGGTGTGCTGCTCAACGGCGACGCGCTCTCCGACCGGTTCGTTCTGGGACTCATGGCCGCTGACGGATCGCGGATGCCGAACGAGATCCACAAGCACGTCGCCGACCCGAACTGCACGGTCATCCTCTTTGAGAACCCGCCATACGCGGACGCCGCCGGGGTGGAGTCGAACGTGAGTGGCAAGAAGAAGGCGTTCGGATGGCAGGCGTCATGGGTGAAGGCTCAGATGGCCGCCGAGCCGGCAATCAGCCGCAACGGCACCAAGCCCCTGCGCGACCCTGACCAACCTGTTCATCTGGTCGGTCTTCAAGTACTACCTGCGCCAGCCCACCGACTCCTACGTGGTCTACTCCCCCTCCAAGTATTTCAAGTCCCAGGGGCTGATCAACCGGAAGTTCATCGACGGCTTCCTATTCAACCGCAAGCGGTTCCACGCCACGAAGGATGCCGGGGTCTCCTGCATCCTGTGGGCCAACGAGCCGGAAACGGGGCGCACCGTCTATCCGTTGCGCGCGTTTGACATCGATCCCAAGACGGATCAGCTGGTCCCGGGCGCTGTTCACAAGGATTTCCAGGTGGGGGTCGGCAATGTGCGGGCCGGCGCCGACGGGCTCCCCGTGGTGGATGTGAAGACCACGTCGTCGGTGTTGTCGAAACTCTTCGACACCCGCAAGTTCCCGGACGACGAGACCGGCATCTACGGCGAGACCAATGGCCGCGAGTCGGATGAGAGCCGCAAGGCGATCTCGACCGCGGTCTACAACGACAACATCCTGGGGTACCTGCGCGCATACGGGAACTCGTTCGAGAACATCGACCTGTACTCCCAGCTCGCCCGGTGCACCGCCTACAACGGCAACGGTTTCCACCTGCGCCGCGACAACTACTTGACGAAGCTGCCGCTGTTTGCAATGGCGCGCATCCCCTCCGAAGGACGGTACTGGATTCGCGGTGTTGTGAACCGCAACGCGGACAACGGCGACAACTTCAGCCATGACCAGGAGTTCCTCAAGGCGTGCTTGATCTTCACGGGCCTGGCCTATCACAACAAGTGTCGATCCTTCACGGGCTCCGACGGGCGCGAGTACCGCAACGAGCTGTGCTTCGACGCTGGCACGCAGGCCAGCCGTGACCTGGCTGGTATGAAGCTCACGGCCCAGGAGCAGGTGCTCATGACCCAGTGGGGCCGTGTGCTCGACCTGGCTCGCCAGACCACGAACTACAACCCGCAGAAGACCTACGGCACCTTCCAGATCGAGGAGGAGCTGAACACGTTCCACTACGAGCTGGTGGGTCAGAAGAGGATCAAGGTCTACGACTACCCCGTGCTCAACGGCGAGGTGAAGGCGATGCGCAAGCAGACGATGGAGTACCACGCGGCCGCGGTGGCACCGCTCCTCTGGAAGTACGAGCTGCTCAAGTGAAGGTCGGCTACGCCCGCGTGAGTAGCCGAGACCAGGAGGGCTCCCGTGAGGGGCAAGAGGCTGCTCTGAGGGCCGCCGGCTGTTCCAAGGTCTTCCAGGATCGTCTCTCCGGGGCCACGGCCGACCGGCCTGGTCTGAAAGACGCGTTGGAGTACCTGCGCGATGGCGAGGACACCCTGGTCGTCGCGCGCCTGGACCGACTGGGCCGTTCCCTGCCGGACGCACTGCGCGCCGTGCAGACCCTGGCCGATCGGGGAATCGGCCTGCAGGCCCTGGACGTGCAGCTAGACACCTCCACGGCCTCGGGCCGGCTGATGCTGAACATGCTGTTGATGCTGGCTGAGTGGGAGCGGGATCTGCTGCGGGAGCGCACCCGGGAGGGCGTGGCCCGTGCCCGGGCTGATGGGCGCCGGCCTGGGCCGAGGCCGAAGCTGAATGCTGAGCAGGTGGAGGCCGTGCGTGCGGCGGTGGCAGGTGGCCAGCCCGTGGCCGCGGTGGCGCGGTCGTTCGGGGTGAGCCGCCCGACGATCTACAAGGCCCTGCAGACGCCTGGCGCCCAGGAGTGATCCCGAGCAGGTCTTCGAGCTCACCTCGGAGGTGCAAGCCACCGGGTCTTTGCCGTGGTCATCGGCGAGCCGCTTCTTCTCGGTGTGACCGGGCCGAGCTGGTCGGCAGGGTTAGTCGGTCTCGGGTGAGTCCAGCAGCTGTGTGGTGATGTCGCGGAATGTCTTCTTCAGGCGTCGTCCTCGAAGCGGGCCGTGGCCTGCGTCCAGCGTTCCTTCTCCAGCTGGGGGCGCATCGCGGTGAGTGCCATGCGTAGGTACACGCCGCGGGAGCGGCCAGTGCGTCGAGGCGTTCGAGCATCTCGGGTGGGCGGCTCCAGGAGGCGCAGGGAAGTGCAAAGCCCCAAGTCAGGGCCTAAATCTGAAAATTAAGATCTTGATGTTGACAACAACCTTGTAACGTGGAAGACTACAGCTAGATCAAGTCGATCAAGAAGTTATCTCATCCACTTACTCCTAGAAGGGTGCTCCTCATGAGCCTGGACCTGTCCAACATCCACACCACCGGCTACGACCCGTACGAGCGGTTCTTCGCCACGCGCTTCAAGCAGGGCGGCCGCACGGTCTACTCCCTCGACTGGTCGGTTGCCGAGCTGGTGGCCTTCCTCCCCAAGCCGGATCCCGACAAGCCGCTGGATGCGGATTCCACTCAGCGTCGCATCGTCGTGTCGCACGCCACCGGGTTCGCTGACTACGTCATCAACGACTCCGAGTGGGTTTCGCCGGCCCTGCTGCTCCGTGCTCCCGACATCTTCCAGTTCGAGGCAGCCAAGGCGAACACGGGTTCGACCCAGTTGGGGACGCTGGGGGTGCCCAAGCATGCGAAGGCCGACATCTCGATCGTGGATGGACAGCACCGCACCCTGGGCTTCCATATCGCGTGGGAGAAGATCGCCACCTACATCGAGAAGGCGCGGGCTGATCTGGCACGCGCCAAGGACGAGGGGGATCCGCTGCGGATCCGGAACTGCGAGGGCGCCCTGCAGAAGTGGGTGGACCGCCGGGACCGCCTCGCTCGTGAGCGTGTCTCCGTCCAGATCATGGTGATCGAGAGCCCCAACGCAGCGCGACGGATCTTCGTGGACATCAACGACAACGCCAAGGGCATCTCCGGATCTGTCCGAGGACGCTTCGATGACCGCAAGGTCCTCTCCCGCGCCCTCAACACCGTCCTCCACGATTCCGACCTGCTGGATGACCGGGTGGACCTGGAAAGCGATCGCGTCACCGCCAACTCGGAGTTCCTCCTGGGCGCCAAGCACGTCGCTGACATCCTGCGTGCCCTGACGGTCGGTTCGGGCCGGATCGGTAAGCGCCTGGAGGCCGAGTTGGATGACCGGGAGATCGTCAAGAAGTTCGCTGAGTTCGAGACCGGGCTGATCGACGCGTTCCCCCAGTTCGAGGAACTGATGGACGGGGATCTGGCAGCAAATGAGCTGCGCCGTAGCAGCCTCATCGGCTCCAACGTGATGCTGCGAGGTTTCGCACTGGCCTGGCACAACCTGCGGGAAGCCGGTTGGACGAGTGAGCAGATCACCGCAGCGATGAAGAAGATGGCCGCGCACATGGACGCCCCTGTCTTCCCTGACCCGGAGGACTCGTGGTTCGCGACGGGCCTGTTCCCCGCCAACGAGAAGGGGTCCCTCTCTCCGACTTCCCGCGCCCAGGACTTCCGCAAGTTGGGTGACTTCATTCAGGAAGCCCTCAAGGGCAAGGTCGAGTGGGTGCGTGCAGATGCTTGAGCAGATCCGTAAAATCTCGCTGGCCCATTGGACGAGTGTGTGTCTGGCTCTTAGTTCGTTCCTGGCCATGCAGTCGCTCGTGAGGACGACTTACCAGCACTACTCGCTCATCGAAGAAGCAGCCGCTGCCTTCACCGGTGCAGATGGAAGTGCTTCTAAGGAAGACGCTTTGAAAGCAGGGCGAGAGGCACTGATCAACCTGACAAGCTCTTTGATGTCGGGGGCGATCATGGGCGTGGTTATCACGCTCGGTGCAGGGGCAATCGTCCTCAGTGGAATTGTCGTCGATCTCTCGACCACCAGGTGCATTGCGTTGGCAAGCGCCGGGGTTGCGTGCTTGGTGAGCATTGCACTTCTGGCGTCGGGCGTGATCAACTACTTCACGACAATAAACGACCTGAAGGCCGCCGTGCCCTCTCTCGCCGATCCTTCTTTGGACGGGTGGACCATCTCAGCAGGGGTAGCCCTGGTGGTTGCTGCACTGCTGCATGCAAGGGATGCCTTTAGGCGCCCTTCGAACTGACTGGCGTCCCAGCAGTTCCCGCCCGAGGAGCCTCTCGTCGGTTCCAACTGATGAGAGGCTCCTCGGGCTTTGGCGATCCGCTCTCTCAAAAAGGACGTAGGGCAGTTGAGCCTCGATCGGGCCAAAGTAAAACGGGACTGCTGCACGGATAGGGGACAGGTGGGGTCTCAGGCCGCGAGGCTCACGGCCTAACGCGCCGGGCCGTCGAGCGGGTGGTGGCCAAGGAGGAGATCCGCAACCAGGCCCGCGACAACACCGAGGACCAGTTCGTGGACGTCGTCACCGTCGAGAACGCCATCACCCTGGCCATGTGGGAGCTCGTGCAGAACCAGGTGGGGATGAGCGAGTTCTTCAGCCGTGATGGGGACGAGCAGCGGTCGATGCGCGTCGACTTCGCCCGGGCGATGTGGCACGCGGTGCATGCCGACTACACGGCGGAGCAGGAGGAGGGGGCCGCGGACGGTGTCGACGTTCTCGCGACGAAAGGCGGGGTGTGGTGAGCCCTTGTCCTGTGGTCAGGCGAGACGACGGACGAACGCGGCCATAGACCCGTTGGCCACGGCGTCCCGGACGGCGTCCGGGTCGAGCTGACGCTTGGTCACGATGACCCCGCTGATCACTGCCGCAGCTTGGTCAGGCGTCGCCTCCGTCATGCGTTTCGTGTCTGCTGCGAACTTGGCGGGAGCGAGACCGAGAACCTTCGCCGGCGCCTCGACCAGGCGGCCCTCGAAAGCGTTCTCGATCTCGTCAGCTAGCTGGACCACCTCCGGGTCGGTACTACTCGAACCAGCGGCCCGCTCGAGGAGCGGCAGGAACTTCACTACGTCGTCGTACTGCCCGCCGAGGGAATCTTCCACCGACTCATCGGGAGCGGCATCCTCTTCCGACGGCCGAAGCGTGATCATGATGTCGTCTGGATCTACCCCGGCCGCCTCGCACATGCGCCGGAGAGCATTCACCTTGGTCATGGTGTCGCTCCAGAGGTTCCAGAGCAGGCCGGGCTCGATCTCGACGAAGTTCTTCTCTCTGCCTGGGGGGACCTCCTGGCCCTCCACACGGTAGGCGTCGCTCTGCTTGGCCATTGCCAGCACCCGGGCACGGTCGATCTCCAGGAGGTCACGCAGCACCAGCACGGCGAAATCTCGCCACGTGTTCACGACGTGGCGCCGCCCTTGGAACTCGTACGCCACGATGTAGCGGCCCTTGAAGTTGCCTTCTGTCCCCATGGGCTCAACCGGGAGCTGGGGGCGGGGAGGTTTGAAGTCCGTGGACGGAAGCGGCCAGATGGTTAGCGCCTGCTCGATCAGCCGTTCCGTGCGTGCTTCGATCGCATGTTCATCCCATCGGACCCGCTCCTTCATCTCCGCATTGAGGCGGAAGGGGGAGAAATTGAACCCCTCAGTGAGAGTCTTCTTCTCCGTGAACGACGCATTCGAATAGGTGGAGTTGTACCCGGTCACGGTCAGGTTGCCGATGCGGTGCAGCCACTGGGCGTGCACTCGATCCGCTTCCTCCCCCAGCTCCTGTCGCCACTCGGGTGTGAGGGTCTGGGGCATCACGTGCTCGACGGTGAGGTCTCCCGCGATGAGACCCCCCGCGATGTCTCGGGTGTCCTGGGACTCACCGTTCTCCAGACTCTCGAAGAGGTAGCGCCGGTCCGAGGCCGGGAGGCGATACATATTTGCGGCGCGGAAGCCCTCGACGAAGTCCTCGTCCAGGGGGAATTCGCCAGAACCGCTCCGGCGCCGGAGGGAGTAGACCAGCGCGTCGGTGAAGCGGGCGTCGTCGGGGCGGATGCGGGACACCTCGCGGTGCAGGGTCGCGAAGATGCTGTTGAGAGCGTTCGAAGCCCGTCCCACAGCAAGACGCCGGAAGAGATAAGACTCCAGCACTCGTACTGCGTCGGCGAAGTCATCCGGCGTGATGGTGCCCCGATGAAGTTCCTCCACCATGGGCATGAGAAGCGGCAATAGGACTTCACGGTTCATCAGATTCAACCGGTGAAGCCTGCGGTCCACGGCGCTGTGGCCCGTGGCGGAGTCCCGCAACTGACGGTAGTAGTCCGAGTATGCCCGGACCGGCGCCAGCAGCTCTGCCCCAGTCGTTCCGACGGAACGGGCGTAGGCTTTGAACGCTTCATACACGTCGGAGATCTTCGGTGTCTTGCCTGTTTTGGTGACAAGGAACCAGCGGAGGAAGACGGACGTGTCGTAGGCGACATTCTCCTCGATTCGGTTCCAGTGATCGGTGTAGACCTGCTCCTGAACCTTGCTCGGCAGGCCCATGAGAACGAGGTTCCGGACCTTGTCGGCCTCGCTTAATGCAAGCCCGGTCGAGTTCAACGATTCGAAGATTCGCTGGGCGTCGTCCTGCTTCTCCAGGTCGAGGATCATGACCTCCAGGCCCTGTACGGCCTTCCAGATCTGGTCCCCGCTCAGCCCGAGGCCGGGGAGTTGCTCGAGGAAGTACCGGTAATTCTTAGTGATGGTGGAGGTCTCTAGCGAGGCACTGTCGGCGCGGAAGAGGCAGCGATACGCCTCAGCGTCGTGTTTCACTGGTTTGAGGCGGAACCGAGGAGAAGCCGTCTCACCATCGCGGACGAGGTAGTTGCGGCGGATCCTTTCCGCCAGGCCGTCCTCTGAGGTCTCCAGGGTGCCGTCCTCCAGTAGACGCACCAGGGCGAGCAGGAGGAGGCTGACGGTGGTGAGGCGCTGCTGGCCGTCGATGACCACCCACCGGAACGACTCAGGATCTCCCACCACCGACCCGAAGAAGTGGGCGCCCCGGTCCTCGCGGATGAGCGCCGAGAGGTCCTCGAGGAGCTGCGCGCAGTGCTTCTCCCGCCAGTCATAGTTGCGCTGGTAGACGGGGATGATGAGTTCCCGGTCGACGTTGCCGTAGACGGAGAGGATGCCGCTGACCTGACCTCGCATGTCAGCACCCTAACGGGCGCAGGGTATGAGTGGCGACGAGGTCGAGCCGAGCTCCGCCGTGCGGCGGGTCACTCTCGCCTAGGGGGTGTCTGACAGTAGTTTCGACCACGCGATCACCGCGTTCAAGAGAACGGCGGCCCGGTAGACGGTCGCGTACTTGTCATACCGGGTGGCCAGGCCCCGCCACTGCTTCAGGTGCGCGTACTGGCGCTCGACGACATTCCGGCCCTGGTAAGCGGCTGCGTCGAGGCCGTCGGGGCGCCCGCCGCGGGCACCGCGGCGTCTGCGATGGCCCTGCTGGTCGGCCGGCTCAGGGATGACCGCCTTGATCCGGCGGGCACCCAGATGGGCGCGGATCGCCCGGGAGGAGTAGGCCTTGTCGCCCAGCACCGCCTCGGGGTGAGTGCGAGGCCGGCCTGCAGGCCGTGCCACACGCAGCTGTCCCAGCAGGGGCAACAGCATCGGGGAGTCCCCTGCCTGACCGGGGGTGATCAGGCTGACCAGCGGCATCCCGGCGCCATCGACGAGCTGATAAATCTTGGTACTCAACCCGCCACGAGAGCGCCCGATCCCGTGATAGGCCGGCTACTCACGCAGATTCTTGTAACTCGAGCCAGCCCCCTGTGTGTCGGGTGGTGTTCGTGGCGTGCTGGTGAGCGCGGGCGATAGTGGAGTCCACCGAGACCGACCAGTCCACCAGACCTTCGGCGTCCGCGGCAGCGGTCAGCGTCGCCGATACCGTGTCCCAGGTGCCCCTCTTCGGCCATGCGCCGATGCCCCGTCCATACGGTCTGCCAGGGTCCGTAGACCTCGGGCAGGTCCCTCCAGGGGATCCCGCACCTGTGTCGGTAGATGATCGCCTCCACTATCGTGCGGGCATCGGAGAACGGCCTGCTGGCCCTGCCGGTCCGGGTCGGGAGCATCGGGGCGATCAGTTCCCACTGGGCATCGGACAGCGCCTGGAAGCGGGACGTGCGCTCCAGGGTGTCAGCCAGCCCCTGGATCAATTGTCAGACACGCCCTAGGCGCTGCGGATCCGGTGGCCGCTGACCTGACCCCCTCACCCCGTCCACCCCACCCAGTACGCTCGCCCCATGAAGATCGGTCTCCGCAAGCCCAGCCTGAAGAAGTCCATCAAGGCCCGCACCACGGGCCGCGCCAAGCGTGCGATCAAGCGCAAGGTCATCCCCGGCTACGGCCGCAAGGGGATGGGCTGGCTGCGCGATCCGAAGCGCGCCGCCTACAACGCCGTCTACCGGCGCACCACGGTCGGCCTCGGCGACGTCCTGAAGATGTTCAAGTGACCTCCCCGCCCTCGCGCACCTGACCGGGGTCGGCCCGGTGGAGGCGCGCCGGCGGCCTGGCCACTGACGGCCCGGGCCGCCGCCCACCCCTCACCGGCCCGCGAACGCCTCCACCCGCCGCACAGCCTCCGGATGCTCGGACGCCGCCGCGATCGACGCCGCCTCCTGCCGCACGTGCGCGCGCAGCGCCTCGACGTCGGCCCCGCGCGCCAGCGCCTTGGTCGGCCCATAGGTGTGCGCTGGACCGGCCACCAGCTCGTCCTCGAGCGCCGCCAGACGTGCCGCGAACGCGTCGCCTGCCACCGCCTCGGTCGCCAGGCCCCACGCGACGGCCTCGGCCCCGTTCAGGCGCCGCCCGCCGAGCAGCAGCTGCGTCGCGCGCACCGGCCCGAGCACCCGCGGCAGCCAGTAGGACACGCCCGTGTCCGGCGTCATCCCGAGCGCGGAGAACGCCGTCACCAGCTGCGCATCCTCGCGCACCAGCACGACGTCGCCACCCAGCATGAGCCCGAGCCCCGCCCCGGCGGCCGTCCCGTTGACGCCGGCCAGCACCAGCAGGCGAGAGCCCGTCAGCGCCACCGCGACCTCGCCCGCCGCCTCGCCGAGCTCCTGGATCATCGCGCGCCGCTCCGGCCCGGCGGGGGAGGCGGCCATGGCCTGGACGTCCCCGCCGCCGCAGAAGATCCGTCCCGCGCCGGTCAGCGTGAGCACGTGCACGGACTCGTCCGCCTCGGCCGCGGCGATCGCCGTGAGCACGTCGCGTGCCATCGTCAGTCCGAGCGCGTTGCCCTTCGCGGGCCGGTTCAGCGTCAGCCGCACGACGCCGGGCCGCGTCTCGACGAGGACGGCCGGGGCGTCGTCGGAGGAAGAAGGGGTGGGTGCGGTGGTCATGTCAGCTCCTGGGGGTCGGAAGGTGGGGGTGTGTGGGTGTCGGCCACGGGAACGGCCGGCCGGGGATCACGCGAACGCGCTGTACCCCGTCAGGTCCCGGCCGAGGATCAACGCCTGCACGGACTCGGTGCCCTCGTAGGTGTGCAGCGCCTCGACGTCGGCGAAGTGCCGCATCACCCGGTGCTCCAGCAGGATGCCGTTGCCGCCGAGCATGTCCCGGGCGATCTGCGCGACCCGCCGCGCGCCCCGCGTGCAGGCGTACTTCAGCAGGGAGGCCTGCTCGTCACGCAGCCGCCCGGCCGCCTGCAGGCGGGCCACGGCCACGCAACGGGTCTGCATCGCGGTCACCTCATCCAGCATCTGCGCCAGCCGTTCCTGCACCATCTGGTGCGCTCCCAGCGGCTTGCCGAACTGCTCCCGCTGCCGGGCGTAGGCCAGTGCGGCCTCGAACATCGCCGTGGCGTGGCCCAGCGCGGACCAGCCCACGTTCACGCGGGTGGCCACCAGCACGCGCGCGGCGTCCTTGAACGTCGCCACGTCCGGCAGCTGCGCGTCGTCGCCGACCCGCACGTCGGTCAGCGTGATCTCCGCCTGGTGGATGGCCCGCAGCGCGCCCTTGCCCGTGATCACCTCGGCCTCGTAACCGGGCGTGGACTGCTCCACCACGAACCCCTTGACCTGGCCGTCCTCGGTGTCCCGGGCCCACACGATCGTGATGCCCCCGGCGGCCCCGTTGCCGATCCACTTCTTGGCGCCGTTCAGCACCCAGCCGCCGGCGCCGTCGGGCCGCGCGGACGTCTCGAGGGACACCGAGTCCGAGCCGTGCAGCGGCTCCGTGAGCGCGAACCCGCCCGGCAGCGTGCCGCGCGCCACCGGCTCGAGGTACCGCTCCTTCTGCTCCGGGCCGGCGCAGTGCACCAGGGCGCGCAGCACGAGCCCGCCCTGCACGGCCGCAGCCGCGGCCATCGATCCGTCCGCCCGGGAGATCTCCATCGCCACCAGGCCCGCGGCCAACGGCGACATCACCGCGTGGCCCGGCACCTCCAGCCCGTCGGTGAGCAGGTCCAGCTCACCCGCCCGCGCCACCAGGTCCAACGGGTACTCCGCCCGGTCCCAGTGCCCGTCGATCCGCTCGAGCACCTCGCGGCCGTAGGCACGGGCGCGGTCCCAGTGCGCGCGGTCCTCGTCCGTGGCCTCCCCGAACGCGTCCAGATAGTCGATGTCCAGGGGCGTGACGACGTCGTACGTCGGCTTCTGCATGCGCATCACCGGGCCTCCTGCGTGCGCTCGGCGCGCAGCGCGCGCTTGAGCAACTTGCCCGACTGGTTCCGCGGCAGCTCCGCCACGAAGTCCACGCGCTTGGGCACCTTGAAGCCCGCCAGCCGCTCCTTCACGTGCGTGCGCACGGTCTCCGCGGTCAGCTCGGCGCCCTCCTTGAGCACGACGACGGCGGTCACCGCCTCGATCCAGCGCTCGTCCGGCAGGCCGATGACGGCGACCTCGGCCACCTCGTCGAGCTCGTAGATCGCGTCCTCGACCTCGCGCGGGGCGACCAGCACGCCGCCCGTGTTGATGACGTCCTTGATGCGGTCCACCACCTGGATGTAGCCGGCCGCGTCCTGGGTGACCTGGTCGCCGGAGCGGAACCAGCCGTCGTCGGTGAACGCGTCCGCGGTGGCATCCGGGCGGTTCCAGTAGCCGGAGAGCAGCTGCGGCGAGCGGTACTGGATCTCGCCGGGCTCGCCGGGCGCGGCGGGGACGCCGTCGGCCGTCATCACCCGCGCCTCCACGTGGAACACGGGGCGGCCGCATGAGGCCGGCCGCGCGTCGTGCTCCTCGGGGCGCAGCACGGTGCACAGGGGGCCCAGCTCGGACTGGCCGAAGCAGTTGTAGAAGCCGATGCCCGGCTGGCTCTGGCGCAGGCGCTGCAGCACGGTCACCGGCATGATCGAGGCGCCGTACTGGGCCTTGCGCAGCGAGGAGAGGTCGCGCGTGGCCAGGTCCGGATGATTCGCCAGCGGCACCCAGACGGTGGGCGCCAGGAACAGGGAGCCGATGTGCTCGGTCTCCACCAGCTCGAGCATCCGGGGGATGTCCGGGGCGGCCAGCAGGCGCACCGTGGCGCCGAGGCTCAGGTAGGGGAGCAGGAACACGTGCATCGCGGCCGAGTGGTACAGCGGCATGGCCACCAGGGGGCGGTCCTCGGCCGTGAAGTCCAGCGCGATGATCGAGGAGAGGTACTCGGCCACGAGTGCCCGGTGGGACATCATCGCGCCCTTGGGGGTGGAGGTGGTGCCGGAGGTGTAGAGCAGCTGGGCCAGGTCGGTGGCCGACACCTCCGCCTCCGGGGCCGCGGCGTCCAACGTCTCGTCCTGGGCGGTCTCCAGCACGGAGGGCTCGGCGTGGCCGGCGGGGAGCATGGTCCACACGTGCCGCAGAGCCGACGCGCGGCCCTCGGCCCGGACCTGGTCGACGCGCTCGAGCATGCCGGCGTCGGCCACGAGCAGCTCCGCGCCGGAGTCCTCGAGGGCGTGGGCGAGCTCGCTGCCCTTGAGCGCGAAGTTCACGGGCACGTGCACGTAGCCGGCCGTGACGCAGGCCAGGAAGAGCAGCGCGTAGGCGTCCGAGTTGGTGGCGTAGGCGGCCACCCGGGTGCCGGCCGGCAGGCCGGTGTCCTGGAGGCGGCGGGCCACGCGGTGCGCTCCGTCCCGGAGCTGGGCGTAGGTCCAGTCGCGGTCCTCGAAGCGCAGGGCGACGGCCTGCGGAGAGCGGGCGACCGCGCGGGCGAACACGCGGCCGATCGTGTCCTCCGGGGCGGGGGAGAGGTGGGCGGCGGTATCGGTGGGGTGGGTGATCTGGCCTGGCATGGGAACCTCCGGGGGATGGGTCAGAGACGTTCGATCACGGTGACGTTGGCCTGGCCGCCGCCCTCGCACATGGTCTGCAGGCCGTAGCGGCCGCCGCTGCGCTCGAGCTCGTGCAGCAGGGAGGTCATCAGGCGGGCGCCGGTGGCGCCGATGGGGTGGCCCAGGGCGATCGCCCCGCCGTTGACGTTGACCTTCGCGGGGTCCGCGCCGGTCTCGGTCAGCCAGGCCAGCGCGACGGCGGCGAACGCCTCGTTGATCTCCACGAGGTCCATGTCGTCGATGGTCAGGCCCATGCGGTCGAGCGCGTACGCCGTCGCCGGGATGGGGGCGGACAGCATCATGACGGGGTCGGCGCCGCGGGCGGAGAGGTGGTGGATGCGGGCTCGCGGGGTGAGGCCGTGGCGGCGCACGGCCTCCTCGGAGGCGAGCAGGAGGGCGGCCGCGCCGTCGGACATCTGCGACGCCGACGCCGCCGTGTGCAGCCCGCCGGGGACGATCGGGTCGAGCGAGGCGATCTTCGCGGCGTCCGGGGTGCGCGGCCCCTCGTCCGCGGTGAGGCCGGCGAGCGGGATGATCTCGCGGTCGAAGCGACCGTCGGCCTGGGCGGCGAGCGCGCGCTCGTGGGAGCGCACCGCGAACTCCTCGAGGGTCTCGCGGTCCAGGTTCCAGTGCCGGGCCATCATCTCGGCCCCGCGGAACTGGGAGATCTCCTCGTCCCCGTAGCGGGCTGCCCAGGACTCGGAGCCGGTGAACGGGTCGGGAAAGCCGAGCTCGCGGGCGGCCGTGTTGGACCGGGAGAGCGGGATGGCGCTCATGGACTGCACGCCACCGGCCACGACGAGGTCCGCCGTCCCGCTCATGACGGCCTGCGCGGCGTAGTGGACCGCCTGCTGGCCGGAGCCGCACTGGCGTTCGACCGTGGTGCCGGGGACGTCCTCGGAGAGCCCGGCCGCGAGCCAGGCGTTGCGCGCCACGTCCATGGCCTGCGGGCCGAGCTGGTCGATGCAGCCGAGGATGACCTCGTCGTACTCGGCCGAGTCGATGTCCTGGCGGGCGACGAGCTCGCGCAGCGGCGCGGCCGCCAGGTCGAGGGGATGCACGCCGGCGAGCCCCTTCCCTCGGCGACCCACGGGGGTGCGGACGGCGTCGATGATGTAGGCCTCGGGCATGGGGGCTCCTCCGGACGGCGGGGACGTGACGCCGATCACGCTATTGCTTGGACGTCCAACGATCAAGAGGGTGACGGGATCCGTCGGGCGGCGTGGGCATGGCGGAGGGCGCCGTTTCGGCCACGAAAGCGGCTCGGGGCGCGCCGTTTCGGCCACGAAAGCGTTGGGGGCGGGCGTCGCCTCGCCCTGGTCAGGACCCCCTGCCCCGGGCCTAGCGTGAGGGCGAGCGGCGCGCACCCGTGCCGCCGAGACGAGAGGAGCCGGCCATGGCCACCCCGCACACCCCCGACCCCCAGGACGCCCGGCGCGCACGCGAGGCGACGGACGAGACCTCCGGTGTTGCGTTCGACGGCGACACGCCCCCCGCCGAGGGCGCGGGCGTCGGCCCGGACAACCCGGGCATGGACGTGGAGCAGACCGGCGAGCGCTCGGTCGGCAAGATCGTGCTCGGGCTGATCATCGCCCTCGTGGTCATCGGCGTCCTGCTGTTCATCCTGGGCCGCGTCGCCGGCCTCGGCTGAGCCGCGGCGCAGACGCCTGGGGCACGCCACGACCACGGGGCGGGCACCGATCCGTCGGTGCCCGCCCCGTCTCGTGTCCGCTCCGCGGTGATGCCGTTCAGCGACGACTCCGCGCCCGCGCAGCGGTCAGAAGCCGCCGCCCACGGTCCGGCGGCCACCCGCCGCGCGTCGGCCGACGGCGCCGGACCGGCCGCGGGAGGCGAGTGCCCCGCCGAGCAGCCCGCCCAGCAGGCCGGTGCCGAGGCCGCCCGTGGACCGGGCCGAGGGCCCGAAACCGCCGCGGTATGCACCGGAGCGGCGCCCGCGCGTCGTGCCCCCGGCGCCGCGGCGCGAGAGCTCACGCAATGCCAGACCGCCGAGTGTGCCCAGGAGGGCACCGCCCAGGCCGCTGGACCGGCGTCCCTGAGCGCGGGCCTGCCGGCCGAAGCCGGCGGACCGGCCGACGTGCGCACCGATGGTGGGCCGGCTGGAGCGGCGGCCGCCGCCGCCGAGAGTGCGGGTGATGCTGGAGAGGATGCCCATGTGTCCTCCTCGGACGTCGTGCCGGCCGCTCGGGCGTGGCCGGTCGGGTGCGCCTCAACCTAGGCGCCGACCCCCGCGCGGTGTCCAGACCGCGCCTCCTCACGCATCGAGGCGGGATATCCACCCCACGGCCGCCCGCGGCAGCCGGATGGGGTCGATATCCCGCCTCGAAACGCGGGGGAGGGAGGGGGCGTCAGTCCTGGAGCGGGGAGGTCTTCGGCTCGTCCCGCCAGAGGGCCACGTTCCGCGCCCCCGGCAGGTCGGAGATGTGGAAGCCCGGGTCCATGCCCGCCTTGAGCTTGCGCTCGTAGTCCCGGAGCAGCTTCACGGCCAGTCCGCCCAGCGGGATGATCGCCACGAGGTTGATGGTCGCCATGAGGGCCGCGAACGTGTCCGCGAGGTTCCACACCAGCGCCACGGAGCCGAGCGCGCCGCCGACCACGCACACCAGCACGAGCACGCGGAACACGGTGATGGCCGGACCCGCGTGGCGGCCGGCCAGGTACCGGATGTTGGCCTCGCCGTAGTAGGTGTTGCCCAGCACGGAGGACCAGGCCAGGAAGAAGATGATGACGGTCAGCGCCGGGCCGGCCCACGCGCCCACGGCCTGCTGGAGCGCACCCTGGGTCACCTGCATGCCGAGCGCCTCCCCGCGTCCGTAGGCCGGGTCGGAGAGCAGGATGATGAACGCGGTGGCCGAGCACACGATCAGGGTGTCGAAGTAGACGCCCAGGGACTGCACGAAGCCCTGCTTGGCCGGGTGGGAGACGGCCGCGGTGGCGGCGGCGTTCGGGGCGGAGCCCATGCCGGCCTCGTTGGAGAACATGCCGCGGCGCACGCCCTGCATCACCATCGTCATGCCGACGGCGGCGCCCGCGACCTCGCGCAGGCCGAAGGCGTGGCCCACGATCAACGCGATCATGCCCGGGACCTCGGTGATGTTGACGACCATCACGATCAGGGCCAGGAAGATGTAGAACGTGGCCATCGCGGGGACCACCACGTTGGTCACGGCGGAGAGCCGGCGCACGCCGCCGAAGATCACGAGGCCGGTGAGGGCGGCCAGGCCCAGGCCCACGATCCACGCGGTGGTGGAGGACGCGCCCCAGTTGGCCTGCACGGACTCGGAGATCGAGTTGGACTGCACGGCGTTGAACACGAAGCCGTAGGTCACGGTGATGGCGACGGCGAACACGGCCGCCAGCCACTTCGCGCCCAGGCCGTCGCGGATGTAGTACGCGGGGCCGCCGAAGTAGCCGTCCGCGCCCTTCTGCTTGTACAGCTGGGCCAGCGTGGACTCGATGAACGCGGTGGCGCCGCCGATGATCGCCAGCATCCACATCCAGAACACGGCGCCCGGGCCGCCGATCACGATCGCGATCGCCACGCCGGCCACGTTGCCGGTGCCCACGCGCGAGGCCGCCGAGATGGTGAAGGCGCGGAACGGGCTGACGCCGTCGTTCTCGAATCCGGTCTGGGACTTGGCCGTCACCGACCGCAGCATCTCCGGGAGCATGCGCACCTGCACGCCCACGGTCCGGATGGTGAACCACACCCCGGCCACGAAGAGCAGCGCCATCACGACGTACCAGTACTTGTCGTTGAAGGCGGTGACGGCCGCTGTGATCTGTTCCACTGTCGCTTCCACAGCCCCACCCTAGAGGCTGGGGCGGAGGACGCGGAATCGGGGCCGGGGTCAGCCGGCGGCGGCGTCGTCCTCGACGCGGAGCTGGATCAGCTGCCCCATCCGCTCGGGCAGGTCCCCCTCGGGGGTGCCGACGCTGGCGTGGCGGGCGGCGGCCCGGGCGAGGTCGTCGGCCAGTTCGTTGCCGTGCACGCCCACGTGGCCCTTGACCCACGTGGTGTCCACCTGGACGTCCGCGGCCTGCGCCAGGTCGACGGCGGCCAGCAGGCGCCGCAGGGTGCGGCGGATGCGCTCGCCCCGGGCGCCGCCGAGGGTGAGCCGCTCGCGGCGGGCGGCGTTGAGCATGGCCAGCGCGGCGCGCGAGTCCGAGTGGATGGTGACCCGGCCGCCGGGGGTGCCCGCCCACGCGCAGATCACGTGCCCCAGGACGAGCGCCTCGAGTTCCACCTCGAGCGGCATCGTGGCCCCGGCCACGGCCTGCACGGCCCACATGCTCGGCCCGGCGACGGCGGCCGCCCCGCCGATGCGGGAGCCGCGCAGCACGGAGCCGTCCACGTACACGTCCGTCACGTCCGCCTCGTCCGCGAACGTGAGGCTGTGGGTCACCCCGGGCAGGTTGCGGCGCAGGAAGCGGTCTGTGCGGCGCCGGGAGAGGAAGACGCCGGAGGAGCGGCGCAGCGCGTCCTCCTCCTCCTGGGCGGCTTCGATGGCCTCGAGCGGGATCCGGGCCGCGCCCGTCTGGGCGACCGTCTCCGGGTCCACGTCCGGCAGCAGGTAGCTGGAGCGCTGCGTGCCCACGGGGGACTCGTCGAGCCGGTAGGAGACCACGCGCGTGTCCACGGGGGCGAGGACCTCGAGCAGGGCGAGCAGCTCGGCGTCCCGGTCCGAGCGCAGCCGCACGATCACCGGCCGCTCCGGCGGCAGCTCGACCGTGACGGTGGACCAGAAGGCGCTCAGGTGCGCCGTGCCGATCATGCCGGTGTAGACGTGGCCGCGGACGTCGTCGCCGAGCTCGCGCAGCTCGAGCTCGCGGGCCACGTAGACGATGCCCCCCGTCGTCGGGTGCAGGTCCAGGCGGAGGGCGGGGCCGTGGTCCACGCCGGGCAGCATGGCCAGCGGGCTGGCCACCACGCGGACGCCGTCCCGGCGGATCCGGGTGCGCGGCGGGGAGGGGCGGGGGACGACAGGGCCGGTGCGCGTGAGGTCGACGCCGTTCCGGTCCCGCGGGGTGCCCCGGGGTCGGCGGGCACGGACCACGCGCAACGGGCGGTGCTGCTCCTCCGCCTTGGCGCCCGGGCCACGGAAGTCCCAGCCCACGTCGACGAGCGCCGCGGGGTGTGCGGCCTCGACGTCGTGATGCAGCGTCCGGTCCACGACCGTCCGCGGGTGGTTGATCCGTGCTCCCATGGCTTCGCCGGCTGTGTCGAAGGGGACCGCGCCGGAACTGTGAGCCGGGTCCGGCGGGCCATGCTGGTCCTGCGGCGGTCGGGCGGGATCGCCGTGGACGAAGGGGACGACCCGTCCCGACCTGTTCTGCTCTGGGCGACCTTACCGAGCGCACCTGTGAGGAGGCAGGTCTCCTCTCCTCGGCCTCCCGCGCGGCGGCGTCGGACGAGGGGTCAGAGCGGGTCCGTGCGGTGCCGCTGCACGTCCGGGCCGGTCGGCACGCCGAGCGCCTGCGCCTGCGCGCGCTGCTGCCGCAGGGACACGGTGCCCAGCAGCAGCGCCAGGGCCCGCTCCCCGTCCTCCGGGGTGTCCGCCGCCTCGGTGAGCAGACGGTGCAGGCCGAGGCCGCCCAGCCCGAGCGCGAGGGCGGAGAGCACCACGTCCGCCCCGTCCCGGTGCCGCAGCAGGGCGGCCTCCGCGGCCTCGGCGCGGCCCGCCAGGTCCGTGACGCGGCGGGCGCGCACGGTCTCCTCCGCCTCGGCGACGATCCGGTCCGCCACCCGCGCCAGCAGCGACTGCTTGTCCGGCACGTGCCAGTACAGCGCGGAGGCCTGCACGCCCAGCACCCCGGCCACGCGCCGCATGGACAGGTCGCCCATGCCGAAGTCCTGCAGGATCCCGACGGCGGCGTCCACCACGTCCTGGGCGGTCAGCCGGGGGCGGGGTGCGGGCGGGGTCATGCCTGAGAGGCTACCGCCGGGCCGTCCTCCTCCGCCGCGATGCGTCCCCCCGCGCCGAGGCGCACGGTGCGGTCGGCCATCACGGCGGCCTCCGCGAGGTCGTGGGTGACGACGACGCCGGTCGTGCCCGCCGCCCGCAGCACCGTCCGGATGTCCTCGGCCAGGCGCCGGCGCAGGTCCGCGTCGAGCGCGGACAGCGGCTCGTCCAGCAGGAGCACCCGCGGGGCCGGGGCCAGCGACCGGGCCAGCGCCACGCGCTGGGCCTGCCCGCCGGAGAGCCGCTGCACGGGCCGGTCCGCGAGCTCGGCCAGGCCCACCAGGTCCAGCAGCTCGGCCACGCGTGCCCGCCGCCGGGCCCGGTCCCAGCCGGCGGACTCGAGGCCGTACGCCACGTTCCGCCCCACGGTCCGGTGCGGGAACAGCTGCCCGTCCTGGAACACCATCCCCACGCCCCGGCGGTGCGTCGGCACCGCGGCCACGTCCCGCCCGTCGAGCTCCACCGTGCCCGCCACGACGTCCTCGAGCCCGGCGATCCCGCGCAGGATGGTGGACTTGCCCGAGCCGGAGGCGCCCACGAGCGCCACGATCTCCCCGGCGGCCACGTCCAGGTCCGTCCCCCGCACGGGGGTGGAGCCGTCCGGGTAGCGGATCGCCACGTCCCGCAGCCGGAGGGAGGCCCCCGTCGTCGTCGGCGTCATCAGAGACCTCCCGCCCCGGCCGGGCCCCGGGGGCGCAGCCGCTCGCACACCAGCATGATCCCGGCGCTCAGCAGGGCCAGCACCGTGGCCGCCGCGAGCGCCATCCCGTAGTTGTCCGCGCCCGGCCGGCCCAGCAGCCGGGCGATCAGCACCGGCAGGGTGGGCGCGGACGGGCTCGCCAGGAAGCTCGTGGCCCCGAACTCGCCCAGGGACACCGCGAACGCGAAGCCCGCGGCCACGCCCACGCCGCGGGCGAGGAACGGGCCGTCCACCGTGGCCAGCACCCGCCACGGGCCCGCCCCGAGGGTGCGCGCGGCCTCCCGCAGCCGCGGGTCCACCGCCGCGAGCACGGGCACGAGCGCCCGCACCGCGAGCGGCAGCGCCACCACCGCCTGGGCCAGCGGCACGAGCACGCCCGAGGCCGCCAGCTCCGGGAACGCGGCCCGCAGGGACACGACGAAGCCGAAGCCCACGGTCACCGCGGACACCCCGAGCGGCAGGAGCAGGGCGCCGTCGAGGGCCCGCTGGGCCGCCAGCGCCGCGCGTGAGCGGAAGGGCCGGGTCAGCAGCAGGGCCAGCGGCACGGCCACCACGAGCGTCACCAGCGTGGCGTCCACGGCCACCCGCAGGGACTGCTCCAGCGCCTGGGCCGGCGTCGACCCGCCCACGAACCCGCTGCCCGCGCTCGTGGACAGCAGCCGATAGTTGCCCAGCCCCCAGCCGTGGCGGGTGTGGAAGGAGCGCACCACGAGCGTGAGGATCGGGGCCACCACGAGCGTCACCACCGCGAGCATCACGGCCACCGGGACCGCGTCCGCGCGCGTGAGCCGGGCCGGCGGTGTCTCCCGCAGGCGCAGCGCCCGCTGGGTGCGCGCCGCCGTCACGCCGGAGACCACGACGGCGGCCAGCACCACCGCGAACTGCAGCACGGAGAACACCGCCGCGGTCCGCAGGTCCAGGTAGACGGAGGTCTGCACCCAGATCTCCGACTCGAGCGTGCCGTAGCCGGGCCGGCCGAGCGTCTGGACGATGCCGAACGCGGACGCGCAGAACAGGAACACCAGCGCCGCGCTCGCGGCGATCGCCGGGGCGAGCTGGGGCAGCGTCACGGTGCGGAACGCCCGCCACGGCGAGGCGCCCAGGGTGCGGGCGGCCTCGGTCTGGCGCGGGTCCAGCGCGTTCCACAGCGCGCCCACCTGGCGCACCACCACGGACACGTTGAAGAAGACCATGGCGAGCACGACGGCGGTGGTCGTCTGGTCCAGCCCGGTGAAGCCCAGCGGTCCGCCGGGGGCGAGCAGGGCGCGGAACGCGACGCCGACCACCACCGTGGGCAGCACGAACGGCACGAGCACGAGGGCGCGGAGCACGGCCCGCCCCGGGACGCGACGCCGGTGCAGCACGAACGCGGTCGGCAGGCCGAGCGCCACCGAGACCACCGTGCCGGCGGCGGCCATCCCGAGCGTCTGGCCGAGGATGCGCCACGTGCGCTCGCGGGCGAGGGTCTCCCCGAAGGCGGTGAGGTCCACGGCGCCGGTGAACGCGTCGGCATCGCCGCCGATCCCGCGCCAGAGCATGGCCGCCACGGGCCACGCGAAGAAGACGAGCAGGAAGGCGACCGGCAGGACGGCGGCCACCAGCCACCACGGGCCGAGCCCGTCCCCCCGGCCGCGGGCCCGCCGGCGCGGCAGGTCCGTGCCGGGGGCCGCGACCTCGGTGAGCGCGGACATCAGCGTCGGGAGGCCTCGGACAGGGCGGTCCACTCCTTCAGCAGGTCCTCGCGGCGCTCATCGATGCGGGCGGGGTCCGGGGTGACGGCGTCCTCGACGAGCGGCGCGTTCTGCGCCCACTCCTCGGGCAGCTGCACCGACTCGTCGATCGGGTACATGTACATCGACTCGGGCAGGGCGGACTGGACCTCCTCGGTGAGCATGAAGTCCACGAACGCCTGCGCGCCCTCGGGGTTCTTCGCGCCCTCGAGCACGCCGGCGTACTCGACCTGCGGGGTGCAGGAGTCCTCGATCACCTCGGTCTCGGGGGCGAACGCGGGGGAGGAGGAGTAGGAGAGCACCACCGGGAACTGGCCCTTGCCCTCGCCGCCGGAGAAGTCCGAGTTGTAGGCGTCGGACCAGCTGTCGGCGACCTTGCCGCCGTTCTCCATCAGGCCCTGCCACCAGTCCTGCCAGCCGTCGTCGCCGTACTTCTCCGTGGTGGCCGCGAGCAGCGCCAGGCCGGGGGAGGAGGCCACGGGGGAGGTGGCGACCGTCAGCTCCGCGTACTCGGGGTCGTCGAGCTGGTCGATCGAGGTGGGGGCCTCGACGTCGTGGGCGGTGAACCACGCCGGATCCGTGTTGAAGCACACCTGGCCCTGGTCCACCGGGGTCATGCGGTCCTCCACCATCCGGTCCTGCGCGGAGGCGGGCAGGTCCTTCGGGGTGTAGGCGGCGACGACGCCCTCGCGGACGAGACGGTGCGCCGAGTGGTCCTCCACGCCGTAGACGCCGTCCACGGTGGGCTCGTCCTTGGCCAGCAGGAGCTGGTTCACCACGCTGCCGGCGTCGCCGGGGGCCGTGGTCTTCAGGGTGTAGCCGGACTCCTGCTCGAACTTCTGGACGAGCTCCTCGGGCAGGTTGAACGAGTCGTGCGTCATGATCGTCACGGTCGTCGACTCGCCGCCGCCGGCCCCGGAGGCGGACGACGACGCCCCGTCGCCGGACGAGCCGGACACCGAACAGCCGGTGAGGGCGAGGGCGGCCACCGAGAGGGCGGCGAGGGCGCGGTGCGAGGTGCGGGACATGGCGGTTCTCCTCTGTCTGGGACGGCAGAGGGGCCGGGACGAGGCCGCCACCGGAATCCCGGGACGACGTCGACCGGGAGACTCGACTTCCTTCGCCGGTGCGGACCGGAGCAGGTTCGAGGGTCTGCGGCGGACCGCACTCTCAGCGCCGCGCGGGCGCTCCCCTGTCGATGTGGACTGGTCCCGACCCTACCCCGTCCGGCCCGCGCATAGACTGCCCGCGTGAGCGCCGCACAGCCCCCGGGGGTGACCCCGCCGCCCGTCTCGTCCAGCCCCGCCTCCGACTGGGACATCCGCCGCCCCCACCGCATGTGGCCGCGCATGCTGGTGATCGTCCTGACGCTCGCGGGCCTGGTGCTGGTGGTGCAGTTCTTCCAGGGGATCGCCTCCATCGCGGCGCCCGTGTTCCTGGGGCTGAACCTCGTGATCGTGGCCTACCCGCTGCAGGCCTGGCTCATCCGCCGGGGCCTGCACCCCGTGCTCGGGGCCACCACCACCGTCCTGCTGGTCGTCGCGGTGATGGCCGTGTTCGGGGGCATGATGGTGTGGTCCGGCCTCGAGCTGGTGGCGGAGCTGCCGAAGTACACGGACCGCTTCCAGCAGATCGTCCTGGACGTCTCGCACTGGCTCAACGAGCGCGGCGTGACCCCGGACATGGTGTCCCAGCAGCTGGCCTCGATCGACATGAGCGCCGTGACCGGGACGGCCGTCAGCGCCGTCACGAAGATCGCCACGAACGTCTACGCGGTCTTCGGCCTGCTCGTCACCGTGATCATGGGCATGTTCTTCCTGGCGATGGACTCGATGGACGTCGAACGCCGCGTCCGCCTGCTCAGCACCGCTCGCCACGAGTTCGGCCACGCCCTGGTCGAGTTCGCGCAGGGCGTGCGCCGCTACTGGGTGGTCACCACGGTGTTCGGCCTGATCGTGGCGGTGCTGGACGTGATCGCCCTCATGCTGATCGGCGTCCCGCTCGCGCTCGTGTGGGGCGTGCTCAGCTTCCTCACCAACTACATCCCGAACATCGGCTTCATCATCGGCCTGCTGCCGCCGGCCGTCCTGGGCCTGGCGGCGGGCGGCTGGTCCGACTTCCTGTGGGTGGTGGTCAGCTACTCGGTGCTGAACTTCGTGCTGCAGTCCGTGATCCAGCCCAAGGTGGCCGGCGACGCGATCGGCGTGATCCCCACCGTCAGCTTCCTCTCCCTGCTCTTCTGGGCCTGGGTCCTCGGGCCGCTCGGCGCCATCCTCGCGCTGCCCTGCACGCTGCTGGCCAAGGCCGTGCTGATCGACGCCGACCCGAACGCCCGCTGGATCAACGCGCTCATCGCCTCGGACCTGAGGGGGATGGAGCGCCGTCAGTCCTCGCTCCTGGAACGGCTGCGCCCGGCGGCCTGGCGGTCCGACGCGCACGGGAAGGACGAGGACCGCGCCCCGGCGGACGGCGGGGACGACGACGGCCCCGCGGCGGACGAGGTCACGGGCGAGGCTGGAGCAGCACCAGGTCGTTGAGCGCGCCGGCCAGCCGCAGCAGCGGCGGGGCGGGGAACGACAGCTGGGGCAGCCCCGGGTGCAGTGCCGCGCACGCGGCGGCCGAGGCCTCCTCGCCCGCGGCGTCCTCGAACGCCGGCCGCAGCACCGCCGGGCCCAGCGGCAGGGTGTCCAGGAGGGAGCGGGGGCCCCGCTCGGCCGGGTCGTACGCGGCGGGCTGCGCCGCCCCGGTCACCGTGCGCACGCGCAGGGGCCGGCCGGCGGCGTCGTCGGCGCCCTGCAGGAAGCGCAGCGCCGCCGCGGCGTACGGGTGCTCGGGGTGGAACCGGTCGCCGCGCCAGTGCACGGCGGCCTCGCCGTCGCCCCGCAGCCGCACCCACGAGGCCAGGTGGCCGGGCCCGCCCCACGGCCCGGTGTCCGGCCGCGGTGCCGGCGGCAGCCACAGCACCCGGGTGATCCCCAGCAGGGCGGCGAACTCGGCGGCCACCTGGCCCGGGGTCCACGCGCCGTTGATCCGCCCGTCCAGCACGGGGTCCGCGGTCACCACGGCCGTCCCCTCGCCGTCGGTCAGCCAGGCCCCGCGCGGGGCGCACAGCAGGGGCGTGAGCAGCGGCAGTCCCGCCGCCTCCGCCACGGCCGTCGCGGCCGCGCCGTCCAGCGGGCCGGTCCCGGTCAGGCCTGCGGCGCTGCGCCAGGCGACGGCGGCCAGGCCCTCGGGGCGGCGGACGAAGCTCGGCCCGGTGCGGCCCAGCAGCGGTGAGCCCACGGGCGCGCGCAGCAGGTCCACCTCCGGGGGCACCAGCCGCGCCGCCCCGGCGTCGCGCGGGTGGGCGAGCACGGTGACCGGCAGGACGGCGGCGAGCGTCTCGGCCAGGCCCACGACGGCGTCCCGCGTCTCGTCCAGCAGCGTCGGCACCGGGTGGCGGTGGGGCAGGACGAGCCAGGCCCGCTCGGGCGGGTCCTCGGGTCCGGGCACGGGCACGACGACGTCCCGGCGCTCCCGCGCGTCGGTGGGGGCGGGGTCGACGGCGGCCATGGCGGACGGGCTCCTGGGAAGACGGCGGCGACGCGCGGACGCGTCGAGGGGATGTCCATCGAGCATAGGCGTCGGACAGGAAACCGCGGCGGTTTGACCTGTGACCCGGCACACGTGCAGAGTGCGGCCATGACCGCGATGTTCTCCGCACAGGACCACGACGATCTCGACCGGGTCCTCGGCGCGACCGGCGGGATCCCCGACCCCGCCGACCTGCACGCCCTCGCCGACGACGCCGTCGCGCAGGTGCGGCGCTGGCTCGCCGAGTCCCGCGACCATGAGGCCGACTTCGCGGCCCGCCAGCTGGCGGGCGCCCTGAAGGAGCCGGGCGGACTCGACTTCATCGTGCGCTTCGTGGACCACGTGGTCCGCCCCGAGGACCCCGCGATCGCCGCCCGGGCGCTGCGGGAGCTCGCCGGCCGCGCCCCCGGCTTCCTGCCCCCGGCACTGCGCGCCGTCCTCGGCGTCGGCGGCCGCGCGGCCCCGCTCGTGCCGCGCATCGCCGTCCCCACGGCCCGCCGCGTGCTGCGGCACATGGTCTCCCACCTGATCGTCGACGCGCGGGACCGACAGCTCGGCAACGCCATCGCGGCCCTGCGCGACGAGCACACCCGGCTGAACATCAACCTGCTGGGCGAGGCGATCCTCGGCCAGGGCGAGGCGGACCGCCGGCTCGAGGGCATCGCCGCGCTGATCCGCCGCGACGACGTCGACTACGTGTCCGTGAAGGTCTCCGCCGCCACCGCCCCGCACGCGCCCTACGCGTTCGACGAGGCCGTCGCGGACATCACCGAGCGGCTCACCCCGCTGTTCGAGCTCGCCCGGGATCGGGACACCTTCATCAACCTGGACATGGAGGAGTACCGCGACCTCGACCTCACGCTCAACGTGTTCACCGCCCTGCTCGAGCAGCCGGGCCTGCGCGACTACGAGGCCGGCATCGTGCTGCAGGCCTACCTGCCGGACGCGCTCGCGGCCATGGTGCGCCTGCAGGAGTGGGCCGCGCGCCGCGTCGCCACCGGCGGCGCCCCGGTCAAGGTGCGCGTGGTCAAGGGCGCCAACCTGCCCATGGAGCGGATGCAGGCCTCCCTGACGGGCTGGCCGCTGGCCACGGTGGGCTCGAAGCAGGAGGCGGACACCAACTACAAGCGCGTGCTCAACTACGCGCTCACCCCGGAGCATCTGGCCCACGTGCGCATCGGCGTGGCCGGGCACAACCTCTTCGACGTCGCCCTGGCCCACCGGCTGATCGAGCGCCGCGGCCTCGACCCGGCCGCGGTGGAGTTCGAGATGCTGCTCGGCATGGCCACCGGCCAGGCCGCCGCCGTCCGGGCCGACGTCGGCGCCCTGCTGCTCTACACGCCCGTGGTGCGGCCCGAGGAGTTCGACGTGGCGATCTCCTACCTCGTGCGTCGCCTCGAGGAGGGCGCCTCCCCGGAGAACTTCATGTCCGCCGTGTTCGACCTGGACGCGGACGCGGACCTGTTCGCCCGCGAGGAGGAGCGCTTCCGCGCCTCGCTGCGCCACCTGGACGCGGCCGTGCCCCGTCCGAACCGCGTCCAGGACCGGTCCCGCGGGGAGGACGGGCCGACCCCCGCCCCCGTGGACGGCTTCGCCAACACCCCGGACACGGACCCCGCGCTGCCCGGCAACCGGGAGTGGGCCCGCCGGATCCTCACGGCCGTCCCGGGCTCGGACCTCGGGACGGACACCGTCCACGCCCACCGCGCCACCACGGCCGACGACGCCCGCGCCGCCATCGCCGCCACCGCCGACCCCGGCGCCCGCTGGGGCGCGCTCACCGGCCACGAGCGCGCCGACGCGCTGGACGCCGTCGGACGGGCCCTGCATGCCGGCCGGGCCCGGCTGCTGGAGGTGGCCGCCGCCGAGTCCGGCAAGACCCTGGACCAGGGCGACCCCGAGGTCTCCGAGGCCGTGGACTTCGCGCACTACTACGCGCGCCTGGCCCGCGGCCTGGACGCGGTGGAGGGCGCTCGCGCCGTGCCCGTCCGGCTGACCCTGGTGATCCCGCCGTGGAACTTCCCCGTGGCCATCCCGGTCGGGGGCGTCCTCGCCGCGCTCGGCGCCGGCTCGCCCGTGGTGTTCAAGCCGGCCCCGCAGTCCGAGCGGACGGGCGCGGTCGCGTGGGAGCTGATCGTGGCCGGGCTGCGGGACTCGGGCCTGTTCGACGACGGCGGCCCGCTCGCCGGGCACGACCCCGCGGACCTCGTGCGCCTGGTGACGCTGGCGGACGGGGACGAAGCGGAGGTCGGCGCGGCGCTCGTGACCGACCCGGCCGTCGAGCGGCTCATCCTCACCGGCGGCTGGGACACCGCACGGCTGTTCAAGGGGATGCGCCCCGACCTGCACCTGCTCGCCGAGACCTCCGGCAAGAACGCCGTGATCGTGACCCCGTCCGCGGATCTGGACCTGGCCACGAAGGACGTGGTCCAGTCCGCGTTCGGTCACGCCGGCCAGAAGTGCTCGGCGTCCTCCCTCGTGGTGCTCGTCGGCTCCGTGGGCACCTCCGAGCGCTTCCACCGGCAGCTGTTGGACGCCGCCTCGTCCCTGCACGTGGCGCACCCCGCGGACCCGCGCGCCGAGATGGGCCCCGTGATCGAGGCCCCCGGCGAGAAGCTGCGTCGCGGGCTCACCGAGCTCGGCCCGGGGGAGCGGTGGGCCCTGCGTCCGCGGCAGCTGGACGAGACGGGTCGCCTGTGGAGCCCGGGCATCCGCTCCGGCGTCCGCCCCGGCGCCGACGCGCACCTCACCGAGTACTTCGGCCCCGTGCTGTCCGTGATGACGGCCGAGACGCTCGAGGAGGCCATCGGGATCGTGAACGCCGTGGACTACGGCCTCACCTCCGGGCTGCACTCGCTGGACCGGGAGGAGATCGACGTGTGGCTGCGCGGCGTGCGCGCCGGCAACCTCTACGTGAACCGCGGCATCACCGGGGCCATCGTGCGCCGCCAGCCCTTCGGCGGCTGGAAGCGTTCCGTCGTCGGCCCCACCACGAAGGCCGGCGGGCCGCACTACCTGCACGGCCTCGTGGACTGGGAGGACGCGCCCACGTGGGCCGGGGGAGTGGGACGGCCCGGGTCCGAGTCCGACGGCGCGGGCGCGTCCTGGCTCGAGACCGCCCGCGCCCTCGACACCCACGCGTGGACCACCGTGTTCGGGGTGGCCACGGACGTCTCCGCGCTCGAGGCCGAGCGGAACGTGCTGCGTCACGTCCCCACCCCGGTCCTCGTGCGCCGGCACTCGGGGCCCGCCGACCACCTGCTGCGCATCGTCTCCGCCGGCCTGCGCGCCGGGGCGCCCATGACCGTGAGCCTGGGCCCGACCCCCACCGCGGAGGGGCCCGACGCGGACGGGCTCTCGGCCGAGGCCGTGCGCGGCCGGGTGGAGGAGCTGGTCCGGTCCGTCCGCACGGAGGGTGCCGGCACGTCCGCGCCGGTGGACGTCGTCGTCGAGGACGACGCCGCGTTCCACGACCGCGCCCGGCGGCTGGCCCTGGTCCCGCCCGCGGCGGAGGGCGGCGGCGACGCACGGATCCGGCTCGTCGCCGACTGGACCGGAGACCGGGAGGCGGCCGAGGCGGCGCGGAGCGCGCTCCACGCGGCGCTCGGCGACACCCCCGACGTCGCGGTCTACGCTGGCCCCGTCGTGAGCGCCGGCGAGGTGGAGCTGCTGCCGTTCCTGCACGAACAGGCCGTGTCCGTGACCGCCCACCGGTTCGGCACGCCGGACCATCTGACCGAGGGGGTCCTGTGACCCCGAGGAGGAACCTCCGATGCATCTGATCCCCCGCACCATCTGGGTCGTCGCGCGCGCCCGCCGCCGCCCGCGCGTCGGGCTCTGGGAGCCGACGACGCTGCCGATGCGCGCCCTGCCCACGGACGTGGACATCGCCCTGCACGTCAACAACGGCCAGTACTTCGGGCTGTTCGACCTCGGCCGCTTCGACGCGATGGTCCGCACCGGCCTCTGGGACGAGGTGCGCCGTCGCGACTGGACGCCCGTGGTGCAGGCCGAGCAGATCGCGTTCCGCCGCTCCGTGACCCTGGGGCAGCGGTTCGACGTGGAGACGCGGCTGATCGGCCTGGACGAGCGCGCGGTGTGGTTCGAGCAGCGCGCGGTGGTCGACGGCGACGTCGCGGTGCGCGCGTACATCTGCACGCGCCTGCGCAAGAAGGACGGCCGCCCCGTGGAGAACGACGAGGTCCGGGCGATCGCGGCGGCGGCCGGCCACGACCTCGCGGAGGAGCCGACGCTTCCGGAGTGGCTGCACGAGTGGCGGCGCAGCGTGACCCTGCCGTCGGCCCGGACGCCCCTGCCCCACACGTGGGACCTCGACACAGTGCGGCGAGGATGAAGGTTCGAGTGATATAGGGCACGATGGTCGGGTGAACAACAGACTCCTGATCGTCGCGACCCTCTCGCTGGCCGCGCTCGTCGTCGTGCTGGTGGCCGCCATCGGCGGCGGCGCGTGGTGGGTGCTGGCGGTCCTCCTGGTGGCGCTGCTCGTGCTCGCCGTGTGGGACATGACCCAGAAGCGGCATGCGATCCTCCGCAACTACCCCGTGCTCGGCCACATGCGGTACCTGCTGGAGTCGATCCGCCCCGAGATCCAGCAGTACTTCATCGAGCGCAACTTCGACGGCAAGCCGTTCGACCGGGACACCCGCTCGATCGTCTACGCCCGTGCGAAGGGACTGGACAGCCACAAGGCGTTCGGCACCGAGCGGGACACCTCGGAGATCGGCTACGAGTTCCTGTTGCACTCCACCGCCCCGGTCAACCCGCCGGAGGAGCCCCCCACGGTGCGGATCGGCGGCCCGGACTGCCGCCGGCCCGTGGACATCTCGCTGATGAACATCTCGTCCATGTCCTTCGGCTCCCTCTCCGCCAACGCCGTGATCGCCATGAACAAGGGCGCCGGCCTGGGCGGGTTCATCCACGAGACCGGCGAGGGCGGCCTCACCAAGTACCACCGCGGCAACGGCGCGGACCTGTTCTGGGAGATCGGCTCCGGCTACTTCGGCTGCCGCAACGAGGACGGCACCTTCAGCCCGGAGAAGTTCGCCGAGAAGGCGCTGCTGCCCGAGGTCAAGGGCATCACCATCAAGATCTCCCAGGGCGCGAAGCCCGGCCTGGGCGGCATGCTGCCCAAGGAGAAGATCTCCCCCGAGATCGCCGAGGCCCGCGAGATCCCGATGGACAAGGACTGCCTGTCCCCGGCGTCCCACTCCGCGTTCCGCACCCCGCGCGAGATGGTCAAGTTCATCGAGCAGCTCCGCGAGCTCTCGGACGGCAAGCCGATCGGCATCAAGTTCTGCGTGGGCTCCCGCGTGGACGTGCTGGCCATGACCAAGGCCATCTGGGAGGAGCGGATCGCCCCCGACTTCATCATCGTGGACGGCTCCGAGGGCGGCACCGGCGCCGCCCCGCTCGAGTACTCGGACCGCGTGGGCACCCCGCTGACCGAGGGCCTCATGCTCGTGCACAACGCACTCGTGGGCACCGGCCTGCGCCACATGATCAAGCTCGGCGCGGCCGGCAAGGTCGCCACCGGTTCGGACATCGTCAAGCGTCTGATCCAGGGCGCGGACTTCACCATGTCCGCCCGCGCGATGATGATGGCCACCGGGTGCATCCAGGCGCAGAAGTGCCACACGAACGAGTGCCCCGTGGGGGTGGCCACGCAGGACCCGCGTCTGATGCGCGCCATCGACGTGGAGGACAAGGGCAACCGCGTCTTCAACTACCACCGCCTGACCGTGCGCGAGGCCGTGCAGATCATGGCGTCCATGGGTCTGACGCATCCGTCCCAGCTGAACACCCGCATGCTGCGCCGCCGCGTGGACCACCTGAGCACCCGCTCGTACGCGTCCATCTACCACTGGCTGCGCACGGACGAGCTGCTCAACGACCCGCCCGCCGGCTGGGCCATGGACTGGGAGGAGGCGGACGCGGACCACTTCGGCGAGCACGCCCGCGTGGACTACCTCACCGAGCGTGACCCCGAATGGCGCTCCGAGCTGCTGATCCCGGGCCGCGAGGCGGGCGGCGCCCCCGTGCAGGGCTCGCCCATCTCCGGGACGGGCTCCACGCTGGTCGACGCCCGGCGGACCGAGTCCGTGCCGCTGACCACGTCGCCGATGCCGCGCGTCAGCTCGTTGGGTGAGGGCGAGTCGCTGTGCACGCACGGCGGCCGTCGTCGGGCCCCGCAGGACCCGGCCCCCGCCGCCACCGCCGGCGAGACGCCCACCGACGAGAACGAGGGCCTGCCGGCGGAGGCCGGCGAGCGGCCCGAGCGCCAGGACGGCGAGGAGGTCACCCGGCGGGGGACCACCGGCCGCGTGGAGGGCGAGCACCGCGGCGAGGGCCGCGTCGGCTGACCCGCCCCCGCAGTCATCCCCGCCCCTTTCGAGGCGGGAAATCCACCTCACACGACGCCCCCGGGCGCCCATGAGATGGATTTCCCGCCTCGTCGCGTGAGGGGTCGTAGCCTGGGGCCGTGACCCCGCCCGCCCCCACCGCTCGCCGCCCCTCCGCAGCCCTGCTGTGGGTGCTGCTGGCGGCGATGGGCGCCGGGCCCCTGTTCAACTACGGCGTCTCCGCGTCCTCCACGGTCGTGATGGAGCGGCTCGACGTCACCTCGGGCCAGCTCGGCACCGTGATGACGGTCGTGTTCGCGGCGGCGGCCGTCACCTCGCTCGGCCTCGGCCGGGCCGCCGACCGCCTGTCCGCCCGCGCGCAGCTGAGCATCATCTTCGGGGGCACCGCCGCGGCGCTCGTGCTCGGCGCCGTCGCCCCGTCCCTGCCCGTGCTGTACGCGGCGGCCGCCGTCGCGGGCGTCACGCAGGCCATCTCCAACCCCACCACGAACCGGATCATCCGCACCGTGGTGCCGCCGGAGAAGCGCATCGGGTGGGTCGGCGTGAAGCAGTCCGGCGTGCAGGCGGCCCAGCTGGTCGGCGGCCTGTTCTTCCCGGCCGCGTCTCTCGCCCTCGGCTGGACGGGCGCCGCGCTGGGGGCAGCGGCGCTCATCGGGGCGCTGTGGGTGCTCGCCCTGGTCGCCGCCCCGCCGCTGCCCGGGGCGCCGCCGGCCACCGGCCCCGCCGGTGGACGACGACGGCGGGACACCTCGCCCCTGCCGGCTACGGTCTGGATCTTCGCGGCGATCGCGTTCCTCACCGGCCTGGGCATGCAGGCCACGAACACGTACCTGCCGCTGTTCGCCGTCGAGACGCTGGGGATGACGCTCGTGGCCGGCGGCGCCGCTGCGGCCGTGTCCGGGGTGATCGGGGTGCTCTCCCGGATCGGGTGGAGCCGGCGGATGAGCTCCGGAGACCGGCCCACCACCCTGCTGACCGTGATCTGCCTGGGTGCCGTGGCCGGCGTCGTGGTGTTCCTCGCCGCGGACCTGCTGGACCTGCCGGCCCTGCTGTGGGTGGGCGCCGCGGTGCACGGCCTGACGGTGCTGGGCGCCAACGTGGTGATCAACGCGGGCCTGCTGAGCGAGGTGCCGGCAGAGCGGCTCGGCCGTGCGACCGGGGCGAACTCGATGGGCATGTACGCCGGCTTCGCCCTGGGCCCACTGCTGATGGGCGTGCTGCGCGACGTCACGGGCGACTACCGGGCCGGCTTCGCGGTCGTCGAGGCCGGGTATCTGCTGGCCCTGGGCGTGGTGCTGCTGCTGCGTCGCCACGTGGGCCGGCGGAACGCGGCCTGACGCGCAGGGCCAGGACGAGACCCACCGCGGAGGACCGCGCCTCAGCGACATCACCGCAGTGCTGCCCTGCGGCGATGTCGCAGCGCCGCGGTCGAACGGCGTGCGGCGGAGTGCGGGGGCGTGCAGGGCGCACGGAAGCGCACACGACGACGCCCCCGGTCTGTGCGGACCGGGGGCGTCGGAAGCCGTGCGTCAGGCGAAGATCAGAGCTTCGTCACGTTGGCGGCCTGGAGGCCCTTGGGGCCGTCCTGGGTCTCGAACTCGACGCGGTCGTTCTCCTGGAGCTCCTTGAAGCCCGAGCCCTGGATGGCGGAGAAGTGCACGAACACGTCCGCGGAGTTGTCCTCGGGGGCGATGAAGCCGTAGCCCTTCTCAGCGTTGAACCACTTGACAGTACCGACAGCCATGATGGTGTCCTTTCGATGTGCCCCGCGGTGCGGTGGCGGTGTTGGACCGCGGCCCGGATGTGGGACGCGGGTGAAGCGGCGAGACTGAACCGCTTGCCCAACACTCATCGACGCCGGCGATGCCGGGCTGACGAGCAGTGAAGATGGCGGGATACAGCTTGATCAACTTCAGGCTCCATCATTGCACGGATCTCGACGACCGGGAACCAGGGGCCCGATTGTTCACCTGGAGTTCGCTCAGAGCGCGCGCAGGCCGTGGAAGAGGTTGCGGTGCAGGGCGGCCGGGGGAGCGGTGTCCGTGTGATCCGCGAAGGCCGTCACCTCCAGCAGCACCACCGTGTGGTCGCCCGCCGGGACCTCGGCGTGCACCCGCGTCTCGAGCCAGAGCGAGGAGCCCCCGATCAGCAGGGCGTCGTGCGGGCTGCGGTGCACGTCCAGACCGGCGAAGCGGTCGCCCTCGCGGGAGGCCAGCTGACGGCACAGCGGCGTCTGGTCCGCTGCGAGCAGGGAGACGCCGATCGCCCCGGCCCGGCGCAGGCGCGGCCAGGTGCGGGAGCTGTTCTGCGCGGAGAAGGACACGAGGGCCGGCTCCCAGGAGATGCCCACGCCGAAGGAGGAGGAGACCATCACCTCGGGGACGTCGTCGGCGAGGCCCGCCAGCGCGACGACCCCGGTGGGGAAGGCCGAGAGGCCGGAGCGGAGGTTGCCGAGGGACAGATCGGTGTCCCACGTGGCGGTGTGGGGTTCGTGGGTCAGGGTCATGGCGCGCGTCCTCTTCCGATGACTGACGCGGCTCCGCAGACGGCGGGAACGCGGATCGCCCGGATCCGCGGAGACGCGGTACTTGCCCGTCGGGGTGTCCGAGGGGCCGAATCATCACCTGGAGCACCCCACTACTGCGTGAGAGGGTTGCCGTCCCGCCGGCCAGGGCCGTGAATGACGGGAACTCGTGATTCTGGGCACCAGCCTACGGAGGGGTCCGTGGGGCGGTCAAAGCGCGGCGGTCGCGCGGCGTCATGAGAGTTGCCTCAATGTGATGCTTGACACACCACACGTCCCCAGCCAGGATCATCTCACTCGAGAGGGGGGGAGCTCGAGACCGCAGCCCGCGGCCCCGCAGACGGTTCTCTGAGAGGGATCAGATCATGCGGAGGGACATCAAGAAGAAGCATTCGGCATTGTCGGCCACCGTGGTCGCCGCCGCTCTCCTCGGTGCCGCCATCTCGGGATGCTCCGCTTCCCAGGGCAGCGTCTCCTCCACCGCGAAGGCGTCCACCGCTGTGGCGTCCTCCGTCGCCCCGACGTCAGCGGCCCCCTCGGCAGCCGGGTCGGCCTCCGCCACCGGTTCGTCCGTGTCGTCACCCGCCGGCGAAGAAGCACTCCCCGCCGCGCTGTTCGAGGAGGACGGGATGACGTTGGTCGAGTACACGCGCCAGCATCCGGATGCGGACCATCTCGACCCGGAGAAGGAGTCCGTCCTGGAGGAGGCGGTCGGCACGGGCACACAGCAGATCACCGTGGACGCCCAACAGGGTGCGGTCCTTCGGGTCATCGTGCTGTGTCCTTCGGATGCCACCGGTGAGACGGAGATCCTGACCTCACGGGGTGGCGGGGGGACGAAGACCTGGATGGCTGGGTCGGAGGCGCTGTGCGGCGGCTGGTCGGCGGCGACTCCCCCTGTGGATGAGGCGGGGCCGATGACGTTCACCGTCACGGTGGACAATGACAAGCCGTTCCGGATGGTGCTGACCGCACCCTCCGCATGAGGCCATCATCACGGCGGCGGATGACGGCGCGGGGAGGACTGAGACGCTCAGCGTCGGTCGCGGCCCCGCAGCGCGTCCAGCTGCCGGCGGTCCCGCTTGGTGGGCCGGCCCGCGCCGCGCTCGCGGTACGGCACCGCGAGCAGCTCACGCGGCACGGGCGGCGGGGAGCGGTCCACGTACTGCTGCCGTGCCACGGGGGCGCCCACCCGCTTGGCGATCAGCCCCGTGACCTCGAGGATCCGCTCACGTCCGTCCTGGCGCACCCGCACCCGGTTCCCGACGACGACGGGCGTCGCCGCCTTCACGGGCTCGCCGTCGATGCGCACGTGGCCCGCGCGCACGGCCGCCGTGGCCGCCGACCGGGTCTTGTACAGCCGGACGGCCCATAGCCACGCGTCGACGCGGACGCCGCTCACGCCCGCCCCCTCACGCGAAACGGGCGCGGATCGCGGCGCCGTGCGCGGGCAGGCGCTCGTCCTCGGCCAGCACGCCGATCCCGTCCGCGACCTCCTTGAGCCCGGTCTCCGTGTAGCGGATGCGCTGCTGCAGGCGCAGGAACGTCACGGTGTTCAGACCGGAGGAATGCCGGGCCGTCCTCGAGGTGGGGAGCACGTGGTTGGACCCGGCCGAGTAGTCGCCCAGCGGCACGGGGGCGTGCGGGCCCACGAACACGGCGCCGGCGTTGCGGATGCGCCCCACGAGGGCCTCGGGGTCGCGCGTCTGGATCTCGAGGTGCTCGGTGGCGTAGCGGTCGGAGACCTCCACGGCCTGGTCCATGTCCCGCACCAGCAGCACGCCGGACTGGGGGCCGGTGAGGGCCTCGCGGATCTGGTCCTCGTGGAACGCCCCGGGCACCTGCGCCTCGATCGCCGCCTGCACGTCCCGGAGCAGGTCCTCGGAGTCCGTGATGAGCACGGAGGCGGCCAGCGGGTCGTGTTCGGACTGGCTGATCAGGTCCGAGGCCACCCAGTCGGCGCGGGCGGTGCCGTCCGCGATCACGGCGATCTCGCTCGGCCCGGCCTCGGCGTCCACGCCGATCACGCCCTGGAGCGCGCGCTTGGCGGCGGCCACGTACACGTTGCCGGGCCCCGTCACCAGGTCGACGGGCGCGCAGAGCCAGCCGCCGTCGTCGTCCTGGACGCCGTGCGCCAGCATGGCGACGGCCTGGGCGCCGCCGGCCGCGTAGACCTCGTCCACGCCCAGCAGCGCGCAGGCGGCGAGCACGGTGGGGTGGGGCAGGCCGCCGTGGTCCCGCTGCGGAGGCGAGGTCACCGCGAGGCTCCCCACGCCGGCCGCCTGCGCGGGCACCACGTTCATCACCACCGAGGAGGGGTACACGGCGCGGCCGCCGGGCACGTAGAGGCCCACGCGGCCCACGGGGATCCAGTGGTTCTCCACGACGGCGCCCTCGCCGAGCTCGACCGTGGAGTCCTGGGGGTGCTGGGCGGCGTGCACGAGCCGGGCTCGGCGGATCGACTCCTCCAGGGCGGCGCGCACCCGCGGGTCGAGCCCGGCCAGGGCGGCCTCGAGCGCCTCGCCGGGCACGCGCAGGGCGGGCGGGCGGACGCCGTCGAACCGCTCGGCCAGGTCCAGCAGGGTCTGCTCGCCGCCGTGGCGGACCTGTTCGATGATCGGGGCAACCGCCGGCACCACGGAGGACACGTCCACGTTCGCCCGCGGGATGATGCGGGACAGGTCCGCGGTGGCGGTGTCGAGCGGGCGCAGGTCGGTGACGGAGAGCACGGATTCCTCCAGGGGGGGCGGCGGCGGGCCGGCGGGACGGGGCACGACGACGGCCGGGCCCGGACCGCGCGGACGGTCAGGCTCCATTGTGCTCTTCTCCGGGGTGCGTCCGGGGGCGGGTGTCAGACTGTCGTCATGGTCTTCCCCGCGCTGCCCGCCCTCGCGACCCCGCCCCTGCTGACCGCCCTGGACCGCCTCCTGGCGGGCGAGACCGTGCCGTCCGGGGTGGAGGGGGACATCCAGGACGGGGCGGCCGCCACCACCCGGGCCTTCGGCGTGGAATGGGGGACGCTGCTGACCGTGCTGATGGCGTTCGCGATCGGCGCGGCGGTCGTGTACCTGGCCCTGCAGGTGGCACGCGTCGTGCTCGTGCGCCGCCCCGCGTTCCAGCACGGCGCCGCGCGGCTGAGCCTGCCGGCCGCCGTCGCCGCAGGCCTGCTGGCCTCCCGGATCTGGCTCGGGGTCATGGCCGAGGAGCAGACCTGGTACCGGCCGGCGTCGTTCCTGATGCTCATCGCCGTGGCCGCCGCGGGCGCGTGGGCCGCGTGGCGCCTGGTCGGCGTGATCGAGGCGGGGATCCTCGGCCGCTACCAGGAGACCGGCGTCGAGCACCGCCGCGAGCGACGCATCCGCACGCAGACCATCCTGATCCGACGCATCCTCAACGCGGTGATCGTGGTGGTGGCCGTCGCCGTCGTCCTGCTGGGGGTGCCCGAGGTGCGCTCGCTCGGGGCCGGCCTGCTCGCCTCCGCCGGTGTGATCTCCGTGATCGCCGGCCTGGCCGTGCAGTCCACGCTGACCAACGTGTTCGCCGGCTTCCAGCTCGCCTTCACGGACGCGATCCGGGTGGGCGACGTGGTGGACATGGAGGGCGTGTTCGGCACCGTCGAGGAGATCACCCTGTCCAACGTGGTGCTCAAGCTCTGGGACGGCCGCCGCATGGTCTACCCGTCCTCGCACTTCACCACCCAGCCGTTCGAGAACTGGACGCGGGTGGGCGCCGAGGTCTCCGGCGTCGTGGAGCTGGACGTGGACTGGCGCGTGCCCATGGACGCGCTGCGCGCACGACTCACCCAGCTGCTCGAGTCCACGGACCTGTGGGACGGGCGCGAGCACGCGCTGCAGGTGACCGACGCGACCGGCGGCGTCGTGCGCATCCGCGCCGTGGTCTCCGCCCGCAACTCCGGCGACCTCTGGGACCTGCGCTGCCTCGTGCGCGAGGACCTCGTGGCCTTCCTGCGCCACGAGCACCCCGAGGGCATCGTGGTGCAGCGCATGGTGGACCGACACCCCGCCCACGACGACGCGGCGCCCGCCTCCGAGGGATCCGATGCGGGGGCCCGCGGTGGCGACCGGGCGGGCGAGCCGGGCCCGGACGGCTCCGGGGTGGCGGCCCGCGAGCCGCGCCCGCGTACCGCGCCGCTGCCGCGCGTCGACGGCGCCGATCCGCGCCCGGACACCGTCACCACACCGCTGACCCGCGTGGGCGACCGCTCCGGCCTGTACACCGGCTCGATGACGGCGGTGCAGCGCAACCGCGAACTCGCCGGCCCGGGCGAGGAGGCGTTCGCCGAGCGGCGCGCCCAGCAGGCCAAGCAGGCGGCGGAGGCCGCGGCGGCGGACGAGGCCGGGCGGCGCAGCGGCGCCGGCTCCCACGCGGACGGCCTCCTCGACGACGCCGTCACGCGCCGCCGTCAGGACGACGAGGACTGAGGCCCGGCGGGAGCGCTCAGCGCTCGAGCGTCGGGTCCCCGGGATCGACGGGCGTGAGCCGACGCCGCTCGGCCATCGGCTCGGACGCGGGCAGGCCGTGGGTGCCCGGGTCCGTCTCGGCGACGTGGCTCACGGCCTCGGGCGTGTGGTCCCCGTACTGCCGGTACTCCTTCACGCACAGCACGGGCTGATCGATCTCCTGCAGCAGCTCGTCCGAGACCGATCCCATGACGAACCGGCCGAAGCCGCCGCGGCGGCGCACGCCGATGACCACGATGGACGGGTCCAGCTCCGCGGCCACGTCCTTCATCTCCTCCACCGTGGACCGGCCGCGTGCGTACTGGCGGAACTCGGCCGTCACGCCGGAGGCGTCCAGCCGGGCCTGCACGCCGCGCTGCTGCTCCTCCGTGACGAGGGACTTGGTGCGGTGCTCGCCGCCGGGGCCCGCATTGACCACCACCACGCGCTCGCCGGTGGAGCGGGCGATGTCCAGGGCGGTGTCCAGCGCGGCGTCCGCGGCCTTCGAGGGGGCGTAGCCGACGAGGATGGTCATGGGGTGCCTCCGCGGGGTCGAGGGACGGGTCTGAGGTCAGCGTAGTGCGGGCCGGGCCCGCGGCGGAGGGGCTCAGCCCTCGCGCAGGTGGCGCAGGTGCGCGGCCACCGTCTGGACGGCCACGCGGGCCACGGTGCCGGTGAGGCCGGGGTAGATGCGCGGGGCCAGGTCCTCGGGCGTGATCGTCGCCGCCTCGGTCTCGGGCAACGCGGCCAGGGCGGCGCGGATCTGCTCCAGGCGGCCCTCGCGGTGGTGCCGGTAGTCGCGGGCGACGACGTCCAGCGGCTCCGGCACGGGCCCGTGCGCGGGCAGCACCGTGAGCGGGCCCGCCGCCTCGAGACGGCGCAGGCTGGCCAGGTAGTCGGTGAGGGTGCCGTCCGGGTGGTCGAGCATGGTGGTGCCCGAGCCGAGGATGGTGTCGCCCGTGATGACCGCGCCATGCGCGCCCGCGTCCGGGACGACGAACGAGTAGGAGTCCGAGGTGTGGCCCGGGGTGGGCCACGCCAGCACCGGGGTGCCGGCGACGTCGATCCGCTCGTCCGGCGTCAGGACGGCGGCCCCGCCGCGGCACCAGTCCGGGTCCGCGGCGCGCACGGGCGCGCCCGTGGCCGCGTGGAACGCGTCCACCCCGCCGGTGTGGTCGGCGTGCCGGTGCGTCACCAGGATGAGCGCGATCCGGCGCCCCTCGGCCGCCGCGCGGACGCGCTCGAGGTGGGCGGCGACGTCGTCCTCCGGGCCCGGGTCCACCACGATGGCCGCGTCCGAGCCCGGCGCGGCGACCACGTACGTGTTGGTGCCCGCGAGGGTCATCGGGGAGGGGTTCTGGGCGGTCACGCAGCGCACCAACGGGACGGGCGTGAGGCCGGGCGTGGCGGTGGTCGTCGTCATAGGCTCGAGTGTATGGAGAACCAGCAGACCGGCCAGGCCGCGGACCGCGGCACCATCGACACGCGCGAGGGGCTCACGGGCAACTACGTGCAGTCCGGGGCGGAGTTCACGCGGGACACGAACTACATCGCGGACCGGATCGTGGCGGACCCGGAGGCCGTGCGGGCCCTGCCCGTGGCCGAGCCGTCCACGGTCGGCCGCGTGGGCGGCGGGCTCACCGAGGGGGCCGAGGCGTGGCCAGTCGAGGCGGGCCGCTACCGGCTCGTGGCGGCGCGGGCGTGCCCGTGGGCGAACCGGACGATCATCGTGCGGCGCCTGCTCGGCCTGGAGGACGCGATCTCGCTGGGCACCCCGGGGCCGACCCACGACGAGCGCTCCTGGACCTTCGACCTCGACGAGGGCGGGAAGGACCCCGTGCTCGGCACCGAGCGGATCCAGGAGAACTACTTCACGCGGTTCCCCGACTACCCGCGGGGCATCACGGTGCCGGCGATTGTGGACGTGCCGACGGGCGGCGTCGTGACCAACGACTACCCGCAGATCACCCTCGACCTCTCGACGGAGTGGACCGCGTTCCACCGCGACGGCGCCCCGCAGCTGATCCCCGACGCCGGGTCGGAGCGGGACGAGATGTTCGAGGTGATCGAGCGCGTGTTCACCGAGGTGAACAACGGCGTGTACCGGTGCGGCTTCGCGGGGTCTCAGGAGGCGTACGACGCCGCGTACGAGCGGCTGTGGACCGCGATGGACTGGCTCGAGGAGCGCCTGACGACGCGCCGCTTCCTGATGGGGGAGCGGATCACCGAGGCCGACGTGCGGCTGTTCACCACGCTGGTGCGGTTCGACCCTGTGTACCACGGGCACTTCAAGTGCAACCGGAACAAGCTGACCGAGATGCCGGCGCTGTGGGGCTACGCGCGCGACCTGTTCCAGACCCCGGGCTTCGGCGACACGATCGACTTCGCGCAGATCAAGGAGCACTACTACGTGGTGCACGAGGACATCAACCCGACGCGCATCGTGCCCGCGGGCCCGGAGCTGGCGAGCTGGCTGAGCGAGCACGGGCGTGAGGCGTTCGGCGGGGACCCGTGGGGCGGCGGCACCGCACCCGGGCCCGTGCGCGAGGGCGAGCGCGTGGACCCGGAGCACACGCCGCTGCGGTGACGTCGCTCGGCCCGGCCCGCAACGCGGGTTGAGTTGTCGCGGGTCCTGGGCGGGGACACCCGTGAGAACTCAACCCGCGTTGCCGTGCAACGCGGGGGTCAGTCCCAGAGGCCGGGACCGTCGGTCCATTGACGCAGGGTGACGCGGCGGATCGTGTGCAGGTGGGTGCGCATGGCCTCGCCGGCGGCCTCCGCGTCTCCGGACTCCACCGCGTCCACGATGCGGGCATGCTCGTCGAGCTCGACGTCCGACTCCATGTGCGCGTTGAGACCGCCGAGGACGTGATGGGCCCGGGCCGTCTCGTCGAAGCACCGCTCCAGTGACGTGGACAGCCGCCCGTTCCGTCCGAGCAGGGCGAGGGATCGGTGCAGGCCGGCCGCGTGCCGCATCCGCTCCAGGGGGTCGGTGGCGGCGCCCTGGTCCGCGAGGAGGGTGCGCAGACGGGCCACGCCCGCGGCGTCCGCGTACCGCGCCGCCTCGGCCGTGGCGTGCGGCTCCAAGAGCATGCGCAGATCGAGCACCTCGGCGAGGTCCTGCGGCGTCATCGTGGCGACGAGATACCCCTTCTTCGGCAGGACGGTCACGAGGTGCTCGGCGGCCAGGACGTGGAGGGCCTCGCGGACAGGGGTCTTGGAGGTCGCGAAGCGGGCGGCGAGCTGGGGCTCCACGAGCACCTCACCGGGACGGATCGCCCCGGTCAGGATCAGGCCGCGCAGCTCGGAGAGCACCCGTCGACCGCGAGGGGTCCGGGCGGCGCCCGGTGCTGGGGCGCCCAGGGCCGGGCTGTCGCGACCGTCGTCGCTTCGCCCACCTGTCCCGTCATGCATGTTGTGGACTGTATCACCGTGCTGATAGAAAGATATTTCATGGACACCACTCGATCCGCGGTGAACCCCCGCACCCCGGAGCCTTCCGTCGACTCCCGCCCGGACCACTCCCGCGGCATGACCCCTGGCGCGCGTCGCGCCCTGACGGCGGCCGTCACGGGCACGCTCATCGAGTGGTATGACTACGCCCTCTACGGGGCCGCCGCCGGCCTCGTCATCGGCCCGCTCTTCTTCGCCGGCGTCGGTTCGGGTGCATCGCTGGCCGCCTTCGCCACCTTCGCGGTCGGTTTCGTGGCGCGCCCGCTGGGCGGGGCGCTCATCGGCCATCTTGGCGACCGCCATGGTCGCCGCCCGGCCATGCTGCTCACGATCCTCATGATGGGCGTGGCCACCGTCGGCATCGGCCTCCTGCCCACTGCGACGGCGGTCGGCGCCCTGGCACCCGTGCTGCTGGTCCTCCTGCGGCTGCTCCAGGGCATGGGGGCCGGCGCCGAGCTCGCGGGGGCCATGACGCTCGTGGCGGAGTTCGCGCCGCCGGCCCGCCGCGGCCTCTACACCTCCTTCGTGCTGGCCACACCGCCGGCGGGCATCGCGCTGGCCACCGCGGCGTTCCTGGGTGTGGCCTCCCTGGGCGACGAGGCGCTCTTGGCAGGCGCCTGGCGCTGGCCGTTCCTCGCCTCGGCCGTGCTGTTCGTGCTCGCCTGGTTCATCCGCCGCAGGCTGGACGAGACACCGGAATACCGCGAGGCCCAGCGCCGCGCCGCCGAACGGGGCGAGCGGGAGAAGACCCCCGCCGTCGAGCTGGTCCGGACGCGGGGGCGGGCCCTCGTGGTGGGCTTCCTCTCCATCACGGGCCACAACGCACTGAACTACGCCATGGCCGTGTTCGCCCTCTCGTTCCTGACCTCCGCGTCGGTGGGCCTGACCCGGCCCGAGGCGCTCGGCGCCGTGACCCTCGGGTCCCTGGCCGGCGTCCTCGCCACCCCCGTCGGCGGCTGGGCGGCGGACCGCTTCGACGCGGGCCGCGTGCTGGCCTTCGGCTCCCTCCTGGGGGCCGGGTACGTGTTCGTGCTGTTCGCAGGCATGGCCAGCGGTTCTGCTGTGACGGCGGGCCTGGCCATCGCGGGTGGCTACGCATTCGTCATCGCCCTGACCTCGGGCGCGCAGGGCTCCTTCCTCGCCGGGCTGTTCCCGCCCCGTCAGCGCTTCTCCGGCATCGGCATCGCCCGCGAGGCCAACGGCGCCGTCGTCGCCGGATTCACCCCCATGGTCGCCGCGTGGCTCGTCGGGCAGGCCGGCGGTGCCTGGTGGCCGGCGGCGTGCTTCGTCGCGGCGTGCTGCCTGACGTCCGCCGCCGCCGTCGTCCTCTGGCTCCGCGCCCGCCCCGCCGCCGAACACTGAGTCGACGCCCGCCGTCGCCCCTCCGATCCACTGACCCTGAAAGGACCCCATGTCCCGCCCCTCCCGCCTCACCCCGCTGACCCGCCGCCTGCCCGACGTCGCCGAGCTCGCCCCGCTGATGCGGTTCGCCCCGCCCGGGCTCGGACGCCAGGCCCGGCTCGCCCGAGCGGCCGACGTCGCGGACCTGCGCGCGATCGCCAAGCGTCGCACCCCGGCCGCCGCGTTCGACTACGTGGACGGCGCCGCCAAGCGCGAGGTCACCGCGCGCCGCTCCCGCGAGGTCTTCGACTCGGTGGAGCTGCTGCCGCGGATCCTGCACGGCGTGGCCGCCCCGGACCTCTCGGTCGAGATCGCGGGCGCCCGGTCCGCGCTGCCGTTCGGCATCGCGCCCACCGGCTTCACGCGCTTCATGCACGCCGAGGGGGAGGACGCGGGCGCCGCGGCCGCGGCCGCCGCGGGCATCCCGTTCAGCCTCTCCACGATGGGCACCCGCTCGATCGAGGAGACGGCGGCGGCGTCCGGCGACGGTGACCGGTGGTTCCAGCTCTACCTCTGGAGGGACCGCGACCGCGCCCGCGACCTCATCGAGCGCGCCGCCGCGTCGGGCTACGGCGCCCTGCTCGTCACCGTGGACACGCCCGTGGCCGGCCAGCGGCTGCGCGACGTCCGCAACGGCATGACCATCCCCCCGCGGCTGAGCGCCAAGACCGTCGTGGACGCCTCGTACCGTCCCGAGTGGTGGTGGAACTTCCTGACCACGGACCCGCTGACCTTCGCCTCGCTCTCGGACTCCGCCGGCGATCTGCCCAGCATCATCAACGGGATGTTCGACCCCACGCTGAGCCTGCGCGACCTCGAGTGGATCCGCTCGGTGTGGCCCGGCACGCTGATGGTCAAGGGCATCCTCACGCGGGAGGACACGAGGCGGGCGCTCGACGTCGGCGCGGACGGTCTGGTCGTGTCCAACCACGGCGGCCGGCAGCTGGATCGGGCGCCGGTCTCCCTGCAGGCGTTGCCCGCGGTGCGCGAGGAGGCCGGGGCGGACGTGCCGATCGTGCTCGACTCCGGCATCCTGACCGGCGAGGACATCGTGGCCGCCCTCGCCCTGGGCGCCGACTTCACGCTCATCGGCCGGGCGTACCTCTACGGGCTCATGGCCGGCGGCCAGGAGGGCGTGCGTCGCGTGATCGAGCTGCTCGCGAAGGAGGTCGAGGTCGCGATGTCCCTCATGGGCGCCGCGACGACGGCGGACCTCACCCCCGCCAGCGTCCGCGCGCCCTGGCTCGAGGGCTGAGCGCGTCATCGCGGCGCCGCGGTGACGTCGCTCGGTCCGGCCTGCAACGCGGGTTGAGTTGTCGCGGGTCCCGGGCTGGGACACCCGCGATAACTCAACCCGCGTTGGCGTGCGGAACGCCGCCCGCGAGGAGGACGCGCCGAGGATTGTTGAACAATGCCCCCTCATGCCTCAAGATTGTGTGACCGGCACCTCAGCCGGCCCGATCCGAGAGGACTGCACTGTGTCTCACGCGCCGCAGATCGACCTGAACTCCGACGTCGGCGAGTCCTTCGGCTCGTGGACGATGGGGGACGACGCCGCCATCATGCCCTCGGTCTCCTCCGCCAACGTGGCGTGCGGCTTCCACGCGGGCGATCCCTCGGGGATCGCCCAGACCTGCCGTGACGCGGTCGCCGCCGGCGTCACGATCGGCGCGCACGTGGGCTACCGCGACCTCGCCGGCTTCGGCCGCCGTTTCCTGGACTGCACGCCCACCGAGCTGGCCGACGACGTCCTCTACCAGATCGGCGCCCTCGACGCGCTCGCCCGTGCGGCCGGCGGCCAGGTCCGCTATGTGAAGCCGCACGGCGCCCTCTACAACACGATCGTCCGTCACGAAACGCACGCGCAGGCCGTCGTCGACGGCGTCAAGGCGTTCGGCTCCGACCTCCCGCTGCTGCTCCTGCCCGGCTCCGTCGCCCTGGACAAGGCGGCCGCCGCGGGGCTGCGCGGCGTCGCCGAGGCCTTCGCGGACCGCGGCTACAACCCGGACGGCACGCTGGTCTCCCGCCGCGAGCCCGGCGCGGTCCTCCACGACGAGGACGCCGTCGCCGCCCGCATGGTGCGCCTGGCCACCGAGGGCGTCATCGAGGCCGTGGACGGCACGGACGTGCGCGTCGACGCCGAGAGCATCTGCCTGCACGGCGACACGCCCGGCGCCGTGGCCATGGCCGCGGCCGTGCGCCGGGCGCTCGAGGGCGCGGGCGTGTCCATCAAGGCCTTCGCATGAGCGCCCCACGTCACCCCGCCGCCACCCCGTCGGCCCGCCCGATCCGCTGGGTCGGCACGCAGGGCTTCCTCGTCGAGTGCGGCTCGCTCGAAGACGTCATGGCCGTCCACGCCCACCTCACGGCCCACCCGGAGCGCGGCCAGCGCCAGGTGATGGCCGCCGCCGCGACCGTCCTGGTGACCTTCACCTCGCAGGCCGCCGCCGAGCACGCCGCACCGCGGGTCAGCACCCTCACCCCGGACGCCGGTGAGCTGACGGGGGGCCGTGTCGTCGAGATCCCCGTGGTCTACGACGGCGAGGACCTCGCCGAGGTCGGCCGGCTCACCGGGCTCGGCGTCGACGGCGTCATCCGGGCCCACAGCGAGGCCGACTGGTTCGCCGCGTTCGGCGGCTTCGCGCCGGGGTTCATGTACTGCGCCTCCGAGGCGGCCCCGTTCGAGGCGCCCCGCCGCAGCTCGCCCCGCACGGCCGTCCCCGCGGGCGCCGTCGCCGTCGCCGGGGCCTTCTCCGCCGTCTACCCGCGCACCTCGCCCGGCGGCTGGCAGCTGCTCGGGCACACCACCGCGGCCCTGTGGGACCTCGGCCGCGAGCAGCCCGCCCTGCTGCAGCCCGGCGACCGTGTCCGCTACGTCCCCGTGCGCCCGACGGCGTCCGTCACCTCCGGCACGGACGCGGCGGTCGACTCCACCCCGCCCGCCGACGCCGCGGCCGGCTTCCCGTCCGCGGCCGGCCGCCGCGGCGTCACCGTCGTGGACCCGGGGCTCCTGACCCTGGTCCAGGACCTGGGCCGCCCGGGCCTGGGCGACCTCGGCGTCGTCGCATCCGGCGCGGCCGACCGGGACGCGGCACGCCAGGCGAACCGGCTCGTGGGCAACCGCTCACGCGAGGCGGTGCTGGAGACCGTCCTGGGCGGCCTCACCCTCACCGCGCACGGCCATCAGGTGATGGCCCTGGCCGGCGCCGAGGCCGGCGGGACGATCACCGCGGCCGACGGCGCCACACGCCGGGTGCCCGCCCGCAGCCCGTTCGTCGTGCTGGACGGCCAGACGCTGACGGTGGACGAGCCGGTCGGCGGCCTGCGCGTGTACGTGGGCCTCCGGGGCGGTCTCGACGTGCCGCCCGTGCTCGGCAGCCGCTCGACCGACACCCTGTCCGGGCTCGGCCCCGCCCCGCTGGCGGCGGGGGACCGCCTCGTCCGCCGCGTCGGCCCGGACGCGAGGGGCGCCGCCGGCGCCTCGGCCGCGCGCCCGACCGCCGCCGGCACCCCCGCCCCGGAGGAGGCCGGCGTCGTGATGGTGGGGGACCCGGAGACCTCGCTGCGCCGCATGCCCGCACCCGGCCAGGTGGCCGTGCTGCGCGTGGTCCCCGGCCCCCGCGACGACTGGTTCGGCGAGGCGGGCCTGGAGCGCCTGTTCACGCAGGACTGGGACGTGATCCAGCAGACCGACCGGATCGGGGTGCGCCTCACGGCCCCCGACGACGGCGCGCCGCTCGAGCGCGTGCGCGAGGGCGAGCTGAAGTCCGAGGGCGCCGTGCGCGGCGCGCTGCAGGTGCCGCCCTCCGGTGAGCCCGTCCTGTTCCTCTCCGACCATCCGGTCACCGGCGGCTACCCGGTGATCGGCGTCGTGGCCCGCGCGGACCTCAGCCTGGCGGCCCAGCTGCCGCCGGGCGCCCGCGTCCGCTTCGTCCCCCATCCCCGCCCCGGCGCCGAGACCGTCGTCGACTCCGCATCGCCCTCCGAGGAGACCCCCGCATGACCACCACCCCCGCCGCCCGCCCCGTCACGCGGGTGCTCATCGCCAACCGGGGCGAGATCGCCGTGCGCGTGGCCCGCGCCGCCCGCGACCACGGCATCGCCTCGATCGCCGTCTACTCGGATCCGGACGCCGACGCCCTGCACGTGGCCGTCGCGGACGAGGCCTTCCACCTGCCGGGCGCGTCCTCGGCGGACACCTACCTGAAGATCGACGCGGTCCTCGACGTCGCCCGCCGCGCCGGCGCCGACGCCGTGCACCCGGGCTACGGCTTCCTCTCCGAGAACGCCGACTTCGCGCAGGCCGTGATCGACGCCGGCATGACCTGGATCGGCCCGTCGCCGGACGCGATCCGCGCCCTCGGGGACAAGATCACCGCCCGCTCCCTCGCCCAGCAGGCGGGCGCCCCGCTCGTGCCGGGCTCGGACGGCCCCGTGCCGGACGCCGCCGCCGCGCGCGCGTTCGCCGAGGAGCACGGCCTGCCGATCGCCATCAAGGCGGCCTTCGGCGGCGGCGGCCGCGGCATCCGCGTGGTGCGGGAGCTCGGCGACGTCGAGGACGCGTTCGAGGCGACCGTCCGCGAGGCCGTGGCCGCGTTCGGCCGCGGCGAGTGCTTCGTGGAGCGCTTCCTGGACCGCCCCCGCCACGTGGAGGCCCAGGTCCTCGCCGATGAGCACGGCCACGTGGCCGTGCTCGGCACCCGCGACTGCTCCCTGCAGCGCCGCAACCAGAAGCTCGTGGAGGAAGCCCCGGCGCCGTTCCTCACGGACGAGCAGCGCGAGCGCATCCACACCTCCGCCCGCGAGATCTGCCGCGCCGCCGGGTACACCGGGGCCGGCACGGTCGAGTACCTCGTGGCCCCGGACGGTCTCATCAGCTTCCTGGAGGTCAACACCCGCCTGCAGGTGGAGCATCCCGTCACCGAGGAGGTCTTCGGCGTGGACCTGGTGCGCGAGCAGTTCCGCGTCGCCGCCGGCGAGCCGCTGAGCATCCCCGAGGACCCGACGCCGCGCGGCCACGCCCTCGAGTTCCGCCTCAACGCCGAGGACCCGGCGTACGGCTTCCTGCCCGTGCCCGGCCCGATCGACGCCTTCGAGGCCCCCACCGGCCCCGGAGTCCGCATGGACTCCGGCGTCCGCACCGGCTCCGTGGTGCCGGGCGAGTACGACTCCCTGCTCGCCAAGCTCATCGTGTGGGGCGAGGACCGCGCCCAGGCCATCGCCCGCGCCCGCGACGCCCTGGCCGAGCTGCGCATCGACGGCGTGCCCACCGTGGTGCCGTTCCACCGCGCCGTGCTCGAGCAGGACGCCTTCACCTCGGGGGACCGCCTCGGCGTCTACACCACGTGGATCGAGTCCGAGTTCGCCGAGCCGCTGGCCGAGTCCCCCTACCTGGGTGCCGAACTGCCCGCCGGCGGCCGCACCGCCGTCACCGTCGAGCTGGACGGCCGCGCCGTGCGTCTGGGTCTGCCCGCCGATCTCTACGCGGCCCTCCTCGGAGGCGGCGGCGCGGGTGCCGCGGTCCCGGCCGGCGCTGCCGGCACCGGGACGCCCGACGACGACGGCGCCGTGGCCTCGCCGGTCACCGGCACCCTGGCCTCGTGGAAGGTCGAGGACGGCGCCGAGGTGGCCGAGGGTGACACGGTCGCGATCGTCGAGGCGATGAAGATGGAGACGCCGATCCGGGCCCCGCGTGCGGGCCGGATCCAGCTCCTTGTGGCCGAGACCCCGGCCTCGGTGACGCGCGGCCAGGCGATCGCCCGGCTGGGGGCGTGAGGGTGCAGGCACCCGCCGGTGTCATCGGGGAAGACCTCGCGCCCGGCTCCGGTGACGGGGAGTCCGCCCCGTCTCCGGCTCCCGTGGCCGCGGCCGCCCAGCTGCGGCAGCGGATCGCGGAGGCCGGGCTCGTGCCGGGGGAGCGGCTGGGAGAGGTGGCGCTGGCCACCGAGCTCCAGGTCAGCCGCAACAGCCTGCGCGAGGCGTTCACCATGCTGGCCTCGGAGGGCCTCGTGGAGCGCCGTCCGCACCGCGGGGTGTTCGTGGCGGCGCCGGGTCCGGAGGACGTGCGCGGGCTGTACCGCACACGTCGGGTGATTCAGCTCGGCGCCCTCGAGCACGGCGAGCTCACCCCCGGCGCGGTGCGCCACCTGCGCTCTGCTCAGGACCTGCTCTCGGGCGGCCCGGACACCCCCGAGCGGGTTCTGGGCGACGCCAACCATCGCGTCCACGTCGGCATCGTGGACCTGGCCGGCGCCCCCGAGCTCACGCGGCTCATGGCGTCGGTGCAGGCCCGCGTGCGCCTGGCGTTCCATCCGATGGACGAGCAGACGAACCTGCACATGCAGTTCGCGGACCGCAACCGGTGGATCGTGGAGCGGCTGCTGGCCGGTGACCTGTCCGCGGTGCACGCCATGTTCGGGGACTACCTGGACGAGGCGGAGCAGTTCGTCCTGGCGCACCTCGCCGCCGCGGGGGACTGACCGCCTCCCCGGCCCCCGACGGTCACGGGACCTGGAACATCCGGTCCGGCAGGTCCGTGATGAGCATGTGCCCGGGCGCGTGCGTGATGGCCAGCGGCGGGCGGGACTCCATGATCGCCGCCTGCGGCGTCACCCCGCACGCCCAGAACACGGGCAGGTGGCCCTGCGGGACCTCGACGGCGTCGCCGAAGTCCGGTGCCGACAGGTCCGTGATGCCGAGGCCGGCCGGGTCGCCCACGTGCACGGGCGCGCCGTGCACCGCCGGGTAGCGGGAGGTGATGCGCACGGCGTCGGCCACGCGATCGGCGGGGATGGGGCGCATCGAGACCACGAGCGGGCCCGAGAGGCGGCCCGCCGGGGCGCAGCGCCGCGTGGTGCGGTACATCGGCACGTTCACGCCGGCGTCCTCGTGGGCCATGCGGATGCCCTCGGCCACCAGGGCGGACTCGAAGGTGAACGAGCAGCCGATCACGAACGTCACGAGGTCGTCCCGCCACACGTCGAGCAGATCCGTGGGACGGTCCGTCTCGACGCCGTCGCGGTACACCACGTACTGCGGCACGTCCGTGCGGACGTCGCCGTCCAGTGCGGGGCCGTTGACCTCGCCGGCCTCGAACACGCCGAGCAGCGGCAGGGCCTGGGGGTTGCGCTGGGCGAAGAGCAGGACGTCGTAGGCGTGGTCCTGCGGGATCGAGACGAGGTTCGCCTGCGCGTAGCCGTCGGCGATCCCCGAGGTCGGCCGCACGAGCCCCGCGCGGAAGCGCTCGCGGGCCTGCGCGGGGGTCGTGGCGCCGTCCAGCGGCGGCAGCGGCGTCGTCGTGGTCATCTCAGGCACCGGTGAGCATCTCGACCATGGGGATGAACCCGCGCACCGCGATGAACACGGAGACGATCCACGCGAGCGCGCCGATCACGAGCAGCCACCCGGGGTAGCGGTAGCCGTGCAGCAGGTCGCGGCGGCGCCAGGCCACGTAGAGGAGGGCCGCGAAGCCGACCGGCAGGATCATGCCGTTGAACGCGCCGGCGAACACGAGCAGCGTCTGCGGTGCCTGGCGCAGCGCCAGGTAGAGGGCGGTGCAGACCACGATGAAGGCGACCGTCAGCAGGTTGCGGGTGCGGGCGCTCGTGGTGGAGCGGGTGACGAAGCTGATCGAGGTGTACGACGCGCCGATCACGGAGGTGACGGCGGCGGCCCACAGGACGATGCCGAACATGCGCAGGCCGATGTCGCCGGCGGCGGCCTGGAAGGCGGAGGCGGCCAGGTTGTCCTTGGACAGCACCGCCCCCGAGGCGACGACGCCGAGGATCGCCAGGAACAGGAGGGCGCGCATCAGGCCGGTCACGAGGATCGAGGCCACGGAGCTGCGGGTGATGTCCTGGACGTCGTCCACGCCCTTCACTCCGGAGTCGATCATGCGGTGGGCGCCCGCGTAGGTGATGTAGCCGCCGATGGTGCCGCCCACGAGGGTGACGATCACGAAGAAGTCGACCTCCTCCGGCATCACGGACTGGCGCAGGGCCTCGCCCACGGGCGGGGCGGAGGTGATGGCCACGTACAGCATCAGCAGGATCATGACGGCGCCGAGCGCCACCACGATCCGGTCCAGGGCCACGCCGGCGCGCTTGGAGAGGAAGATCAGCAGCGCGATGAGCGCGGAGACGCCGCCGCCGATCAGGGGGTCGACGCCGAGCATGGCGTTCGCGCCGAGGCCGGTGCCGGCGATGTTGCCGATGTTGAAGACCATGCCGCCGAGGAACACGAGCGCGGCGAGGACCCAGCCGAGGCCGGGCAGGACGCGGTTCGCCAGCTCCTGGGCGCGCATGCCGGAGACGCCGATGACGCGCCACACGTTCATCTGGACGGCGATGTCGATGAGGATCGAGACCAGGATGGCGAACGCGAACGCGGCGCCCATCCGGACGGTGAACGTGGCGGTCTGCGTGATGAAGCCGGGGCCGATGGCCGAGGTGGCCATGAGGAACATGGCGCCGAGCAGTGCGGTGCGCCGGGTGGCGCTCGCGGCACGGGAGTCCGTCTTCGGTGCGGTGCCCGAGGGGGTCGAGCCGTCCGGCCCGGCGTGGGGGATGTCTGCGTGGGACACGGTGGTCACCTTCGTCGAGGGCGCCAGGCGAGGTGACGGGCGTCACGAGGCGCTGGGGGAGACGGTAGCTGTTGTTGAACAATCCTGGCAACAGCGAGACCGGGTGTCGTGGCGTCCCCGTCCGAAGGACCGCCTCACCTGCCTGGCGCGCCCCGCCCCGCGCCGCGAGCATGGAGACATGTCGCACACGTCTGAACAGTCCTCGCCCCTGACCGATCAGGTCCCGCCGGGCGGTCCCGACGAACCGCACGCCGCCGGCGGCGTGCACGCCCGCCTCAACTGGCTCCGGGCGGGCGTGCTCGGCGCCAACGACGGCATCGTGTCCGTCGCGGCCACCGTCGTCGGCGTCGCCGGTGCGACGACGGCGCTCACCCCGATCCTGCTGGCCGGCGCCGCCGCGGTGGTCGGCGGCGCCTTCTCCATGGCGCTGGGCGAGTACGTGTCCGTCTCCTCGTCCTCCGACTCGCAGAAGTCGCTGATCGCCAAGGAGCGCCGCGAGCTCGAGGAGGATCCCGAGGGCGAGCTGGAGGAGCTCGTGCAGCTCTACGAGGCGGACGGCCTGAGCCGGGCCACGGCCGAGGCCGCCGCGCGGGAGCTCACCGAGAAGGACGCGCTCGCCGCGCATCTGCGCATGGAGCTGGGCATGGCGGAGGAGGACGTCGTCAGCCCGTGGGCCGCCGCCGGAGCGTCCTTCCTCGCGTTCCTCGTGGGCGCGCTGCTGCCCTTCCTGACGGTCGTCCTGGCGCCGGTGGGCCTCCGCGTCCCGTTCACGTTCGGCGTCACCCTCGTGGCCCTCGCCGTCACCGGCTGGGTCGGGGCCCGGCTCGGCGACGCGCCCGCGCTGCGGGCGGCCGTGCGCGTCGTCCTCGGCGGCGCCCTGGCGCTCGGCCTGACCTTCTCGGTGGGCTCGCTGCTGGGGGCGTCGGTCGCCTGATCCACGCCGGAGGGGTGGGCCGGCCCAGCGCCCGTGGCCGCGCCGTGGCGCGCGCGGAGCGGTCCTGGAAGCCGAGGACCGTGCGCATACCATAGGCGCCCCCCGTCGAGTTGAAGCGACGCCCACGGTTCGCGTAAGATGGGACGGCGCACGCCGCGTTGTTCTCGTCGTTCCATCGGTCAGGTGACCGGGCGGACGGCGGGTCGGAAAAGCAACGCGCTCCCGCAGACCGGATCCCGGGACGCCCTCAGGGCGGACCGGGGCTCACCGTCCACACCAGCGATCCCATAAGGAACTTCGGTTGGCTCTCACCCAGCCTGGTCCACCTTTTCGAGAAGTCGCAGTAAGAGTGCGGTGTCCACACCCGGGGCGGGGCTCACAACAGGTGTCCGCGGACAGGTCCGCGGCTCGCCGCCATGCGGGTTCCGCCCGTCCTTTTACTACTACTTGCCACGAGGAGTGATCATGGCAGCTCACTGCCAGGTAACCGGGGCTGGGCCGGGATTCGGCCACAGCATCTCCCACTCGCACCGTCGCACCAAGCGCCGGTTCGACCCGAACATCCAGAAGAAGACCTACTGGGTCCCCTCCCTGCGCCGCAACGTCACCCTGACGCTGTCCGCCAAGGGCATCAAGACCATCGACGTGCGCGGGATCGACGCCGTCGTGGCGGACCTGATCGCGAAGGGAGTGAAGCTCTGACATGGCCAAGGACAAGGACGTTCGTCCGATCATCAAGCTGAAGTCCACCGCCGGCACCGGGTTCACCTACGTGACCCGCAAGAACCGCCGGAACAACCCGGACCGCATCACCCTGAAGAAGTACGACCCGGTGGTCCGCAAGCACGTCGACTTCCGAGAGGAGCGCTGAGATGGCCAAGAAGTCCAAGATCGCCAAGAACGAGCAGCGCAAGGCCATCGTGGCCCGTTACGCCGAGAAGCGTCTCGAGCTGCGCAAGACCCTCGTGGACCCGAACGCGTCGGACGAGGCCCGCGAGGCCGCCCGCCTGGGCCTGCAGAAGCTGCCCCGCGACGCCTCCCCGGTCCGCGTGCGCAACCGCGACGCCATCGACGGTCGCCCCCGCGGCACCTTCCAGCGCTTCGGCATCTCCCGCGTGCGCTTCCGCGACATGGCGCACCGTGGCGAGCTGCCCGGCGTGACCAAGTCCTCCTGGTGACCTGAGGCCCGGTCTCCGGGCGCTCGGCACCACCGCGACGGCGGCGTCCCTCCTGAGGAGGGGCGCCGCCGTCGTCGTGCCCCGGGGATGAGGGCCGCCCGGGTCGCGGGAAATCGCGGATTCTCGCGGTTCAGGGGGCGATTCGCCCGCGGAGAGGTGGTACGTTCACAACTGGCAGCCCGGTCCGAACGGCCCGGGAACCGTAACCGACGTCCCATAGGGAGGACCCATGGCCATGAACCGCAAGGAACTCGTCGCCGCCGTCGCCGAGCGCTCCGGCAACACCCAGGCCGCCGTCAGCGATGTGCTGGACGCCCTCTTCGAGGTGTTCACCGCCCAGGTCAAGAAGGGCGAGAAGGTCTCGATCCCGGGCTGGCTGGCCGTGGAGCGCACCGAGCGCAAGGAGCGCACCGGCCGCAACCCGCGCACCGGCGAGGAGATCACCATCCCGGCCGGCCACTCCGTGAAGGTGACCGCCGGCTCCAAGCTCAAGGCCGCGGCCTCCGAGTGATCCCGGCCGCGGCGCGCGTCCCCGGACCCACGCCGTACGCCGCAGGACGGGCGTCCCACCCTCGGGTGGGGCGCCCGTCGTCGTCTCCGGCCGCGTAGGATGGGCGGACGATCGTCCGGCCGACGTGGACCGGGGCCGTCAGGAGAGGAGTCGTGGCATGCGCAGCGCCGTCGTCGCCGCTCCGTGGGCCCCGTCCGGCCTCGAGGACCCCCGTCCGCGCGTCGTGCGTGGACCGGCCCGTCTGGCCCGGGGCTGGGCCGGGGCCCTGACGATGACCGCCCTGGCCGCGCTGTTCCACACCGCCGCCGAGCCCGGTCACGGGTTCCCCGAGGTCGGCGTGGTCGCCTTCGCGGCCGTCCTCGCCGCCCCGCTCTGCACCGCCCTGGCGGGCCGCGCCCTCTCGCTGTGGCGCACCACCGCCGCCGTCGCGATCGCCCAGGGGTTGTTCCACGTGCTCTACGGGCTCGCCGCCGGCGGCCACGCCGTGGCGCCTGCCGCCGGCGTCGACCCGGCCCACCTCGGCCACGCCCGTCCCGGCGCCGGGGCCCTCCTGGCGCCGGGGGAGGCCCTGTCCAGCGCCCCCACCGGCCACCTGACCGACCTGCGCATGCTCGCAGCCCACGTGATCGCCGCGGTCCTCACCGTGCTGGTGCTGCGGCGCGGCGAGGCCCTCGTGCTCACCATCGCCGAACGCGTGGTGGCCGCCGTCTGCCCGCCGCCGGCCGCGCACGGCCCCCTGCCGACGCCGGCCCGCCTCCGTGTCCCCGTCCCGCCGGCGCTCCGGCCGGCGACGTCCCTCGCCCTCCTCAGCTCTCCGGGGCGGCGCGGCCCGCCGTTCGCCCTCGCGGCCTGAGGACGCCGGCTCCGCCCGCGTCTCGAGGCCCGACCGCGCCCGACGACCCTTCGGAACGGTCCGCCCGCGACTCCCGTCCGGGACCGCGGCAGACCCGTGAGGACACCACCATGCATCACCAGACCACCCCTGTCCGCCGCGCCGCTCGCGCCGCCGCCGGACTCGCCCTGCTGCCCGCCCTCGTCGTCGCCGGAGCCGCTCCCGCGGCCGCGCACGACGAGCTCATCCGCACCGCCCCCGCGGTCGACGAGACCGTCACGACGGCGCCGTCGGAGGTCTCGCTGACCTTCAGCGGCGAGCTGATCGACGGCGAGGGCATCCAGAATCTCCTGCAGGTCCGCGACGCCGACGGCAACCAGTGGCAGTCCGCCGCCGGCACCGTGGACGGCCCCACCTTCTCGGCGCCGCTGTGCGAGGGGCTGCCCAACGGCGACTACGAGGTCGCCTACCGCGTCGTCTACTCGGACGGACACTCGGAGGAGCGTTCGTTCGACTTCGCGGTGGACGACCCGGCCGCACCGGCCGCCGGCACCGCGCCCCAGGGCTGCGGCACCGCCGTCGCCGGGGCCTCGACCGTCGCCTCCCCGGAGGCCACGGCAGGCCAGGGCGACGCCGCCTCGGCCGAGGCGACCGCGCAGGCGGACGCCTCCGACGCCGCGCAGCCCGCGGACACCGACGCGCTGCCCGCCTGGGTGTGGGTCGCCGGCATCGCCGGCCTGGCCGTGCTCGTGGTGGCCTTCCTCCTGATGGGCCGCCGCGCCCGCGCACTCGGCCACCTCGACGACGGCCGCTGACCTCTGATCCCCGCCCGGCCCTGAGGGGGCCGGCCCCCTGGCGCGCCCGCACGCCCCGCGCGTCGTCGCGCGCCCGCATGACAAGGAACCCCACAGACATGACCACCACCTCCCCCCGCGCCCCTCGCCGCCTCGGCGCCGCCGCCGTGCTCGCCGTCGCCGCCCTCGGCCTGACGGCCTGCGCCGGAGACGACGCCGGCTCCGCCCCGAGCGCGTCGGACGCCTCGAGCGTCGCGCCGGCCACGGACGCCTCGTCGGCCGCGTCCACCGCGGACGGCCAGGCCGCCGGCCTCACGATCACCGACCCCTGGACGAAGGCCACCGAGGAGGGCATGACCGGCTCCTTCGGCATGCTCGAGAACTCCTCGGACCAGGACCTGCACATCGTCGGCGTCCGCTCGGAGCTGGGCGAGACGGTCGAGCTCCACGAGATGGTCTCCGGCGAGGACGGCCAGATGGTGATGCAGGAGAGCCCCGACGGCTTCACCGTGCCCGCCGGCGGGAGCTTCGAGCTCGCCCCGGGCGGCAACCACGTGATGTTCATGGGCCTGACCGACCCGATCGAGCCGGGCGAGGACGTGACCTACGACCTCGAGCTGGAGGACGGCTCCACCCTCGAGGTCACCTCCGTGGTCCGGCCCTTCACCGGCGCCAACGAGTCGTACCACGGCGGCGACTCCCACGAATCGGAGGACCATGCCGACCACTGACCCCGCCGTCCGGTCGGACGACCACCACGGGCCGGACGGGCGCGAGGACGCCCGCCCGGCCCCGGGGGGTCCCTCCCGCCGCGGCCTGCTCCTCGGGGCGGGCGCGGTGGGCGGCGGCCTGCTGGGCACGGCACTCGGCTACGGCGCCGGCCACGCGTCGGCCTCGACCGCCCCGGGCGCGTCCGCCGCGCCCGGGGCGGGGGCCTCGCCCTCCGAGGTCATGGGCGACACCGGCATCGAGGGCGACGTCGGCCGGGCCGGCTGGGCCGAGCCCGGCGGCCAGGCCGCCCGGGTGGCCGTCAGCTCGCCCGTGGGCACGGACACCGTGCCGTTCCACGGGTCGCGCCAGGCCGGCGTCGACACCCCCGCCCAGGCGCACGCCGTCTTCCTCGCCCTCGACCTGCACGAGGACGCGGACCGGGTGCGCATCGAGCGGATGCTGCGCCTGCTCACCGACGACGCGGCGCGCCTGACCCAGGGCCGCGCCACGATCGCCGACACCGAGCCGGAGCTCGCCGCCGCCCCCGCGCGGCTCACCGTGACGTTCGGCTTCGGCCCGGAGCTCGTCCGCCGCGTGGCCCCGGACCGGGCCCCGGCCTGGCTGCGCCCGCTGCCGGCGTTCGAGCAGATCGACCGCCTGGACCCCGCGTTCAGCGACGGCGACCTCCTGCTGCAGATCTGCGGCGACGACCGGATGTCCGTGGCCCACGCCCGGCGCATGCTCCTCAAGGCGGCCCGGCCGTTCGCCACCGAGCGCTGGATGCAGGAGGGCTTCCGCTCCGCCCGCGGCGCCCACCCCACCGGCACCACGATGCGCAACCTCTTCGGGCAGGTGGACGGCACCGGCAACCCGGCGGCGGGCTCCCCACACCTCGACCGCGTGGTGTGGGGCGTGGGCGCCGAGCAGGTGGGCGTCACCCCGTGGATCGCGGACGGCACGTCCGTGGTGATCCGGCGCATCGAGATGCTCATGGACACGTGGGACGAGCTCGACCGCCCGGCCAAGGAGAAGGTCATCGGCCGTCGCCTCGGCACCGGCGCCCCCCTCACGGGGGAGCAGGAGCACGACGAGCCGGACTTCGACGCCGTCGGCCCCACGGGCTTCCCGGTCATCTCGGACATCGCGCACCTGCGGCGGGCCCGCGGGGAGGAGCCCGAGTACGGGATGCTGCGCCGCGGCTACAACTACGACGACCCGCGCGGGGCGCTGGAGGCGGGCTCCGGCCTGATCTTCGCCGCCTACCAGGCGGACGTGGACCGGCAGTTCGTCCCCGTCCAGGCCCGGCTCGCGGAGTCGGACCACCTGAACCTGTGGACCGTGCCCGTCGGCTCGGCGGTCTTCGCGATCCCGCCCGGCTGCGCCGAGGGCGGGTTCGTGGGCGACGCCCTGTTCGCCTGACCCAGGGGCCCGACGACGGCGGGGCCGCTCCCGTAGTCGTCGGGCGTCCGCATGCTTTGAGAGGATGGACCCCATGTCCGCCGCCACCGCCCCCGCCCGGGGCAGCCATCCCGCCGAGAACGACGACGCCGCCCGCCCCGGTCCGTCGGGGCCGGTCGGTGTGCCCCGGTGGATCTGGGTGCTCGTGGCCGCCGCGGGAGCGGCCGGCCTCGCCGCCGCCGGCTGGCTGACCGGCGTCACTGCCGCGCGCCAGCTCTCCGACCCGGGGTGGATCACCCGCTGGGGCGTGCCCGTGGGGGAGCTCGTCTCCAACGTGGCGATGTCCCTGACCATCGCCGCGCTGATCTTCGCGGCCGGGGTCCTTCCGCCCCACGCGGCGGGCACGGAACGGTGGCACCGCTCCGCCCGGCAGCGGCGCGAGGACGCGGACGCCGCACCGCTGCCCGAGCACCCCGCGTTCACCCGCGTGATGCGGATCGCCGCCGTCAGCGCCGGCGTGTGGACGGTGGCCGCGCTGGCCGTCGGCGTGCTGTCCTACTCGGATCTCGCCGGCATCCCCGTCACGGCGGGGCAGGGCTTCACGGACGGCCTGGCGGCCTACGTGGTCGGCATCTCGGTGGGCCAGGCGTGGTTCTGGGTCACCGTGATCGCCGCCGTCGTGACCACGTTGGCGATCGCCGTCCGCTCCCACAACGGCCTGTTCTGGACCGGCATCCTGGCGATGCTCGCCCTCGTGCCCCTGGCCCTGATCGGGCACGCGGCGGGCGGTGACGACCACACCGGCGCCGTGAACTCGATCGGCCTGCACCTGCTCGGCGTCGTCGTGTGGGTGGGCGGACTGCTCGTGCTCGTCGCGATCTCGGACACCCTCGTGGGGCCCAACGGGGCGCAGGGGCGGGGCCGCAGCCTGCGCCGGCAGGGCCCGGCGCCCCTGCTGCACACGGTCCTCACCCGCTACTCCGTGATCGCCGGGCTGGGCCTGGTCACGGTGGCGCTGTCCGGCGTGGTCAACGCGTTGATCCGCATGGACGATCCGGCCCAGCTGCTGAGCCCCTACGGCATCCTCGTGTCGGCCAAGTTCCTGGCGGCCCTGGGCCTCGGCCTGATCGGCCTGCTGCACCGCCGGTGGGTCATCCCCCGCCTCGACGCCGGCCCGGACCGTCCCAGCCCCGCCCCCGCGCGTCGCCTGCTGTGGCAGCTCATCGCCGTGGAGGCCGTGATCATGGGCGCCGTCATGGGCGTCTCCTCCGTGCTCTCCCGGACGGCCCCGCCCGTGCCGGAGGAGATCGCGCCGGACGCCTCCCCGGCCCGCATCCTCACCGGCTACGAGCTGCCGCCGGCCCTCGAGGGCGCCCGGTGGATCACGATGTGGCGGTTCGACTGGCTGTGGGTCGCGATCATCGCGTTCCTGTCCCTCTGGTACCTGCGCGCCGTGTGGCAGCTGCGCCGCCGCGGCGACCGCTGGCCCGTGCTGCGCACCGTCGCGTGGCTCGCTGGGCTGGCCGTGCTGCTGTGGGCGACCTCCGGGTCCCCGGCCGTGTACGGCCGCGTCCTGTTCAGCGCGCACATGGTGGGCCACATGACGCTGACGATGCTCAGCCCCGTCTTCCTCGTCCTGGGCGCGCCGATCACCCTGGCGCTGCGGGCCCTGCCGTCCCGCACGGACGGGACGCGCGGCCCCCGCGAGTGGATCCTGTGGATCGTGCACTCCCCGTGGGGTCGGTTCATCACGAACCCGATCGTTGCGGGGGTCAACTTCGCCGGCTCGATCCTGGTGTTCTACTACACGGACTTCTTCCGGTTCTCGCTGCAGACCCACGTGGGCCACGAGTTCATGAACGTCCACTTCCTGCTGACCGGGTTCCTGTTCGCCCTGGTCATGATCGGCTCGGATCCGCTGCCGCGCCGGCCCCCGTACGCCCTGCGGCTCGTGCTGCTGATGGCCACGATGATCTTCCACGCCTTCATCGGCGTCGCCATGACCACCTCCACCGGCCTGATGCAGGCGTCCTGGTTCGGCAACATGGGCCGCGACTGGGGCCCCACCGCCCTCGAGGACCAGCGCATCGGCGGCGCGGTGATGTGGGGCATCGGCGAGTTCCCCACCGTGATGATGGCGGTGATGGTGGCCGTGCTCTGGTATCGCAGCGACCGCAAGAACGCGGTCCGGCTGGACCGGCAGGCCGACCGCGACGGCGACGCGGAGCTGCGCCGCTGGAACGAGATGTACGCCCGCATGCACGGCACCCCGGTCACCGACGCCCCGAGCGGCGCCGAGCCCGTGGCCCGTGATTCCTCCACCGGCCCCGAGGAGGCCCGCGATGTCCGCTGACCGTCTCCCTCCCCTCGGCCGCCCGTCCGCGCCCCGGCGTGGTCGGCGGCGCCTCGCGGCCGCCGTCGCCGCCGGCCTGCTGGCCCTGACGGGCTGCGGGGCCGGGGACGGCGATCCGGCCGCCGCGTCCGCGCCCGCAGACGGAGTCCACGGCGACGCCGGCACCGCGGCGCCCACGGAGTCGGCGGCCCCGGAGGGGCTCGGCCTGGGCGACCGTCAGGACGAGCGCATGGCGCAGGCCGCGGCCGAGCGTGCGGCCACGTTCGGCTTCGTCCGGCAGCGGGCCGCCACGGCGGGGGAGGTCGACGCGGCCCGCGAGGACTCCCGGGACCGGCGCGCGGACGCGGACCGGACCACCGTGCAGCCGGCGCAGTGCAAGGCGCCGCTGACCGCCCTGGACTTCTCCCCGATCGCCCTCGACGAGGCCGAGGCCACGCGCGTGGACGTCGGCGCCGACACCTTCACGGGCACGGGCACCGTGGAGGTCGCCCGGCTCACGGGCCAGGGCCGCCAGGACGTCGAGCGGCACATCCAGACCGTCAACGCCCTGCGCGCCGGCTGCCGCGAGATGACCATGACCGTGCAGGAGGGGGACGCGACCGTCGACTACCGCCTCGAGGTCTCCGACGCACCGCTGTCCGACGGCACGCCGGCGCAGTCCGCCCTCGTGTGGGAGCGGACCGTGGCCTCGGAGTCCGAGCCTCAGCTCACGGCCCAGGTGCTCACCGCCGTCACCTCCGACGCCGTGGTGATGGTCTCCTTCGTGGGCCGGCCCGAGGCCGGGCGCAAGGAGTTCACCCTCATCGCCGAGGAGATGCTGGCCGCCGCCCTGGCCGCCGACTGAGCCGGACCCGCCAGGCGGCGTCGTCTTTCCCCCTGTGACGCCGCCGGCGTCCGCTCACGGCTGACGCGTCCGGGGCGTGCGTCATGATGGTGGACATGACCGCACCGCAGACCCCGAACCCCGCCCCGTCCGCTGACGCCCCCGCCGCCGTGCCGCGCGCGGCCACCCGGGTGCGCGCGTCCGAGCTCGTGGGCCGCGGCTGGCTGAACACCGGCGGCGAGCAGGTGGCCCTCGAGGACCTGCGCGGCAAGGTCGTCCTCCTCGACTTCTGGACGTTCTGCTGCATCAACTGCCTGCACGTCCTGGACGAGCTGCGCCCGCTCGAGGAGGAGTTCGCGGACGTGCTCGTCACGGTGGGCGTGCACTCGCCCAAGTTCGAGCACGAGGCGGACCCGGACGCGCTCGCGGCCGCCGTCGAGCGCTACGCCATCGAGCACCCCGTGCTGGACGACCCCGAGCTGACCACGTGGCAGGCGTACTCGGCGCGCGCGTGGCCCACCCTCGTGGTGGTGGACCCGGAGGGCTACATCGCCGCGCACCTGTCCGGCGAGGGGCACGTGGCCGGGCTCTACGGCCTCGTGCGCGAGCTCGTGGCCGAGCACGAGGCCAAGGGCACGCTGCACCGCGGCTCCGGCCCCTACGTCCCGCCCGCGCCCGTGGCCCGGGACCTGTCGTTCCCCGGCAAGGCCGTGTCCCTCGGCGGCCGCGGCTCCCGCCCGGGTTCGTTCCTCGTCTCGGACACCGGCCACCACCGCCTCCTGGAGGTCGCCGAGGACCTGACCACGGTGCTCCGCGCGTTCGGTGGCGGGGACCCTGCCACGGCGGGCGCGGGCCAGGCCGAGCTCGCATTCCCCACGCCCGGGGAGAAGGGACACGCGGACGGCGGGCCGGACGAGGCGCTGTTCAACGAGCCCCAGGGCCTGGCGCTGCTTCCCGAGGACGTCGCGGAGCGCGTCGGCTATGACGTGGTCGTGGCGGACTCCGTCAACCACCGGCTGCGGGGCCTGCGCCTGTCGGACGGGCACGTGAGCACCCTCGCCGGCAACGGCGTGCAGAAGCTCATCGACTCCGAGCGCGCCAAGGAGGCCGCCGCCGTCGACGACGAGGGGGACGTCGCCGTCGACCTCGCGGACCTGCCCGGGGAGCCGACCGCGATCTCGCTGTCCTCCCCGTGGGACGTCGTGTGGCACCCCGCCCTGGGGCGTGTGGTGATCGCGATGGCCGGCACGCACCAGCTCTTCGACTTCGACCCCGTCACGGGCGCGCTCGCGGTGCACGCGGGCACGGCGCTCGAGGGCCTGCTGGACGGCGACGCCGGACGGGCCTGGTTCGCGCAGCCCTCGGGGCTGTCCGTGGGCGCCGACGGCACGCTGTGGGTCGCGGACTCGGAGACCTCCGCGGTGCGCTGGGTGCGGACCGGGGAGGACGGGCGCCGCGAGGTCGGGACCGCCGTCGGGGCGGGCCTGTTCGACTTCGGCCACGTGGACGGGGAGGCGGACCGCGCGCGCCTGCAGCACGCGCTGGGCGTCACGGCCCTGCCGGACGGCTCCGTGCTGATCGCCGACACGTACAACGGCGCGATCCGCCGGTACGCCCCGGCCGGCGAGGACGCCGCGGGCCGGGCGGTCCCGGCCACGGTGACCACGGTGGCGCGCGGGCTGCTCGAGCCCTCGGACGTGCTCGTGGAGCACGACGCGGACGGGAACGACACCGCGATCGTGGTGGTCGAGTCCAACGCCCACCGGCTCACGCGGCTGGCGGTGCCCGAGGAGTTCCTCACCGTGGACGAGGGCGCGCGGCAGACGCAGCGTCCCCGCACCCCGGTGGTGGCCGGCGACCTGGACCTGACGATCGGCTTCGCCGCGCCCACGGGGCAGAAGCTGGACGACCGCTGGGGCGACCCCACGCAGCTGAAGGTCTCCTCCTCCCCGGAGGAGCTGCTGCTCGAGGGCGCCGGCACGTCCACGGGGCTGCAGCGGACGCTGCGGCTGAACCCCGAGGTCGAGGAGGGCGTCCTGCACATCACCGCCCGGGCCGCCGCGTGCGACGGGGAGAAGGGGCAGCCGATCCCGGACCACGCCGCCTGCCACCTGTACCAGCAGGACTGGGGCATCCCGGTCACGGTGCACACCCCGGACCGGGCCCCGGAGGGCGCCGAGACCCGCCTGGACCTGGACCTGCGCGGGATACACTGAGCGCGTCGTCCGCCCCCGACCCCGAAGGCTGCGCCCCACCATGACCACGCTCATCGTCACCTCGTCCGCCCACGGATCCACGCGAGAGATCGCCGAGCGTGTCGCGGAGGTGCTGCGCACGTCGCAGGCCGTCCCGACCGTGGTGGAGGACGTCGAGGGCGCCGCCGCGTGGCTGACCACGGCGGACGCGGTGATCGTCGCGGCCCCGGTCTACACGGGCTCGCTCGCCGCCGCCGCCCGGGCGTTCCTCGACACCCGTCGGGCCGAGCTGGCGGACCTGCCGCTCGTGATCCTGGCCTCCGGCGGCGCGCCCGAGCTGGCCCCGCCGGTGCGGGAGAAGCTCGAGTCCTACGGTCCGCGCGAGGTGGCCTACTTCCGCGGGGCGCTCGTCGAGGAGCGCCTGGGCCGGCTGGAGAAGCTCAAGCTCAAGCTCTCCCGCAACGAGCACTACGGCGACTACCGCGACTGGGACGCCATCGAGGCCTGGGCCAAGACCCTCTCCGGCGCCGGCGTCCGCTGACCTCACCCGCCGCGCTCGTCGACGAGACGGCGGAGGCGAGCGGTTAGCCTGGCCGCATGTCCCCTTCCGCCCGTCGCCCCGCCGCGTCCTCCCGCCCCGCCCGGCCCCGCCCGACGACGGCGCCCCTCGCCCTGCCCGACCGGCCCGGCTGGGTGCGGCTCGCCGCGGGCGCGGTGGTCCCGGGCGTCGTCGCGGCCGTCGCGGCGCTCGCCGCCCTGCAGGTGTTCGTCCTCAACCCGTTGGCCGCCGCGCCCGGCGACCGCGGCCTCGGGAGGATCTACGCGGACCTGAGCGCGGCGGGCCAGCTCGGCGTCCCCTTCATCCTTACGGCCGTGATCCTGGCGGCCGGGCTCGGCGTGGCCGCGGTCCTGTGGTTCCTCACGTGGCGTCGCGAGGAGGTCGACCCGCTGGCGGTCCTCGCCCTGGGCCTCGCCTCGCTCGTCGCCGCGTCCCCGGCCTACTTCATGGCCTTGTTCGGGCCGGGCATGGCGCTCGCGGACACCTACGGCATCGGCGGGGGCGACCACAGCCCGTGGGCCTGGCCGATCTACGTGGTCAGCGTGCTGGCGTTGCCGGGGCTGGTCGCCGTCGTCGTGCTCCTGCTGCGCGGTCCGGCGGGCGGACTCGGCGCCCCGCGGCGCCAGGCCTAGGCTGGCGGGACCGACCTGACCACGACCCCACCAGGAGGACGCACATGACCATCCGCGCCGGCATCGTCGGATACGGGAACCTCGGACGCAGTGTGGAGAAGCTCGTGAAGCTCCAGCCGGACATGGAGCTGGTGGGCATCTTCTCGCGTCGCACCGGCCTGGACACGGACACGCCCGTGCTCCCTGCGGAGCGAGCCGCCGAGCACGCCGGGGAGATCGACGTGCTGTTCCTCTGCCTCGGCAGCGCCACGGACATCCCCGAGCAGGCGGCCGGCTACGCGCGGCACTTCACCACCGTGGACACCTACGACAACCACCAGCTCATCCCGCGGCACCGCGCCGAGATGGACGCCGCGGCCCGGGAGGGCGGGCACGTGGCGATGATCTCCACCGGCTGGGACCCGGGCCTGTTCTCGGTGAACCGGGTGCTGGGCGCGGCGCTGTTCCCGCAGCCGCAGCAGAACACGTTCTGGGGCAAGGGTCTCTCGCAGGGCCATTCCGACGCCGTCCGGCGGGTCCCCGGCGTGCGGCGCGGCGTGCAGTACACGATCCCCAGCGAGGAGGCGATCGCCGAGGCCCGCGCCGGTCGGGGCGCCGAGATCACCGGCGCCTCCGCGCACGTGCGGGAGTGCTACGTGGTGGCCGACGAGGCCGACCACGCGGCCATCACCGAGGCCATCACCACGATGCCCGACTACTTCGCCCCGTACGAGACCACCGTGCACTTCATCTCCGAGGAGGAGTTCGAGCGCGACCACCAGGGCATGCCGCACGGCGGCCACGTCGTCACCTCGGGCGACCTCGGCGGCTCGCGCAGCGCGGTCGAGTTCGTGCTGGAGCTGGAGTCCAACCCCGACTTCACCGCCGCCGCGCAGGTCGCCTACGGCCGCGCCGCTGCGCGTCTGAAGGCCCAGGGGGAGACGGGGGCGCGCACCGTGCTCGAGGTCGCCCCGTACCTGCTCTCGCCCACGGGGCTGGACGAGCTGATCCGCCGGGACGTCTGAGCCGCGGCGAGGCGTCCGGCGCGTGGCACCGGGCCGGGCGCCGCCGTCGTCGGCCTCAGGCCAGCAGCAGGGCGACGGCGATCATCGCCGGGATCGCGACGATCGTGGTGACCAGGATCGTGTCCTTCGAGACGCGCAGGCCCGTGTCGTAGCGCACGGCGGTGACGAACACGTTCTGTGCGGTCGGCAGGGAGGCCAGGACGACGGCGACGAACACGTGCCGCGCGTCCAGGCCGAACACGAACTGCGCGAGCAGCCAGGCCAGCAGCGGATGCACCACCAGCTTCACCGCCGAGGCGAGCAGCACGTCCGCGCGTCGCCCGCCGGCCCGCTCGAGCGGCCGCGAGCCGACCAGCGACATGCCGAACGCCAGGAGCATCGCCGGGATGGACAGCCCGCCGATGAGCTCCACGGACTCCATGAGGGGGCCCGGCAACGACCAGCCGGTGAGGGAGAAGACCAAGCCGGCCACCGAGCCCAGGATCAGGGGGTTGGTGACCGTGTGGCGGACCTGGTCGGCCACGGCGCGCCCGGGGGAGCGGCGCACCGCACGACGCCGGCCCGCCGTCGTGCGTCGCCGGGCCTCGCGCGCGGTGGCGGCGTCCATCGCGGCCACGTAGAGCGGCGTGTAGATCGCCAGCTGGAAGATGAGCGCCGGGGCGGCCAGGGCGGCGTCACCGAGGACGTAGGCGGCGATGGGGATGCCGAGGTTCGCCGAGTTCACGAGCGAGGCGCTGAGCGCGGACATGATCCGCTCCGAGGCCGGCCGGCCCTTCAGCAGCGGGATCGTCACCGCGAGGTACAGTGCGGCCGCGGTGAACGCGGACAGCGCGGCCACCCACAGCTGGGGGCCCAGCACGGCGCCCACGTCCGCGCGGGAGAGCGTGACGAACAGCAGCGCCGGGTTGCCGATGAAGAACGCCGCGCGGGAGAGCACGGTGCGGCCGTGCTCGCCGAGCACCCCCGTGCGCCCCACCAGGACGCCCACGAGGATGATCACCCACACGACCGCGAAGCCGGAGAGCACCTGGGTCACGGACGGGCCTCCACGGGGCGGGGCGGGGCGGTCCGCGGCGGGGTCGGGTGCATGGCGCGATCCTACGCCGCGGGCTTCGGCTAGCCTGGATCACGACGGCGGCGCCCACCGCCGAGCGCGCCACGCGGCCCGGTCCCGCGCGGCAGGGCCCTGCCGCCCGACGCGAAGGGGAGCGGATCCTCGGGCCCACCCGCACGCGACGGACGTCGTTCCCGACCCGCGGCGCGGCATGGCCGGGAGCGCGCCGGCGAGGATGCACCATGACCCGTCAGTCCGACCTCAAGACCCTGATCCGCGCCCGCATGGCCGTCACCGGTGAGCGGTACACCGCCGCGGCGGCGGCCCTCGCCGACGAGTGGCAGTCCGCCGAGCGCTACCACGCGACCGTGCTCGCCCGCTTCTTCGACGGGGACCGGCTGCGCTCCATCCCTGCGCGTCGCAAGCCGCGGGTGGCCGTCCTTCTCGAGCTGCTGCGTCGCTTCAGACCGGGCCGCGCCTACGCGGAGGCCGAGGTCAACGACCTGCTGCGCCCCGCCCACGAGGACGTGGCCACGCTGCGTCGCGAACTCGTGGACTACGGGTTCCTCGACCGCACCGACGGCGTCTACCGGCTGGCGGACGCCGGGCCCGACCTCGACCCGCGCTTCGCCGCAGACCTGCCGGTCGACCTGGAACGCCGGCTGCGCGAGATCCGCGCGGGCCGTTGAGGGGAGCGGGACCCCATGCGGCGACCTGGAACGCCAGCGGTCGGTATGACGCCGGAATGGGGCCGCATTCCGACGTCTTGCGTTCCCGGTGCGGCCGTGGCGGGACGGCGTTGAGCGACACGGCCCCGGGTCCCTCGCGTGAGGGGCCCGGGGCCGTCGCCGTGGTGTGGAGCGGGCGACGGGAATCGAACCCGCGTATCTTGCTTGGGAAGCAAGCGCTCTACCATTGAGCTACGCCCGCGCAGCCGCTGGGCTTCCGCCTGCGGCGCGGGCACCATCATACACCAGCCCGGCCGTGCGACCGGCCCCGCGTCGTCATCGAGCCCCGCGGTCCCGTACGTCAGTGCACCGGGTCCGCCGCGGCGACCTCGCGGGCCCGCACCCGCCGCGTCGCCGCCCGTGCCCGCGAGCGACCGAATGCGTCCGCGTACCGCGTGAGCACCGGCCCGGCGACCGCCAGGGCGAGCACCCAGGCCGTCGCGAACGCGGCCATCTCCGACGGCACGCCGCCCGCCGACGCGGCGAGCCCGGCGATCACGAGGGAGAACTCCCCGCGGATGGTCAGGGCCGCACCCGCGCGCCAGCGGCCGGCCACGCCGTTTCCCGAACGAAAGCGCACCAGGGGCCGCCGTTTCCCGAACGAAAGCGCACCAGGGGCCGCTGGTAGAGTCCGAACCGCGCCCGGCCGCGGCCGGACGCGTCCGGCAGCCCCTGTCCCGGAAGGACGTCCCATGCGCGACACCACGGCCGACGCGGCCCAGGTCCCCGCCCGCCCCGACGACGCGGCGGTGTACCGCTACCTCGCGTTCGGGGAGGCGGACCGCCCCTTCCTCGTCGGCGGTCCCCGGCCCGCACCGCTGGCCCCCGCCGCGACGCCGTCCCCGGTCGCCGACCTCGAGTCGGTCCGCGCCGCGATCCGCGCCCACGGCGGCCCCCTGGCCTCGACCGCGCACGTGTGCGGCCGCCCCGTCCCGACGCCGCCGGCCGCCGACGCGTCCCGCGGCCTGCGCGGTGCCGCGCGCACCCTGACCGCGACCCGCCGCGACGTCGCCGCCCGCCTGGCCGACTCCCGCGAGCGCGCCGACGTGCCCGTCGAGGCGCTGCTGAACTCGGCCTTCGTGGACGCCCACGCGGACGAGCGCCCCGCCGACCGCGGCGTGCCGCGCGGGCGGCTCGCCGGCCTGGTGGACGCCGTCCTCCCGCCGGCCCGCCCCGTGGACGACGACGCCGCGGCCGGTCTGCTGCTCACCCTGCGCGAGCCGGTCCGCGAGGTGTTCGCCTCCGACTCGTTCGCCGCCCGCCCGTACGCCGACGCGCCCACCGTCCGCGCGCTGTTCGAGGACTTCCTCGCCCACCCGCGCCGGCACGACCCCGAGCGCTTCTGGCGCCTGCTCAACCTCGAGCTCTGGCTGCGCGAGGCGGTGGACGCGGACGCCGCCCCGGCCGGCCCCGCCGCCGCGGTCGACGAGGCCGCGGCCGCCCCGGCGCCGGCCAAGCCGGACCACGAGCCGAATCCGGGCAAGGAGCTCGACCTGGTCTCCGCCGAGGACGGCCGCCGCTACCGCCGCTTCCCGGTGCAGACCGGCCTGGTGGACCGGGACACGGACCTGCAGGCCTACCTGCGCGGCGAGATCGAGGACTTCTTCCGCGACCTGCCCGCGGACGCGATGCCGCAGGACGCCCCGTGGCACTTCTCCGTGTCCGAGAAGATCGTGGCCATCACCCAGGGCCGCTCCTACTACACGTGGGAGGTCCGCCCCTCCGTGGCCGCCCGCGTCCTCTCCCGCCTGGTCACCCGCACGCCCGCGGGCATCGGCCTGGGCGACCCCACCACCATGCAGCTGGCCATCCAGGAGGCCGGCCTGCCGCGCATCGTGCTCTCCGCGGCGGCCGGCGCCGCCGGCAAGGTCGCCGGCAAGCGCGGTGTGTTCTACAACGTGGTGGGCGGCAACGTCCGCGCGATCGACGGGCCGACCACCTACTCCACGTTCCCGGCCAACGTCTCCGCCAAGCTGCCGCCGGCCGAGCCGGACCGGGTGGCCGCCGAGGTCTCGGCGATGATCCGGGCGGCGGACATCCCGGCCTGGGCGAAGGCCTCCTTCGCCGGCACCGTCGTGATGGACGCCAACGACATCGGCCGCAACGCCCTCGGCAAGGACACCGCCGCATCGGCCGCCGTCCTCGAGGCCGCCTTCGCGGACAACCCGCTGGGCCAGGGCCGCGAGCGCACTCCGCTGGCCGTCGTCGTGCGGATGGACTGAGCCGTGCTGCTCTCCGACCGCGACATCCGCGCCGAGCTCGACTCCGGGCGCGTGGGCCTGGACCCCCTCGATCCGGCGATGGTGCAGCCCGCGTCCGTGGACGTGCGCCTGGACCGGTTCTTCCGGCTCTTCGACAACCACCGGTACGCGCACATCGACCCGCGCCAGGAGCAGGACGAGCTGACCCGGCTGGTGGAGGTGGACCCGGACGAGGCGTTCATCCTGCATCCGGGGGAGTTCGTGCTCGGCTCCACCTATGAGCAGGTCACCCTGCCGGACGACCTCGCCGCCCGCCTCGAGGGCAAGTCCTCGCTGGGGCGGCTGGGCCTGCTGACGCACTCGACCGCCGGGTTCATCGACCCCGGGTTCTCCGGGCACGTCACGCTCGAGCTGTCCAACGTGGCCACGCTGCCCATCACGCTGTGGCCGGGGATGAAGATCGGCCAGCTGTGCTTCTTCCGGCTCTCCTCGTCGGCCCAGTCGCCGTACGGCACCGGGGCCAACCAGAACCGGTACCAGGGTCAGCGCGGGCCCACGGCCTCCCGGGCGCACCGCGACTTCCACCTCACCCGCATCGAGCGATGACCGGCGCCGCGCTCCCGCCGGTCGCCTCGGCCGCCCCGCGCCGCCAGGTGGCCGCGTGGGCGCTGTGGGACTGGGGCTCGGCCGCGTTCAACGCGGTCATGGTCACCTTCGTGTTCGGCACCTACCTGGCCTCGGACGCGTTCGGGCCGGACGAGCGGGGCACGGCCTGGCTCTCGACGGCGATGGCGGTGGCCGGCGCCGTCATCGCGGTCACCGCGCCCGTGCTGGGGCGTCGGGCGGACGGCGCGGGGCGGCGCCGGCGGGGGCTGGGGCTGACCACCGGCGCCGTGATCGCGTGCACCGCGGCCTGCTTCTGGGTCACCCCGGAGGAGTCCTCGCTCCTGCTGGGCGTCACCCTGATCGCCCTGGGCACGGTGTTCTTCGAGTTCGCGGAGGTGCAGGTCAACGCGATCCTCGTGCACATCTCGACGCCGGCCACGATCGGCCGGATCTCGGGCATCGGCTGGGGTGCGGGCTATCTCGGCGGCATCCTGCTGCTGCTGATCGTGTTCGTGGGCTTCGTCTCGGGGGACGCGCACTGGTTCGGCGTCACGGAGGACGCGGCGCTGAACATCCGGGTGGTCGCGCTCGTGGCCGCCGCGTGGTTCCTCGTGTTCGCGATCCCCGTGCTGGTGGCCGTGCCGGACCCGGCCCCCGCCCCGGCGGCGGACGGCGGGCCGCGCCGTGAGTCGGTGCTGGGCTCCTACCGCGAGCTCGGGGCCACGCTGGCCCGGATGTGGCGCGAGGACCGGAACACGCTGTGGTTCCTCGTGGCCTCGGCGGTGTTCCGCGACGGCGTGGGCGCGGTGTTCGTCTACGGCGCCATCCTGGGCACCACGGTCTACGGGCTGGCGGCCTCGGACGTGATCCTGTTCGCGATCGCGGCCAACGTGGTGGCCGCCCTGGGCGCCTTCGTGGGCGGGCGGCTCGACGACGCAGTCGGCCCGCGCCGGGTGATCCTCGGTTCGCTGGCCGCCATGGTCCTCGTGGCCGGGGCGCTGTTCTTCGCCTCGGGCACCCTCGCGTTCTGGGTCGGCGGGCTGGCGCTGTGCCTGTTCGTGGGCCCGGTGCAGTCGGCCTCGCGCGCGTTCCTGGGCCGGCTCACCACGCCGCGGACGGCCGGCGAGGTGTTCGGGCTGTACGCCACCACGGGCCGCGCGGTCGGGTTCATCACGCCCGCGCTCGTGACGCTCGCGCTCGCCCTGCACCCGGACAACCGGGTGGTCATCCCCGTGATCGCCGTCGTGCTCGTGGCCGGTGGGCTGCTGTTCGCCCGGGTCACGGAGCCGATCACGCGGAGCGCGGAATCGGTCCGCTGACCCCGGGTGGGGCGCACCCCTCCGCTAGGCTGGACCGGACCCTCGCCCGTGCCTGACGAAGGGACCGCATGCTCGTCATCCTGACCGCGCTCTTCGTCGTGGCGCTCGCCGCCCCGGTGATCTTCCGGTGGACGGGACGTCAGGGGTTCTATCTGCTCGCCGCCGCCCCCGCGGCGGGCTTCGTCTGGCTGCTCGCCCAGCTGCCGCACGTGTTCGCGCTGCAGGAGGCGCTCGACGCCGGCCGGCCGGTCCCGGCCTCGGCGGCGCACCTGGACCGGGCCGTGCCCTGGGTGCCGTCCCTGGACATCACGCTCGCGTTCCGCATGGACGCGCTCGCCGCGTTCATGTCCCTGATCGTGCTCGGCGTCGGTGCGCTGGTGCTGGCGTACTGCGCCCGCTACTTCCGGGAGCACGAGGCGAAGGACGCCGTGTTCGGCGGCCAGCTGCTGGCCTTCGCCGGCGCGATGTTCGGCCTCGTCACCACGGACGACCTCATGGTGCTCTACACCTTCTGGGAGGTCACCTCCGTCCTGTCCTTCCTGCTGATCGGCTACTCCGGCCACCGCATCTTCGCGCGCCGCTCGGCCATCACCGCGCTGATCGTCACCACGGTCGGCGGCCTGGCCATGCTGGCGGGCCTGATCATGCTGGCCCACATGGCCGGCTCCTGGCGGATCTCCGGCGTGCTGGCCGCGGCCCCGGGCCTCCTCGCGGACGACGGCGGGCGCGTCCTGCTCGAGGTCGCCGTCGGCCTCGTGCTGATCGGTGCGCTGACCAAGTCCGCCCAGGCGCCGTTCCACTTCTGGCTGCCGGGCGCGATGGCCGCCCCGACCCCGGTCTCGGCCTACCTGCACGCGGCCGCGATGGTGAAGGCCGGCGTCTTCCTCGTGGCCCGTCTGGCCCCCGCCTTCCACGAACTGGCCACGTGGCAGGTGCTCGTGCTCGGCCTGGGCCTGTGGACCCTCATGCTGGGCGGCTGGCGGGCCCTGCGGCAGACCGACGTCAAGCTCGTGCTCGCCTACGGCACGGTCTCCCAGCTCGGCTTCCTCATGGTGGCCAACGGGCTGGGCGTCCGCGACGCGGCGCTGGCCGGCCTCGCGATGCTCCTGGCGCACGCCCTGTTCAAGGCCCCGCTGTTCATGGTGGTCGGCATCATCGACCACGAGGCCGGCACCCGCGACCTGCGCGAGCTCTCCGGCATCGGCCGCCGCCACCCCGTGCTCGCCGCCGTCGCCGTCCTGGCCGCCGCCTCCATGGCTGGCCTGCCCCCGTTCTTCGGGTTCGTGGCCAAGGAGGCGGTCCTGCAGAGCCTGACGGACCACGGCGCGGCCCACGGCGGCCTGCTCGCGTGGGCGCCCCTCGTGCTGATGGCCGCGGGATCCGTGCTCACCGTGGCCTACACGTGGCGCTTCCTCTGGGGCGCCTTCGCCACCAAGCACACCCCCGACGGCGTCGCCGTGCCCGCCACCCGCTTCCACACGCGCGTGACCTTCCTCGAGCTGGCCCCCGCCGGGCTGCTGGCGCTCACCGGTCTGGTGCTCGCGGTCCTGCCCGGGCCCCTCGAGCGCCTGCTGGCCGCCCACACGGCCGCGATTCCGGCCCTGGACCCGGCCGCCTCTCCGGCGCACCTGGCCCTCTGGCACGGCTGGACGCCCGCCCTCGCCGTCTCCGCCGCGGTGTGGCTGCTCGGTGCCCTGCTCGCCCTCGGCCGACCGGGAGTCGAGGCGTTCCAGCGCCGCGTCGAGTTCCCGGTCGACGCCCTGCGCACGTACCGGAAGATCACCGGCGCCCTCGACGAGGCCGCCGTCTGGGTCACGGGCCGCACCCAGACCGGCTCCCTGCGCCGCTACCTGGCCATCATCCTCACGACGGCGGCCGGCCTGCCCGTCGCCTTCCTCCTGTTCCCCGTCGGGCGGGAGGACCGCGTCCTGGCCACCGCGTTCCTCGACGGGGACCTCCTCTGGGCGGAGAGCCCGGCGCAGCTGGTCGTCGTCCTCATGATCGCCGTGGCCACCGTGTTCGCCGTCCGCGCCCGCCGCCGCTTCATGGCGATCATCCTGGTGTCCGTGACCGGCTACGGCTCGGCCGCCCTGTTCGCCCTGCGCGGCGCCCCGGACCTGGCGATCACCCAGGTGCTCGTGGAGTCGATCATCCTGGTCACCGTGGTCCTGGGCCTGCGCGTGCTGCCTCCGGACTGGCACACCCGCCGCACCGGGTCGCGGCGGATCCCGCGGCTGACCGTGGCCGTCGGCTTCGCCGTGTCCATGATGTGGATCGCCGCCACCGCCCTGACCGCCCGCACCGCCGAGCCCATCTCCCTGGCCATGCCGGAGCAGGCCTACGTCCACGGCCACGGGCTGAACGCGGTCAACGTGACCCTCGTGGACCTGCGCGGGTGGGACACGTGGGGCGAGATCACGGTGCTCGCGGCCGCGGCCACGGGGGTGGCCTCGCTGATCTTCCTGCAGCACCGGGACGGGCTCACCCGCAGCATCGACGACGTCGCCCCCGGCTCCGTCGGCGACTTCGGCGCCGACTCCTCGCTCGGCGCCCGCGAACTGTCCGTCGTGCGCAGCTTCGCCGTGGACGACCGGAAGGGCCAGTGGCTCGTGGCGGGGCACACGATGGCCCCCGAACGGCGCTCGATCATCCTGGAGGTGGTCACCCGCTTCCTGTTCCCGATCATGATGCTGCTGTCCGTGTACCTGCTGCTGGCCGGGCACAACACGCCGGGCGGCGGCTTCGCGGGCGGCCTGCTGGCCGGGCTGGCCCTGACGCTGCGGTTCCTGGCCGGCGGCCGCTTCGAGCTGCAGGAGGCCTCGCTCATCCCGGCCGGCGCCATGCTCGGCCTGGGCCTGGCGATCGCCACGGCCACCGGCCTGGCGCCGTTGTTCTTCGGCGGTCAGGTGCTGCAGTCTGCCGTCGTCGAGTTCACCGACCTGCCGCTGTTCGGCGACTCCCTGAAGCTCGTCTCGGCCACCGCGTTCGACATCGGCGTGTACTTCGTGGTCGTGGGCCTCGTGATGGACGTGCTGCGCTCGCTCGGCGGCGAAGTGGACCGCCGGGGTGAGGAGGCCCGCCGCGCGCGGGCGCGCGCGGCGTCCCGCCGTCGCCATCCCCGCATGGCCACCCCGTCCAACCCGAAGCCCGAGGGGGCCGCACCGTGACGACCGTCGACCTGGCCCTGCTCGCCGCGATGGGCGTGATGTTCGCCGGCGGCATCTACCTCGTGCTCGAGCGCAACCTGACCCGGATCCTGATCGGCGTCATGCTGATCAACAACGCCGCCGTCCTGCTGCTGTTCCTCGCGGCCGGCGGCACAGGTGCGGCCCCCCTGTTCGTGCCGGGCCGCGACCCGCGCGAGTACGCGGACACCCTGCCGCAGGCGCTGATCCTCACCGCGATCGTGATCGGCTTCGCCGTGATCGCGTTCCTGACCGCCATGATCTACCGCTCGTGGCTGCTCATCCGCGAGGACGAGGTCGAGGTGGACGCGGAGGACGTCAAGATCGCCCGGATGCCCGCCTGGGACGCGGAGGACGACGCGGAGCTCGTGGAGGAGTCCTCCGAGTTCCTGGACGACGCCGCGGACCCCAACGCCCACTACGAGCACGCCACGGAGTCCCGACCCCACGTGCGCCACGCCTCACCCACCCATCCCGGCCCGGCGTCCGCCGTCCGTGCCCACCGCGCCGACGGGGGGCCGCGCCCGTGAGCATCGGCACCCTCCCCCTGACCGACCTGGCCCCGCTGGCCGTCATGCTGCCCGTGCTGGGCGCGGCCGTGACCTTCATGCTCGTGCGCCGCCCCCGCGCGCAGATCACCGTCACGGTCTCCGCGCTCGTGCTCACCCTCGTGCTGGACGCGCTGCTGCTGGCCTCGGTCTGGGACAGCGGGGTCGCGGCCGTCCACCTCGGCGGCTGGCCGGCCCCGCTGGGCATCGCCCTCGTGGTGGACCGGCTCTCGGCCCTGATGCTCGTGGTGTCCGCGCTGATCACCCTGGCGGTGCTGCTGTACGCCTCGGCGCAGGGGCTGATCAACCGGGACGAGGGCGGGCCGGTCTCGATCTTCCACCCCACGTTCCTGATCCTCGTGGCGGGGGTGTCCAACGCGTTCCTCGCCGGCGACCTGTTCAACCTCTACGTGGGCTTCGAGATCCTCCTGACGTCCTCCTATGTGCTGCTGACCATGGGCGGCACCGCCCAGCGCATCCGCGCGGGCATCACCTACGTGGTGGTCTCCGTGCTCTCCTCGGTGGTGTTCCTGATCGCGATCGCGATGATCTACGCGGCCACCGGCACCGTGAACATGGCGGACCTGGCCGTGAAGCTGGGCGAGCTGCCCACCGACGTGCAGATGGTCCTGCACGTGCTGCTCCTGGTGGGCTTCGGCATCAAGGCGGCCGTGTTCCCGCTGTCGTTCTGGCTGCCGGACTCTTACCCCACCGCGCCCGCCCCGGTGACCGCGGTGTTCGCGGGCCTGCTCACCAAGGTCGGCGTGTACGCGATGATCCGCACCGAGACGCTGCTCTTCCCCGGGGAGCACGTCAACGCGCTCCTGCTCGTGGTGGCCGCGCTGACCATGGTGGTGGGCATCCTCGGCGCGCTGGCCCAGACGGACATCAAGCGCATCCTGTCCTTCATCCTCGTCTCCCACATCGGCTACATGATCTTCGGCCTGGGCCTGGCCACGGAGGCGGGGCTGGCGGCCACCGTGTACTACGTGGCCCACCACATCACCGTGCAGACCGCGCTCTTCCTCGTCACGGGCCTGATCGAGAACCGCGCCGGCACCGCGAACATCGACCGCCTCGGGTCCCTGGCGAAGGTCTCCCCGTTCGTGAGCGTCCTGTTCCTCGTGCCCGCGCTCAACCTCGGCGGCATCCCGCCGTTCTCCGGCTTCCTCGGCAAGGTCGGCCTGCTGCGCGGCGGCGTCGAGCAGGCCACGCCCCTGGCGTACACGCTGGTGGGCGTGTCCCTGCTCGTGTCCCTGCTGACCCTGCTCGTGGTGGTGCGCGTGTGGACCCGCGCGTTCTGGCGCCGCCTCGAGGACGTGGAGCACCCGCCCGCCCAGCTCGTGGCCGCCTACGAACGCGCCGTGGCCCGTGGCGAGCGCCCCCGCCCGCTCGAGCCGGGCCTCGTGCTGCCCACCACGGCGCTCGTGGGCCTGACGCTGGTGTTCACGGTGGCCGCCGGCCCGCTGTTCGCCCTGTCCGACGAGGCCGCCACGGACATGCTCGACCGCTCGCCCTACATCGCGGCGGTGCTCGACGACGCCGCGGCGGAGCGGGCCGCGGCCACCCTCAGCGTCGACCCGACGGAGGTGCACGATGCCCGGAACTGACTCCGCCCGCCGCGACGTGGTGCGCCCCGACCGGATCCGGGGCATCGTGGCCCAGTGGCCGCTGATCCTCGTGCTGGTGGCCGTGTGGTGCGCCCTGTGGCAGGACTTCGCCCCGCACGTGGCCCTGGCCGGCCTCGCCTTCGCGCTGCTGATCCTCGTGCTCTTCCCGATGCCGAGCATCCCGTTCAGCGGCCGGCTGGACCCCTGGTGGTCCCTCGTGTTCACGGTGCGGTTCCTCGTCGACGTCGTGCGCGCCTCGGTCCACGTGACCGGAGTGGTGCTGCTGCGTGGCCGCCGCGCCCGCGGCTCGATCGTGGGCGTCCCGCTGCGCAGCCACGACGACCTCATCATTACGCTCGTCAGCCACGCCCTGGCCCTGGTGCCCGGCTCGATCGTGCTCGACGTGGACCGGGTCCGCTCCGTCCTGTACCTGCACGTGCTCGACGCGACCACGGACGAGGACGTGGAGGGCTTCCGCGCCACGGCCCTCGACGTGGAGGCGGGCATCATCCGCGCCGTCGGCACGCGGGAGGACCTCGAGCTGGTCCGCCGCTTCCCGAGTTCGGCGCCCCCCGCCGCCCGGGCCGAGGACCGCCGCGGCCCCGCGGACCCGTCCGCCGCCCGCCCCCCGAAGGAGGAGTCCTGATGGACCCGATGGACCTGGCCACGTGGGCCGGCGGGGCGCTGCTCGCGGTCGGTGCCCTCGGAGCGCTCTACCGGATCGTGCGCGGCCCCTCGCTGCTGGACCGGGCGATCGCCACGGACGTGCTGCTCGTGGTGTTCTCCGGGATGCTCGTCCTGGAGATGGCCGTGCACCGCCACACGCACCACGTGGTCCTCGTGGTGCTGGCCGCCGCCGTCGGCTTCGTCGGCTCGGTGACGGTGGCGCGCTTCGCGGAGGACCGGCGCCCGGACCACTCGCTCGAGGACCAGGCGCGCGTGCCCGGCACCTCGGACGTGCCGGGCGGGGAGGAGGGCCGATGACCGAGACCGCCACGCTCCTGGACTGGCTGGCCGCGTTCCTGCTCGTGGGCGGCGCCTTCTTCTCCCTGGTGGCCGGCGTGGGCCTGCTCGTGCTGCCGGACCTGCTGGCCCGCATGCACGCCGCCGCCAAGCCGCAGGTCCTCGGTCTGCTGCTCATGCTCGCCGGGCTGGCGATCGAGTGGCGGTCGTGGGTGTGGGTGCCCGTGCTGTTCCTGGCGTGGGTCACCCAGATGGTCACGGCCCCGGTGGCCTCCCACCTGGTGGGCCGTACGGGCTACCGCACCAAGCACGCCCGCCGTGAGCTGCTGCACCGGGACGAGCTGGCCGCCGTCGTCCGTCGGGCCGAGCCCCCGGCGGACCCCGGGCCGCGCCGCGCCGGCGCCCGGCCGCGCGGCCGCCGCTGACACCACCCCGCACAGCACGACGGCCGTCGTCCGGATCCCTCCGGGCGGCGGCCGTCGTCGTGGTGGTGGCGGGGCGGCTCAGACCTCGTGGTCCACGCGGTGCGCGGTGGACTCGGACACCTTGCGGATCGCGGCGCCGGCGCCGCGCTGGCCGGCGACCTTCAGCAGCGCCGCGACGCCCGCGGAGATGAACGCGAAGGACAGGGCCTCGACGAGGGGCAGCGTCTCGTCGGCCGCGTCGTCCGGGGCGCTGTGGCCGGTGACGAGCCGCCAGCCGCCCGCGACCACGCGGGAGCCGACGATGCCGCCGACCAGCGTGATGCCGGCGGACAGGGCCTTCTGGACGAGCGTGTTCATGGTGCGCCTTCCGTGGTCGGGGATCTCACGTGCGGTTACGGCCGCGGCCGACGACGTCGGACGGGCCGGTCCCCAGCCTAGCCCGCGGTGGGCACCGGGTCGCCGCTGACGTGTCGGCCGGGGTCGCCGTCGGCGTCCAGATGGGCCTGCAGCATGCCGGTGAGCTCGTGGTCCACGGGGATCTCGACGCCGTCGACGGCGCGCACCGGCAGGACGCCGCGCACCGAGGAGACGAGCCAGACGCCCTCGGCGCCCTGGAGGTCCGCCGGGACGAGCGGGCCGTAGCCGAGCTCCCAGCCGTCCGCGTGGGCGGCCGCGAAGATCACGGCCTGCGACGTGCCGGCGAGGATGCCCTTCTGGCGCAGCGGGGTGAGGAGGCGGCGGACGCCGTCCTCCCCGGTGCGCACGATCAGCACCGTGGAGGTGGGGCCCTCGAGCAGGTAGCCGTCCGCGCTGGTGAAGACGACGTCGTCGGCGCCGTGGGCGCGGGCGTAGCGCAGGGCGGCCATGTTCACGGCGTAGGAGAGGGTCTTCGCGCCGGTGAGCAGCCACGGGGAGCGCTCGGGGGCCAGCGAGTCGATGCCGCGGTCCAGCAGCAGCACCCGCAGCCCCCGCCGCCGCTCCTCGTCCTCGACCGCCGGGGCCGGGCTCAGCAGCGCCCACGCGGTGGGCGTGGGCACCGCGCCGGGGGCCGCGTCCGGGCCGCGCGTGACGGTCAGGCGCACGGCGAGGCGGTCCCCGGGCGCGACGTCGTTGGCCTCGGTGAACGCCCGCAGGCCGAGCGCGACGGCGGCCTCCCATGCCGCCGCCTCGGGGGCGGCCAGCTGCAGGGCGGCGGCGGACGCGGCCAGCCGGCCGAGGTGGGCTCCGAGCTTGCGCATGTGCAGGGTCCCGAGCCCGTCGGCGACGGCGAGCGCCGTCTCGAAGATGCCGTCGCCGCGCGTGACCCCCTGGTCCGTGACGCTCAGGTGCGGGACGGCCGGGTCCGCGAGCCGCGGGGCGGGGGCGCCGTCCGCGTCCGTCTCGAGCAGGACGAGGACGGGCGAGCCGGCGGCGGGGGAGAAGGAGGTGGGACGCATCCGCCCAGGATAGACGCCCGCCCCCGGCCGATCGGGGCCGGGGGCGGGCGTCAGGCGGGGGCGGTCAGGCCCGGTGGGCGCCGCCGTCCGGGGCGGGGCCGGAGGGGTGCGCTGGGGCGTGGGCGCGCTCGAGCTGGGCGCCCTCCACGTCCACGTCCGGCATGATGCGGTCCAGCCACCGGGGCAGCCACCACGCCGCGTCCCCGAGCAGGTGCATCAGGGCCGGCATCAGCAGCAGCCGGACGACGAACGCGTCCAGCAGCACGCCGAAGGCCAGGCCGAAGCCGATCGGGCGGATCATCGCGTCCTCGGCGAAGATGAAGCCGCCGAACACGGAGATCATGATGATCGCCGCGGCCATCACCACCGCGCGGCCCGAGCGCAGGCCGGACAGCACCGCCTGGCGGGCCGGCAGGCCGTGCGCGTAGGCCTCGCGCATGCCGGAGGCGATGAACAGCTGGTAGTCCATGGCCAGGCCGAACAGCACGCCGACCATGATGGTCGGCAGGAAGCTGAGCACCGGCCCCGGATTGTGGACGCCGAACAGGGCGCCCAGCCAGCCCCACTGATAGATGGCCACCACGCCGCCCATCGCCGCGAACACCGAGAGCACGAAGCCGCCGGTGGCGATCAGGGGCACCAGGATGGAGCGGAACACCAGGATCATGATCAGCAGGGACAGGCCCACCACCACACCGAGGTAGAGCGGCAGGGCCTCCGCCAGGGTGTCCGAGACGTCGATGAAGCCGCTGGTCACCCCCGCCACGCCCGGGTTCGAGGCCTCGCCGGCCGGGTCCAGGGACCGCAGCTCGCGCACGAGCTCCTCCGTGGAGACCGCGTTGGGCCCCTCCTCGGGCAGCACCTGGTACATCGCGACCGTGCGGTCCTCGTTGAAGCCCGCCGGCACCACGGCGTGCGCGTGGTCGAGGGCGGCCAGCTGCTCGCCGACGTCGAGCTGGGCGTCCGTGGCGCGCCCCTCGTCGAGGCCGGCGGGCAGGTCCACGGTGACCACGAGCGGGCCGTTGTAGCCCTCGCCGAACTTCTCGGCCGTGAGCTCGTAGGCGAGCTGGGAGTCCGAGCCCTCGGGCTCGGAGCCGCCGTCCGGCAGGCCCAGGCGCATGGACCAGAACGGCACGGCCACGAGGACGAGCAGGGCCACGGAGGCGAGCGCCGTGGCGAGGGCGGTCGGCGTGGACAGCGTGGCGCGGCGGTGGGCGCGGCGCACGGCGTGGGCGCCCTCGCCGACGGCCGGGGAGGTGTCGGTGAGCCGGGCGCGCTCCCGGCGGGAGAGCACGCGCGGGCCGGCCAGGGCCAGCAGGGCCGGGGTCAGGGTCACCGCCACGAGCACGGCGATGGCCACGCAGACCGCGCCCACCGTGCCCATCAGGCCCAGGAAGCCGATGCCGGTGACGTTCAGGGCCGCGAGGGCGATCACCACGGTCACGCCGGCGAACACCACGGCGTTGCCGGAGGTGCCGGTGGCCAGCGCGATCGACTCGTGCAGGCCCGTGCCGCGCCGCAGCTCCTGGCGGTGCCGGTTGACGATGAACAGCGCGTAGTCGATGCCCACGGCCAGGCCCAGCATCACCCCGAGCACCGGGGTCACGGACATCATCTCCACGGCGGAGGAGAACGCGAGCGCCCCGGCGGCGCCCACACCCACGCCCACCAGCGCGTTGACCAGCGGCAGGCCCGCGCCCACGAGGGTGCCGAGCATGACCATCAGCACGATCGCGGCGACCACGAGGCCCACGACCTCGCCCGGGCCGAGCAGGGAGGGCACGGTGGCGTTGAGCTCCTGGGAGGGATGCACGGCGACGCCGTCGATGTCCGCGCCGGTGAGGGCGCCGGTGACCGCCTCCTTGTCCTCGGCGGTCACGTCCAGGGTCGGCGTGGTGAAGGTGACGATCCCGACGGCGGTGCTGCCGTCCTCGGACACGGTGCGGAAGTCCTCCGCGAGGGCCAGGGTGCGCTCGCCACGTTCGGCCTCGACGCGGCCGTCGTCCAGCTCGGCGCGGCCGTCGGCGAGGTCGGCCTCGGCCTGGTCCAGGCGCTCCGCGCCGGCGGCCAGCTGGGCCCGGCCGTCCTCGAGCTCGGCGACGCCTTGCTCGTACTCGGCCCGGCCCTCGTCGATCTTCTGCTGCTGCGCGTCGAGCTCGGCCTCGGCCGCGTCCAGGGCCTGCTGCCGGCCCGCGGCCACCTGCTCGCGGCCGGCCTCGAGCTCGGCCTCGGACTCCAGCAGCTGCTGCCGGCCGGCGGCGAGTCGGGCGGCGCCGTCGTCGGCCTCGGCCTGGGCGGCCGCGAGCTGTTCGGCGCCCGCGTCGGCCTCGGCCTGGGCGGCCTCCAGCTGCGCGCGGGCGGCGTCGGCCTGGTCCTGACCGGCCGCCAGCTGTGCCTCGCCGGCGGCGAGCTGCGCCTCCTGGTCGGCGAACTGCGCGGCGACCTGCTCCGCCGGGATGCCGGCGGCCTCGGCCTCGGCCAGCGCGGCGTCCCGGGCCTGCTCGAGCTCGGCGCGGCCCGCGGCCAGCTGCTCGGCCTGGGCGTCGAGCTCGGCCTGCCCGGCCTCGAGCTCGGTCCACCGGTCGCCGAGCTCGGCCTGCCCGGCCTCGAGCTCCTGACGCCGCGCGTCGATCTCGGCCTGGCCGGCCTCGAGACGCTCCGCCTGCTCCTCGAGCTCGGCACGGCCGGCGTCGAGCTGCTCCTGGCCGTCGGCCACCTTCTGCTCGGCCTCCCGGAGCGGGGCCAGGGCATCGGCCGGCAGGGCCTCCAGGCCGCGCTCCTCGAGGTCGGCGCGCGCGGCGTCGAGCGTGGCCTGCCCCTCGTCCAGCTGGGCGGCGGCCTCGGCGAGGCGCTGCTCGCCCGCGTCGGCCTCGGCCGCGCGCCGCTCGAGCTCGGCCCGGCCGTCCTCGATCTCCTGGCGTCCGTCCGCGAGGCGCTGCTCGCCGTCGGCCAGCTCGGTGCGGCCCTCGTCGAGCCGGGTACGGGCGTCGTCCCGCTGGGCCTGGGCCTCGAACGGGTCCACGACGCCCTCCACGGCCTGCTGCTCGGCGACGTCGTCCAGCAGGGCGGTGATCTGCTCGCGCTGGGCGTCGGTCAGGGGGGAGCCGTCCTCGCTGGTGAACACGACCTGGCCCCTGCCGCGGGAGGCCTCGGGGAACTCCTCCTTGAGGCGGTCCGTGACCTGGGCGGTGGGCGTGCCGGGGATGGTGACGGTGGAGGAGAGCGTGCCGCCGAAGGCGAGGAACCCGCCGACGGCGAGGGCCAGGGCGAGCACCCAGGCGAGGATCACGAGGAGGGGGCGGCGGGCGGCGCCGAGGCCGAGACGGTAGAGCAGTGTCGCCATGGGAAGGGGAGGTCTCCGTGCGCTGGGGTGGGACGCGGCCGGACGCGGCGCGCCGCCTCCGATGCTACACCTAAGCGGAGCGAACCGCTCCGGTCCCGGCGCGGGCGCCTGGCCGGCCCGCACGCAGACCCCGACGCCCCCGACCCCGGGCGGCGTCGCGGTCAGGCGGAGGGCGGGCGCAGGACCAGGTCCGCCGCGGCGCGCGGGGCATGCCGGGCCAGGTAGTCCTCTTCCTGTGCGGCCCAGCGGTCCCAGTGCGGGGCGAAGGTCTCGCCGTCCCGGGCCAGGGCCCGCGTGCGTCGCGCGGGGGTCTCGAGCTCGAGCCACACCGCCAGGTCGAGCAGCGGTCGGGCGGCGGTGCTGAGCGCGCCCACGCCCTCGCACACCACGACGTCGGCCGGCGCGGTCCGCCGCGGCGGGCCGGGGGCGGCGCGGTGCCAGTCCCACGTGGTCCAGGTCGCCGTGCCACCCTCCCGCAGGGCGCGCACGACGGCCGGGTAGGGGCCGTCGTCGCCCACCGCCGCGGCCAGCCCGTCCCAGCCCCGGTACATGGACTCGATCTCGATCACCTCGACCCGCGCGAACGGTGCGATCCGGGCCGCGAGCGCGGCGGCGAGGACGGTCTTGCCCGACCCCGAGCGGCCGTCCAGGCCGATGAGCGCCGGTCGGGTCACGGGTCCTCCGGGGCGGGGTCCGTCAGTGCGGCGGTGGCCGCCTCGAGCACCCGCACCGCAGCCCGCAGCTCCGCGGCGGAGAATCCCTCGAGGGCGGCGCTCAGTCGCTGGGACATCGGTTCGAACGCGCGCTGTCCGTCGCGGCGGGCCGTGTCCGTGTGCTCCACCAGCACGCGCCGCCGGTCGCCCTCGTCCCGGCGGCGGCGGACGTGGCCCGCGGCGGCCAGGCGGTCCACGAGGGCGGTGGCAGAGGCCCGGGTGAGGTGCAGGTGGGCGCCGAGGTCCGAGGCCGTGACGGGCTCACCGGCCGCCGCGCGGGCCATCAGGTACGCGAGGGCTCTGAGGTCCGTGCGGTGCAGGCCGACGCCGCGGCCGGCCTCGTCGACGGCGTGCTCCGCGCTCTCGCTGAAGACGCGCAGCGCGTGGACCACGGCGAGGTGCTCCGCGGGGGCGGAGGGGGGCTGCGTGGTCATGGCCGGGAGTCTAGCCAGCCCCCATGGTTGTTTGATCATCGAACCATCCCCTACGCTCGGTGGCATGCCCACCCCGCCTGACCTCTCCGCCTACCGCACCCCCGCCGCCACGGGGCGTCCCCCTCGGGGGCTGCGGCTGGGCCTGGCCGTGGCGCTCGCCGTGGTCTGGTTCGCCGTGCTCGGCCTGGGCGGGCCCGTGTTCGGCAAGATCGGCGACGTCTCCTCGAACGACCAGGCCACCTTCCTGCCGGCGTCGGCCGAGTCCACCCGCGCGGGGGCGGAGGCGGCGGCGTTCCAGGACGGCGAGGCCGTGCCCGCCGTCGTCGTGGGCCCGGCGAGCACCGCGGACCCCGCGGCCGCCTTCCCCGCGCTCGCGGACCTCGCGGGCCGGCTGGGCGAGGTGCCGGGCGTGGCCGACGTCGCCGGCCCGATCCCCTCCGACGACGGCGCGGCGGTGCAGTTCCTGGCCTTCGTCGACTCCTCGGCCGGGGCCGAGCGGCCCGTGGCCGACGTGGTGGCCGACCTGCGGGAGGTCGTGGCGGACCCGGCCGCCGCCGACCCCGCCCTCGCCGGGACCGTGGCCGCGGACATCGAGTGGCACGTGGGCGGTCCGGCGGGCCTGGTCGCGGAGCTGGGCGGCGCGTTCGCGGGGATCGACGGGCTGCTGCTCCTCGTGGCGCTCGTCGTGGTGTTCGTGATCCTCGTGGCGGTCTACCGCTCCGTGCTGCTGCCGGTCCTCGTGCTCCTGACGGCCGTGGCCGCGCTCTGCGGCGCGATCGTGGCCGTCTACGGGATGGCCGTGGCGGGCTGGATCCAGCTCAACGGCCAGGCCCAGGGCATCCTCTCGATCCTCGTGATCGGGGCGGCCACGGACTACTGCCTCCTGCTCGTGGCCCGGCACCGCGAGGAGCTGCTGGTCCGGGCGGACGTCGGGGAGGCGCTGCGGGCCGCCCTGCGCGGGTCCTTCGGCGCGATCACCGCGTCCGCCTCGACCGTGGCCCTCGCCCTGCTGATCCTGATGGCCTCGGACCTCAACTCGACGCGCTCCCTCGGCCCCGTGGCCGCCACGGGCGTGGCGTTCGCGTGGCTCGCCGCCCTGACCCTGCTGCCGGCGCTGCTGCGGCTGACCGGGCGTGCCGCCTTCTGGCCCACGATCCCGTCCCCCGAGCGCGCGCGCCGTCGCACGGAGCGTCGCGCCGCCCGGGGCCGGGCCTTCACCCCGCCGCGCGACGGGGCGGGCCGTCCCGTCGCCGGCCTCGAGGAGGACCACGGGGTGTGGACGCGGGTGGGTGCCGTCGTCGCGCGCCGGCCCCGTCTCGTCTGGGTCGCCACGACGGTCGTGCTCCTCGCCCTCTGCGGCGGTCTGCTGCAGCTGCGCGCGGACGGCGTCGCCCAGGAGGACGTGCTGCTCGGCGACTCCGACGCCCGGCAGGCCCAGGCCCTGCTGAGCGAGCACTTCGACGCCGGCGCGGGCGCCCCCGCCCAGATCCTCGCCCCGGCCGGGGACGCGGAGGCGGTGCTCGCCGCCGTCGCGGAGGACCCCGGCGTGGCCGAGGCCGAGGTCACCACGGACGCCCCCGAGGCCGCCGCGGGCCCACCCCCGGGTGTGACCGACGCGGAGGGCGGGGCGGGCGCCGCGTCCGCGCCGGAGCCGCAGCCCCGCGTGGTGGACGGCCGCGTGCTGGTCTCGGCCACCCTGGCGGACCCGGGCGAGTCCCTCGCCGCGCAGCAGACCGTGGCCCGCCTGCGCGACCGGCTCGCGGACCTCTCGACGTCGGGTGAGATCCTCGTGGGCGGCCCGGCGGCCCAGGCGCTGGACACGAACGTCACCACGCAGCGCGACCTGTGGGTCGTCATCCCGCTGATCCTCGCGATGCTGCTGGTCATCCTCGCGGTGCTGCTGCGCTCGCTCCTGGCACCCGTGCTGCTCGTCGCGGCCACCGTGGTCAGCTTCGGTGCGGCCCTGGGCGTCTCGGCCCTCGTGTTCCGGCACGTGTTCGGCTTCGAGGACGCCGACCCCACCGTGCCGCTGTACGGCTTCGTCTTCCTCGTGGCGCTCGGGATCGACTACACGATCTTCCTGATGACCCGGGCGCGGGAGGAGACCCCGCGGCACGGCACGCGGGCGGGCGTGCTGCGCGCCCTCACCGTCACGGGCGGGGTCATCACCTCGGCCGGCGTCGTGCTGGCGGCCACCTTCGCCGCGCTCGCGGTGATCCCGCTGATGTTCATGGTGCAGCTCGCGTTCATCGTGGCGTTCGGCGTCCTGCTGGACACGCTGATCGTGCGCTCCCTGCTGATCCCGGCGCTCGTGCGGGACATCGGCCCGAAGGTGTGGTGGCCGGCGAAGGTCGACTGAACCGCGCAGGAGGGAGGGGCCCGACCGTCAGTGCGGTCGGGCCCCTCCGGTGCACGGGCGCCTCAGTGGCGCGCGGTCACTTCTTCTTGGACTTCTTCGCGTCCGACTTCTTCGTGCGCCCGGCCTTCGGGGCGGGCGCGGACTGGGCGCCCTTCACGCGGCCCGCGGCGGCGGCCTCGGTGGTGGTGCCTGCGCTGCTCAGCCGGCCGTCGTCGGTGGTCAGGAACGAGCGCATGAACCACTGGAACAGCTCGAGCTGGGCCACCTGGTCGATGAGGATGTCCTGCGTGACCGGGTCGAGGTCCTCGGTGGCGTCGATGGCGGCGCGGTGGTCCGTCACGACGCCGTCGTAGACGAGGTCCAGCGCGGCCAGATGCTCCAGGGTCGACGCGCGGCCCAGCGTGTAGTCGTCCCACGCGCGGGCTGCCACGAGTGCGCCCGGGGTGCCGGCGGGGGAGACGCCCAGGGTGGCGATGCGCTCCGCGAGGACGTCCACCATCCCGCGGACCAGCTCGATCTGGGGGTCGAGCATCTCGTGCACGCCGATGAAGCCGGGGCCCACCACGTTCCAGTGGGCGTGCTTCAGGGTGAGCTGCAGGTCGTTGAGGGCGTGCAGGCGGCCCTGGAGGATCTCGGCGGTGCGGCGGCCCGTGCTCAGGGACAGGCCCGGGACGGTGTACTCGGCGGCGTTCTTCTCGGCCATGGTGGTGCTCCTTCTCCGTCGGGGTGGGCGCGCCGTCGGCGACGCCCCGTGATCCGCCATCCAACCGCGCGAGACCCCCGCGCTGCCAGGGCCGGGCGCCTGCACCGGAACGGAGCGCAGGCGAATCCGGGGCCTCGGGAATGGATCGTGGACGGCCCGCGTTGACCCCCGCAGAAGCAGAAGTGAGTGAAGTCGACTCAGGTTCACTTGACAGTCCACCACCCCGGTGGCAACCTGAGTCATGAAGGCTCAAGTCCCTGCGGTGCCGGTGCCCCCGGCCCGCGGGTCCGGCCCCCGCTTCACCGTCAGACAGGAAGGACCCCACCATGTCCCGTGCAGTCGGCATCGACCTCGGCACCACCAACTCCGTCGTCGCCGTCCTCGAGGGTGGCGACCCGGTCGTCATCGCGAACGCCGAGGGCGCCCGCACCACCCCGTCCGTCGTCGCGTTCTCCAAGGGCGGGGACGTCCTGGTCGGCGAGGTCGCCAAGCGCCAGGCCGTCAACAACCCCGAGCGCACCTACGCGTCCGTCAAGCGCCACATGGGCACCGACTGGACCACCGAGGTGGACGGCAAGAAGTACACCCCGCAGGAGATCTCGGCCCGCACGCTGATGAAGCTCAAGCACGACGCCGAGGAGTACCTGGGCGAGAAGGTCACCGACGCGGTGATCACCGTGCCCGCCTACTTCAACGACGCCGAGCGCCAGGCCACCAAGGAGGCCGGCGAGATCGCGGGCCTGAACGTCAAGCGCATCATCAACGAGCCCACCGCGGCCGCGCTGGCCTACGGCCTGGAGAAGGGCAAGGAGGACGAGCTCATCCTGGTCTTCGACCTGGGCGGCGGCACCTTCGACGTGTCCCTGCTCGAGGTCGCCAAGGACGAGGACGACTTCGCCACCATCCAGGTGCGCGCCACCGCCGGCGACAACCGCCTCGGCGGCGACGACTGGGACCAGCGGATCGTGGACTGGCTGCTCCAGCAGGCCAAGTCCAAGGGCGCGGACCTGTCCAAGGACAAGATCGCCCTGCAGCGTCTGAAGGAGGCCGCGGAGCAGGCCAAGAAGGAGCTCTCCTCGGCCACCTCCACCAACATCTCGCTGCAGTACCTGTCCGTGACCCCCGAGGGCCCGGTGCACCTGGACGAGCACCTCTCCCGCGCCAAGTTCCAGGACCTCACCAAGGACCTGCTCGAGCGCACCCGCAAGCCGTTCGAGGACGTCATCAAGGAGGCCGGCGTCAAGGTCTCCGACATCGACCACGTGGTCCTCGTCGGCGGCTCCACCCGCATGCCCGCCGTCTCCGAGCTCGTGAAGGAGCTGACCGGCGGCAAGGAGCCCAACAAGGGCGTGAACCCGGACGAGGTCGTCGCCATCGGCGCCTCGGTGCAGGCCGGCGTGCTCGCCGGTGAGCGCAAGGACGTGCTCCTGATCGACGTGACCCCGCTGTCGCTGGGCATCGAGACCAAGGGCGGCGTGATGGCCAAGCTCATCGAGCGCAACACGGCCATCCCCACCAAGCGCTCCGAGACGTTCACCACGGCCGAGGACAACCAGCCCTCCGTGTCCATCCAGGTCTTCCAGGGCGAGCGTGAGTTCACCCGGGACAACAAGGCGCTGGGCACCTTCGAGCTGACCGGCATCGCCCCGGCCCCGCGCGGCATGCCCCAGATCGAGGTCACCTTCGACATCGACGCGAACGGCATCGTGCACGTCTCCGCGAAGGACAAGGGCACCGGCACCGAGCAGTCGATGACCATCACGGGCGGCTCCTCGCTGTCCAAGGAGGACATCGACCGCATGGTCAAGGACGCCGAGGCCCACGCGGACGAGGACAAGAAGCGCCGCGAGGCCGCCGAGCGCCGCAACCAGGCGGAGCAGTCCGCGTACTCCGTGGACAAGCTCCTCCAGGACAACGCGGACAAGCTGCCCGAGGACGTCAAGACCGAGGTGCAGGCCGACGTCGACGCCCTGAAGGCCGCCCTGGAGAAGCAGGACAACGACGACGAGGTCGCCGCCGCGTTCGAGAAGCTCCAGGCCTCCCAGGTCAAGATCGGCGAGGCCCTCTACGCCCAGCAGGGCGCGGAGTCGGCCGACGCCGGCGCCGAGTCCGCCGCCCCACAGGGCGACGACGAGGACATCGTCGACGCCGAGGTGGTCGACGAGGACGACGAGAAGAAGGCCTGACACCCCGGGGCGGGGCGGGCGTCCACGCCCGCCCCGCCCGGAGGCCCACGACGCCGGCGGGCCGGCCCGGCAGCGCCCCTGCCGGGCCGGCCCGCCGGCCTTCCCGCACCACCCCCGCGCGGCGGACCCGCCGCACCCACCACCCGCTTCGAAAGGACACACCATGAGCGCCGACCAGCAGCGTCCGCACGGCTCCTCCGACGCCGAGCGCGGCTCCGAGGAGGAGCCCATCGTGTTCAACGACCGTCGCCGCATCGACCCCGAGACCGGTGAGCCCCGCGTCTCCGCCGAGAGCGCGGCCGAGCAGACCGAGGACGGCGACGCCCTCGCCCAGGCCGAGCGCATCCTCGACGAGGCCGGCGCGGAGGCCGGGGCCGAGGCGCCGCAGCCCGCGGCCTCGGACCGCGAGGCCGAGCTCGAGACCGACCTGCGCCGTCTGCAGGCCGAGTACGTGAACTACAAGCGTCGCGTGGACCGCGACCGCGACCTGGCCCGGGACGCCGGCGTGCTCAAGGCCGTCACCGCGCTGCTGCCGGTGCTCGACGACATCGACGCCGCCCGCGCCGCCGGCGACCTGACGGACGGTCCGTTCGCCGCCATCGCGACCAAGCTCGACACCGCCCTGGCCGGCCTCGGCCTCGAGCGCCACGACCAGGAGGCGCTGGCCGGCGTCGAGTTCGACCCGGCCGTGCACGAGGCCGTGATGCGCCAGCCGCACGCAGAGGTGCCCGCGGACCACGTGGTCCAGGTCTTCCGCAACGGCTACGTCCGGGACGGCCGCGTGCTGCGCGCCGCCCAGGTGATGGTCTCCGCCGGAGACGAGTGACCCCGTCGGCCGGCGGCCCGCCCCGCCGCCGGCCGACCCCCTGACCGATGCACACGAGAGGAGGCACCATGGCCTCGCAGGATTGGATGGACAAGGACTTCTACGCGACCCTGGGGGTGTCCAAGGACGCCTCCGATGCGGACGTGAAGAAGGCCTACCGCAAGCTCGCCCGCACCCACCACCCGGACCAGAACCCCGGGGACGAGGCGGCCGAGAAGAAGTTCAAGGAGATCTCGGAGGCGTACGCCGTCCTGAGCGACCCCCAGGAGCGCCAGGAGTACGACGCGATCCGCGCGATGGGCGGCGGCGCCCGGTTCTCCGCCCCGGGCGGTGCCGGCGGCGGCGGCTTCGAGGACGTCTTCGGCGGCATGTTCGGCGGCGGGGGCGGCCCCCGCACCACGCAGTCCGGGCCCGACCTGTCGGACCTGTTCAGCGGGATGTTCGGCGGCGCCGCCGGCCAGACCGGCGGCTTCGGCCCCGGCGGCTTCGGTGACGCCGGCTACGCGCGGCCGCGCCCCACGAAGGGCGCGGACCGCACCGCCACCACCACGATCTCCTTCCGCGGCTCGATCCAGGGCACCACGGTGTCCCTGCGCGCCGCGGACGGCGAGACGATCGAGGTGAAGATCCCCAAGGGCATCCGCGACGGCCAGAAGGTCCGGGCCCGCGGCAAGGGCGCGCCCGGCGCGGCCGGCCGCGGCGACCTGCTGGTCACCGTGCACGTGCGCGAGCACGAGTTCTTCCACCGGGACGGGGACGACCTGCGCATCACCGTGCCCGTCACCTTCCCCGAGGCCGCCCTCGGCGCCACGATCGAGGTGCCGACGCTGGAGCGCCCCGTGAAGGTGAAGGTGCCGGCGGGCTCCCAGTCCGGCCGCGTGCTGCGCCTGAAGGGCCGCGGTGTCGAGCGCGGGACGACGACGGGTGACCTGCTCGTGGAGCTGCACGTCACCGTGCCCACCGAGCTCGACGACGACGCCCGCGCCGCCGTCGAGGCCCTGCAGTCCGCCACGGCCGGCGACGATCCGCGGCGGGAGCTGGCCCGGAAGGCCGCCTGGTGAGCGCCCGCGACGGCGCCGCCCGCGCGGACCGGGGCCGCGAGCGGGGTCTCGACCGGAACGCCCCCGTCTTCGTGATCTCCGTGGCCGCCGAGATGGCGGACATGCACCCGCAGACCCTGCGCCAGTACGACCGGCTCGGCCTCGTGGTCCCCGCCCGCCAGGGCGGACGGCACCGCCGCTACTCCCTGGCCGACGTCGAGCGGCTGCAGACCGTGCAGGCCCTGAGCCGCGAAGGCATCTCGCTGGAGGGCATCCGCCGCGTGATCGCGCTGCAGCGCGAGGTCGAGCAGCTGCAGGACACCGTGGTCGAGCTGGCGGCCCAGGTGGACCGCCTCCACCACGCCTCCCGCCTGGCCCGCGTCTTCACCGTGGGCTCCGGCGGCGACGTCTCGGCCCGGTACGCCGACCGGATGGCCGCCCGCCGCCAGGCCGCGGCACGGACCGAGGCGGACGCCGCGGGCCAGGCCTCCCCGGGCGTCCTGCGGATGCTGCCCTCCGGCGGCGCCCGCCCCCGACGGGTGCTCACGTGGCAGCCCGAGCAGGACTGAGCCGGGCGTCGTTCGGGGCGGCCGCGCGGTCCCGCGTCCAGGAGCGGCTGCGCGCTGACATGGCCCGGCGCGACGGCCTCGGCCGGCAGGCCCGCAGCGCCCTGGACGGGATCGTCCACGCCCTCAAGCCGGAGGGCATGGACCCGCACCTGCCCGCCCGGCATCTGCTGGACTACGTCCTCGACGGCCCGGACGGTCCGCGCGCGGTGGTCGCAGCGGGGGACCCCGCGACCGCCACCCACCTGACCTGGCTCGTCTCCGGCATGGGCATCCGCCCCCAGACGGCCATGTGGGGGACGGCCCGGGAGGCCGCCCACCTCGCCGCCGCCCAGCGCGCCGCCGGCGCACCCCGCCCCGTCGTCATCGCGTGGCTCGGCTACCCCGCGCCCACGCCCTGGCGGGTGGTGCTCGACGGCCCCGGCCGGCGCGGCGGCGCGATGCTCGCCGCGGATGTGCGGGCCTGGTGGGAGTTCCTGCGCCACGGGCCGGGGGAGGAGGACGACGCCGCCCCAGCCCTGCGCGCCCGCGGGACCGCCGTGCACGGGGCCGTGGAGGCCCACTCGTACGGCTCGCTCGTGGCCGCGCACGCCCTGCGCCTGCTCGCGGACCGGGGCCTGCAGCCCGACGACGCCGAGGCCCCGCGGCCGGCCGAGCGTCCCGTCGAGGCCCTCGTGGTCTCGGGCGCGGTCGGCCTGCCCGCCGCCCTGGCAGCCCGGGCCGCGCACCTCGGCCTGCGGTCCGGACGGGTGTTCCGCGCCCTGGCCCCGGGCGATCTCCTCGCCCGGGTCGGCCGCGCGGTGGGCCGGCGTCGGGACTGGACGGACGCCGCCGCGCTGCCGGTGGTCCCGCGGCCCGGCCTGGCGGGGGCCACCGTCCGCGGCCACCACACGGCCCGCTGGTCGCCGACGGCCCCCGAGGACGCCCCGAGGGGCTACCGGGACGCCGGGTCCGTGACGCTCGCGGCGACCGCGCGGGTGACCGCCGGCCTGCCGCTGCCGCCCGTCCCGGACGGCGCCGACCCGGCCGGGCCGGTCGCCCCGGCCTGAGCGGCCCCGTCGGGCCCCGTGCTCAGCGGCGGCGGTACGCCAGGTCGAACACGAGGCGCCCGGCCCGCTGGGACTTCGCCTCGAAGCTCGTGATGGGTCGGCCCTCGAACCGGGGCGCCCAGCCGCCTTCGTGGTCCACGGGGTCCGCGGCCGCCGCGCCGGCCCGTGCCTCACCCAGGCCGGCACGCAGCGGGCGCTCCTCCTCGGCCGCGCTCTCCCAGCCCGCGGGCAGCGGCTGGGCACCCACCTCGGTCTCCCTGCCCTCGCGGCGCACCCGCGTGAGCGGGGATTCCTCGCCCGCGGCGCGCCCGGGGAAGAGGTTCTCGAACCCCGGGTGCGCCTCGAGCACCTCGCGCATCTGCACGGCGTAGCCCGACCAGTCCGTCGCCAGCCGCAGCACCCCGCCGGGGGCGAGCACCCGCGCCACGCGGTCCGCGAAGGCGGGGGAGACCAAACGGCGTTTGTGGTGCCGCTTCTTGTGCCACGGGTCCGGGAAGAACACCCACACCTCGGAGACGGAGCCGGGCGTGAGCAGGGCGTCCAGCAGCTCGGGGGCGTTGGCCTCCACGGCGCGGACGTTCTCCAGGCCCTGCTGCTCCACGCGCGTCATGAGCGCGGCCAGGCCGGGCACGTAGACCTCGACGGCGAGCACGTTCCAGTCCGGCCGGTCGGCGGCGGCCTGCGCCGTGGACTCGCCCAGCCCGGAGCCGATGTCCACCAGCAGGGGAGCCTCGCGCCCGAACACCCCCGCCCAGTCCAGTCGGGCCCGGGCGTCCACCGAGGTGGCGCCGCGGCCGCGGGGCACGTCCACGAGGACCCGCTCCGCCTGGCGGTCCCACACGGCCTGACGCCCCGCGTTCAGGCGCGCGCCGCGTCGGACGAAGGAGACCGGCTCCCGTCGGACGAGGGCGGGGTCCTTGTCCCGATTGTGGTCGTGCGCGTGGACGCGCTCGGCGGGCGGCGGCGCGGCATCGGGGCCGGGTGCGTCCGGGCGGGGGCGGGGGAGGTGCTCAGTCATCGCCCCGATCCTGCCACGGCCGCGCGTCGACGGCGCAGACCGCGGTCGACGACGGCGCCCGGCGCCGGGGTCAGGGGGTGCCGCTGGAGCGGTCCCCCGACGCGGGCGCCGAGGCCGTCGTGGCGGTCGGCTCGGGTGCGGACTCGGTCGGCTCGGGTGCGGACTCGGTCGGGTCCGGCGCGGGGTCTGTGGCCGGCGCGCTCGTGGACGGACCGGACGGGCTCGGGGACGTCGGGGTCGGGGACGTCGAGGTCGGCGTCGGGTCGGGGGTGCTCGGCGTCGGGCTGCCGGATCCCGTGCCCGACGGCGAGGACGAGGTGGGGGTCGACGTCGGCGAGGACGGAGTGGCCGAGCGGGTGGGCGCGGGGGCCGAGGAGGACGGGGCCGTGCTGCTCGGCACCGGGGTGCTCGCGCTGGGCGTCGGGGCCGCCGTGTCGGCGGGCGCGGAAGGGGGCGGCACGGGTGTGCCGGTGGCCTCCTCCGTCCACGAGGACGTCTCGGGCTCCGGCTCGGGGGCGGGCTCCGGCTGCTGCTCCGCGGGGGGCGGGGTGGAGCGGTCCGGCAGACGCAGGTCGGCGGGGGCGGAGGCGGCGTCCGCGGCGACGTGGCCCAGGTCGGACAGCCAGGCGGTCGCCGTGTCCCGGGGGATCCGCACCGTCAGGACGCCCGCGGCGGCCGGCGCCATGGACGCCTGGTCCGCCTCGAGCATCAGGCTGCCGTCCGGGAGGAAGACCACCGCGTCCCACACCCGGCGGTTCTCCACCTGCTCCGGGGCGTCGACCGCCGAGTCCAGACGTGAGCCGATCACGTCCGGGTCGTTGGCCATGCGCTGGCGCACCTCGGCGCGGAACGCGTCCCAGCCGTCGGGGGTGAAGAGATCGGCGGTCTCGAGCACGCGGTCCTCGCGGGCCGAGTACCAGATCACGTGCGAGGTGGACACGGAGTCCGTGCCGCGCCGTTCGGTGGCGAGCAGGCGGGCCGCGGCGATGTCCTCGGCCACGACGGCGAGCTGCGGCTGGATCTCCAGGCGCGGGTCCGCGCTGGGGTCGGTGTCCCGGCGGTACTGGTCGATCTGGTCGCGCACGGCCCCGGCCATGGCGTCCGTCCAGGCCGGCGCCCCGGGCACCTGCAGCCACGCCCCGTGGTGGTCCGGGTCCTCGCCCTCGAGCACGGCGATGCTCGCCTCCGGCACCCGCTCGAGGTCGTGCGAGGGGACCTCGACCGTGAACGGGGCCATGTCCATGGACGGCAGGGCGGAGGCCGCCGTCGTGGCGGGCGCAGGCTCGGGCTGCGGCTCGGTGCGGGCACAGGCGCTCAGCGCCACCAGGGCGACGGCGGCCAGGCCGAGGGCCGCGCGGCCACGGCGGGGGGAGGGCAGGACGGGGCGCATGCGATTCACTTCCGGTGGTCGGAGGACTCCAGGATGGCCTCGACGCGGGCGGCCATCTCGTCCGCGGTCGGCGGGCGCCAGTCCGGGTCGTTCCGGCGGCGGGCGTCGCGGCGCAGGCGCAGGACCACCCAGATCGCGAGGAAGGCCAGGATCAGGACCAGGACGACGTTGGAGAAGACGTCCGCGTACTCGGAGATGACGTGGAACCGCTCCCCGAGCGCGTAGCCGCCGTAGACGAAGATCGCGTTCCAGATCAGGGAGCCCAGCGCCGTGAACAGGGTGAACTTCGCGAGGTTCATCCGCTCGATGCCCGCGGGGATGGAGATCAGGGAGCGGAACACGGGGACCATGCGGCCCAGGAACACGGTCCAGTAGCCGTAGCGGATGAACCAGCGCTCGGTCTTGGCCACGTCCTCCATGTCCACCAGCGGCATGCGGTCCGCGATGCGGTACATGCGGTGGCGGCCGAGCCACGCGCCGATGCCGTAGAGGGCCAGCGCTCCGACGATCGAGCCGACCGTGGCCCAGACCAGCGCGGCGTGCGGGCTGAAGGCGCCGCCGGCCGCGGTGAAGCCGGCCAGGGGCAGGATCACCTCGGACGGGATGGGCGGGAAGATGTTCTCCGCGAAGACGGCCAGGCCGACGCCGATCGGGCCGACGGCCTCCATGATGTCCACGACGATGTTGCCGAGCCAGCCGTAGTCGGTGGGCGCGGCGGCGGCCACGGTCAGGGGTGCGACGAGGGGGAGCATGCGCCCCATTGTCCATCATCGGCCGCGTCTGCGACGTGGTGGAGGCGCCGACGTCGTCCGCTCTCCGCGCACAGCCGCGCCTCCGGGCGGGCGGGAGCGGGCTGCCGTTGGTACTGTCAGAGGTGCTGACCGCTCACCGACCGTTCGCGCCACACCTCACTCCACGTGCGTGCCGCGGGCCCTACTGGAAGGAAGACTCCATGAGCATCGTCCAGATTCCGCTGCGCCTGGCCTCCGGCGCGTTCATCCTGAACTCCGGCCTGAACAAGCGCGGCATCTCCGCGGAGCAGGCCCAGGGCCTGCGCGACATGGGCGCCCGCGGCCTGCCCGCGCTGGCCAACCTGTCGCCGGAGCAGTTCAAGAAGTTCCTCGTGACCACGGAGATCGGCGTGGGCTCGGCCCTGCTGGCCCCGTTCGTCCCGGGCTGGCTCGCCGGCTCCGCCCTGACCGCGTTCTCCGGCGGCCTGTTCTCCATGTACCTGAACACCCCGGAGATGACCGAGGCGGACGGCGTGCGTCCGTCCCAGGAGGGCACCGGCGTCGCCAAGGACATCTTCCTGGTCGGCTCCGGCCTGGCCATCGCCGCCGACTCCGTGGCCAACCGCCCCGGCAAGCGCCGCAAGGCCGCCAAGAAGCGCGCCGCCCGCATCGAGGGCGCCCGCGACGCCAAGGTGCAGGCCATCCGCGACGCCCAGGACGAGAAGGTCGCCGCGATCCACGCCGCCCGTGAGGAGCAGGTCGCCGCGCTGCGCGAGGCCCGTGACGAGCTGAAGAAGCTGCGCAAGAAGGCCTGACGCCTCCGCCGCACGCGTGAGGGGCCCCGCCCGGACCATGGTCCGGGCGGGGCCCCTCACGCATCTGCCCGCCCACCGGGCGGGCAGGCTCAGAGGTCGATCTCGGTGGGGTGCAGCACGCGGCGCAGGAAGTCCTGGGTGCGCGGCTGCTGGGGGTCGGAGATGACCGCGGCGGCCGGGCCGGCCTCCACCACGACGCCGCCGTCCATGAACACGACCCGGTCGGCCACCTCACGGGCGAAGCCCATCTCGTGGGTGACCACGAGCATGGTCATGCCGTCGCGGGCCAGCTGACGCATGATCGCCAGGACGTCGCCGACGGTCTCGGGGTCGAGGGCCGAGGTGGGCTCGTCGAAGAGCATCAGCTGCGGGTCCATGGCCAGCGCACGGGCGATCGCCACGCGCTGCTGCTGACCGCCGGAGAGCTGGTCCGGGTAGCGGTCCTCGAGCTCGGCCAGGCCCACGCGGGCCAGCTGCCGACGGGCGATGTCCACCGCCTCGGCCTTGCCCCGCTTGAGCACCTTGAGCTGGGCCACGGTGCAGTTCTCCAGCACGGACAGGTGCGGGAACAGGTTGAACTGCTGGAACACCATGCCCACGTGGCGGCGCAACACGTCCAGGTCCACGTCCTCGTCCGTGACCGTGAACTCACCGACCGTGACGACGCCCGAGTCGGGCTTCTCCAGCAGGTTCACGCAGCGCAGGAGGGTGGACTTGCCCGAGCCGGACGGGCCGATCAGGCACACGACCTCGCCGGGGGCGACGTCGAGGTCGATGCCGCGCAGCACGTGGTTGGCGCCGAAGGACTTGTGGAGGCCGGCCACGTGCACGCCGGCGGCGTCCGCGGCGGCCACCGCGCCGAAGGATCCGGTGATGGGGTTCTGCTGGGCCATCTCAGTGCCCCTTCTTGGTCGAACGGGCCTCGAACCGGCGGGCCAGCAGGGACAGCGGCACGGTGATCACGAGGTAGAACAGGCCGGCCACGAGGATCGGCGTCATGCCGGCGTCGAGGGCGGAGATGCCGTCGCGGCCGAACTTGGTGAGCTCGTACTCGTGCGCGGCCAGGCCGAGCACGTAGACCAGCGAGGAGTCCTTGGTCAGGAGGATGACCTCGTTGGTGAGCGGCGGCAGCACGATGCGGAACGCCTGGGGGATCACGATGGTGACCATGGCCCGCCACGTCGGCATGCCGAGGGAGCGTGCCGCCTCCATCTGGCCGCGGGGCACGGCCTGCAGGCCGGCGCGCAGGGTCTCGGCGATGTACGCGGCCGAGACCATGCCCAGGGCCGCCATCACCACGACGGGGATCGGCCAGGACACCCCGAACGCGAAGGGCACCCCGTAGCCGAAGGCGAGGAACACCAGCAGCGCGGGGACGCCGCGGAAGAACTCGACGTAGGCGGTGGCCAGCCACCGGTACGGGCCGAACGAGCTCAGGCGCATGAGCGCGAGCACGATGCCGCCCAGCAGGCCGACGACGAACGAGGTGACCGTGTAGAACAGCGTGTTGCCCAGGCCCACGAGGATCACGTTGGGGAACATCGGGGCCACGGCGGGGAAGTTCAGGACGTTCTCGGCGAGCGCGCCCCAGTCGATGAGGACGGCCAGGACGACGAGGGCGAGGACGAAGACGGCCGCCTGGATGATCAGGGACAGCCGACGACGGCGGCGCGCGCGGCCGGGCTTCATGGCCGGTGCGGGCGAGACGGGGGCCTGCGTGCTCATCGGTAGTCCTCCTGTGCCTGACCGAACCAGCGCTCCTGGAGCTCGGCCACGGTGCCGTCGTTGCGCAGCTCCTGCAGCGCGCGGTTCACGGCGGAGCCGAGCTGCGCCTTCTGCGGGCCGACCGCCATGCCGAGCTGCTCGCCCGTGGGCAGCGACTCGACCACCTCGAAGCGATCGTCGTCCTTGAGGGAGTAGAGCAGCACGGACTGGTTGCCCAGGGCGGCGTCCACGGTGCCGGCCTGGAGGGCCTGGATCTGCATGCCGCCGTCCTCGAACTGCACGGGGCTCAGGCCGTTCTGCTGGGCGTACTCGTCACCGGTGGTCGCGGCCTGCACGCCGATCCGGCGGCCCTTCGCGGAGTCGACGTCGGTGATGCCGGAGCCCTTCTTCGCGACCAGGACGAGGTCGTCGTCGAGGTAGGGGAGGGTGAAGGCCATGACGCGCTGGCGGGCCTCGGTGATGGAGATCGACGAGGCGTTCACGTCGCAGCCGGTGAGCGAGGCACCCGACTCGATGGCCTCGAAGGAGGAGTCGATCACGTTCACCCCGAGGCCCAGCTCCTCCGCCACCGCCTCGACCAGCTGGATGTCGTAGCCGGTCAGCTCACCGTTCTCCTCGAACTCGAAGGGCGGGTAGGGGACGTCGGAGCAGACCGTCAGGACGCCGGGCTGGACGAGCCCGTACGAGGTGCTCAGGTCGTCGTCCGACACGATGCCGGCGGATCCGGCGTCGCCGCCGAGGACGGCGCAGCCGGTGAGCAGCGCCGCCGACGCGGTGAGCCCCACGGCGCCGAGGAGGCGGGAGTGGATGCGGGTCATGGAGTGCCTTCTGTGCCGCCGTCGGGAGGACGGGCGGGCGGGTCGGAGGGAGCCGGCAGAGTGACGTGTTCCGCCGTGATTGGTGGTCATCGTAGTGCGTCGGGGCCGTCGCGGGCGCCGGGAGACGACTCGTCCCCGCGGAGCGGGCCGATCGGCCGGTGGCCCTGCCGCGGCTCGCCTCAGCAGTCGAAGGCTGGCCTCGCGCTGTGGGGATTGTCAGGCTGGTCACATCGTCGCCACTCGGTCTGAGAGGTCTCCCATGCTCCGCACCACCGCCCCCGCTCGCCCCGCCACCCTGTCCCTGCTCGCGGTGGGCGCGCTCGCGCTCGTCGGCTGCGGCGGGGGAGGCGGCGAGGCCTCGTCCTCCTCTCCCTCCTCCGACGCGTCCGCGGCCTCCCCGGCGACCGTCACCGTGACCGCGAGCCCCACGCAGGACGCGGCCACGTCGTCGGCCGCGGCCCCCTCGACAGCGGTGTCCACGGCCTCGTCCTCCGCCGCGTCCTCGGTGGCGGCGTCCGCGTCGGCCGACGCGTCCGAGTCCGCCCCGGCGGGGGCCGGCTCGGACCTCACGGACGAGCAGGAGGAGCGCGTGGAGGCGCTCGAGGACGTCCTGCTCACCCCCGAGACCGCGCCCGACGGCGTGTTCACGGACATGGAGACCCAGGCCGGCGGCGGCGGCGAGCCGATCAGCACCAGCCTGAGCCTGACGGGCGTCACCCCCACGGGCGCCTGCGCGGACCTCATCGAGCAGATCAACACGCAGCAGGCACCCGGGCTCGGCGGTGCGCTGGCCCAGTACGAGGTGGACCCGGCCGCCGTCACCGGACTGGCCGGTTCCCAGGCCGGGGCGTTCGGCATGGTCGCGGTCACCGAGGACGGCACCGATCTGCTGGCGCCCTTCGGCGAGCTGGCCGACACGTGCGGCACGTTCGGCGACCCGGACGGCGTCGAGGCGGCCTTCACGAAGGTGCCCGGCGTGCCGGACGCGGTCCACATCGCCCTGGGGAACTCGGGCATGGACACGGCCCTGTTCACCATGACCGTCGGCGGCGTCACGGACGGGGACGAGCTCGTGTACCTCGGCATGGTGGGCCTCGACGAGGAGATCGCGGCCGAGACGCTGCGTGCCCAGGTCGAGGCGTTCGAGAAGAGGGAGCGCTGACCCGTCAGCCGTCGGGCCGGGACGTCGGCTCGAGGCGGGCGCCGTCGTCGGACACCGGGTCCGCGTGGAACGGGCTGCCCGAGCTGACGTCCTCCGGGTCCCGCCGCCCCGACTCGACCGCGAGGAGGCGCCCCTCCTCGGAGAGCAGGCGCGTGGCGTCGATCGTGAGGTCCTCGCCGGCGCGCACGGCGTCGGCCACGAGCCGGGCCAGGCGGCGGTTGCGGGCCTCGTGCCGTTCGGAGTCCTCGAGCACCGCGGTGTGCCGCGTCGCCAGCTGGATCTCGACGGAGGCATCGATGCCGACGGCCAGTTGGCGGGCACGCAGCACCTCCGCGTCGAAGGCGGCCCCGGCCAACAGCACGATGCACGCCACCCACGCGAGGGCGAGCACACCGATCGCGGAGTTGATCCGCCCGACCACGGCGAACTGACCGAACCGGTCCGTGATCCAGCCCAGGGCCAGGGTGGCGCCGAAGAGCAGGACCACCACGGCCACGGCGCCGAGCGAGAGCGGGCGGTAGCGGGGCTGCCGGACGTTGGGCCCCAGGCGGTAGGCGAGGGTCACGATCAGGGCGATCACCACGAGGATGACCGGCCACTTCACCACGTTCCACGTCTGGACCGTCTCCTCCGGCAGGCCGACGGCCTGGCCGAGGCGCTGGGAGAGGTCCCCGCCGACGACCACCAGGATCGTGATCAGCACGGCGCCGAGCATGAGGGCGAGCGTCTCGACGAAGACCACGAGGCGGAAGTGGAGGAAGGGCCGGCCCTCGCGGGTGTCGTGGATGCGGTGCATGGCCCGGTGGAACGCGCCGACGGCGCCCGAGGCGGACACCACGGTGCCGGCGGCCCCGAGGACGACGGCGCCGGTGCCGGGCCCCGCCGAGCCGAGGGTCAGGATCCACTCGCGGACGACGTCGGGCGTCAGCGACGGCCAGATCTCGGCGGCCAGGTGGGCCGCGGCGTCCACGGTCTCCTCCTCGACGCCCAGCAGCGAGACCACGGACAGCAGGGCGACGACGGTGGGCAGCAGGGACAGCGCCCCGAAGAAGGTCATGGCGGCGGCCACATCCCAGACCTGCAGCTCGAAGAGCCGGTGCAGGGTGCGGCGCAGGACGTACAGCAGGGACACCCGCGGTCGGGTGTACGTGCGGAGGCGCCGGGGCGCCGCTGTGGAGCCGGCCATGGCACCAACGTACCGGCGCGCCGGGGAATAGCCCTGGCACGAGGAGAGTTGAGCTACATAGACTCAACTTCGTCTCGGCGGTGGGAATGGCCCGCCGTCGACGGTTGTCCGACACCCCCGGGACACGGGGGAGAAGGAGCGAGGCGCATATGGATGCCAAGTTCACCACCAAGAGCCAGGAGGCGCTCTCGGCCGCGGCCATGAACGCCTCCACCGCCGGCAACCCCCAGATCGAGCCGGCCCACCTGCTGAAGGCCCTGATGGACCAGCGGGAGTCCGTCGCCGTGGCCGTCCTCAAGGCCGCCGGGGCCGACCCCGACGCCGTCTCCACGGCGGCCTCCTCGGCCATCCGGCGCCTGCCCTCCACCCAGGGCAGCACGGTGGCCCAGGCCCAGCTCTCGCGCGCCGCCCTGCAGGTCGTGCAGAACGCGCGCACCCAGGCCGAGCAGCGCTCCGACCAGTTCGTCTCCACCGAGCACCTGCTGCTCGGCGTGGCCGCGGACCCGGGCGAGGCCGGTGAGGCACTGCGCTCGAACGGGGCGAGCCTCGAGGCACTCGCCGCCGCCCTGACCCAGGTGCGCGGCGACTCCCGCGTCACCACCCAGGACCCGGAGAACACCTTCCAGTCCCTGGAGAAGTACGGCACGGACCTCACCGAGGTCGCCCGCTCCGGCAAGCTCGACCCGGTGATCGGCCGCGACGCCGAGATCCGCCGCGTGGTGCAGGTGCTCTCGCGCCGCACCAAGAACAACCCCGTGCTCATCGGGGAGCCCGGCGTCGGCAAGACCGCCGTCGTCGAGGGCCTGGCCCAGCGGATGGTGGCCGGGGACGTCCCCGAGTCCCTGCGCGGCAAGACGCTGATCAGCCTGGACCTGGGCGCCATGGTCGCCGGCGCCAAGTACCGCGGCGAGTTCGAGGAGCGCCTGAAGGCCGTCCTCGAGGAGATCAAGGCCGCCGAGGGACAGGTCGTCACGTTCATCGACGAGATCCACACCGTCGTGGGCGCGGGCGCGTCCGAGGGCGCCATGGACGCGGGCAACATGCTCAAGCCCATGCTGGCCCGCGGCGAGCTGCGTCTGATCGGTGCGACGACCCTGGACGAGTACCGCGAGAACATCGAGAAGGACCCCGCCCTGGAGCGCCGCTTCCAGCAGGTCTACGTCGGCGAGCCCAGCGTGGACGACTCGATCGCCATCCTGCGCGGGCTCAAGGAGCGCTACGAGGCCCACCACAAGGTGGCCATCGCCGACTCCGCGCTCGTGGCCGCGGCCGCGCTGTCCGACCGGTACATCACCGGCCGCCAGCTGCCGGACAAGGCCATCGACCTCGTGGACGAGGCCGCCTCGCGCCTGCGCATGGAGATCGACTCCGCCCCGGAGGAGATCGACGTCCTGCGCCGCCAGGTGGACCGCCTCACCATGGAGGAGCTCGCCCTCGAGGGCGAGACGGACCCGGCATCCGTCGAGCGGCTCGAGGCCCTGCGCGCCGAGAAGGCGGACCGCGAGGAGGAGCTCACCGCCCTCACCGCCCGCTGGGACGCGGAGAAGGCCACCCTCAACGAGGCCGGTGACCTGCGGGCCAAGGTGGACGAGCTGCGCTCGCTGGCCGAGAAGGCCCAGCGCGACGGTGACCTCGCCGAGGCCTCCCGCCTGCTGTACGGCGAGATCCCCGCGCTGGAGAAGCAGCTCGAGGAGGCGGACCGCACCGCCCGCGAGGCCGACCGCTCGGCCACCGAGCCGATGGTCTCCGAGGAGGTCACGGCGGACGACATCGCCGAGGTGGTCTCCGCCTGGACCGGCATCCCCGCCGGGCGCATGCTCACCGCCGAGTCCGAGAAGCTGCTCACCATGGAGGACCACCTCGGCGAGCGGCTGATCGGGCAGCGGGACGCCGTCGTCGCCGTCGCGGACGCCGTGCGCCGCTCGCGGGCCGGCATCGCGGATCCGAACCGGCCCACCGGCTCGTTCCTGTTCCTGGGCCCCACGGGCGTGGGCAAGACCGAGCTCGCCAAGGCGCTCGCGGAGTTCCTCTTCGACGACGAGCGCGCCATGGTGCGGATCGACATGTCCGAGTACGCGGAGAAGCACTCCGTCTCCCGCCTGGTCGGCGCCCCTCCGGGCTACGTCGGCTACGACGAGGGCGGCCAGCTCACGGAGGCCGTGCGGCGTCGCCCGTACTCGGTGGTGCTGCTGGACGAGGTGGAGAAGGCCCATCCCGAGGTCTTCGACATCCTGCTCCAGGTGCTCGACGACGGCCGCCTCACCGACGGCCAGGGCCGCACCGTGGACTTCCGCAACGTGATCCTGATCCTCACCTCGAACCTGGGCTCGCAGTTCCTCGTGGACCCGACCCTGGACGAGGCCGCCAAGCGCGAGTCCGTGATGTCCGTGGTGCGCGCGGCGTTCAAGCCCGAGTTCCTCAACCGCCTGGACGAGATCGTGCAGTTCGACGCACTCACCGTGGCCGAGCTGACGCGGATCGTGGACCTGCAGGTCGAGTCCCTGCAGGCGCGCCTGACGGACCGCCGCCTCACCCTCGAGGTGTCCGACGCCGCCAAGGCCTGGCTCGCCGAGACCGGGTTCGACCCGGCCTACGGCGCCCGGCCCCTGCGCCGCCTGGTGCAGCGCGAGATCGGCGACCGCCTGGCCCGCGGCATCCTCGCCGGGGAGATCGCGGACGGGGACACCGTGGTCGTGGACCGCGTCGAGGGCGAGAACGGCCTCACCGTGACCCGGAAGGGCTGACGCCGGGACCGAGGGCCGTGCCCACCCCCGTGCTCGGGGGCGGGCACGGCCCTCGGCCTGTCCACGGGCGCGATTCAGAAGGTGCCCGGCGTCGCGCCCCGCGCACCGTTCCAGCTCACGAGGCCGAAGGCCACGCACGCCGTCAGCGCCGTGTAGAGGACGATGGCGACGGCCTGCCATGCCATCACGCGGTGCCGGTTCGCCCCGAAGGACACCATGGCCGGGGCCGCGACGTGCCCGGGGATGAGGAACCAGGGGCCGAGCAGGCTCAGCCCGGGCACGCCCCACGCCTCGAAGCGGCGGTGCAGGTGGACGTGGTGATCGGCCACCGGGGTGCCGGGGCCGGTCGCCGGAACCGCGGCGTCGGCGGCCACCCCACGGCGCGCGGTGACGGCGGAGCGCACGCCGTGGGCCGCGTAGACCAGGAGCGCGACGGCGAGGAGGTTGCCCAGCGCGGCGGCGGGGATGGCCACCCACGGGTGCACCCCGACGACGACGCCGATCAGCCCGGCGCCCTCGCCCTCCACGAACGGGATGAAGGAGACGAGGAAGACGCCCACGCCCTGCAGCGCCTCCGGCAGTCCCGTCACGAACTCGCGTGCGATGTTCATCAAGTCCATCGTGACCACGTTCCTCTCGAGTGCTGTCGTTCGGGACAACGTCGTGTTCCCGAGTGCTCCGGTTCGGGATCCGGTCGGGTTCCCGAGCTGGTGACTCCAGCCTTCCGCCCGGCGGGCTCGACAAGAAGTGCCGCAGCGTCACCTCCGCCCGGGCATCTCCGCACGGCGGGCCATGACAGTTGTCACGCCCGTAGGGTGAGGCCCATGAGGATCGAGGGGAACCACGACGACGGCCGCCCGGCCCCGCCTGCCGTCGCACCGGGGCGCCGTCCGACCGGCTCCCTGCCCACGGCCAACCCCGCGGGCCTGGGGTCTGCCGGGCCCACCGGGCCCGGCCCGCACTCCGGCGACCTCACCGGCGCGTGGTGGTACACGTGGACCGGCTTCCTGCTCTGTGTCCTGGTGATCGCCGGCTTCTCCGCGCTCGGCCCGCTGTCCCACCTGCGGGAGCACCTGGAGGCCGGTCGCACCGAGCAGGTCGTCGCACTGGCGGTCCTGCTCCTGCTCCACGTCCTCGGAGTCGTCGGCCAGCTGCACGTCGCCCGCCACTTCCAGGCCCCGCCGCCCGAGGAGACGGAGGGGCCGGTGTTCGGCCGGCGTGACCTGGCCTGGCTGTTCGGCCCCACCGTCCCGCTCGCGCTCGCCGGTGCCGTCTTTCCGGCGCTGGGGCTCACGGGGACGGGCACGTGGTGGGCCCTGCCCCTCTGGCTGTCTTCCCTCGTCCTCGCCCTGCTGGTGCACCCGTGCCGGCGGCGTCCCGTCCTCTGGGCCGGCTTGGCGGCCTCACTCGTCCTCGGGGCGGCGGCGGTCCTCCAGGATCCCGCAGGGCCCGCCGACACGGCCGTCGGCTTCCTCGTCTGGTGCGTGATCACCGCCTGCATGATCGTTCCCACGGTCTGGTTCTGGAGGCTGATGCAGCGCCTCGACAACGCCCGGCGGCAGGCCGCGGACCTCGCCGTCACCCGCGAGCGGCTGCGCTTCGCCGCCGACCTGCACGACGTCCAGGGCCACCACCTGCAGGTCATCGCACTCAAGGCCGAGCTCGCCGAGCGCCTGCTGGCCAAGGGCCGGACCGAGGACGCCGAAGCCTCGCTGCACGAGGTGCGTGAGCAGGCCCGGGAGGCGCTCGCCGAGACCCGGGCCCTCGTCCGCGACCTCCGCGAGGTCTCCGCCGAGCGCGAGCTGGTCAACGCGAAGGAGGTGCTCACCGCCGCCGGCACCGCCACCGAGGTCGGCGCCGACCCGCACCTGGGCCCGCTCGGCCCGGCCGCCGGCCGCCTGGTCGGTCTGGCCGTCCGCGAGGCCACCACGAACATCCTGCGCCACGCCTCGGCCGGCCACGCCCGCATCGAGCTCACCGCGGCCGGCCCGGACGCCGTGCGCCTGGTCATCGTCAACGACGGCGCTCCCACGGCGGACGCCGGCACCGGCGGCACCGGGCTGGCGGCCCTGGCCGAGCGCGCCGAGGCGGCCGGCGGGACCCTGACCGCCACCCAGGCGGGCGGGGAGTTCACCCTGACCCTGACCGTGCCCCGCACCGAGAAGGAGACCGCATGAGTGCCCCGACCGAGAGGATCCGCGTGCTCGTCGCCGACGACGAGGTCCTCATCCGCGGCGCCGTGGAGGCGCTGCTCGCCCTGGAGGAGGACCTGGAGGTGCTGCCCGGCATCTCCGACGGCATCGCCGCCGTGGCCGCCGCGCAGGAGCACCGCCCGGACGTCTGCCTGCTGGACCTGGAGATGCCGGGGCTGGACGGCGTGGAGGCCGCCCGACAGATCCTGCGCTCGGTGCCCACGAAGGTCGTCATCTTCACCCGGCACGCCCGCCCCGGCGTGCTGCGCCGGGCGCTCGCGGAGCAGGTGTCCGGGTTCGTCCCGAAGTCGACGCCGGCCGAGGAGCTGGCCGTCGTCCTGCGGCAGGTGGTGGCGGGCCGGCGCTACGTGGACCCCGAGATCGCCGCCTCCGCGCTGACGGCCGAGCGCAGCCCCCTGACCGAGCGCGAGCTGGACGTGCTGCGGGCCGGGCGGGACGCCGCTCGCGTGGAGGACATCGCCGCCGCCCTGCACCTGGCCCCGGGGACCGTGCGGAACCACGTCTCGAACGCGATCGGCAAGCTCGGTGTGCGGACCCGTCAGGAGGCCGAACGGGCGGCGTGGGAGGCCGGCTGGATCTGAGCGCGGCCGGCCCTGCAGGAGACGCGTCGGGGGCGGTTTCGGGTGGTATCCGGCCTGGATACCACCCGAAACCGCCCCCGACGGCATCTGCCGGTCGGGCGGACGCCTCGGGTCAGCGGGTGCCGAGGGCGTCGGCGTCCTGCTGGAGGGTGCCGATCAGGTTCGCCACCGCGCGGGCCGTGTGGGTCAGCGTGGTGATGGAGACGTTGTCGATGTCGTCCTGGGGCGTGTGGTAGTTGTCGTCGCGGATCGAGAGCAGGCCCGTCGAGGCGATGCCCGCGTCCACGAACGGGGCGTAGTCCGAGCGGCCGTTGCTGCCCTCGGGCTGGTGCGCGTGGCCGTCGCGGTCGAGCTGCGCGCCGAGCAGGGACTCAGCACCGATCGACCAGTCGGCCGTGAGCACGCCGAGCGTGTTCTGGTGGTCCAGCGGGGCCACCATGTCCAGGTTGGTGTAGAGGATGATGTCCTCGCGCTCCGCGGCGGTCAGGGTGTCCACGTAGTGGTGCGAGCCCAGCAGGCCGATCTCCTCGGCGCCCCACAGGGCGAAGCGGACCTTGCTCTCCGCCTTGTTGGCCTTGGCGGCCTGGCGCGCGACTTCGAGGGTCGCCGCGACGCCCGAGGCGTTGTCGTGGATGCCCGGGCCCTCCGGCACGCCGTCCAGGTGGGCGCCGAGCATCACGACGTCGTCGTCGCTGCCCGTGCGCGTCTCCGCCAGCACGTTCCAGGTGGGCCGCTGCTCCACGAGCTGCTCGAGGTCCAGGGTGACGGTGGCGCCGCCGGCGCGGGTCTGGGCCAGCAGGTCGGCGCCCAGCTCGCGGGTCACGCCCACGGTCCCGACGACGTCGCCCGGCTCGGCGCCCAGGGTGCCGTTCAGCGCGCCCTCGGCGTTGTTGTAGATGATGACGGCCTCGGCGCCGGAGGCGGCCGCGACCTGGGACTTCTGGGCGAAGCTGCAGTCCCCCCGGGAGACCAGGGCGACGCTGCCGGTCAGGTCCGCGCCGGCCCAGTCCGCCTCGGCGCAGCCGGTGGGGGCGCCGACGGGGGCGGTGAGCGGGGCGTCGGTGACCTGCGCCGAGGGCGAGGACGTGAAGACGGTGTGCTCGAGGTCGCGCTGGACGGGCCCGGTCTGCTGGAGCCGGTCCCGCAGGGTCTCGGTGTAGGTGATCTCGAACTCCTGGAGCTCGACGTCGTAGCCGGCCTCCTCGAGCTCGCCCACGGCGTAGTCGAGGGAGGCCTGGAAGCCCGGCGTGCCCGCGGCGCGGTTGCCGTGCTCGTCCGCGATGGCCGCGAACGCCTCGATGTCCTGGCGGAGGTGGTCCGAGGAGATGGATCGGACCAGCTTCTCCGGTGAGTTCGGGTTGCCGCCGGCGCGGTTCCGGCCGGGGCCCAGGCCCCGGTCGGCGGACTGCGCGGTGGCGGCGGTGGCCTTCGCCGGGGCGGCCGGGGAGGACGGGGCGGCGATCGAGACGGGGGCGGCGGTCAGCGTGGCGGCCAGGGTGGCGGCGGCCAACAGGGTGGGGGTGCGGCGCATGGGCATCCTCATCGTGGGAGCGGGTGTGACGTACGCAACCTAGCCGCTCGTCCAGCGTCCGTACAGGGGGCGTGTCACGCCCGTCCAGCCGGATGCCGCGCGTGTCGCGGCCGCCGGCGCCGCCACGTGCCCCGCCGGGCCGGGCCGGCCGTCGTCGTCCACAGGCCGTCCGGCGGGTCATGTATCCTTGTCCGCACGAACCATATTGACCAGTGAAGACCTCGGCGGGCCCCTGTGCGCCACAGATCCGAGGCGGCGAGAGATGCGAAGGGGGTCACGCTCATGGGGCGCGGCCGTCAGAAGGCGAAGGCCACGAAGCAGGCACGGGAGATGAAGTACTTCTCTCCCGGAACAGACCTCTCGGCACTGGAGCGAGAGCTCACGGGCGGACGCACGCGCGGCCCGGAGCAGGACCAGGAGCCCGAGTACGAGGATCCGTACGCGGACCTCTACGCGGAGGACGAGGACGACGACGCGCGGGCGCGATGACGCCCGCACGGCATCCGGCCCTGGACGGGCATCAGGCCGCCCTGCGGTCGATCGCCAGGGTGGTGGATGAGACAGCACCGCTGCAGGACCCCGAGACGGCGTCTCGGGGTCTGCTGCGTCTGATGGAGGAGTCCCGCCCGCTCGTGATCACCGGGGCCGGCGTGTCCACCGACTCCGGCATCCCGGACTACCGGGGGCCGAACGGGTCCCTGCACCGCCACCGGCCGATGACGTACCAGGAGTTCCGGGACGACCCGGCCGCCCGCCACCGCTACTGGGCGCGCTCGTTCGTGGGCTGGCGCCGCATGGACCAGTCCCGCCCGAACGAGGCACACCGCATCCTCGCGCGCTGGGCGGCCGAGGGGCGCATCGCCGGCATCCTGACCCAGAACGTGGACGGGCTGCACGCCGAGGCCAGACGCGCGGCGGGCATGCCAGAGGACCGGCTGATCGAGCTCCACGGGGACCTGGCGCGCGTGGCCTGCCTGGACTGCGGGGCCACCGAGTCCCGCCGTGACCTGGACCTGCGGCTCGAGGCCGCCAATCCGGGCTACCTCGAGCGCGTGGCGATCGACCCGGACGCCGTGAACCCCGACGGGGACGTCTCCCTCGACCAGCACTGGGTGGAGGAGTTCATGATGGTCGGCTGCCGGGTGTGCGGCTCCGTGAAGCTCAAGCCGGACGTCGTGTACTTCGGCGAGTCCGTGCCCGCGGCGCGGCGCGCGGCCGCGGAGGCGATGGCCGACGACGGCGGCACGGTGCTCGCCGTCGGCACCTCGCTGGCCGTGATGAGCGGCTACCGGTTCGTGCTGCGGGCCGAGCGGGCCGGGCATGCGACGGGGCTGATCAATCTCGGCCCCACCCGCGCCGACGCCAAGGCCCGCTGGCGCTGGCGCGCTCCGGTCGCCGACGCGCTGGCCTGGCTCGACGCCCGCCTCTGACCCCCCGCCCACGTTTTCGTGCGGGAAATGGCGGGCGCTGGGGTGTTTTCGCTCGGGAAACGGCGGGCGCCGCACCCTGGGTCCCGGAGTCACGCACGACTCCTGCACAGGTGGCACCGCCGACGTCGTCGTCCACCGTGGGTGCTCCCGTGCGGCCGGGGCCGGCCGGGTTGAGCCATCGTCAGGGGCATGGCCACGTCATCCCAGCCCTTGTCGGACATCGTCGCGGCCGGCCGGCCGTTCACCCGTGGCGATCTGCGCGCGGCCGGGGTGTCGGAGCGACTGGTCCGCGGCGCTGATGTGCGGCGCGTGACGCATGGGGTCCATCGGCTCCGGACCGACCACCTCGGCTCGTGGGCGGAGCTCGGCTACGCCGAGGCCCCCGCTCCCTTCGCGCCGGAGGAGACGGCCGCGATCGTGGAGGCGAGCGGGGGAGTGGCCTCCCACCTCACAGCGTTGCTCCTGCACCGCGTGCCGCTGCCGCCGTTCCTGGCGGAGGACGGCACGGTGCACGTGTCCCGGCCGCACCCGCGCGGGGCGAGCGTCCGCCCGGAGATCACCTCGCATGCCCGCCTGATCCCAGCCGCGGATGTGACCGTCCTCCATGGGATCCGCCTGACGAGCCTGGAGCGATCCTGGGCGGATCTGGCCGCACTGCTCCGTCCGGGCATGCTCGAGCCCGTCGTGGCGGCCGGGGACGCCCTCGTCCACCGGCCGTGGTCGCCGGAGGGGCGCCGCTCACCACGGACCACGACGGCGGCCCTGCGGTCCGCGCTCCTGCGTGCCGGGCGGTTCAAGGGAGTGCGCACCGCCCGTGCCGCCCTCGAGCTGGTGCGGGTGGGCGCGGACTCCCCGCAGGAGACAGCCCTGCGATTGGCTCTGGCCCACGCCGGCCTGCCCGAGCCGGAGCTCCAGCTGGTGCTGCACCCGGGCCGGGCGCGTTCGCCGGACGCAGATCTGGGCCACGGTGGACGACGCTCGGGACGACTTCCGGCGCGTCGTCGGCGAGGTGCGGGCGCACCGGGCCCGGCTCGGCGGGCGGGTGTTCGCGTCGTGAGCCGCCGTTTCCCGAACGAAAACGCTCCGGTGCCCGCCGTTTCCCGAACGAAAACGCCCCGCGTGGGGGTCAGGCGGCGTACTGGCCGCGCATCAGCACGGCGCCGCCGTCGACGCCCTTGGCGCCCTGCACGAAGTCCAGGCCCGCGGCCGCCGCGTCGTCGGTGAGGGCGCCGATGGTGCCCATCTCCCACGCGTCGATGCCGGCGTCCACGAGCACGGAGATCGACTTCGCGGCCACCTCCGGGTCCACCACGGCCACCATGCCCACGCCGAGGTTGAGGGTGCGCTCGAGGTCGGACTGCGGGACGCGGCCGAGCTCGCCCACCAGGCGGAACACGGGCGGCAGGGACCAGGTGTCGCGCTCGACGGTCGCCATGAGGCCCTGCGGGAGCACGCGCGCCAGGTTCGCGGCCAGGCCGCCGCCGGTCACGTGGCTGAACGCGCGCACCGGGAGGTCCGAGCCGCCGTCGTGGCCGTTGAGGCGCTGCACCAGGTCGAGGCAGGCGCGGGAGTAGATGCGGGTCGGCACGAGCAGCTCCTCGCCGAGGGTGCAGCCGAGCTCGGTGACCTCGCGGTCGAGGGACCAGCCCGCGGCGTTCACCACGCGGCGCACGAGCGAGTAGCCGTTCGAGTGGATGCCGGAGGAGGCCATGCCGATCACGACGTCGCCGGACTGCACCCGCTCCGCGCCCAGGACCATGTCCGCCTCGACCACGCCGGTGGCCGCGCCCGCCACGTCGTACTCGTCCGCGGCCAGCAGACCCGGGTGCTCGGCGGTCTCGCCGCCCACGAGCGCGGTGTCGGCCAGGCGGCAGCCCTCGGCCACGCCGCGCACGATGTCCGCGATGCGCTCGGGCACGACCTTGCCGCACGCGATGTAGTCGGTCATGAACAGGGGCTGGGCGCCGACCACCACGATGTCGTCCACGACCATGCCCACGAGGTCCTGGCCGATGGTGTCGTGCTTGTCCATCGCCTGCGCGATCGCCACCTTGGTGCCGACGCCGTCCGTGGACGTGGTCAGCAGCGGCTTGCGGTACTGCAGCAGAGCGGAGGCGTCCCACATGCCGGCGAAGCCGCCGATGCCGCCCATGACCTCGGGGGTGTGGGTGGCCTTCACGGCGTCCTTCATCAGCTCGACGGCACGGTCGCCGGCCTCCACGTCGACGCCGGCCGAGGCGTAGGTGATCGGGGCGGATGAGGGGGTCTGGTTCGGGGTCACAGCGGGGTCCTGTCCGTCTCGGTGAGCAGCTTCTCGTCGTCGGCGTCCGGGCCGGGCTCGCAGCCTGTGGCGGTCACGGTGGTGGTCTCGCCGCCCTCGTCCAGCACCACGGTGGACGCGGGCGACACGGCGACCGGCTCCAGCAGGCCCTTGCCGCGCTCGCCCTCGTCGGCCAGCGGGATCGGGTAGTCGCCGGTGAAGCAGGCGGTGCACAGGCGTTCGCGCGGCTGCCCGGTGGCCTCGATCATGCCCTCCTCGCTGATGTAGGCCAGCGAGTCGGCGCCGATGGACGCGGCGATCTGGTCCACCGCGGCGCCGTTGGCGATGAGCTCGGCGCGGGTGGCGAAGTCGATGCCGTAGAAGCAGGGCCACTTCACGGGCGGGGAGGAGATCTTCACGTGCACCTCGGCGGCGCCGGCCTCCTTGAGCATCCGCACGACGGCGCGCTGGGTGTTGCCGCGCACGATCGAGTCGTCCACCACCACGACGCGCTTGCCGGCCACCACGGTGGTCTCGACGTTGAGCTTGAGGCGGATGCCGAGCTGGCGCAGCGTCTGCGACGGCTGGATGAAGGTGCGGCCCACGTACGCGTTCTTCACGAAGCCCTGGCGGAACGGCAGGCCCGAGGCGTCCGCGTAGCCCACGGCGGCGGGCGTGCCGGACTCGGGCACGGGGATCACGACGTCGGCCTCGACCGGCTGCTCGAGCGCGAGGCGGCGGCCCATCTCCACGCGGGACTCGTACACGGAGCGCCCGGCGATCGTGGCGTCCGGCCGGGCGAGGTACACGTACTCGAACACGCAGCCGGCCGGCTTGGACTCGGCGAAGCGGGTGGAGCGGATGCCCTCCTCGTCGATCGCGATCATCTCGCCGGGCTCGACCTCGCGGATGAAGGAGGCGCCGACGGTGGCGAGGGCCGACTGCTCGGAGGCCACCACCCAGCCGCGTTCGAGGCGGCCGAGCACCAGCGGGCGCACGCCCTGCGGGTCGCGGGCGGCGTAGAGGGTGCGCTCGTCCATGAACACGAAGCAGTAGGCGCCGCGGATCTTCGGCAACAGCTCGAGGGCGGTCTCCTCGAGGCGGTCCCCGGGGGCGCCGTGCAGCAGGGCCGTGACCAGGGCGGTGTCCGTGGTGTTGCCCTGCTTCATCTCACCGTGGGTGTGGCGGCCCTCCGCGGCGTGCACCATGCGCAGCAGCTCGGCGGAGTTCACGAGGTTGCCGTTGTGCGCCAGGGCGACCGTGCCGTCGTCGGCGGTGGCGCCCAGGGTGGGCTGGGCGTTGGCCCACTTGTTCACGCCGGTGGTGGAGTAGCGGCAGTGGCCGACGGCGATGTGGCCGCTCAGCGCGGTGAGCGTGGCCTCGTCGAACACCTGGGAGACCAGGCCGATGTCCTTGTAGACGGCGATGCGCCCGCCGTCCGAGACCGCGATGCCCGCCGACTCCTGGCCGCGGTGCTGGAGGGCGTACAGGCCGTAGTAGGCCAGCTTCGCGACCTCCTCGCCCGGCGCCCAGACGCCGAACACGCCGCATTCGTCCTGCGGCCCCTGGTCCTGGGGGTCGAGGGCGGCGGTCAGGCGGCCGTCGCCTCGTCGGGTGCGCGGTGCGATCACTGCTCGGGGGTCCTTTCGGTGGGGGTGGTGCGGGCGGGCGGGGCACCCGCGTCCACGCGGCCCAGGCGGACGTCCGCCACGGCCGGGTCGTCGATGCGCTCGAGGACCACGGTGCGCGCGGTCGACCGCGAGCGGCGGTCCAGCAGCAGCCACACGAGCAGTCCGAGCACGCTCGTGCCGAGCATGCTCAGCAGCGCCGCGAAGCCGAACGTCTCCGAGAAGGAGAGCGGGATGCCGGAGTACGGGTCCGCGGGCGGGGTGGGGGAGGCGTGGACCGCGGTGGTGATCACGAGGGCGATCAACAGGCCGAGCGCGAGGGCCACCGCGAGCACCGCGGTCAGCCGCGGGGCGCGACGGACGGTGTAGGCGCGCTGATCGGGGGTCGGCTCGGGGGCGGAGGTCATGCGCGCCAGTCTATCGAGCCGGGCGCTGGGGCCAGTCCCCCCCCGTGCCCGCGGCAGGCTCGGCAGAGCTGCATCCCGCCACGAGGAACGGTGCCGACGTTCGAACGGTCGGTGCCGTCGAGAGGACTGCCGCGTCCACCCTTCGCTCACGGCCGCACGAGCGGCAGGTGCGCGCCGAGGTCGGCTCGCACGCCCGAGGCGCGCACGCCGCCGGCCGCCGTCGCCTCATCCCAGGTCGTCAGTCCCGTCGCCAGGGACAGCCATGTCACGGCGTCCATCTCCACCACGTTGGGCGGGGTGCCGCGGGTGTGCCGGGGCCCGGGGAGACACTGGGCGACGCCGAAGGGCGGCACGCGCACCTCCACGGAGTTCCCGGGCACGCGGGTCGCCAGCTCCTCGAGTGCGAAGCGCACTGCCGTCGCCCGCGTGGGGCGCGGCAGCGCGGCGGCCGCTGCGGGGTCCGCCGCGTGGGCGCGTGCCCACGCCAGCAGCGCCGCATGGCCCTCGACGACGGGCACCCGGCGACGGGGGACGGAGCCGGTGGTCACGCCCGCGCCTCGAAGGCCGGCAGGATGTCCCCCACGAGGTCCCGCACCGGCGCGGCCAGGCGGATCTCGCCGACCGGCTCGCCCCGGCCGAGCACCGGGGGCACGACGGCGGCCAGCACGCCCGGCAGCGTCGCCCGGTCCACGTGGTCCGGGGCGAACCGGGCCAGCAGCGCGAGCGCGACCAGGTCGCCGGCCCGCGTGCCGCCGTCGAGCGCCTTGACGGCCACGGCCGTGCCGTCCGGCGCGGCCATGACGAGCACGCCGTCCGCGCCCGCCTTGGCGAGCAGGCCGAGCTCGCGCATCACCACGGTGTTGGAGCTCGTCTCCCCGTGGACGGCCCACGGGTGCTCGAGCATCGCGGTGGCGACGGCCGCCGCGTGCGGGTCCGCGTCGGCGCGGCCGGGCGCCGCGGCGACCCGCCCGATGCCGCGGGCCAGGCCCGCCAGGGAGACCACGGCGGCGGGGGCGCCGCAGCCGTCCACACCGGTGTGGGCCACCGGCTCGCGGCAGTACTCGGCGATCACCGCGTCCACCTCGCGCTGCAGCGGATGCGCCGGGTCGAGGTACGTGGCGACGTCGTGCCCGGATGCCGCGCAGGCCGCGAGGAAGCCGGCGTGCTTGCCGGAGCAGTTGAAGGCCAGCGGGGTGGCGGCGGCGGCCTCGCCGTCGCGGCGGACCTGGGCGACCACTTCGGAGGTGTCCGCGGGCCAGGCCGGCGGACACCGCAGGGCGGACGCGTCGAGGCCGGCGTCCGCGAGCATGCGCTCGGCCAGCGCCTGGTGCCGGAGCGTGCCCCGGTGCGAGCCGCACGCGATGGACAGGGCCTCACCCGCCAGCGCCGCCCCGTGGCGCAGCGACGCGACGGCCTGGAACGGCTTCAGCGTGGAGCGCGGGTAGATCAGCGCGTCCGCGGGGCCGAGCCCGGCCAGCACCCGCCCGTCGGGGCCGGTCACGACGGCGGCGCCCGCCGTCCGGGACTCGACGAAGCCGTTGCGGACGGTCTCCACGAGCTCGACGGCGTCGGACAGGGCGAAGGTCTCGCCCGTGGGGGCGACGGTGGCGTGGGTCATGCGGTCCAGGGTAGCGAGGGCCCCGGACGCGCCGGGCCTCCGGGGCCGGTGGGCCGGGTCGGGTGCGGCGGCGTCAGCGGCTCACTCCGCGGAGAGCCGCCCGTCCACCATGGTCAGGGTGCGGTCCGTGGCGGAGAGGAACTCGTGGTCGTGCGTGACCATGAGCGTCGCCACCTGCTCCTCGCGGGTCAGCGTGCCCAGCAGGTCCACGACGGCGGCCGAGCGCTCGCGGTCCAGCGCGGAGGTGGGCTCGTCCACGAGCAGCAGCGTCGGGGAGGCCATGAGCGCGCGCACGATGTTCACGCGCTGCCGCTGGCCGCCCGAGAGCTGGTGCGGGCGCTTGCCGGCCTGGTCGGCCAGGTCCACACGCTCGAGCAGCTCCATGGCCCGGGCCTTGGCGGCCCTGCGGTCGGCGCGGGTGGCGTCGCGGTCCAGGTGCACGGTCAGCTCGAGCTGCTCGGCGGCGGTCAGGGACGGGATGAGGTTGGGCTGCTGGAAGATCAGGCCGATCTCCTGGCCGCGCAGCGCGGTGCGCTCCTTCCGGGACAGCCCGGCCATCTCGCGGCCGGCCACGGACACGCTGCCGGAGGTGGGCGTCACGAGGCCCGCGGCCACCGCCAGCAGGGAGGACTTGCCGGAGCCGGACGGGCCGACCATCGCGGTGAACGTGCCGGGGAGCAGGTCCAGGCTGACCTCGTCCAGGGCGCGCAGCACGCCGCGCTCGCCGTCCGGGTACTCCAGCACGAGGTCGCGCACGGACAGCGCGGGGGTGGCGTCGGCCGCGGCGGCGGGGCGCTCGCCGGCGACGCGGTGGGCGGCCGCGGCGGCCGGGGTGCGGAGGGCGTCGAGGTCGGCCTGCGGGGCGGTGAAGGTGGTCATGGGGAGGTCCTTTCTCCAAGCGGGGGCGAGGCGGAGCCGAGGGGGACGACGGCGCCGGGCGGCGCCGTCGTCGGAGGCGGTCAGTTGCCGCCGAGGGCGACCAGCGGGTCGATCCGGGTGACGCGGTAGACCGCGACGACGGCGGCCAGCATGCCGAGCACGAGGACCCCGGCGGCGGGCACCGCGGTGGTGGCCCACGAGAGCTCGAACGGGACAGCCCGCCCCGCGAACGCTCCGATCACGGCGGCCAGCCCGGTGCCCACGGCCACGCCGCCGACGAGCACGAACGCGGCCTGCGCGAGCGAGTCCTTCAGCACCCAGCCGTTCGAGCCGCCGAGGGCCTTGAGCACCGCGATGTCGCGGGTGCGCTGCACCGTCCAGATGGACAGGAACGCGATCACCACGAGCGCCGAGATGCCGTACAGGAAGCCCTGCATGGTCATCAAGGAGCCGTTCTCGGACCGGTAGCTGGGCAGGGCGGCGTAGGAGCCCTTCACGGTCTCGGCGACGGTGCCCGCGGCGTCGTCGCCGGCGGCGGCCACGGCGTCGACGTCGGCGCCGGCGTCGAAGCGCACGAGGCCGGCGGTGCCGAGCACCGCGTCGTCGGCGGTGTGCGAGATGTTGTTCCAGTCCTCGAGCGCCAGCCACGTCACGGGGGAGTGAGAGTAGTACTCGGTCGGCACGACGTCGGCCACGGTGTAGACGAAGCCGGAGACCGCGACGGCGTCACCCGCCTGGGCGTGGAGGGAGTCGGCCACGTCCTGGCTGAGCACGATCTGCCCCGGCTCGACGCCGGCCGGTGCGTCGGAGCCGCCCGGGGTGAGGCCGATGAACGCGGTGGTGGCCACGCCGGTGGTGGGCTCGCCGGACACGTCCGCGCGGCCCTGCGGGTCCGTGTCCACGGGGTGCTCGAGGCCGATGGCCCGGCCCTGACTCACCCCGAGCGGCTCGACGGAGGCCACGCCGTCCGTGGCCGCCCACGCGTCGCGCTGGGCCACGGTGAACTCGGACTGGGTGAACGACGCGGTGGGCTCCTGGCCCGCCGCGCCGCCGAAGACCAGACGCTGCACGCCCTGCTCGCCCAGGCGGTCGATCGCGGCGGTGTTCTGCCCGCCCAGGCCGGCCGTGAGGCCGGAGAGCATGACGAGCAGCAGGCTGATGAGGGCCACCACGGAGCCCATGAGGGCGAACCGCCCGGTGGCGAAGCGGAGGTCGCGGAGTGCGAGGAACACGGGGCGCGTCCTTTCCTGACGAGGTCTGTCCTGAGGTTGCCTCCACGGTCTCGCGCGGGGAGGGGCCGCCACATCGCCCGCGGCGGCTGGACCCGGTCAACCGAATGGTTGATTCCGGCGGCGCAGCGGCGCGGCCCCGGGGCCACGGGCCGTCGTCGCGTCCGGGGCGCGCCCTAGGGTGGAGCCATGTCCGCCCCGCCCCGCGCTGCCGTGCCCCCCGCGCCCACCGAGACCGGCACCACCGCCGTGCTCGCCGGCCTGCGCGTGGCCCTGCACGTCACGTTCGCCGCGCTGCTCACCGTGGGGCTGGCGCGCGCGCTCGCGGACCGGTCCCCGGACGCGTCCGGTCCGTTCCCGGCCACCACCCTGGTGCTGCTGACCGCCGCGCTGGCGGGCGTCTACCTGGCCGGGACCGTGCTGGAGCGGCGCCGGTGGGCCCGGGGCGACGACGTCGGCCGCGGTCCGGCGGTCGCCTGGCTGGCCCTGGTGCTGCTGCTGTGGGGCCTGCTCGTGGCCCACCACGGCGACTTCGCGTGGGTCGCCTTCCCCCTCTTCTTCGTCGTCCTGCACGTGGTCGACCGGGTGGCCCGGCGGGCCTGGGTGCGCCACGTGGTCGGGCCCGCGCTGGTCGTGGCGATGGCCGTCGTCGTGGTGGCCGGGATGGCGGCGGGCGCCGGCGGCGTGCGGGTGCCGGCCGTGATCGGCCCTCTGGTGGGCGCCGCCGTGGCCGTCGTGCTCTCCGGGGCGTACCGCGCCCTGCACGCTGAGTCCGAGCGCCAGCGTGCCGTGGCCGAGCAGCTGCGCGCCGCGCAGGCCGAGCTCGCGCGCACCGAGCACCGGGCGGGGGTGAGCGCCGAGCGGGAGCGGCTCGCCCGCGAGATCCACGACACCCTCACCCAGGGGCTGGCCTCGATCGTGCTGGTCTCGCGCGCGGCCCAGGACGCGCTCGACGCCGCCGACCCCGCCTTGGCCCGGCAGCGCATGGAGACCGTGCGCGCCACGGCCGCCGAGAACCTCGCCGAGTCCCGCCGCTTCGTCCGCGACCTGCGCGGCACCGGGGCGCCGTCCCTCGTGGAGGCGCTCGAGCGCGCGGTCGCCGGGTTCGCCGACCGGCAGGCCGCCGCCGGGACGCCCGTGGCCGCGGACGTCGAGGTCGTGGGGGAGCCGGTCGCGGTCGCCGAGGCCGTGGAGACCGCCGTGCTGCGGGCCGTGCAGGCGTCCCTGGCGAACGTCGGCGCCCACGCGGGCGCCCGTCGCGCCCGCGTCACGCTGGGCTACCTCGGCGACGAGCTCACGGTGGACGTGGCCGACGACGGCGCGGGGTTCGACCCGGCCGTCGTCGCGGCCCGCACCCGGGCCGGAGCCTCCGGCGCCGACCCGGGGGCGGGGACCGGCGTGGGACTGGCGAGCGTGCGCGAGCGTCTCGCTGCGGTGGGCGGCGAGGCCACCGTCGAGTCGGCCCCCGGCGAGGGCACCGTGGTGGCGCTGCGGGTGCCGCTGGCCGCCGCCGGGGCCGGCCGGGGCGCGGATCCCGAGCAGACCGAGAGTGAGGAGACCGCATGAGCGTGCGCGTGATGCTGGTGGACGACCACCCCGTGGTGCGGGCGGGGGTGCGGGCCGTCGTCGAGGCGCACCCGGACCTGACCGTGGTGGCCGAGGCCGCCGACGGGGCGGAGGCGATCGGCGTCCTGGAGGCGGGCGAGCCCGCGGTGGACGTCGTGCTGATGGACCTGCAGATGGGCGCGGGCATGGACGGCGTGACCGCCACCCGCGCGGTGCGGGAGCGCTGGCCGGGGGTGCAGGTGCTGATCCTGACGACCTTCGACACGGAGGCGGACATCCTCGCGGCCGTCAACGCGGGCGCCGCCGGCTACCTGCTCAAGGACGCCCCGAGCGAGGAGATCGCCTCGGCGGTGCGGCAGGCGGCGGCGGGGCGCAAGGCACTGGCCCCGCAGGTCGCGGCCACGCTCATGGGGCGCATGTCCGGCGGCTCCGAGGTGCTGTCCGAGCGGGAGATCGAGCTGCTCGAACTGATCGCGCGGGGCGCCACGAACAAGGTGGCCGCGAAGGAGCTGTTCATCTCCGAGGCCACCGTGAAGACGCACCTGGTGCACATCTTCCAGAAGCTCGGCGTGGACAACCGCACCCGCGCCGTCGACGAGGCCCGGCGACGGCGCATCATCCGCTGACGGGCAGGCCGGGCCGGCCGGCCCTCGAGGACCCGGCCCTGCTCAGCGGCGCCGCACGTACCGGGTGATCACCGCCGCGGCGACGGCGGCCAGCGCCAGCACGCCGAGCGCGGCGGGCAGGCTGAGGTCGCCGCGCTGGACGCCGAGCCCCCGCAGCGTCCAGAAGACGATCAGGGTGCACGTGAACATCACGCCGACGAACGTCCAGACCGAGCGCAGCCCGGGGCCCAGCCCCGCACCGAGCCGGTGGCGGGGGTCACGGGGATCACCGTCGTCGCCGGGCTGACCGTGGTGGAGGGGAGGCATCGTCATGCGCTCCACCGTAGGGGCCACGGGCCGGGCCGGGCCAGGACCACCGCGTAGGCTTGAGGCTCGTGAAGACCCTTGTGCTCGGCAACGGCGGCCGCGAACACGCGCTGCTCACCGCCCTCTCCCGTGATCCGCAGGTCAGCGCCCTCCACGCGGCGCCCGGCAACGCCGGCATGGCCGACCTCGCCACCCTCCACGCCGTCGAGGCCACCGACCCGGCCGCCGTCGTGGCGCTCGCGCGCGAGCTGGGGGCCGACCTCGTCGTCGTCGGTCCCGAGGCCCCGCTGGCCGCCGGCGTCTCCGACGCCCTGCGCGAGGCCGGGTTCGCCGTGTTCGGCCCCACGCAGGCCGCCGCGCAGCTCGAGGCCTCCAAGGCCTTCGCCAAGGAGGTCATGGCCGCCGCAGGCGTGCCCACCGCCGGCTCCCGCGTGTGCACCACCGTCGCGGAGGCCGCCGCCGCCCTCGACGAGTTCGGCGCCCCCCACGTCGTCAAGGACGACGGCCTGGCCGCGGGCAAGGGCGTCGTGGTCACCTCCCACCGCGCCGAGGCCCTCGCCCACGCCGAGGCCTGCTTCGCCGCCGGCGGCACCGTGGTGATCGAGGACTTCCTGGACGGGCCCGAGGTCTCCCTCTTCGTGATCTGCGACGGCGAGGACGCCGTCGCCCTCACCCCCGCGCAGGACTTCAAGCGCATCCACGACGGCGACGCCGGCCCCAACACCGGCGGCATGGGCGCGTACACGCCGCTGCCGTGGCTGCCCGAGGGCTTCACGGACGAGGTGATGGACCGCGTGGCCCGCCCCGTGCTCGCCGAGATGGCCCGCCGCGGCACCCCGTTCACGGGCGTGCTGTTCTGCGGCCTGGCCGTCACCGCCAAGGGCGTGGAGGTCATCGAGTTCAACGCGCGCTTCGGCGACCCCGAGACCCAGGCCGTGCTCGCCCGCCTCGAGACGCCCCTGGGCGGGCTGCTCGCCGACGCCGCGGCCGGCCGGCTCGGCGCGGACCGTCGACTCGAGTGGAGCGACGACGTCGCCGTGGACGTGGTCATGGCCTCGGCCGGCTACCCGGCCTCCTCCTCGCGGGGCGACGTGATCACCGGGCTGGCCGACGCGGCCGCCCTCGAGGGCGTGCACGTGATCCACGCCGGCACCGCGGCGCAGGGCGAGGACGTGGTGACGGCGGGCGGCCGGGTGCTGGCCGTCGTCGGGCGCGGGGCGGACCTGGCCCAGGCGCGCGAGCGCGCCTACGCGGGTGTCGAGCGGATCCGGTTCGACGGCGCCCAGTGGCGCACGGACATCGGACTCAAGGCCGAGCGCGGCGAGATCACCGTGCCCGGGACGGAGGGAGCGAAGTGAGCGGGGAGCGCGTGGGGTTCACGGGGGTCGAGGCCCTCGAGCTGCCGGGCTGGCGGCACGTCTACTCGGGCAAGGTGCGGGACCTGTACGAGCCCGCCGACGCCGAGCCGGGACGGTCCGCGACGCTGCTCGTGGTGGCCTCCGACCGGATCAGCGCCTACGACCACGTGCTGGAGCCGCCGATCCCGGACAAGGGCGTCATCCTCACCCGGCTGACCCTGTGGTGGTTCGAGAAGCTGGCCGAGGGCTACAACGGGGCCGACGCCGAGCCGGTCGAGCACCACGTGGTGAGCACGGACGTGCCCGAGGCCGTGGCCGGGCGGGCGATGATCGTCAAGCGCCTGGACATGTTCCCCGTGGAGTGCATCGCCCGCGGCTACCTGACCGGCTCCGGCCTGGCCGAGTACCGCGCGTCGGGCACGGTGACGGGCCTGCCGCTGCCCGCCGGGCTCGTGGACGGCTCGCGGGTCGACCCGCCGATCTTCACGCCGTCCGCGAAGGCCGAGGTCGGCGAGCACGACGAGAACATCACGTTCGAGCAGATGGTCGAGCGCGTGGGCACCGAGGCCGCCGAGCGCCTGCGGTTCCTCACCCTGGACCTGTACGCCCGCGCCGAGGCGATCGCCCGCGAGGCCGGCATCATCCTGGCGGACACGAAGGTCGAGTTCGGCGTGGACCCGGCCACCGGCCAGGTGGTGCTGGGCGACGAGGTCCTCACCCCGGACTCCTCCCGGTTCTGGGATGCCGAGGACTACGAGCCCGGCCGCACCCAGGCGAGCTTCGACAAGCAGTTCGTCCGCGACTGGCTCACGGGCCCCGACTCCGGCTGGGACAAGACGAGCGGTCAGGCCCCGCCGGCGCTGCCCGCCGACGTCGTGGCCAAGACCCGCGACCGCTACGTGGAGGCGTACGAGCGCCTGACGGGCCGCCCCTTCGACGGCTGACCCGCGCTTTCGAACGTGAGATAGGCCCTCTCTCACGTTCGAAAGTCCCCATTCGCCCGATTTCACGTTCGAAAGTTCGGGGTGGGGCGGGGCGGGGCGGGGCGGCTCCTGCACAGGGGCCCGGCCCCGCACAGGAAGGGGCCGAACGCCCGCCCACGACGACGGAGTCCGCATCCTGGCCGCATGCCACGCCGCCCCGCACCCCCCCCGCCGGCCCTCGCCGGCCGCGTCTTCACCCGGCGCGAAGCCCTGGACCTCCTCTCCTCCGACCGGCTGCGCAGCCTGGACCTGCGCCAGGTGACCCACGGCGCACACCGCGCGGTCGTCGACGTACCCGGGTCGTGGGCCGCACTCGGCCATCCCCGCCCCGTGGCGGCCCAGCCGCCGGAGGAGGCCGCTGTCGTGGTGACTCTGACCCGTGGGGTCGCCTCGCATCTGACGGCGGCGCGGCTGCACGGGCTCGTCCTGCCGTGGTGGGCCGAGGGGGACGTGCGGGTGCACGTGAGCCGGCCGCACCGCACGGGTCGGACGGGGCGCGCGGGCGTCGCCTGCCACGGACGCACGGTGCCGGTCGAGGACCGCGTGGAGGTGCACGGGATCCCGGTCACCTCGCTCGAGCGGACGTGGGTGGACCTCTGTTCCCTGTTGCGGCCGGATCAGGTGGCGGACGCCGTCGTCGCGGGGGACGCGTTGGTGAACCGTCCGTGGGCGGACGGGACCCGACTCCCGCCACGCACGACGCCGGCGCGGCTCTCCGCGGCGCTGGAGCGGGCGGGCCGGTTCAAGGGCGTGCGGGTGGCCCGGGCCGCGCTGGCGCTGATCCGGGTGGGGGCGGACTCGCCTCCGGAGACGCGGCTGCGGCTGGCCCTCCTCGACGCCGGCCTCCCCGAGCCTCGCCTGCAGGCGCAGCTGGTCTCACCGGCGGGGGAGCGGACCGACGCGGACATGGTGGTCGAACGGTCCCGTGTGGCTCTCCACTACGACGGCGGCCACCACCGCACGCCGGAGCAGCAGCGACGCGACGCACGGCGGGACCGTCTCTGGCAGGAGGCCGGCCACCTGTCCATCACCGTGATGGGCGCCGACCTCGCCGAGGACTTCCGGACCGTGGTGGCCGCCGTCGTCCGCCACGACCGTGCCGTGCGGGCGGCCTCCGCCACCCCGCCTCCGCGCAACTTTCGAACGTGAAATCGGGCGAATGGGCGCTTTCGAACGTGGGATAGGCCCTCTCCCACGTTCGAAAGTGCCCGGCCCGGGGCCCATCAGGCGAGCGAGTCCTCCCAGGCCCGGTGCAGCGCCGCGAACCGGCCGTCGGCCGCCACCAGCTCGGCGGGGCTGCCGTCCTCGACGATCCGGCCGTCGTGCATCACGAGCACCCGGTCGGCGGTCTCGACGGTGCTGAGCCGGTGGGCGATGATCAGCGCCGTCCGGTTCCCCAGCAGCCGCTCCAGCCCGGCCTGCACGAGCCGCTCGCTCGGCAGGTCCAGCGACGACGTCGCCTCGTCCAGGATCAGCACGGCGGGGTCCGCGAGGAACGCCCGCGCGAACGACACGAGCTGACGCTGTCCCGCGCTCAGCCGCCCGCCGCGCTTGGCGACGTCGGTCGCGTAGCCCTCGGGCAGCCCCAGGATGAACTCGTGCGCCCCCAGAGCCCGGGCGGCCGCCTGGATCTCGGCCTCGGTGGCGTCGGGCCGGCCGAGGGCGATGTTCTCCGCGATCGACCCGGAGAACAGGAACGCCTCCTGGGTCACCATCACCACGTTGCGCCGCAGATCCGCCTGGCTGAGCTCGCGCAGCTCCACCCCGTCCAGCGTCAGCGAGCCGGCGGACACGTCGTAGAACCGGGCGATGAGCTTGGCCAACGTCGACTTGCCCGCACCCGTCTGGCCCACCACGGCCACGGTCTGCCCGGCCGGGATCACGAGGTCGAACTCCGGCAGCACCACCCGGTCCGGCCCGTAGCTGAACACCGCGTCCCGGAACTCCACCCGCCCGGATGCCACGCCCGCCCCCGGCGCGTCGGCCCCGGGCAGCGGCGTGGGCTCGGCGGCCTCCACCACGGTGGGCTCCTCCTCGAGCAGGCCGGAGACCTTCTCGAGCGCCGCCGTCGCAGACTGCAGCGACGAGTAGAACATCGCCACCATCTCCATGGGCTGGAACACGCGCCGCCCGGCCAGCAGGAGCGCCACGAGCACCCCCACCTCGAGGTCGCCGTCGAGCACGCGCAGGCCCCCGGTCACGAGCAGCGCCGCCACCGTCAGGTTGCCCGTCGCCACGAGCACCGGCTGCAGGATGCCGAACAGGTTGAGCGTGGCCACCATGTCGTCCCGGTAGGCCGTGGCCAAGTCGCGGTACCGCGCGTCGTTGTCCCGTTCCCGTCGGAAGGCCTGGACCGCGCGGATGCCGGTCATGGTCTCCACGAAGTGCACGATCGACCGTGCCGAGGACACCCGTGACCGCCGGTACGCCTCCTCGGACCGCACCTGGTACCAGCGCGTCACGATCGCCACCGGCACGGCCGCGCCCAGCAGCACGAGGAACGACGGCGGGTCCAGCAGCAGGATGGACGCCGCGGTGAACGACATGAACATCAGCCCGGACACGAGCGAGGACACGCCCTGGTCCAGCAGCTCCCGCAGCGCCTCCAGGTCCGAGGTCTGCCGCGAGATCACTCGCCCGGACGTGTACCGCTCGTGGAAACCGAGGCTCAGTCGCTGCGTGTGCCGGAACACGCGCAGCCGCAGGCTCAGCAGCATGGCCTGGCTGGCCCGCGCGGTGAGCCACGTGTACGCCCCCAGCAGGCCGCCGGAGACGAGGGCCGCCGCCACGTACGCCCCGCCCACGGGGACGAGGATGGGCCAGACGGACTCGCCGGCCCGCACGGCCTCGACGACGCGCGGCAGCTCCGCGTCGATCGCCCAGGCGATGATCAGCGGCCCGGCCGCCCGCGCCGCGTTGGACACGAGGACGAAGACCACGGTGAGCAGCAGCGTCCCCCGGACCGGCCGCGCGAGCTCGCCGAGCAGCCGGAAGGACCGGCGCCGGATGTGGCGGCGCTCCGCGCGGGTGTAGTCGAGGTCCTCTTCGGCCCCCACGCCGCGCACGCGGCTCACGTCGGCGGCGCTCATGCCTGCTCCTCCGGTCGGCTCGAGATGATGTGCCGGTACACGGCGCTGCGGGCCAGCAGTTCGGGGTGCGTCCCGACGTCCTCGATCCGCCCGCCCGCCAGCACCGCGACCCGGTCCGCGAGGGCCACGGTGGAGGGACGGTGCGCCACGATCAGGGTGGTCGTCCCGTCGAGGACCTCGCGCAGGCGCGCGGTCACGGCCTCCTCGGTGCGCACGTCGAGGGCGGAGAGGGGGTCGTCCAGCACGAGCACGTCCGGGCGCGCCGCGATCGCGCGGGCGAGGGCGATCCGCTGGCGCTGTCCGCCGGAGAGGCTGAGGCCCTCCTCGCCGATCTCGGTCTCGACGCCGTCCGCCAGGTCCGCCACGAAGCCCGCCTGCGCGGTCTTGAGCGCGAGGTCGAGCAGGGCGTCCGCCGCGGGGGAGTGGAGGCCGTCCGCGAGCACGTCCGCCGGGGCGCCGAGCAGCACGTTTTGCCGGATGGTCGCGGAGAACAGCGTGGCGTCCTCGAACGCCACGGACACCCGCCGGCGCAGCTCCTCGAGCGGCATCCGGCGCACGTCCACCCCGTCCACGCAGACGGAGCCCGCCGTGACGTCGAGCAGCCGGGGGACCAGCTGCAGCAGCGTCGACTTGCCGGCGCCGGTCGCGCCGACCAGGGCCATCGTCTCGCCGGGCACCAGTTCGAGGTCGACGCCGTCGAGCAGGTCGCGCTCCCCGCGCCCCGGGTCCGCGTCCGGCCAGCGGAAGCGCACCCCGCGGAACGCGAGCGCGCCGGTGGCCGGGGGCACGACGGCGGCCTCCCCGGTGGGCGAGGCGATGTCCACGGGCGTGGCGAGGACGTCCACGTGGCGGTCGATCGCCGTGCGGGCCGAGAGGGTCATGCCCATCAGCTGGCCCACCGACTCGACCGGCCCGGCCAGCACGGCCGCGGTGGCGAAGTAGGCGGCGAGCGCGCCCACCGTCAGCTCCCCGGTCGCCACGAGCCACAGGCCCAGGGCGAGGCCCAGGCCCAGCACCGTCTCCGGCAGGGCCACGATGAGCGCGATGAACCGGGCCAACACGGACGCCTTGTGCACCTCGGTGCCCTGCAGCGTGCGGGCGCGCCCGCGGAAGCCGTCGAGGGCGTGCGCGCCGCGGCCGAACGCCTTGAGGACGCGGATGCCGTGCACCGACTCCTCGACGGACGTGGCGAGGTCCCCGGCCTGGTCCTGGGAGAGCCGGGACGCGGCGCGGAAGTCGTTGCGGAACCCGAACGACGCCCACATGATCGGCACGGCCGCGGCGAGGTAGAGCAGGGCCAACTGCCAGGACAGCAGGAACAGCAGGACGAGGCCGACGGCGATGGTCACCACGTCCACCACGAGCATGACCGAGCCGAACGCGATCCACCGCCGCAGCAGCGAGAGGTCGCCCTGGGCCCGGGAGAGCAGCTGCCCCGAGGGCCACGCGTCGTGGAACGCCACCGGCAGGCGCTGGAGCCGTTCGAACAGGGCGATGCGCGCCCGGTTCTCCACCCCGGCGGCCGGCGGGAGGATGAAGTACCGGCGCAGGCCGATGAACGCGGCCTCGGCGAGGCCGAGCACGGTGAGCAGGCCGGCGGCCCGCCACACGTCCGCGCGGGAGTCGGGGGAGGAGGGCCGGGCGAGCACGGTCTCCGTGAACACGGTGTCCACGAGCAGGTGGATGACCTGCGGGATGGCCAGGGCCACGAGGCCCGCCGCCATGGCCGAGGCGAGCCCGAGCACCCAGCGCGCCCGCACGCCCTCGAGGTACGGTGCGATCCCGCCCAGGGCGTCACGCAGGGACGAGGCGGCGGGAGAGGTGGTGCGGGTCACGGTGCTCCACTGTACCCGCGGCCCCGGACGGGACAGGCGGCTCAGCCCCGCGGGACCAGGTCCAGCACCACGGCTTCGGGCCGGCACGCGAACCGCACGGGCGCGGACGGCGCGGTCCCCAGGCCGGCCGACACCTCGAGGGGGACGGTCCGCCCCGCGGCCGTCCACGTCGAGACCCCGGAGGCCTGTCGGCGGGGCAGGTCGCAGTTGGTGACGAGCGCGCCGAGGAACGGCACGCACACCTGCCCGCCGTGGGTGTGGCCGGCGAGCAGCAGGTCGGCGCCGTCGGCGGTCATGGCGTCCAGCACGCGGCGGTACGGGGCGTGGGTGACGCCCAGCCGGAACCGCCCGTCGCCGCCGGGCCGCCCGGCGCCGTCGTCGGGTGCGGGGCCGGGGAAGCCGGCCCAGGCGTCCAGATCGAGGTGCGGGTCGTCGGTGCCGGCGGCGAGGACCTCGAGCGTGGTCCCGGCGCGGGTCGGCACGGCGAGGGCGGCGCCCCGGTTCGTCAGGTCGGCCCAGCCGGCGGCGCGGAACGCGCCGAACAGGACGTCGGAGGGAAGCCGGGGCCGGTCCGCGTCCATGCGCGAGGGGCCCGCGAAGTACTGGAGGGGGTTGGCCGCCTTGGGCGCGTAGTAGTCGTTGGAGCCGGGCACGAACACGCCGGGCCGCGCCAGCAGCGGCCCGAGCGCGTCGAGCACGAGCGGCACCGACGCCGCGGCGGACACGTTGTCACCCGTGTTGACCACGAGGTCCGGCTCGAGTGCATCCAATCCGCGCAGCCACGCCCGCTTGGCCCGGTGCCGGGGCAGCAGGTGGATGTCCGAGAGGTGCAGCACCCGCAGCGGCGCCGACCCGGCCGGCAGCACGGCCAGTCGGTGCGTGCGCACCGTCCGGGCCTCGGCCTCGGCGAGGCCCCAGGCCAGGCCGAGGCCCGCCGTCGCGGCCAGCCCGGCGGCGGCAGGCGCTGCGGCGCGGAGGATGCGCCGGGCGGGGGAGGCGGCGGGGCGCATCGCGGTCAGAAGCCCGGGACCGCCTGGGGCTGCGGCCCGCCCCGGTCCAGGTCGTCGATGGTGAACTGGCGTCCGTCCGGGTGCTCGCCGGCCTCGCCCGGGTCCTCCGACTGCGGGCCGTCCCACTCGGGCAGTTCACCCGGCGGGAACTTCTCCTTGGCCAACTGGTTGTACTCGAGCCAGGACGGGCCGTTGATGGAGGTCGAGTAGAACGGGTTGCGGACCTCGCCGTTGACGGTCTCGCCCGTCATGGACTTCAGGTTGTTGTAGCGGCCGGTCCACACGGCGGTGGCCAGCTTGCTGGTGAATCCGACGAACCACGTGGAGGACACGTTGTCGTTCGTGCCCGTCTTGCCGCCGAACTCGTAGCCGGCGCCCTCTTCGGCGATGTTGAAGCCGCCGATGTGGCGCAGGACCGGCATCAGCTCCCGGACGTGGTCCGGGTCGATGACCTGATCGCACTGCGGGTCGGCGACGTCGTACTGGTTGCCGGCGGTGTCCGTGACCTCCAGGATGGCGCGCGGCTCGCAGTACAGGCCGTTCGCGGCGATGGCGGCGTACGCGCCGGCCAGGGACAGCGGCGCCACCGAGTCCTTGCCGAGCAGGAAGGACGGGTCGTCCGGCTGCAGCGGGGAGCTGTCCAGGGCACGGGTGATGCCCAGCTGGGTGGTGAGGCTCGTGATGTCACACAGGTCCAGCTGGTACGCGGTGGCGACGGTCGGGGTGTTCACGGACCAGAAGAGGCCCTCGTCCACGCGCACCTGCCGCAGCATGTCGGGGATCACGTTCTTGAACTGCCAGGTGCCGCCGATCGTGGTGTAGCCGCCCGGGCGGCACGAGGCCGCGAAGCGCGTGCCCGTGGGGTAGACGTTCCGGGAGGCGTCCACGGAGTCGATCAGGCGGTTGCCGTTGCGCAGCCACGTCAGGGCCACGAAGGGCTTGAGCGTGGAGCCGGCCTGGAAGCCCTGGCCGCCGCCCCACTGCTTGTCCACGTTGAAGTTCAGCGAGGTGTGGCCGAGCTCGTCCTGGATGGCGTACTCGGTGTTCTGGGCCATGGTGCGGATGTTGCCGGTGCCGGCCTCCACCGAGGTGAGCGCGTGGCCGGCGCCCAGCGACTCGTTGTTGGGCACGGAGGCGCGCAGGTTCTTCTCGGTCTCCTTCTGGAGCGTCGAGTCGATCGTCGTGCGGATGGTGAGTCCGCCGCGGTCCAGCAGGGCCTGGCGGGACTGGACGTCCGGGCCGAACGTGGGGTCGGCGAGGATCTGCCGCTCCACGTAGTCGCAGAAGTAGGCGCCGAACTTGGCGTAGAGGCAGCCCGAGGGGCGGGACTCCATCACCACCTCCATCGGCTGGGCGACGGCGTGGTCGTACTCCTCCTGGGAGAGGTAGCCGTTGTCCTTCATCGCGTTCAGCACGAGGTTGCGCCGCTCCGTGGCCTCCTCCGGATTGCGGGCCGGGTTGAACCGGGTGGGGGACTGGACCATGCCGGCCAGCGTGGCGGCCTCCCAGCTCTCCAGGTCGGCGGCGGACTTGCCGAACACGTATTGCGAGGCAGCCTCGACCCCGTAGGCGCGGCCGGAGAACAGCACGATGTTGAGGTAGCCCTCGAGGATCTCGTCCTTCGACATCTGCTTCTCGACGGCGACGGCGAGCTTGATCTCCTTGACCTTGTCCGCGATGTTCTTGGAGCCGGAGAGGGTGAGGCGGGAGTCGCCGCGGATCTGCTGCACGTTCACCAGCATGTTGTTCACGAACTGCTGGGTGAGGGTGGAGGCGCCCTGCGTGGAGTCGGAGGTGGCGTTGTTCACGGTCGCGCGGATGAGGCCGCGCGCGTCCACGCCGTCGTGATCGTAGAAGCGCTCGTCCTCGATGGCCACGATCGCGTGCTGCATGTGCTCCGAGATCTCGTCCAGCGGGACCGGGGTGCGGTTCTCCTCGTAGAAGACGGCGATCTCCTCGCCGTCCTCCGAGAGGATGCGCGACGGGACCGAGACCGGCTCCGTGGGCAGCTCGTCCGGCAGCTCGTCCAGCATCTCCCGGCCCGACGCGGCGGCGACACCGGCCAGGCCCGCGACGGGCAGCAGGAGGGCTGCCACGAGCAGGCCGGCCACCGCCGAGAGGCCCACGAAGGCGAGGAGGCGGCCGAGGGCGCTCGAGGGCGCGGGGAAGCGGGTCGTGCGGGAGGCCATGGGCGCGAGTGTAGCGCGGGCGCCTGGGACCTCTTCCGGGGTCCGCGCCGGTGGCTAGGGTGGGTCCCATGACTCAGCAGACGCAGTGGGAGTACGCCACGATCCCCCTCCTCATCCACGCGACCAAGCAGATCCTCGACCAGTGGGGCGAGGACGGCTGGGAGCTCGTCACGGTGATCCCGGGTCCCGAGGGGAGCAACCCCGTGGCCTACCTCAAGCGTCCGAAGGCGGCGTGAACGTGACGGAGCAGTCCTCGGCCCCCACCTGGGGCGACGGCGCCGTCGCAGCCCGTCTCGCGGAGCTCGGCATCGACCGACCCGCCGTCGCCGCGCCGGTCGGCTCCTATGTCCCGGCCCTGCGGGATGGCGACCTCGTGCTGACCTCCGGCCAGCTCCCCTTCGTGGCCGGCGCCCTGCCCGCCACCGGCAAGGTGGGCGCGGAGGTCACCCCCGAACGCGCCCAGGAGCTCGCGCGGGCGTGCGCCGTGAACGCGGTGGCCGCGGTGCACGAGCTGCTGGGCGACCTGGACCGGGTCGCCCAGGTCGTCAAGGTCGTCGGCTTCGTGGCCTCCGACCTCGCGTTCACGGGTCAGCCCGGCGTGGTGAACGGCGCCTCGGACGTGCTGGCCGAGATCTTCGGCGAGGCCGGCCGCCACGCGCGCTCCGCCGTCGGCGTGGCCGTGCTGCCCATGGACGCTCCCGTCGAGGTGGAGATCACCGTCCGTGTCCGCTGACCCGGCCGGCATGCTGCTGCCGGTCCCGGGGCAGGAGGAGGACCTCACCCGCCAGTGGCTGGACCGGCGCTTCCGCCAGGTCCGCCCGTCCCGGCCCGCGTCGTCCGTCGTGCTCGTGCGCGACGGCGACGACGGCCCGGAGGTCTTCCTCCGCCACCGCGCGGGACGCACCCCGCTCGGCCGCGTGGGCCTGCCCGGCGGCGCGCTCCTCGAGTCCGACGCCGACTCCTGCCCGTGGTACGGGCCCGAGCCCTCCCAGTGGGCCCACACGTTCGGGACCACGGACCGACGGCGTGCGCGGCAGCACGTGGTGGCCGCCGTCCGCGAGCTCCACGACGAGGCCGGAGTGCTCCTCGCCGGTCGCTCCGACACGGACGTCGTGTCCACGGCGCGCATCGAGACCTGGGGCGGGGGCCGCAGCTCCCTCGAGGAGGGCTCGGAGAGTCTGCCCCATCTGCTGGCCTCGCGCGGTCTCGGACTGCGCACCGACCTGCTGCGCCCCGTCATGCGCTGGCACTCCGCGCCCCACGTCCACCGACGCTTCGACACGGCCGTGTTCGCCACGACGACCCCTCCGCTGCAGTCCTCGTCGGCACCCGAGGAACCCGGTCCCGAACTCCAGGCGTGGGTGCCCGCGCGTCGCGCGCTCGCCGGCCCGCTGCGGCTGCCCGGACCCGCCGGGGCGGAGGGCACGGCACCCTTCGACCAGGTGGCGACCCCGCTGACGCAGGTGATCGTGCGTCGGGTCGCGGCACACCGGACGGCCGCCGCCTTCCTGCTCTCCGTCACGCCCTGTGCCCGGCGCGGCCCCGTGCCGGAATACCATCTGGTCACCGAGGCCGGCGACGACGGCACCCCCCGGATGCGCGTGGAGCGGGCCACCCGGGACTGACCGGGGTGGCCCGCTCCACGGCGGCGGGGGGCGTCAGCGCGAACGCTGGCGCAGACGCTGCAGGTCCAGGATGACCACGGCGCGGTTCTCCAGGCGGATCCAGCCGCGCTGAACGAACTCGGCCAGGGCCTTGTTCACGGTCTCACGGGACGCGCCCACCAGCTGGGCGAGCTCCTCCTGCGTGAGGTCGTGCGCCACCAGCAGGCCGTCTGCGGCCGGGCGGCCGAAGCGGTCCGCGAGGTCCAGGAGCGCCTTGGCCACGCGGCCCGGCACGTCCGAGAACACCAGGTCCGCCAGGGACTCGTTGGTCTTGGACAGGCGCTGGGCCAGGGCCTGGAGCAGCTGGACCGACACGTCCGGCGACGAGGCGATGGCGCGGCGCAGGTTCTCGTGGCGCAGACCGGCCAGGCGCGTGGCGGAGACCGCGGTGGCGGTGGCGTTGCGCGGGGCGGGGTTGAACAGCGCCATCTCGCCGAAGATCTCACCGGGGCCGAGCACGGCCACGAGGTTCTCGCGGCCGTCCGAGGCGGTGCGGCCGAGCTTGATCTTGCCGGACATGATCACGTACAGCTGATCGCCCTGGTCGCCCTCGTGGAACGCGGACGCGCCGCGGGAGAGCTCCACCTCGGTCAGCTCCGAGGTGAGGATGGCGAACACCTCGTCGTCCAGGTTGGTGAACAGCGGAGCCTTCCGCAGAACCTCGAGATCCATGTGTGCGTGTCCTCTCTGTGGCCAGTTCCTCACACCGCGGCGGAGGAGCCGCCCGGTTCACTGGCGTCCATTGTGCCCCATACCCCAGTGCGGGCCGATACCCTGGATCCTCCACCGGGCGCGCGGGCGGTCCCCGTGCGTGGCCGGTGCCGTCGCATCCGAAGGAGGTCGCCCATGCCGCTGGGTCTGACGTGGCTGGACGTCCTGCTCATCGTCGCGCTGGCGATGCTCCTGGTCCAGGGCCACCGCCGCGGCCTGTGGGTGGTGCTGGGCAACCTCGTCGGCCTGGTCGGCGGTGCCGCGATCGCGTTCTACGCCCTGCCGGAGGTCGCGAAGTTCGTCACCGCGCCGCAGTGGCGGTGGGCCGCGCTGATCGCCACCCTCGTCCTGCTCGTGGCGGCGGGCCAGTACGTGGGCGCCGCCATCGGCGAGGCGATCCGGCTGCGCGTGAACCTGCCGGCCCTGCGACTCGTCGACCGCCTGCTCGGCGCGCTCGCCACGGGTCTCGCGGGCGCCCTCGTCCTCTGGCTCGTGGCGTTCTCCATCGCGGCCTCCGGCTCCACCGCGGTCACCCGTGAGGTGACCCGCTCGCGGGTGATCACGGCGCTGGACACCGTGATGCCCGACTCGCTCCTGGCCTGGGCCGCCCGCTCGCGCTCCGCCGTCGCCGACCTGGACGTGCTGCCGGAGCTCGAGCTGCCCGCCCCCGTCCCGGAGTCCGACGACGGCATCCGCGCCGCCCCGGCCCCGGCCGCGACGCCGGGGCTGCCCTCGGCCGCCTCCTCCCCGTCCGACACCGTGACGTCCGCCCCGCCCGCGACGTCCGCCTCGGCGACCCCCGAGGAGCCCGACGACGCGGCCGCGGCCTCGTCGTCCACGGCCGCCGCGCCGTCGGCCGCGACGACCGCCCCCGCCTCGTCGGCGTCGGCGGCCCCCTCGACTCCCGCCGCCTCCTCGGCGTCGGCCGCCGTCGTCCGGCTGACCGGCACGGCCGCGCAGTGCAGCCAGGTCCAGAGCGGCTCGGGCGTGGCCGTGGCCCCGGACCGCGTGCTCACGAACGCGCACGTGGTCCTCGGCGTGGACGCCCCCACTGTGACGGACCGCGCCCGCGGCGTGCACGAGGCGCGGATCGTCCACCTGGACACGGCGCACGACCTCGCCGTCCTGGCGGTCGACGACGCGGACCTGCCCGTCATGCCGGTCGGGGCCGAGCTGACGGGCGGCGCGTCGGCCTCCGTCCTGGGGTACCCCGACGGCGGCCCGTTCGCCTCCACCCCCGCGACCGTGCAGGCCGTCGGCGAGGTGCCGCTCGGCGACGTCCTGACCGGGGCCGCGAGCATGGTGGACGTCTACACCCTCGCGGCGGACATCCGCCACGGCTACTCGGGCGGCCCGGTGGTGGACGCGGCCGGGAACCTGGCCGGTCTGGTGTTCGCCCGGGCGCCGGGCTCGGACGCCGTCGGCTACGCCCTGACGGCGGACACCATCGCCCCCGTCGTCACCGCGGCCCCGCAGATGACGGCCACGGTCCCCTCGGGGGACTGCGTCCCGGGCGGCTGATGTCGGTGTCGCGCCACGGGCCTGACGCCCGCATTCCGGACCGGACTGTCCGGTAACGGCCCGCGTCGACTATTGTGGCCTCCGTCACACTCGAGTCTTCCCACCCTCGGAGGTCCTGCATGTCCAGCACCGTCTCCGCGCCCGCCACGGCGCCGAAGCGCACCCGGGAGGAGTTCACCGGCCGGTGGGCCTTCATCCTGGCGGCCATCGGCTCCGCCGTGGGCCTTGGCAACATCTGGCGCTTCCCCTACGTCGCCTATGAGAACGGCGGCGGCGCGTTCGTCATCCCCTACCTGATCGCGCTGCTCACCGCGGGCATCCCGCTGCTGTTCTTCGACTACGCGATCGGCCACCGCTTCCGCGGCTCCGCGCCGCTGGCGTTCCGACGCCTGTCCCGGTGGACCGAGACCGTCGGCTGGTGGCAGGTGCTCATCTGCGTCGTCATCGGGATCTACTACGCCGCGATCATCGGCTGGGCGATCATGTACACCTGGTTCTCCGTGGACCAGCGGTGGGGTGACGACCCGGAGACCTTCCTCATGGGCGACTACCTGCAGGTGGCCGACGACCCGTCCCCGTCCTTCGACTTCGTCTCGGGCGTCTTCTGGCCCATGCTCGCCGTCTGGGTGATCACGCTGCTCATCATGGGCTTCGGCGTGCGCCGGGGCGTGGCCCTGGCCTCGATGGTCGGCATCCCGCTGCTCATCGTGATGTTCCTGATCCTCGTCGGCATCGCCCTCACCCTGCCGGGTGCCGCCCAGGGCCTGGACGCCCTGTTCACGCCGAACTGGGCCGCGCTGGCGGACCCGGGCGTCTGGATCGCCGCCTACGGCCAGATCTTCTTCTCGCTGTCCGTCGGCTTCGGCATCATGATCACCTACGCCTCCTACCTCAACCGCCGCACGAACCTCACCGGCTCCGGCCTGGTCGTCGGCTTCTCCAACTCGGGCTTCGAGATCCTGGCCGGCATCGGCGTGTTCTCCGCCCTGGGCTTCATGGCGCAGGCCTCCGGTGTGTCCGTGTCCGAGGTGGCCGGCAGCGGCATCGGTCTGGCGTTCATCGCGTTCCCCACCCTGATCTCGCAGGCCCCGCTCGGCGCCCTGATCGGCGTGCTGTTCTTCGGCTCGCTCGTGGTCGCCGGCTTCACCTCGCTGATCTCGATCCTCGAGGTCGTCGTCTCCGCCGTGAAGGACAAGCTCGGCTGGGGCCGCTGGACGGCCACGATCGTCGTGATCGGCCTGTCCGGGGTGGTCTCCCTTGCCCTGTTCTCCACCACCACGGGCCTGCAGATGCTCGACACCATGGACGCGTTCGCCAACAACTTCGGCATCGTGGGCGCGGCGCTCCTGTCGGTGCTCCTGGTCACCGGCGCGCTGGGCTCGGCCCGTCGCATCACGGCGCACCTCAACGCCGTCTCCTCCTTCAAGGTCGGCCGCGGGTACGTGCTGCTGATCGGCGTGCTCATGCCGATCGTGCTCGCCTACATCTGGCTCTCCTGGATCATGAAGGTGATCGCGGAGGGCTATGAGGGCTACCCGGGCGACTTCCTCGGCGTCTTCGGCTGGGGCATCGCGCTCGGCTCCGTCGCCCTGGCCGTCCTGCTCTCCCTGATCCCGTGGTCCCGCAAGTCCAACCTCTACGCGGAGGACCTGGACAGCGAGATCCACGGCGACCTCATCCCGCACAACGCCGTGCCCGAGGGCACCGTCCCCACCGGCGCCCTGCCGGTGGTGCCCGCGGCCACCACCCGGAAGGAGCTCTGACCGATGAGCACCGCAGCGATCGTCATGATGTCCCTGGCCATCCTCCTGGTGTGGGGCGGCCTCGCGGTCTCCGCCGTCCACCTGCTCCGCCACCCGGACGACTCCTCGGGCGATCTCACCATCGAGGACGAACTGGCCCCCGCCGTGTGGGAGCGCGAGGATGGCCGTCTCGACGCACGGCACCGGTGAGTCGATGAGGGCCACCGGTCCGTCCCCAGCGGCCCCGTCCGCGGCCTCGGTCGCCGGCGGGGCCGCGGGCGTGGTCTCCGCCTCCCTGCCGGTCGTGGCGGTGGACGGGAGCCTGCCGGCCCCGCCCTACCGGCAGATCGTGGACGCGGTCCTGGCCGGCGTCGCCTCCGGATCCCTGGCCCGCGGGGACCGACTGCCGCCCGTGCGCGCGCTCGCCGCCGAGCTCGGCGTGGCGCCGGGCACCGTGGCCCGGGCCTACAAGGAGCTCGAGGCGCACGGCACCATCCGCACCCGGGGCCGTGCGGGCACGTTCGTGGCCGCCTCGGCGGACGCCCGCGCCGACGCCGCGCACCAGGCCGTGCGCCGCTGTCTCGACACCCTGCTCGAACGCCTCGGCTACACGCCCGACGAGGCCGTGGAGCTGGTCCGCCGGGACGCGGCCGCCCGCGCCTGAGCCGGGCCCGCCCACCGACGACGCCGCCCCGGACCGCACGCAGCGTGCGGACCGGGGCGGCGTCGTCGTGCCGGCTCAGGCCTTCGGGGCGAGCGTCTCCACGATGCGCTGCATGACCGCGGGGTCGGCCAGCGTGGTGGAGTCGCCCGGGTCGCGGCCCTCGGCCACGTCCTTGAGCAGGCGGCGCATGATCTTGCCGGAGCGCGTCTTGGGCAGCTCGGGGACCACGAGCACGCGCTTGGGCTTGGCGATGGGGCCGATGTCCTTGCCCACGTGCTGCCGCAGCTCCTCCTCGACCTCGGCGACGTCGCGGTCGGCCGCGGCGGCGTCCGCGGTGAGCAGGACGAACGCGACGACCGCCTCGCCCGTGGTCTCATCCTTCGCGCCGACCACCGCGGACTCGGCCACGGACGGGTGCGCCACGAGGGAGGACTCGATCTCGGTGGTGGACAGGCGGTGGCCGGAGACGTTCATGACGTCGTCCACGCGGCCCAGCAGCCAGATGTCGCCGTCCTCGTCGTGGCGGGCGCCGTCGCCGGCGAAGTACATGCCGGGGAAGCGGGACCAGTAGGTCTCCTTGAAGCGCTCCGGGTTTCCCCAGATGCCGCGCAGCATGGACGGCCACGGCTCGCGCACGACGAGGAAGCCCGCGCTCGTGTCCGTCATGGGCTCGCCGAGCTCGTCCACGACCTCCAGCACGACGCCGGGCACCGGCCTCTGCGCGGAACCGGGCTTGAGGGTGGTCACGCCGGGCAGCGGGGTGAGCATGTGGGCGCCCGTCTCGGTCTGCCACCAGGTGTCCACGATGGGGCAGCGGCCGGCGCCGATGACCTCGTGGTACCAGCGCCAGGCCTCCGGGTTGATGGCCTCGCCCACGGAGCCCAGCACGCGCAGGCTGGAGAGGTCGTACTCGTCCGGGATGTGCCGGCCCCACTTCATGAACGTGCGGATCGCCGTCGGCGCCGTGTAGAGGATGCTCACGCCGTACTTCTGCACGATCTCCCACCAGCGGCCCTGGTGCGGGGAGTCCGGGGTGCCCTCGTAGATCACCTGGGTGGCGCCGTTGACCAGGGGCGCATAGGCGACGTAGGAGTGTCCGGTGACCCAGCCGACGTCGGCGGTGCACCAGAAGACGTCCGACTCCGGGTGCAGGTCGAAGGTGTCGTGGTGGGTGGCCGCGGCCTGCACGAGGTAGCCGCCGGTGGTGTGCAGGATGCCCTTCGGCTTCCCGGTGGTGCCGGAGGTGTACAGGATGTAGAGCGGGTGCTCGGCGTCGTGCCACACGAGCTCGTGCTCGTCGGACTGGGCGTCCACGACGTCGTGCCACCACAGGTCGCGGCCCTCGGTCATCTCGACCTCGGCCTCGTTGCGGCGGACCACGAGCACGTGCTCGGCGGTGTGGCCGGGCGCGGAGAGGGCCTGGTCCACGGCGGGCTTGAGCATGGAGGGCTTGCCGCGGCGGAAGGAGCCGTCCGCCGTGACGACGAGCTTGGCCTCGGCGTCGTCCACGCGGGAGCGCAGGGCGTCGGAGGAGAAGCCGCCGAAGACCACGGAGTGGACCGCGCCGATGCGCGCGCACGCGAGCATCGTGATGACGGCCTCGGGGATCATGGGCAGGTAGACGGCCACGCGGTCGCCCTTGGTCACGCCGAGGGACTCGAACGCGTTGGCGGCGCGCCGGACCTCGGCGGCCAGGTCGGCGTAGGTGTAGGTCCGGGTGTCGCCGGGCTCGCCCTCGAAGTGGATGGCCACGCGGTCGCCGTGGCCGGCCTCGACGTGGCGGTCCAGGGCGTTGTACGCGGCGTTGGTGGTGCCGCCGACGAACCACTTCGCGAAGGGCGCGTCGGACCAGTCCAGGACGTCGGTGAAGTCCTGTTCCCAGTGCAGGATCTCGCGGGCGCGGCGGGCCCAGTAGGCCAGGCGGTCCTCGGCGGCCTCCTCGTACAGGTCGGCTCCGGCCACCGCCTGGGCGGCGAACTCGGCCGGGGGCGGGAACGTGGGGATCTGCTCGTCCATCGACGGGGTCCTTTCGGGGTGGTGCGGTCGGTGCGCGGCGCGGATGTGACGCGTCCCACACTAGTCTCCCGCCTCAGCATGCCGCGCGCGGCCCCGCCGCCACAAATCCTCGGGTCCTGTGTGTCGCATCGCGCCCGGAAGCGGGGGCCGGACGCGGTGCGGACGTCGGCACGCGCCCCGCTCCCTAGGATGGTCGGACCTGAGCGGATCGCACGAGGGCGGGAGGACGCGCGGATGGAGACGGAGCCGACGGACACGCCGACCGGGGAGACCCGGCTGGCCCTGGTGCGCCGGGCACGGCGGATCAACCGGATCCTGGCCGAGACGTACCCGTACGCCGTCGCCGAGCTGGACTTCGAGACGCCGTTCGAGCTGCTCGTGGCCACGGTGCTGTCCGCCCAGACCACCGACGTGCGGGTCAACGCGGCCACGCCGGCGCTGTTCGCCCGCTTCCCGGACGCCCACGCGATGGCCGCGGCCACCGAACCCGAGCTGCAGGAGCTCGTGCGCTCCACGGGGTTCTACCGCAACAAGGCCTCCGCGATCCTGCGGCTGTCCCAGGAGCTCGTGGCCCGGCACGACGGCGAGGTCCCCGCCCGACTCGAGGACCTCGTGGCGCTGCCCGGGGTGGGGCGCAAGACCGCGTTCGTGGTGCTCGGCAACGCCTTCGGCCAGCCCGGGATCACCGTGGACACGCACTTCGGCCGGCTCGCCCGGCGCCTGGGGTTCACGGACGAGACCGACCCGGTGAAGGTCGAGCACGCCGTGGGCGCCCTGTTCCCGCGCCGGGACTGGACGATGCTCTCCCACCGGCTGATCTTCCACGGCCGCCGCGTGTGCCACGCGCGCCGCCCGGCGTGCGGGGCGTGCCCGATCGCCCGCTGGTGCCCGTCCTACGGCGAGGGGGAGACCGACCCCGAGCGGGCACGCGCCCTGCTCGCCTACGAGCTCAAGCCCGGCCGGGAGGAGCTGCTCGAGCTCCTGCACGCGGGGCGGACGCGCCGGGAGCTGCGCGCCCTCGGCCATGGGCTGGAGGCCTGAGCGACCGGCCTGCCCGCTCAGCCGGCGGTGAGACCCGCGAGGATCGCATCGACGGCCCGGCGCGCGTGCACCCCCACGCCCGCGAGCGTGGCCGAGGCGGCCCCGCACCAGTCGTCGTAGCCGAGCAGGTGCAGTCCCGGCACGTCCACCGAGGCGGTCGGCAGGGCACGCTCCGTCGCCGGCGCCCCGGAGGGGCGGCGGGTCAGCTCGAGGCCCCGCAGATGGCGCAGGTCCGCCCGGAAGCCCGTGCACCAGACGACGTCGTCCACCGGGTGCTCGGCGCCGCGCACCCGGGCCGCGGCGCGGCTGGTGCGGGCCAGCCGTGGCTCGCGCCGGCGTCGTGGTCCCAACGGACGCCCTCCGGCGTGAGCGCCGTGGGCGCGGGGACCGCGTGGAGCCCGGCCTCGTCGCGGGCGCGGATCACCGAGGGCACCATGACGATGTCCCCGAGGTCGCCCACGCGCGCCTCGGAGCGGCCCAGCACGCGCGCCGAGGCCCGATCGAAGAGCGTCCGCCCGTCCACGTCGTCCGGCATGAACCGGGGCGGACGCCGGGTGGCCCACGTGGTGGCGACACCCGCCAGCAGCAGGTCCGCCGCGATCTGGGCGCCCGAGTTGCCGCCGCCCACCACGAGGACGCGCCGCCCGGTGAACGCCTCGGGGGAGCGGTACGCGGCGGAGTGCCGCTGCGTGCCGCCGAAGCGGTCGGCCCCCGGGAGGGCCGGCACGAACGGGCGGGTGAACGAGCCGGTCGCGGAGACCACCGCGCGGGTGCTCAGGGCCGAGCCGTCCTCGAGCCGCAGGGTGAACGGAGGGGACGCGGCGGCGTCGTGCGTCACCGCCGTGACGCGCACGCCCCGGCGCACCGGCAGCCCGTAGCGGTCCTCGTAGTCGGCCAGGTACGCGACGACGTGCCCGGCGTCCGGGGTGCCGGGGCCGGGCGACGGCGGCATGGGTCGGCCCGGCAGGGAGGAGTGCTCGGCGGGGGAGAACAGGCGCAGGGAGTCCCAGTGGTGCGGCCACGCGCCGCCGGGCTGGGCGGACGCGTCGAGCAGGACGAACGACGGCGGCGGGCCCGGCCGGCGTCCGCGGTCGACGTCCCGCGCGGCCCGCGCCAGGAAGTAGCCGGCCGCCAGTCCGGCCTGGCCGGCGCCGATCACCGCGACGTCCACCGGATCCGGGGACGCGGTGGCCGCCGGGGGCGAGGTCAGGGGAGCCGTCATGCCCCGAGGCTACGACCGGCGGCTAGCGTGGGGGCCATGCCTGAGACCCCCGCGAGCCCCCGCCCGACCTCCCGCGACGCCGCCGGGACGTGCGCTGCGTCGCTGACGGGTGCGCGGGACCAGCTGGCGGACCTCGTGGCCCGGTGGGGCGCGGCCCCTGCGGACGCGCCCGGTCACCACGACCCGGCTTCGCTCACCACAATCCCGCCCGAGGCCGTGCCGATGTGGGGCTTCGACTGGCCCCGGTCCGGCGATCCGCGCCCCTCCGCCGTGCTGATCCTGTTCGGCGCCCTCGACGACGTCCCCGCCCGTCACGACGCCGAGCGCGTGCACCCGCACGTGGACGTGCTGCTGACCCAGCGCGCCACCACCCTGCGCCAGCACGCCGGGCAGATCGCGTTCCCCGGCGGTCGCGTCGACCCCGAGGACGCCGACGTCGTGGCCACGGCCCTCCGCGAGGCGCAGGAGGAGACCGGCCTGGACCCGGCCGGCGTGGAGGTCCTGGGTGTGCTGCCGGCGGTGCCCGTGGTGGTCTCCGGGCACGTGGTGCACCCGGTGCTCGGGTGGTGGCGGGACCCCAGCCGCGTGGCGGTGGTCGACCAGGCCGAGGCCGCGGCCGTGTTCCGGATGCCGGTCGCGGACCTGGTGGACCCCGCGAACCGGTGCCGCGTGGCCCGGCCCGGCGGCCGCCGCGGCGAGACGCCGGGCTTCCTCGTGGGCGAGCGCCTGGTGTGGGGGTTCACGGCGGCGCTGCTGGACCGTGTGCTGGCGCTGCTGGGCTGGGACGTGCTGTGGGACGACTCCCGCGTGCGCGACGCGCGGACCCACCGGATCCTGCGCGACTGACGGCTGCGCGCCGCCGTCCGCTCCTGCACAGGCGCCGGAGGGCGGGCCCGTGTCCCCAGCGGCGGGACCGGGGGCGCGGGCACCCGGGCGGGACGGTGGACTGGACGGGCCGGCGGCCGCGGACCGCGGCGGCCGCCCCGACCCGCAGGAGGCCCGCCATGCGCCCGTTCGTCCCCGCCGCCCCGGCCCGCCCGCCCCGGGGCCGACGACGCCGCCCCGCTCCGCCCGAGGGCAGCCGGCGGTTCCCATGGCCCCGTACCGACCCGGCCGAGCCGGGACGCACGCAGGTCGCCGCGTCGCCGCTCGCCGCACCCGCAGCGGGCCCCGACGGGCTGGACGCCGCCGCCGTCGTGCGCCGACGCGTGGCCGAGGCCCGTGCCTCGGCCGCAGACGGGCCGGAGCCGCCGCTGGCCCCGCTGATCGCCGAGGCCCTCGACGCGCCGATCGACGACCCACGCGTGGCGGCGCTGGTCGATGAGCTCGACGGCTTCGGCCCGCTCGCACCCTGGGTGCGCACCCCCGGCGTGACCGACGTGCTCGTGGACGGCGCGGGCGCGGTGTGGACCGACGGGGACGAGGGCCTCGTCCGCCGCCCCGATCGGCTCGACCCCGAGACCGCCCGGGCGCTCGCGGTGCGGCTGCTGCACCGGGCCGGCCGCCGCCTCGACGCGGCGGTGCCGCTGGCCGACGCCCGCGTGGGCGGCGTGCGCGTCCACGCGGTCCTGCCCCCGGTCAGTGGCGGCGGCACCCTGCTGAGCCTGCGGATCCCGGCCGCGACGACGCCGTCGCTGACCGCGCTGGCCGACGGCTGGCCGGACGGCGCCCTCTGGGCCGACGCCCTCGAGGCGCTCGTGCGCGACCGCGCCACCGTCCTGGTCAGCGGTGCGACCGGGGCGGGCAAGACCACGCTGCTCTCCGCGGCCCTCGGCCGAGTGCCGGGGGACGAACGGATCGTCGTCGTGGAGGACACGGCCGAGGCCGCACCCGATCACCCGCACGTGGTCGCCCTGCAGTGCCGCGCCGCCAACGCGGAGGGTGCCGGCGAGGTCGGACTGGCCGAGCTCGTCCGCCACGCGCTGCGGATGCGGCCGGACCGGCTCGTGGTCGGCGAGTGCCGCGGCGCCGAGGTGGCCGACGTCCTCACCGCCCTGAACACGGGACACCAGGGCGCGTGGGGCACCCTGCACGCCAACGCCGCCGCCGAGGTGCCCGCCCGGCTGACGGCCATGGCCTCCCTGGCCGGCTGGCGGCCCGAGACGGTGGCCGCGCAGGCCCGCGCCGGCGTGGACGCCGTGCTGCACATCGCCCGCGACGGCCACGGGCGGCACCCCGTCGAGCTCGCCGTCCCGGACCCGCGCGCCGACGGGTTCGCCCTGCTGCCCGCCCTCACGTGGCGGCCCGGGGCGGAGGCGATGGGCGGGCGGACCGTCGAAGGACCCGGCGTGCCCGCGCTCGCGGCCCGGCTGGCGGGGCGGAGCGGCCGGTGAACACGACGGCGGCCGGGCAGGCACGACGGTCGCGCGCTGGGCGTGCCGTGGCGCTGCTGCCCTGGCGGGCGGGGCGGGCGACGCCGGAGGAGGAGACGGAGGTGCTCATCGGCGTGCTGCGCCGCTGGGCCGCCCTCGTCGCGGCCGGCCTGACCGAGGAGCAGGCCTGGCGGGAGACCGCGTGCACCCTGCCCGCCTGCGGGTCGGGCCCGGGCGAGGCGGGTGCCGCATGCTGCGCCCATCACCACGCCCGACGCCGGGCCGAGGCGCTGGCCTGGGATGTGCCGGCGTCGCATGCGCCGACCGGGGAGGCGGCGCGCCGCGGCGGGACCCTGCCCTGGCGGACCCCCGCACGGGACCCGGGCTGGGCGCTGATCGATGCGGCGCTCGCGGCCGGGGCCCGGGCGGGTGCCGCTCCCGCAAACGTGGCCCGGCAGCTGGCCCACAGCCTCGAGGCGGACGTGGACGCGGCCCGGGCCCGCCGCTCGGCCGCGGCGGGACCGGGCGCGACGTCCCGACTGCTGCAGTGGCTGCCCCTGGGCGGCCTCGGCCTCGCGTGGCTGCTCGGCACCTCCCCGTGGGATCTGGTCCGCTCGCCCTTCGGTGCCGTGGTCGCGGTGGTGGGGCTGTTGTTCTGGCTGGCCGGGCGGTCCTGGACGCGCCTGCTGCTGCGTGCGGCCGCGCGCGAGCCGGCGGCGGTGGGCGCCGCCGTCGTGCTGGACGTGCTGGCGGCGCTGCTCAGCGCCGGCCGATCCCTGCCCGCCGCGCTGGACGACCTCGGCCGGACCCTGCCGGGCGCCCGCGGCCTGCGGGCCACGGCGACGCTGCTGCTGTGGGGCCGGGACTGGGACGAGGCGTGGGCGGGGCTCGACACGGACCCGGTGTGGATCGAGACCGCCGCCCGACTGCGACCGCTGCATCGGTCCGGAATGGCCGGCGCCCGCACGCTGGCCGAGACCGCCGCCGCCGTCCGTCAGCAGACCCGGCGGGCCGATGAACGGGTGGCCGAGGAGCTCGCCGTGCGCCTGGTGATGCCGCTGGGACTGTGCCTGCTGCCCGCCTTCGTGTGCTGGGGCGTGGTGCCCGTCGTCATGGCCCTGCTCGGGGCGGGACCGGGCTGAGGCGGCGGCGACACCGGGGCGTCCGGTCCTGCACAGGGCCCCGATCGCCCCGCCCCATCCCCGGATCCGCACCGCCCCCGGCGCGCGGGCCCGCACCGGGCCAGCCTGGGACCAGCGGCCCGGCCGGGCCGTCACCACCGCCCCGCACCGCGGGGCCCACTCCAGGAGGACCACCATGACCCACCGCTCCCACACCGCCCAGCCCGCCGTCACCCGCCCGAGCGACCGCGACCGCCTCGCCCGCGTCGTCGACGCCGCGGGCGAGGAGACCGGCGCGATCACGGCCGAGTACGGCATCCTCACGCTCGCCGCCGTGGGCTTCGCGGGCGTGCTGGCCGTCGTGCTCACCAGCCCGGACGTGCAGTCGCTGCTCGTGGACCTCGTCTCCGGGGCGCTCCAGCGTGACTGAGCACCCGACCTCCGCCTCGCCGTCCGCGCGCCGCACGGGCGCCCGGACGGCGGGGCGGCCCCGGGCGCTCCGGGGCGGCGAGACCGGGGCCGTCACGGCCGAGTACGCGGTGCTGCTGCCCGTGATCGCGTTCGTGCTCGTGTCCGTCCTGCTGGCCGGCGCCGCCGCGGTGCAGCAGGTGCGGGGTCAGGACGCGGCGGCGTCGGCCGCCCGCATCCTCGCCCGGGGCGACGACGAGGCGGCGGCCCGGGACGCGGTGGCACGCATGGCCGGCGACGACGCCTCGCTCTCGCACACCGTCGAAGGCGGCTGGGTGACCGTCGAGGTCGTCCAGCCCGGCCCCGGGCCGCTCGCCTGGGCCGAGGCCCTCACCCTCACCGCGCACGCCGCCGCCCCCGACCAGCAGCCCGGAACACCCGCCGCCTCACCGGAGGACCGGTCATGACCCGCAGGAGGGCGCCCGCGCGGGGCGAACGCGGCTCGGGCACCGTGTCCGTCCTGGGCACGGCCGCCCTGGGGGCGGGGCTGCTGCTGGCGGTCGCGGCGCTGGGGCAGGCCTCGGTCACCGGCGCCCGGGCGGCCGGGGCCGCCGACCTGGCAGCGCTCGCCGCCTCCGACGCCCGGCGCGGGCTCACCGACCACGAGCCGTGCGCGCTGGCCGGGCGGACCGCCGAACGCAACGGGGCCGCCGTCGTGGCGTGCGAGGTGCGCGAGGACGGGACCGTGCGCGTCGCGGTCGAGCTCGCCCGCGCCCCGCTGCCGGCGGCCACGGCCGACGCCGTCGCGGGCCCGCCGCGGTCTCAGGCCCCGGGCGCCGCGTCCGTGGCCCCGCCGGAGGCACCGCCCGAGCCGTCGGCCGAGGCGTCCGCCGGGACGAGGTGATCGGCGTGGTCCATCAGGAACCGCAGGACGGTCAGCGCACCGGCCTTGTCCAGCGGGCTGTTGCGGTTGCCGCACTTGGGGGACTGCACGCAGGACGGGCAGCCCTCCGCGCACTCGCACGCCGCGATGGCCCCCGCCGTCGCCTCGACCCAGCGCCGCGCCTGCTCGAAGCCGCGTTCGGCGAAGCCCGCCCCGCCGGGCCGGCCGTCGTAGACGAACACGGCGGGGGAGCCGGTGTCCGGGTGCAGGACCATCGAGACGCCGCCGATGTCCCAGCGGTCGTTCGAGGCGACGAGCGGCATCATGCCGATCATCGCGTGCTCGGCCGCGTGCAGGGCGCCGGGCAGGCGATCCGTGGTCAGTCCCGCGGCGATGAGCTCGTCCGAGGCCGCCTGGAACCACACCGCCGAGGTGAACAGGTCCCGCGCCGGCAGGTCGAGGGGCTCCTCGCCGAGCACCTCCCCGGAGACCAGGGCCTTGCGCTGGAAGGACACCACCTGGGTGCGGACCTGCACATCCCCGAGGCACCAGCGCAGGGTGCCCTCGCGCGCGTCCAGGCGGCGGTGCACCGCCACGATCTCGATCTCCGTGACGTCCCGGGCCTGCGTGGTGAAGTCCGGCCAGGCGCGCGTGACGACCACCGCGTGCGCGTCCTCGTCCAGCTCCTCCACGAGGTACGTGCGGTCCTGGTGCACGTACACCGCGCCGGGATGCGCCTGGTAGTGGGTCTGGGGCGAGTCCATCGTGCCCAGCAGGGCGCCGGACTCGGCGTCGATGATGTCCATGGGCCCGCCGCCGTCGTCCCGCAGGGAGACCATGCCGGCGGCGTGCTCGGGGTGCGTCCAGAACCAGCCGGCCGGCCGACGGCGCAGCAACCCCTGCTCGACCAGCGCGTCCAGCAGGGCGCGCACCCGCTCCGGCTCCCCGAACCAGCCGAACGCCTCGGGCGTGATCGGCAGCTCCGCGGCGGCCGCGCACAGCTGCGGGCCGAGCAGGTGTGGGTTCTCCGGGTCCACCACGGTGTCCTCCACGCCCAGGTCGAACACGGCCTCCGGGTGGTCCACCACGAACGTGTCCAGGGGGTCGTCCGAGGCCACGAAGAACGCAATCGCGTCCTGGCCGCCGCGCCCGGCGCGGCCGATCTGCTGGAAGAACGACGCGCGGGTGCCCGGCCAGCCGGCCACCACCACGGCGTCCAGCCCCGCGACGTCGATGCCCATCTCCAGCGCCGGCGTCGAGGCCATGCCCAGCAGCCGACCCGAGCGCAGGTCCGCCTCCAGCTCCCGCCGCTCCTCGGGCAGGTAGCCCGAGCGGTAGGCCGCGATCCGGGTGCCGAGCCCCGGCTCGACCTCCTCGAGCTGCCGCTTGGCCGCGCTCGCGATGGCCTCGGCCCCGCGCCGGGAGCGGATGAACGCCAGCGTGCGGACCTGCTGCAGGGCCAGGTCGGTGACCAGGTCGGCGGCGGCGGCCATGGCCGAGCGGCGGACGGGCGCGCCGTTCTCGCCGCGGTGGTCTGTCAGCTCCGGCTCCCAGAACGCCACCGTGACCGCCCCGTGCGGGGACGCGTCCTCGGTGACGGCCGTGGCCGGCGCCCCGATCAGTCGGGCGAAGTGCCCGGCCGGATCCGCCGACGTCGCCGACGCCCCGATGAACACGGTCTCCGGCCGGTCCCCGCGGTAGTGGGCGGCGATGCGCCGCAGCCGGCGCAGCAGGATGCCCACCTGCGAGCCGAAGACGCCCCGGTACGTGTGCGACTCGTCCACCACCACGAACGCCAGGTTCCGGAAGAACGCGGCCCACCGCTCGTGGTGCGGCAGGATCCCCACGTGGAGCATGTCCGGGTTGGTCATGAGCACGCTGGCGTGCTCGCGGGCCCAGATCCGATCCCGCGGTGCGGTGTCGCCGTCGTAGGGGGCCGCGCGCAGCCCCGGGGCACCGTCCCGCTCGAGGGCGCGCCAGGAGGTCAGCTGGTCCGCCGCGAGGGCCTTGGTGGGGGCGAGGTAGAGCGCGGTGGCCCGGGGGTCGGCGGCCAGCCGGGTGCCGACCGCCAGCTGGTAGCCCAGCGACTTGCCCGACGCCGTGCCCGTGGCGAGCACGGTGTGCGTCCCCGCGCCGGCCAGGGCCGCGGCCCGCACCTGGTGCAGCCACGGCCGCTCGACGCCGCGCGCCGCGAACGCCCCGATGAGGCCCTCCGGAGCGTCTGCGGGCCAGTCCGTGTGCCGGGCCTGCCGTGCGGGCAGCTCGGTGACGTGGCGGATCTGCTCGGGCAACCCGGTCCGGCCCAGCGCCGCACGGAGTCCGGCCCCCGCCGGGGTGTCCGGGCGCAGGTCCCCGGGTGCCGTGACGGACAGCCCGGCCACGACGTCGGCCACCACCTCACCGACGGGCTGCGGCTCCGGTCCGGAGGAGTCCGGGGCGGCGTCGTCGATGCCCGGCGCGGCGTCCGCCGTGCCGGGCGGCCCCCAGCCGCCCGCGGGATCCGTCCAGGGATCGTGCTCCGGGAGGTGGCCGGTCACGCCCCCATGGTGCCGGTGTGCTCGGCGGTGGGGTTGTCCTCGGCCAGGCCGCGACCCCAGATGGACACGGGGCCGAGGTCGGTCCAGGCCAGGTGGCGGTACAGCTTCTGGCCGTCCGGGGAGGCGACGAGCAGGCCGCGGCTGATCTCACCGTCGCTCATGACCTCGGAGGTGAGGTAGCGCATCACGAGAGAGCCGAGGCCGCGGCGACGGTGGTTCGGGGACGTCCAGATCCGGTCGTAGACGGCGGTGCCGTCCTCCTCGGTGACCCAGCCGAGGGCGGCGAGCTCCTCCTCGCCCTCCGGAGCGGTCGAGGCGCCGACGGCCAGGACGCGCAGGCGACGGCTGCCCTCCATCGGCTGGTCCACGCGGGCCTCATAGCCCTCGGGCAGCAGCGGGGGCTCCACGTCCTGCAGCTCGGGGTCCATGTCCATGGTCATGAAGCGCTCCGGCTCGGCCTGGGCCTTCAGACCCATGGCCTTCGGGTCCTCGCCGGCGTCGCCGAACACGGTGAGCAGGATCTGCTCCTGGTCCCGCACCGCCTCGCGCAGGTCCTCGAGCTCCGCGCGGGAGGGGTTCACCACCACGTGCTCCCACGTGGCCGGCACGTCCACCGTGGCGCGACCGGAGCCGCCGGGGATCATGCGGGCGGGGCGAGGGGTGCGCAGGGCCGCGCGTCGCCCCGCCTCCTGGCTCGTGCGGTAGCCGCGCGATCGCGACCAGGCCGCGAACCAGATGTCGACCAGTGCCGGATCCAGATGCTCAGTCATGTCTGAAGGGTAAGGCGTGAGGCCGGTGCGGGCCAGGCCCCGCCCGTCCCTCACGGCCGTCACGTCCGCGGTCGCGCACTAGCCTGGACCTCGATGAGCACCGCCCCCCTCTCCCGCATCGCGCTGTACTACCGGTTCACCCCGCTCGCCGACCCCGAGGCGGTGCGGCTGTGGCAGCGCACGCTCGCGGCGTCCCTCGGCCTGACCGGCCGGATCATCGTGTCGCCGCAGGGGATCAACGGGACCGTCGGCGGACCGGTCGACGCGGTCAAGCGCTACGTGCGCGGCACGCGGGAGCATCCGGCGTTCCGGGACCTCGAGGTGAAGTGGTCGGACGGCTCGGCGGCGGACTTCCCCCGCCTCTCCGTCAAGGTCAAGCCCGAGCTCGTCGCGTTCGGGGCCCCCGAGCGCGTCACCGTGGACGCGGACGGCGTCGTCGGCACAGGGGAGCGGCTCACGCCCGCCCAGGTGGACGCGCTCGTCGCCGAGCGCGCCGGCACCGCGAACCCCGTGCGCTTCCTCGACGGCCGCAACACGGTGGAGGCGGCCATCGGCCGCTTCGACGGGGCCGTGGTCCCGGACGCGCACACCACCCGCGACCTGCTCGCCGCCGTCGACTCCGGGGCACTGGACCACCTCAAGGACGCGCCGCTGGTCACCTACTGCACGGGCGGCGTGCGCTGCGAGGTCCTCTCCGCCCTGCTCAAGGACCGCGGCTTCGCCGAGGTCTACCAGCTCGACGGCGGCATCGTCCGCTACGGCGAGGCCCGCGGCGACGCCGGACTGTGGCGGGGCGAGCTGGCCGTGTTCGACCGACGCCTGTCCACCCGCTTCACCGCTGACGCCGAGACCATCGGCCGGTGCGTCACGTGCCAGGCCCCGACCTCGGCGCTGCGCAACTGCGCCGACCCGGCCTGCACCACGCTTGAGGTCCGCTGCGCGGCCTGCGCCGCCGACGACCCCGAGCACCGCTGCCCCGTCTGCGCCCACCGCCCCCACCCCGCTGAGAGGACCGAGGCATGAGTCCCGTCCCGACACCCCCGTCGCCCCCCGCCCCGCGGCTGACCCCGGCCACGGCCGTGGCCCTCGCCGCGGACCTGGCGGCCCTGCCGTTCACCACCGCCGCCGTCGAGGGGCTGCTCGGACCCGTGGCCACGCTCGCCCTGGACCGCGAGCACGCCGAGGCTGCCCGCCGCGTCGTCGCCGGTCACCTGGCGGGCCCCGGCCGGCACGACGACGCAGCCGGCGCCGGCGACCGGCACGGCACGCGGGGCCTCGCCGCCGCCGTCGGGGCCTGGCTGCTCGGCGACCCCGTCCCCGCCGCCGACCTCGACGCCGCGCTGCCCCGCCTCGGCCTGGCCGGGGCCGTGGCGGCCGGGCTCGTCGTCGAAGGGCCGGACGGGCGCGTGCGCGGCGCGGTGGACCTCTCGCCGTACGAGGCGGACGAGCCTGGCCGGATGTGGATCGCCTCGGACCTGACGGCCCTGCAGCGGCGCGGCCCGCTGCCTCCCGAGCACGTGCTCGGCGTCGGCCGGGCCTCCCTCACGCTCGCCGGCGCCACGCAGCGCCGTCCCGTGGCCCGCGCCCTCGACGTGGGGGTGGGCTGCGGGATCCAGACCCTGCACCTGCTCGCCCACGCCGACCACGTCACCGCCACGGACCTGTCCGAGCGGGCCCTGGCCTTCACCCGGTTCAACCTGCTGCTCAACGCGGACGTGCTCGGCCTCGACCGGGAGCGGCTCGAGGACCGGGTCCGGCTGGCGGCCGGCGACCTGCTGGCGCCGGTGGCGGGGGAACGGTTCGACCTCGTGGTCTCGAACCCGCCGTTCGTGATCACGCCGCGCACGGACCCGGACGCGCCCGTGCTGACCTACCGCGACGGCGGCCGCGAGGGCGACCGGATCGTCGCGGAGCTGATCGCGGCCCTGCCGGACGTGCTCGCCGAGGGCGGCACCGCGCAGCTGCTCGCCAACTGGGAGATCCCGACGGGGGACACCGCCGACGCCGACACCGCACCGTGGGACGCGCGCCCGCGCTCGTGGGTGGCGCCGGGGATGCAGGCCTGGTTCCTCCAGCGCGACCGGCAGGACCCCGCGGGCTACGCGGAGACGTGGCTGCAGGACTCCTCGCTCGAGCTCGACCCGCCCGCCTACGAGACCGCCTACCGCGGCTACCTGGACGACTTCGCCGCGCGCGGGGTCGCGGGCGTGGGCTTCGGCCACGTGTGGCTGCGCCGGCCCGCCGCGGACGGCTCCCAGGGCCGGGGGTGGGTGGTCGCCGAGGAGCTGACCCAGCCGGTCGACGAGGCCCTCGGTGCCGCGTGGGCCGCCGCCGTCGCCCGCCGGGACCGGCTCGCCGCGGGCGCCGGGGCGGGGGACGCCGTCGGGGACCCGGCGCTGGCCGTGCTGCGCGGCCTGCACCTGCGCGTGGCGGCGGACGTCACGGAGGAGCGGCACCAGCGGTTCGGGGCGGAGCACCCCGAGGTGATCCTGGCCCGGCAGGGGTCCGGGTTCCGGCGCGTGGCACGCCTGGACACCGCGACGGCGGGCGTGCTGTCCGCCTCCGATGGTGAGCTGTCCGTGGGGCAGCTGGTGGGCGCGGTCGCCGCGCTGCTGGAGCTGGACGACGTCGGGCGGGCCGGCCTGCTGGCCGCGCTGCGGGAGCTGTACGAGGACGGGTTCCTGGTGGAGGGCTGACGATCGGGCGGTGGCGGGCGCGGGGACGCCGGGCGTTATCGTGGGCACCGCGCCCCCTACGATGTGGGGACGTCCGCCCGACGCCGGCGTGCACCGCGCACCGGCCCGGAACCACCGCCTTCCCCGTCTGAGGAGGACCCCCTTGTCCACGTCATCCGCTTCCGTGACCAGCTCCGTGCCCTCGGGCAAGAAGCTGGTCATCGTGGAGTCCCCGGCCAAGAGCAAGTCCATCGCGAAGTACCTCAACGCGGTGGGCTCCGGCTGGGTGGTGGACTCCTCCGTGGGGCACATCCGTGACCTGCCCAAGCCCTCGGACCTGCCGGCGGACATGAAGAAGGGCCCGTTCGGGAAGTTCGCCGTGGACACGGAGCACGGCTTCACCCCGTACTACGTGGTGCACCCGGACAAGAAGAAGAAGGTCACGGAGCTCAAGCGCGAGCTCAAGGACGCCGAGGCCCTCTACCTCGCCACGGATGCGGACCGGGAGGGCGAGGCCATCGCCTGGCACCTGCTGGACACCCTCAAGCCCACGGTGCCGGTGTACCGGATGACCTTCGGGGAGATCACCAAGGAGGGTGTGCGCCGCGGTCTGGAGAACATCCGTGAGCTGGACACGGCCCTCGTGGACGCCCAGGAGACGCGCCGCATCCTCGACCGCCTGTTCGGCTACGAGCTCTCGCCGGTGCTGTGGCGCAAGGTCTCGCGCGGGCTCTCGGCGGGCCGCGTGCAGTCGGTGGCCACCCGCCTCGTCGTCGAGCGCGAGCGGGAGCGCATGGCCTTCGTCTCCGCCCACTACTGGGGCGTGGAGGGCACCTTCACGGTGGCCGAGGGCGCGCAGGCCGCGGACGCCGTGGGCAGCTCGTTCACGGCCCGCCTCAGCACGGTGGACGGCGAGCGCGTGGCCACGGGCCGCGACTTCGACGACGCCGGGCGACTCAAGGCCTCCGCCGGCAAGAAGGTGACCCACCTGGACGAGGCCGGCGCCCGCTCGCTGGCCGAGGGGCTGCGCGGGGCGGACTTCACGGTCGACTCGGTGGAGGACAAGCCGTACACCCGCCGCCCGGCCGCCCCCTTCACCACCTCCACGCTGCAGCAGGAGGCCGCCCGCAAGCTCCGGATGAGCTCCCGCGTCTCCATGCAGGTGGCCCAGCGCCTGTACGAGAACGGCTACATCACGTACATGCGCACGGACTCGGTGAACCTCTCGCAGGAAGCCGTGCAGGCCGCCCGGCGCCAGGCCACCGAGCTCTACGGGGCGGACGCCGTGCCGGCCCAGCCGCGCGTCTACGCCAAGCGCAACGAGACCGCGCAGGAGGCCCACGAGGCCATCCGGCCCGCGGGGGACTCCTTCCGGACCCCGGCCCAGGTCAAGGCCGAGCTGCGCCCGGACGAGTTCCGCCTGTACGAGCTGATCTGGAAGCGCACCGTGGCCTCGCAGATGGCCGACGCCAAGGGCTACACCGCCACGCTGCGGCTCTCGGCCGCCGCGCAGGACGGCCGCCTCGCGCAGTTCAGCGCCTCGGGCACCGTCATCACGTTCAAGGGCTTCCTCGACGCGTACGAGGAGGGCCGGGATGCCGAGGTCGACGGCGAGAACGCGGAGGCCAAGGACCGCCGCCTGCCGCAGGTGGCCCAGGGCGAGCGCCTCACCGGTGACCCGATCGAGGCCACCGGGCACGAGACCTCCCCGCCGGCCCGCTACACCGAGGCGTCGATCGTCGCCGAGCTGGAGCGCCGCGAGATCGGGCGTCCCTCCACGTATGCCCCGACGATCTCCACGATCATGGACCGCGGCTACGTGTCCAAGCGCGGCACCGCGCTCGTCCCGTCGTGGACCGCGTTCGCGGTGATCGGCCTGCTCGAGGACTACTTCGCGAAGTACGTGGACTACGACTTCACGGCCCGCATGGAGGACGACCTCGACCGGATCGCCGCGGGCGAGCTCGGCCGCGAGGCCTGGCTGCAGACGTTCTACTTCGGGGCCCCCGCCGCAGAGACGGAGAAGGGCGTCGAGGGCCTCAAGCACGTGGTGGACAACCTCGGCGAGATCGACGCGCGGGCCGTGAACTCGCTGCCGATCACCGAGGACATCACCCTGCGGGTGGGCCAGTACGGCCCGTACCTGGAGCGGTCGCTGCCGGCCGACGCGGAGGCGGGCGCCACCCCGCCGCGTGCCAACGTCCCCGAGGACCTGGCCCCGGACGAGCTCACCCCGGCCAAGGCCGAGGAGCTGTTCGCCACCGCCCAGCCCTCCGAGCGCGAGCTCGGCACGGACCCGGAGACGGGCCGGACCATCGTCGCCAAGGACGGGCGCTACGGGCCCTACGTCACCGAGGTCATCCCCGAGATGACCGAGGAGGAGCTGCAGGCCTGGCTCGACGCCCAGCCCACCGAGTACTACAAGAACGGCAAGCCCAAGCCGAAGAAGAAGCCGGCCAAGGAGAAGCCCCGCACCGGCTCCCTCTTCAAGAGCATGTCCGTGGACACCGTGACCCTCGAGCAGGCGCTGCAGCTGATGTCCCTGCCGCGCGTCGTGGGCGCGGACGCCGAGGGCGAGGTCATCACCGCCCAGAACGGCCGCTTCGGGCCCTACCTGAAGAAGGGCTCGGACTCGCGCTCGCTCGAGTCCGAGGACCAGATCTTCAGCATCACGCAGGAGCAGGCCCTCGAGATCTACGCCCAGCCGAAGCAGCGTGGCCGCGGGGCCGCCAAGCCGCCGCTGGCCGAGTTCGGCGAGGACCCGGTCTCCGGCAAGAAGGTCACCGTGAAGGAGGGCCGCTTCGGCCCGTACGTCACGGACGGGGTCACCAACATCACCGTCCCGCGCGACCGCCAGCCCGAGGAGCTCACGGCGGAGGAGGCCTACCAACTGCTCGCGGACAAGCGTGCCAAGGGCTCGGCCACCCGCGGCGGTGCCAAGAAGCCGGCGGCCCGCAAGGCCCCGGCCAAGAAGACCACCGCGCGGAAGAAGGCCTGAGCGCCATGCGCCTCGGCGTCCTGGACATCGGGTCCAACACCGTCCACCTGCTGCTCGTGGACGCCCACCCGGGGGCCCGCCCCGTCGCCTACGCGGAGCACAAGCGCTCCCTCCCGCTGATCCGCTACCAGGACGCCGACGGGGCGATCACGGAGGAGGGACAGCGGGAGCTCGTGGACTTCGTCCGGGAGGCCGCCGCGTTCGCGGAGGAGCACCGGGCGGAGGACATGATCTCGTTCTGCACCTCGGCGATCCGCGAGTCCGCGAACGGCGCCGCCGTGCTGGCCCGCGTGCAGGCCGAGACCGGTGTGCACCTCTCCGAGCTCACGGGGGACCAGGAGTCGGCCATGACGTACTTCGCCGTGCGCCGCTGGCAGGGCTGGGACGCCGGCTCCATCCTGAACTTCGACATCGGCGGCGGCTCCTTCGAGATCGCCTACGGCCAGGACGAGCTGCCCTCGCACGCCCTGTCCCTGCCGCTGGGTGCCGGCCGCCTCACCCGCGACTGGGTGCCCGAGGACCCGCCCAGCCCCAAGGCGGTGAAGAAGCTCCGCAAGCACGTGGAGAAGCGACTCGAGGAGGCGTACACGGCCTTCCCGCGCATCGAGTCGCCCGTGGTGGTCACCGCCACCTCGAAGACGTTCCGCTCCCTCGCCCGGATCACCGGGGCGGCGCCGTCGGCGGCGGGCCCCTTCGTGAAGCGGCACCTGCGCGCGGACGACCTGCACCTGTGGGTGAACCGCCTCGCGGCGATGACCATCGCGGAGCGCGCGGAGCTGCCCGGCGTCTCGGACGTGCGCGCGCACCAGGTGTTCGCGGGGGCGATCGTCGCGCTGACGGCCATGCGCACGTTCGGCATCGCCCAGCTCGAGATCTGCCCGTGGGCGCTGCGCGAGGGCCTGATCCTCAACCGCCTCGACGCGCTCATGCTCGAGGGCCACCTCACCCGGGACGGCCTGCCCGGCGTCGGCCACGTGAACCTCAACCCGGACACCCTCCTGCCGGGACTGAGCCTGGGGGTGCGCTGACCATGGCGGACTCCACCGCGCACCTGGCCCCCGCGGCGCGCTTCGGCGCGGACATCCCCGTGACCCTGTCCTCCTCGTCCGTGTTCCCCCTGGGCACCCAGGACGTGTTCGCCACCGCCGAGGACCTCGGCTACGACGGCGTCGAGGTCATGGTCACGCACAACGCGTGGAGCCAGGACGCGCGGCGGCTGACGCGGCTGTCCGAGCGGCACGGGATGCCCATCGACTCCATCCACGCGCCCACCCTGCTGTTCACGCAGCAGGTCTGGGGCTCCGCGTGGTCCAAGATCCGCCGCTCGGTGGAGCTGGCGCAGGCCGTGGGGGCGGCCACCGTGGTCGCCCACCCGCCGTTCCGCTGGCAGGGCACGTACGCGGTGGGCTTCGCCGAGGGCATCCACGAGCTGATGGCGGAGACCGGCGTCGTGATCGCCGTGGAGAACATGTACCCGTGGCGGGCCTACGGCCGCGAGGCCAAGATGTACCTGCCGCACTGGAACCCGCTGCCCGAGCCGTACGAGCACATCTGCTGGGACTTCTCGCACGCGGCCATCGCCCGGGCGGACTCCCTGGCGGCCGTCCGCGAGCTCGGCCCGCGGCTGCGGCACATCCACCTCACCGACGGCAACGACTCCGGCAAGGACGACCACCTGGTCCCCGGCGAGGGCACGCAGCCCGTGGCCGAGACCCTGCGCCACCTGGCGGCCGAGGGCTTGGCCGGTGCGGTGTGCGTGGAGGTGGGCACGCGCGGCGTGGAGTACGCCGGGCAGCGCGAGGAGAAGCTCGCCGCCTCGCTCGCGTTCGCCCGCGAGCACCTGGCCGCCGGCGGGACCGACCACCACGACGACGACGGCGTTCCGCGCCCGACCACGAAGGAGACGGACCGACCATGAAGCTGACCATCCTGGGCCTGGGCACCATGACCGGCGCGATCCTCGCCGGAGCCCTCGACGCCGGCGCCGTGCGCGCCGAGGACGTCACCGCCACCACCCGCTCCGCCGCGTCCGCCGAGACGGCCGCCGCGCAGCACGGCGTCACCGTGACCTCCCAGGAGCGGGACGAACGCGCCAACCATGCCGCGGTCGCCGAGGCGGACATCGTCCTGGTGGGCGTGAAGCCGAAGGACATGGTCGCCACCCTCACGGACCTGGCGCCGTCGCTGCGCCCCGAGACCGTGGTGGTGTCCGTGGCAGCCGGCGTCAGCTCCGTCACCATGGCCGCCGTGCTGCCGGCGGGGCAGCCGATCGTGCGGACCATGCCGAACACGCCCCTGACGGTGGGCTCCGGCGTCGTCGGCATGGCCCCCGCGCCGGGCGTCACCGAGGAGCAGACCACCGCCGTACGCGCCCTCTTCGAGGGCTCCGGCCTGGTGGTGCCGGTGGCCGAGGAGCAGCTCTCCGCCGTGGTGGCCACCGCCGGCTCCGCCCCGGCCTACGTGTTCCTGCTGGCCGAGCTGATCGCCGCCCACGGCGCCGAGATGGGACTGGACGCCGCCGCCGCCGAGGCCATGGCCGCGGCCACCGTCAAGGGCGCCGGCATCATGCTCCAGCAGGAGGGGGCCAGGGCCGAGGCTCTGCGCAAGGCCGTGATGAGCCCGAACGGCACCACCGAGAAGGCCGTGGAGGCGTTCCTGGACGGCGGCATGGTCGACCTCGTGAACCGCGCCATGGACGCGGCCGCCCGCCGCGACGAGGAGATGGCCGAGGAGTTCGGGGCCTGACGGCTCCGGCGTGCCTCAGGGCCGGGCCGCGAACCGGTCGATGAGGTCCGTGTGGCCCGAGACGATGAGGGTGTCGCGCGGGCCCACCCGGGTGTCCGGCTGGGCGTAGGTGAAGTCCTCGCCCGGGGTCTTCACACCCACCACGGTCACGCCGTACTTGGAGCGCACGTGGGACTCGGCGAGCGTGAAGCCCACGCACTCGGCCGGCGGGTACATCTTCACGATCGCGAAGTCATCGTCGAACTCGATGAAGTCGAGCATGCGCCCGTTCACGAGGTGGGCGGCGCGCACGCCGGCGTCGTGCTCCGGGAAGATCACGTGGTTCGCCCCGATCCGCTTGAGGATCGTGCCGTGCGCCTCGCTGATCGCCTTCACCCAGATGTGGGGGATCTCCAGGTCCACGAGGTTCACGGTGATCAGCACCGAGGCCTCGATGGAGGTGCCCACGCCGACCACCGCCGTCGCGAAGTCCTGCGCGCCGAGCTGGCGCAGGGCCTCGGGGTCGGTGGCGTCCGCCTCCACCACGTGGGTGAGCGAGGGGGCGAAGCGCTGCACGAGGACGGGGTCCCGCTCGACGGCGAGCACCTCGCGGCCCTGGGCGACGAGCTCCTCGGCCGTGGCGGCGCCGAAGCGGCCCAGCCCCACGACGAGCACGGGGGCGTTGGGATCGGTGCGCTGCGGGGTGTCAGCCAATGACCGGCCTCTCGACGGGGTAGCGGTAGAGCACGCGCCGCTGGCGCAGGGCCAGGGCGGCGGCGAACGTGATCGTACCAACGCGGCCCGCGAACATCATGGCCGTCAGGACGTACTTGCCGGTCGGTGGGCTCTCCGCGGAGACGCCCACGGAGAGCCCGCACGTGCCGAACGCGGAGATCACCTCGAACAGGGGCCGCTGGAGGGACTCGTCGGTGATGTGCACCAGCGCCAGAGCGGCCACGAGCACGAGGGTGGCACCGAGGGCGAGCACCGCGATGGCCACGCGCAGCGACTCGGGGGCGATCGTGCGGCCGTGCGCCGTCACCTCGCGGTCGCCGCGCGCCTCCGCCACGATCGCGAGGAACATGATCGCCAGCGTGGTCACCTTGATGCCGCCCGCGGTGGAGGCGGACCCACCGCCCACGAACATCAGCGCGTCCATGAGCAGCAGGGACTCGGGCTGGTGCGCGTTCGTGTCGTCGATCGCGAAGCCTCCGGAGCGGGTCATCACGGAGCCGAACAGGGAGTGCCCGACCCGCTGCCAGAAGCCCATGCCGGCCTGGGTCGCCGGGTTGCCCGCCTCGAAGAAGAAGAGGGCGACGGCGCCGAGCACCAGCAGGGCCAGCGTCACCTCCACCGTGAGCTTGGTGTGCAGGTTCCACTCCCGGAACCGCCACCCCTTCTCCAGCAGCACCATGACCACGGGGAAGCCGAGCGCGCCGAAGAACACGCCGACGCCGAGCACCGTGATGATCACCGGGTCGTGCATGATCTCCGGCAGGCCGTCCACGTGCAGGCTGAACCCCGCGTTGTTGAAGGCGCTGACCGAGTAGAAGACCCCGTGCCACAGGCCGGTGAGCCACGAGCCGGAGATGGCCGCGAACCGCGGCACGAGGAAGAGCGCCAGCGCGGCCTCGGCGGTCAGCACCGTCAGGACGACGACGCGCAGCAGCTGGCCGACCTCGCCGAGACTGCCGGAGGTCATGCCCGCCTGCTGCGTCGCCAGCTTCGACCTCAGGCCCAGATGCCGGGAGACGGCCAGCGTGAGCAGCGAGGCCATCGAGAGGATGCCCAGGCCGCCGATCTGGATGGCCACGAGGATGATCACCTGGCCCGCGGGGGACCAGTGCACGGCCGTGTTGACGGTGGTCAGACCGGTCACGGAGAAGGCGGAGACCGCGGTGAACATGGCGTCGTGCAGGGGGGTGGCGTGGCCGTCCGCCGCGGCCCACGGCAGGGCGAGGAGCCCGGTGAACACCAGGGCCATGAGGGCGAAGGCGGAGAGGGCGGCGCGGGCCGGGGAGCCGCCCACCACCGAGCTGACGGCGCGACCCGAGCGCCGCAGCGCCGTGCGCAGGTCGGTCGAGGACTCCAGCGTGGAGGCCTGGCCGGGCCGGGGGAGGCCGCCGGGCCGGCGCACCCCGCCGTGGCGGCGGGCGTGCGGAGTCGGACGGGGACCTGCCACGGGGCACCTCCTGCGCGGGGGACGGGGATCGGACCGGCTCCCAGTATCGCGCTCCCCGTGGCCCGCGCGTCACGCGGGTGAGACATCCGAGGCGGTCGTCGCCACCGTGCCGCCCGGAGCCCTAGGCTGGGCCGTGATGAGCACCACGTCCACCCCTCCCGCTCCCACCCCCGCCGCTGTGGTGTGGGACTCCAGCCTGCTCCGCTACCGGTTCAGCGCGGAGCACCCGATGGCGCCCCTGCGGCTGGACCTCACGCACCGGCTCGTGGAGGCGTTCGGCCTGCTGGACGCGCCCCACGTGCGGATCGTGGAGCCGCCCGTGGCCACGGACGAGCAGCTCGCCCTCGTCCACGACCCCGAGTACGTCGCCGCCGTGCGCCGGGCCGCGGCGACGTCGTCGGCCGAGGACGGCCGCTTCGGCCTGGGCACCGAGGACTGTCCCGTGTTCCCGGACCTGCACGAGTCCGCCGCCCGGATCGCGGGCGGCTCCCTCGTCGCCGCGGAGGCGATCTGGTCCGGCGAGGTGGACCGCGCCGTGAACTTCGCCGGCGGCATGCACCACGCCGCCCGGTCCTCGGCGTCCGGGTTCTGCATCTACAACGACTGCGCCGTGGCCATCCAGCGCCTGCTGGACCTCGGCGCGGAGCGCGTGGCCTACGTCGACGTGGACGCGCACCACGGCGACGGCACGCAGTCGATCTTCTACGACGACCCCCGCGTGCTCACCATCTCCCTGCACGAGACGGGCATCAGCCTGTTCCCGGGCACGGGCTTCGCCAACGAGATCGGCGGCTCGGCCGCGCAGGGCACCGCGGTGAACGTCGCGCTGCCCCCGCGCACCGGTGACGCCGGCTTCCTGCGCGCCGCCCACGCCGTGGTCCCGCCCCTGCTGCAGGCGTTCGCCCCGGACGTGCTGGTCAGCCAGCACGGCTGCGACGGCCACCTCACGGATCCGCTCGCCGACCTGCGGCTGAGCGTGGACGGCCAGCGCCAGCTCGCGTTCGACGTCGGCGACTGGGCCGACCGGTTCGCGCACGGCCGGTGGCTGGCCACCGGGGGCGGCGGCTACAACCCGCTGCGGGTGGTGCCGCGCGCGTGGACCCACCTGACCGCCGCCGTCCTGCAGACCCCGATCCCCGTGAAGAGCGAGATCCCCGCCGCCTGGATCGAGCACGTCCGGGCCCTCACCGCGGACGAGCTGACCGGGGACATGTCCGTGCACGAGGGGGACGACGCCGAGCGGATCCCCACCGTGATGGGCGAGGACGCGGACGTGTGGTGGCGCTCGTGGGAGGTGGGCTACGACCCGGCCGACCCGGTGGATCAGTCGATCATGGCCACGCGCCGCGAGGTGTTCCCGCTGCACGGGCTGGACCCCTGGTTCGACTGAGCCGGTCCCCGTCCCGGTTCGACCGGGGCCCGTGCGGCCGGTATTGTGGCCGAGAACGTTTCCAGGCGTTCCACATCCGGTGGAATGCGGGTCGGCGTGTCCGGCGCCCCGGATGCCTGCGGTCCCACGACCGCCGACCCTCGCCCCGATTCAAGGAGTCCCCATGGGATCTGTGATCAAGAAGCGCCGCAAGCGCATGTCGAAGAAGAAGCACCGCAAGCTGCTTCGCAAGACCCGTCACCAGCGTCGCAACAAGAAGTGACGCCCGCGCCCTCCGGGCGCTGACGAGACGAAGCCGCCGTCCCCTTCCGGGGGGACGGCGGCTTCGTCGTGGACGGCGATCCGTAGAGTGGGGCCATGACCGCCGATCTGCCCGCCACCACCGCCCGCGTCCAGCTGCTCGTGAAGCCCGGCTGTCACCTGTGCGCCGAGGCCGAGGCCACGGTGGCGCAGGTGTGCGACGCGCGGGGCGAGGCCTGGGAGGCCGTCGACGGCGCCGCGCATCCGGCCCTGCTCGAGCGGTTCGCGGACGAGGTGCCCGTGCTGTTCGTCGACGGCGTCCAGCGCGACTTCTGGCGCGTGGACCCGGCCCGTCTGGGCCGGCTCCTGGACGCCCCGCGGGCCTGAGCGGGCTCAGCGGCGCGCGAAGCGCTGCCAGGCCTTCAGCCGCATGTACTCCGTGGCGTCCGGGCGGTAGGCGAGCACGATGCCGGCGACGCCGAGGCCCACCCACACCAGGTCCAGCGGGCTGAACGCCCCCATCACGGCGTTGGAGACCAGCACCAGCACGGACAGGGCCGCCAGCACCGTTCCGACGATGCGCGCGGCGCGCGAGCCGCCGCGGATCGCGAACGCCACCCACAGGTAGACGAGGAACGCGAGCACGCCGAACACGGCCGCCGTCGTGGCGAGGGTCGGGAGCATCCCGTCCATCATGGCGCGCATCTGCTCCGCCTGGTCGGCGGGCAGATCCATCTGCTCGACGGACCGGTCCAGCTCCTGCTGGATCGCGGCCTGGCCCTCCGGCTGGGTGATGGCGAAGGCCGCCAGCAGGGTCGTCGCCAGCAGCAGGAGGCCGCCCGAGACGATCAGCCAGAACGCGGCCGTCAGGGAGCGCGGCCGCGGGGGCAGCTCGACCGGGCCGGGAGACTGCCAGCCGGCCGGGCCGTGGGGGGAGGGGGCCTGGGGCATCCCCGCCTGGCCCGGGGCGCCGTACGGAGTCGCCGGCGGTGCGCCGTAGGGGCTCTGGCCGTACGGGCTCGCGCCCGCCGGGTCGGAGGAGCCCGGGGTCGGCCCCTGCGGGGCGGCGCCGTAGGGGTCGGTGCCGTACGGGTTCTGGCTGCCGTGGGGATCGGTGGGCGAGGTGCCGGACATGGGGCCTCCTAGCGACGCCGACGCTCGCGGCGCCTCGATGCGGACGGGGGTGGCGGCGCGGTCGCGCCGAGCTGTGCCCCACGCTACCGCCGGGGCCACCGGTCCGCCTCTGCCAGACTGGCCCCATGCAGACGCTCGCCACCGTCCACCTGGTCCGCCACGGAGAAGTCCACAACCCCGATCGTGTCCTCTACGGCCGCCTACCGGAGTTCGGGCTCTCGGAGCTCGGCCACGAGATGGCCCGGGGCGTGGCCGCGTGGTTCGCGGAGCGCGCCGCGCAGACCGGCCGGGCGCCCGCCGTCGTCGCCGCCTCCCCGCTGACCCGCGCGCAGCAGACCGGCGCGCCCATCGCGGCCGCGTTCGACCTGCCGCTGGTCACCGAGCCGAACCTGATCGAGGCGGAGAACGCCTTCGAGGGCATGTCCCAGGTGGCGGCGTCGCTGAAGCGGAACCCGCGGCTGTGGCCCCGGCTGCGCAATCCCCTGCGCCCGTCCTGGGGCGAGCCGTACCGCGCGCAGGCCGCCCGGATGCTGGCCGTCGTCGACCGGCTCCGCGGCGAGGCCGTGGCCGCCGAGGGGCCCGGCGCCGAGTCCGTGCTCGTCTCGCACCAGCTGCCGATCTGGGTGACGCGCCTGGCCGTCGAGGGCCGTCCGCTGTGGCACGACCCGCGCCGGCGTGAGTGCTCGCTGACCTCCGTGACCTCGCTCGTGTACGAGGAAGGGCGCAGGGTGCCGCGCGTCGAGTACCACGAGCCGAACCAGGCCCTGCTCAAGGACGCCTCCTCCCTGCCGGGCGCCTGAGGCCCCGACGGCGGCCGGCGTCGACGACGCCGTCCGTGGCCTCCCACGGGGTGGGGGTGTGACGTCCAGGGTTCAGTCAGAATGCGGGGCGGACAGTAGACTCCCCAGGTCCCCGGAATCCAGCCCCGCGCGTCCCCTGGAGGGCAGCCCGCCATGCAGACCCCCCGTCCGTCCCGTCGCACCGTGCTGACCGGCCTCTCGCTGCTCGGCCTCGCGCCCGTCCTCGCGGCGTGCTCGGGGGACGACTCGCTGACGCGGCAGGCCGGCAACGCGGACGGCAAGAACTACATCGCCGGAGACGGCTCGGTCCGCGAGATCGCGCAGGAGGAGCGCGGCGCGCCGGTCGAGTTCTCGGCCGAGCTCTTCGACGGCAGCCCCGTGACCGGCGCGAGCCTGCGCGGCGCCCCGGCCCTGCTGAACTTCTGGTACGCCGCGTGCGCCCCGTGCCGCGTGGAGGCCCCCCACCTCGTGGCCCTGCACGAGCAGTTCGAGCCGCAGGGCGTCCGGTTCCTCGGTGTGAACGTGCGGGACACCGCCACCACCGCCCAGGCGTTCGAGCGGACCTTCGAGATTCCGTACCCGTCCGTCGAGGACGCCCGCGGCGAGGTCCTGCTGAACATGACCGACCACGTGCCGCCGCAGGCCGTGCCCTCCACCCTCGTCCTGGACGCGCAGGGGCGCGTGGCCGCGCGGGTGCTCGGCGCGGTGGAGGAGTCCACCCTGCGCGCGCTGCTGACCACCGTGGTGGACGAGGCCGCGGCCTGACCGGCTGCCGAGTCCATGCGGAACAATCCCTTCGCCGAGATCGCGCTGGACGGCTCGCTGCTGCTCGCTGCCCCGATCGCCCTGCTCGCCGGCCTCGTCTCCTTCCTCTCGCCGTGCGTCCTGCCGCTCGTGCCCGGCTGGCTCGGCTACGTCACGGGCCTGGGCGGGGACGTGCTCACCACCCGACGCCGCGGCCGCCTCGTGCTCGGCGCCGTGCTGTTCGTGCTCGGCTTCGCCGTGGTGTTCGTGGCCATCAGCGTGGTCTTCACGCAGGCCATGGTGTGGCTGCAGCGCGACGGCCAGTGGGTGACCCGCGTGCTCGGCGTGCTCGTCGCCCTCCTGGGACTGGTGTTCATGGGCGGCGGCGGACGCCTCCAGCAGGAGCGGCGCCTCCACCTCAAGCCCGCCGCCGGCCTGGCCGGGGCGCCGCTGCTCGGCATGACCTTCGGACTCGGGTGGGCCCCGTGCATCGGCCCGACCATGGCGGCCGTGCTCGCCATGTCCACCGCGGGCTCCGGCTCGCTCGGGCGCGGGGCGCTCCTGGCGTTCCTGTACTGCCTGGGCCTCGGCGTGCCGTTCGTGCTCATCGCCGTCGGCATGGAGCGTGGCATGCGGGCGGTCGGGTTCTTCACGCGGCACCGCGTGCTGATCATGCGGCTCGGCGGCGCCCTGCTGGTGCTGCTCGGCCTGCTCATGGTCACCGGCGTGTGGACGCACTGGACCACGCAGCTGCAGTTCTGGTTCGCCAATGAATGGAGGATGCCCCTGTGAGCTCGAAGGCCGACCGCGCCCGCTCGGAGGACGTCGCCCTCCCCAGGCTGGGCCTGACCGGGACCCTGCGCTGGATCTGGACCCAGCTGACCAGCATGAGCACCGCGCTCATGCTGCTCCTGCTGCTCGCGGTCGCCGCGGTGCCCGGATCGCTCGTGCCCCAGCGCCGCGCCGGTCCCGAGGTCGTGGACCAGTGGATCGCGGACCACCCCTTCTGGGGCCCCGTCCTGGACGCGCTGCAGTTCTTCGACGTCTACAACTCCGTGTGGTTCTCGGCGATCTACCTGCTGCTCTTCGTCTCGCTGGTGGGCTGCGTGTGGCCCCGCGCCGTCCAGCACGCCCGGGCCCTGCGCCGCCCCCCGGCCCGCACGCCCCGGAACCTGACGCGCCTGCCGGCCTCCGGCGTCGTGGTCCTGGAGGACGGCGGCCCCGGCCCCGAGGAGGCCGTGGCCCGCGCCCAGGCGTGGCTGCGCAGGCGGCGCTACCGCGTGGAGCGGCGCCTCGAGGACGGTGGCGCCTCCGTGGGCGCCGAGCGCGGCTACCTGCGCGAGATCGGCAACATCCTGTTCCACTTCTCCCTGATCGGCGTGCTCGTGTTCATGGCCTACGGCGGGATGACCAAGTACACGGGCCAGAAGATCATCGTGGAGGGGGAGGGCTTCGCCAACAACCTCGTCGCCTACGACTCCTTCACCCCCGGCGCGTACTTCAGCGCGGACGACCTGCAGCCGTTCTCCCTCACCCTGGACTCGTTCGACGCCGTGTTCGAGCGGCAGTCGGAGACCCACTACGGCCAGCCGCTGGACTACACCGCCGTCATGGAGGTCCGCGAGGGCACCGAGGCCGAGCCGCACCAGGAGGTCCTCAAGGTCAACCACCCGCTGAGCATCGACGGTGTGCGCGTCTACCTCGTGGGCAACGGCTACGCGCCCGTGGTCACCGTCCGCGACGGCAACGGCGACATCGCGTTCCAGGGCCCGGTGGTCACCCGCGTGTTCGACCAGAACTACGGCTCGCAGGCCACCCTCAAGGTGCCCGACGCGCGGCCGGACCAGCTGGGCTTCGTGGGCTTCTTCCTGCCCACGGCGGTGGAGGACGAGAAGGGCGCCGCCTTCTCGGCCGACCCCGAGCTGCTCCGCCCGCAGCTGCAGCTGAACTCGTACGTCGGCGACCTCGGCCTGGACTCCGGCCGCCCGCAGAACGTGTACGTGCTGGACACCGCAACCCTCACCGAGCTCAACAGCCGCACCAACGAGAACGGCGGCATCGTGCTCAGCCAGGGCCAGACGTACGAGCTGCCCGAGGGCAAGGGCTCCCTCAGCTTCGACGGCGTCCGCCGCTACGTCGGCCTGGACATCCACTACGACCCGGGCAAGTGGGGCGTCGGCGTGTTCGCCGGCACCGCCCTGCTCGGCCTGGCGATCAGCCTGTTCGTCCGCCGTCGCCGCGTGTGGGTGCGCGCCCGCACCGACGACGACGGCCGCACCCGCGTGGAGTACGCGCTGCTCGCCCGCGGCGAGGAGTTCGGCCTCCACGAGGAGCACGTGGCCCTGCGTGCCGCCATGGAGAAGTGGTGGCCCATCGTCGCCGCCACCGAGGCGGCCGACGACGCCGCGGCCGGTGCCGCCCCCCAGTCCACCCCCACCACCCCCGAGACCCCCGCCGGCCCCGCCGACGCCCGATCAGGAGACTGACAGTGTTCAACCCCACGGCCCCCGTGAACGAGCAGCTGGCGCTGTACAGCGACCTCTTCATGCTCATCGCCGCGCTCGTGTACGCGGCGGCGTTCATCCTGTTCTCCATCGACATGGCCACCGCCTCGGCCACCATCCGCCGCCTCGAGGCCGACCTCGCGGCCCAGCGCGGGCAGGTGCGCACCGCTCCGGACCGCGAGACCGTGGGGGCCGCCGTCGGCGGGTCCACGGCGGTCGGCGCGAGCGACTCCGACACGGCCCGGCCGTCCGCCGCCGAGCCCGGCATCGACGCGGACGGCGACCTCGTGGACGAGGACATGGACTACACGGGCGGCGGCCGCCGCCCGGTCGCCAACGTGGCGGTGGCCGTGCTGGCCGTCGGCTGGGCGCTGCACGCGTTCGCCGTCGTCGCCCGCGGCCTCGCCGCCTCCCGCGTGCCGTGGGGCAACCTGTACGAGTTCATGACCACCGGCGCGCTCGTGATCACGACCGTCTACCTGCTGTTCCTCTTCCGCAAGGACCTGCGCTTCGTGGGCACGTTCGTCACCGGTCTCGTGGTGGCCATGATGTGCGCGGCCACCATGGGCTTCCCGACGCCGGTGGGCCACCTCCAGCCGCCGCTGCAGTCGCCGTGGCTCGTCATCCACGTGTCCATCGCCGTGCTGGCCAGCTCGCTGTTCGCGCTGACCGCCGCGATGTCTGTGCTGCAGCTGCTGCAGGACCGCGCGGAGAAGCGCGCCGCGGCGGGCGAGGGCTCGTGGGCGTTCCTGCGCCTCGTGCCGGCCGCGCAGGGGTTGGAGAACTGGTCCTACCGCCTCAACGCGATCGCCTTCGTGATGTGGACGTTCACCGTGATCGCCGGCGCCATCTGGGCCGAGGCCGCGTGGGGCCGGTACTGGAACTGGGACACCAAGGAGGTCTGGTCCTTCGTGATCTGGGTGGTCTACGCGGCGTACCTGCACGCCCGCGCCACCCGCGGCTGGACCGGCGCCCGCGCGGCCTGGCTGAGCATCGTGGGCTTCCTGTGCATCGTGTTCAACTACACGATCGTGAACACGTACTTCCCGGGCCTGCACTCGTACGCGGGTCTGCCCGGCTGAGTCCGGCGGGGCCCCTCAGGCGCGCGGCCCGTCGCCGTCCGGGTCGGCGTCGTCGTCGCCCTGCTCCCGACGACGGCGCAGCTCCTCCTCGCGGGCGCGCAGCTCGGCCTCGCGGCGGTCCAGGTCCTGCTCACGGGCGTCCTGGCGGCGCTGCACGCGCAGGCTGCGCAGGAACGCCTCGTCGTCGTCCGGCGCCCCGGTGGGTCGGGGCGCGGGGGCGCCGCCCGCCCCGGCCGGGCGGGCGCGCCCGAGCAGCAGCCACAGCAGCGGCCCCACGAGCGGCACGAGCACGATGACCGCCACCCACGCCGCCTTCGGCAGGCTGCGCACCTCGCGGGCGGGGGTCAGCAGCGCCTCGAACAGCGCGTAGAGGGTCAGACCCGCGAGGATGATCGCGGCGGGGATGATGAAGCGGCCCATCCCGCCAGTCTAGGCGCGAGCTGTGGGATCGGCGGGCGGGGCGCCCGTCCTCGTAGGATGGACCGGTGCGCATCTTCTTCTACGGTCTGGTCCGCGTGGTCGTCTTCGTCGCCCTGTGGGCGCTGTTCTACTACGTGATGGACCTCGGGATGATCTTCGGAGTGATCGCGGCCACGATCCTGACGTTCGCGGTCAGCTACCTCTTTCTCGGCCGCCTGCGCACGGGGGCCACCGAGGACCTGTCCGCCGCGTGGGAGGGCCGCACGGGCCGCCGGGGCCGCACCGAGACCGCCGACGCGGACGCCGAGGACGCCTACACCGAGGGCCGGTTCCGCGAGTGAGCCCCGCGGGGCGACGGGGCGGATGCCGCCGCCGACGCCGCCGTCATTCCGTGCGGCTCAGAGCAGCGCGCCGAGGGTGAACGTGATCGCGTAGACGATCCCGATCACGCCCGTCGCGCGCAGCACCGGGATCAGCGCCCGGCGGTCGTCGGCGCGCAGCACCGTGCGGATCGGCCGGATCGCGAGCAGGCCGCCGATCGGCACGAGCAGCAGCCCCGGGTGCACCGCCACCCAGAACAGCGGCAGCAGCAGGGCGGCGGCCAGCATGACGCCGTAGGACGCCCGCGCGGGTCCGTCGCCCAGGCGGGCGGCCAGCGTCATCTTCCCGACCTCGCGGTCCGTGGGGATGTCCCGGATGTTGTTGGCCATGAGCAGGGCCGTGGAGATCAGCCCGCAGCCGATCGCGCCGGCCCAGGCCAGGCCGCTGACGGCGTCGGCCTGGGTGTACGTGGTGCCGAGGACGGCCACCAGCCCGAAGAACACGAACACGAACACCTCGCCGAGGCCGAGGTACCCGTACGGCCGCTTCCCGCCGGTGTAGAACCACGCGGCCAGCACGCAGGCGACGCCGACCAGCAGGAACCACCAGTGCCCCGAGAGCAGGATGAGCCCCAGGCCGGCCAGCCCGGCGAGGCCGAAGAACGCGAAGGCCGCCTGCTTCACCCGGGTCGCGGGCACGAGCCCGGAGACGGTGAGCCGGAAGGGGCCGACGCGCTCGTCGTCGGTGCCGCGGATGCCGTCCGAGTAGTCGTTGGCGTAGTTCACGCCGATCTGCAGCGCGAGTGACACCACGAGGGCCAGCAGCGCCGCGCCGAGGTGGAAGGAGCCGAGCTCCGCGGCGGCGGCCGAGCCGACGATCACGGGGGCGATCGCCATGGGCAGCGTGCGCAGGCGCGCGGCGGCGACCCACTGGGAGAGCGTGGCGGCCATGGGCGGGTGTTCCTCCTGGGGAGCGGGGTGGGCGGCGGCGCGCGGCGGGCCGGGTCGACGGCGGAGCGCGGCCGGGGCCCGACGTCGGCCGGGCCCGGGTCATTCTCCCACGCGGGCGGGGCGGCGCTCAGCCGGCGGTGAACCGGGCGGCCAGGGCCTGCCGGTCCGTCTTGCCAGTCGAGAGCAGGGGCAGGGCGTCGAGGACGAGCCACGTCTTGGGCACCGCGGCCGCACCCAGCGCCGCGCGCACGTGGGCGCGCAGGACGGCCTCGTCGGGGGCCGCGGACAGGTCGGCGGGCACGACGGCGGCGCACAGCCGGGCGCCCCACTCGGGATCCGGCACGCCGGCCACGTGGGCCGCCGCGACGCCCGGGTGCGCCTCGAGCACTGCGGTCACCGCCGCCGCGGACACCTTCACCCCGCCCGTGATGACGACGTCGTCCAGGCGACCGGTCACGGCCAGCCGCACGCCGCCGTCGTCGGTGGGGGAGAGCACGCCCGTGTCCTCGGTCAGGAAGGCGCGGGCGCCGTCCGCGGCGGTGACGAAGTGGGCGGCGGTGCGGGCGGGGTCGTCGAGGTAGCCGGCCGCCACCATGGGTCCGGCCAGGCGCACGCGCGGCGGGGCGTCGGGGTCGTCCGGGGCCACCGCGGCGGTGACGCCGGGCAGCGGCACGCCGTCGTAGACGCAGCCGCCGCACGTCTCAGCCATGCCGTAGGTGGCGGTGAGACGCACCCCCGCCGCCTCGGCCGCGGCCCGCAGCGCGGGATCGAGCCGGGCGCCGCCCACGAGCACGCGGTCGAAGGAGCGCAGGGCCGCCCGCCCGGCCGGGTCGGCGTCGGCCGCGAGGAGGCGGGCGAGCTGGGTGGGGACGAGCGAGACGAGCCGGGGGCCGGCGTGGTCGGGCAGGGCGGCCGCCCCGGTGGCGAACGCCGCGGGCGTGAACGGGCCCGGTGGCAGGGCCACGGGTGCGGTCCCGGCCGCGATCGAGCGGGAGAGCACGGCGAGCCCGGCCACGTAGTGCACGCCGAGGGCCAGCAGCCACGCCCCCTCGCCGCCGAGCCGCCGGGCCGTGGCCGCGGCCGAGGCGCGCAGGGCCGCGCCGGTCAGGACGATCTGCTTCGGCGTGCCCGTGGACCCGGACGTGCGCACCACGGCGACGGCGTCCGGGTCGCCGCAGCGGCGCGGGTCGCGGGCCTCGGGCCGGGGGAGCGCGGCGCCGTCCTCGGTCAGCTCGACGGGGGCGCCGCCGTCGAAGGCCGCGGCGAGGGCGTCCGTGGCGCGGGCGAGGGCATCGGCGGTGGCGGGCATGGCCCCGAGTGTAGGAGGCCCGGCAGTCGGACGGACCCGCCCCGCGGGTCGGATCCGGCTGGCCGGTCAGAGCATGAACGGCACGGTGGCGATCTTGACCACCATGATCAGCGCGAACAGCTGGGCGTACCCCTCGGTCACGCGGGCGTCGGTGGACCGGGAGAGCGCGTAGTCCAGGATCGCCGGCTGGCCCGTGATGCCCGCCAGCGCCCCGTAGGTGCGATCCACGGACTGCCCCAGCAGCCGTGCCGCGGCGATGAGCAGGGCCGCGGTCAGCGCGGTGAGCACGGCGGACATCAGGATGGCCAGCCCGCCGACCCGGGTGAACACCGTCTCGATGAACGCCGGGCCGGCGGCCAGGCCCACCACGCCCAGGAAGAGCATGAGGCCGAACTGCCGCAGCGTCAGCGCGATCTCGGTGGACGGCTCCCACACCGTGGGTCCCGTTCGGCCGATCGCACCGAGGGCGAGGCCGACGAGGATGCACCCGGCCGCCGGGCCGAGGGAGAAGGAGGCCCCGCCCGGAAGCGGGATCGTCACCATGCCCAGCAGGTAGCCCAGCGCCATGCCCGTGCCCAGGGAGATCCAGTCCAGGTTCGAGAGCCCGCGCGTCGAGTTGCCGAAGAAGTCGCGCACCGCCTCCATCCGCGGCGCGGTGGTCACGATGAGCACCCGGTCGCCGACCTTGAGCTCGGTCTGTGGGGTGGCCAGCGACTCGACGTCGTCGCGCCGCAGCCGGGCGACGTCGGTGCCGAAGCGCTCGCGCAGGGACAGCGTGCCCAGGCGGCGATCGGCCAGGGCGCGGGCCGTGACGATGACCATGGAGGTCTGCAGCGGGGTCATCACCTGCGCCGGGTCGGCGCCGGTGCGGCGGCCGAAGGCCTCCACGGCCGCGTCGATGTTCTTCTCCGTGCCGTCCAGGACGACCTCGTCCCCGGGTTCGATCCGGTCGGCGGAGCCGGCGATCCGGGCCACGCCGCCGTGGCGCAGCGCCACCACGCGCACCAGCCCGTCGGAGATCCCCGGGATCTCCCGCACGGCGAGGGCGGAGGTGGCGGCCGCGGCGGTGAAGCGCAGCTTGCCGTCGGTCACCGGCGCCGGATCGCGCGGGGAACTGCTCCACGGGCGGGCGGCGAGCAGGGTGATCGCGATGATGGTGCCGACCACGCCCACCAGGTAGGACAGCCCGTAGCCCACGGCCGGGGCCTGCCCGCCGGTGAGCTGGTTCGCCAGCGCCATCGCCGGCGTCGCGGTGAGCGAACCCGTCCACACGCCGATCGCCGTCGGCAGGTCCAGGTTGAGCAGCGCGGCCAGCGGGTGCACCGTGAAGGTGGTGAGGATCACCACGACGACGGCGGCCAGCATCAGGGGCAGGTTGCGGCGCAGGTCCCGGAAGAACACCTTGCCGGCGCCGAGCCCGATCAGGTAGGCGAACAGGGCCAGGCCGAAGCTCTGGAACAGGGCCAGCCGGTCGCCGACGTCGGGCAGCACCGCCCCGACGAGCAGGCCCACGAACAGGGCTCCGGAGGCGCCGAGGCGGATCTTGCCCAGGGGGATGGTGCCGACGGCGGCGCCCAGGGCGACGGTGGCCATGAGGACGAGGATGGGCTGGTCGTTGAGCAGTGCGAGCATGGGCGGGTCTCCGTCCTGCCTGGTGGTCGGTCAGAAGTGGTACGGGAAGGCGGACCAGTCCGGGTCGCGCTTCTGCAGGAACGCGTCCCGGCCCTCCACGGCCTCGTCCGTCATGTAGGCCATGCGCGTGGCCTCGCCGGCGAAGACCTGCTGGCCGGCCATGCCGTCGTCGGGAAGGTTGAACGCGAACTTGAGCATGCGCAGGGCCTGGGGGGACTGACGGTTGATGTCCGCGGCGTACTCGAGGGCGACCTCCTCGAGGCGCTCGTGGTCCACGGCCTCGTTCACCGCGCCCATGGCCACCATCTCCTCGGCCGAGTACTCGCGCGCCGTGAAGAAGATCTCGCGGGCGCGCTTCTGGCCCACCTGCCGAGCGAGCAGGGCCGAGCCGTAGCCGGCGTCGAAGGAGCCCACGGTGGCGTCCGTCTGCTTGAACTTCCCGTGCTCGCGGGAGGCCAGGGTGAGGTCCGCGACCACGTGGAGTGAGTGGCCGCCGCCGGCCGCCCAGCCGTTCACGACGGCGATGATCGCCTTGGGGGAGGTGCGCATCAGGCGCTGGACCTCGAGGATGTGGAGGCGTCCGGCGCGGGCCGGGTCGATGGTCTCGGCCGTCTCCCCCTCGGCGTAGCGGTAGCCGTCGCGGCCTCGGATGCGCTGGTCCCCGCCGGAGCAGAACGCGTGGCCGCCGTCCTTGGGGGAGGGGCCGTTGCCGGTGAGCAGCACCGTGCCCACGTCCGGGGTCATGCGGGCGTGGTCGAGGGCGCGGTAGAGCTCGTCCACGGTGCCGGGGCGGAACGCGTTGCGGACCTCGGGGCGGTCGAAGGCGATGCGCACCGTGGGCAGGTCGCGCACCCAGCGGCCGTCGGCATCGCGCTCCACCTGACGGTGGTAGGTCAGGTCCTCGAAGTCGAAGCCCTCGACCACGCGCCAGCGCGTGGGGTCGAAGATGTCGGAGACCTGCTCAGGCAGGCGGTCGCGGTCGGGGCGGGCGGCGTCGGGCTGCGGGGTGCTCATGGGGCCCGAGTCTAGGCCCGCCGGGCGAGACGGGGGCAGTGGGGTTCTGAGGGAACATCCCGCCCACAGTCGGCGGAGTTGCCGGCCCGCACCGCACGACGCCGCTCCCCTCGCCGCCGTGCGACCCACGGTCGCTCCCGCGGATCACCTCTCCGGCCAGTCCTCCGGTCCCGAGGACCCGGCGGTGTACTCGTCGAGGGGCACCCGCCCCGCGTCCCACGCCTCGATCACGGGGGCCAGGATGCGCCAGCACTCCTCCGCGGCGTCGCCTCGGACCGAGAGCATCCGATCCCCGGTGAGCACGCCGCGCATCACCTCGCCGTACGCGTCCACGTCCTCCTCGGCCAGGTCCGCCGCGAGCACGCTGCGCTCCGCGACGAACGGGGTGTCCGGCCCGTCCACGGCCAGCTCCACCCGCAGGGCCCGTGGGTCCAGTCCCACCACGATCCGCTCCCGGCCCGCGGCCGCCTCCAGCCCCGCAGGCACCCCCTCGGGCGGCCGCAGCGAGAGCACGACCTCCCAGCGGCGCGGCTCCAGCGCCTTGCCGGACCGCAGCCGGAACGGCACGCCCGCCCACCGGCCGGTCCGGACCTCCAGCTCCACCTCGGCGAGCGTCTCGGTCCCGTTCTCCGGGTCCACGCCCTCCTCGGCGACGTAGTCGGGCACGTCCTGGCCTCCCACCGTCCCCGCGGTGTACCGGGCCCGGCGCGAGGAGGCGACCGCGTCGTCGTCGCGCACGTGCGTGGCCCGCAGCACCTCGACGACGGCGTCCTGCAACGCGTCCGGGGTGAGACGCCGCGGGGGCTCCAGGGCCACCATGGCCAGCACCTGCAGCAGGTGGGACTGGAGCATGTCCTCGAGAGCCCCGGTGCCGTCGTAGAACCCGGCGCGCCCCTCCAGGGCCAGGGACTCGTCCGCCACGATGTCCACGTGCTCGACGTCGGCCGCGCTCCACACGCGCTCCAGCACGCGGTTGGCGGTGCGCAGGGTGAGCAGGCCCGAGACCATCGACTCCCCGAGGAAGTGGTCCACGCGGAACACGTCCTCCTCCTCGGCGATCCGCCCCAGCAGCGCGTTGAGCTCGCGCGCCGACCGCTGGTCCGAGCCGAACGGCTTCTCCAGCACGATGCGCAGCCCCTCCGGGCGGTCCTCCACCTGCTCGAGCGCCGCGCACGCCTCGGCGGCGAGGTCCGGGTCCAGCGCCAGGTACAGCACGACGACGGCCTCCTCCCCGGCGGCCTCGCGGGCGGCGACGAGCAGGGCGCCCAGGTCCTCGGGGTCCGAGGCGTCGGCGGTGCGCCAGACGGCGCGCTCGACGAGGCCCGCCCGTGCGTCGGCGTCCAGATCCGTCTCTCCCACGGCCTCCTCGATGACGCCGCGCCACTCCTCGAGCGAATGGCCGTCCGAGTGGGCCGAGCCCACCAGGGTCACCTCCGGCAGGTCGTGGACCGTGAGGGCCCGGGCCAGCCCCGGCAGCAGGAGCCGTCGGGTCAGGTCACCGGTCGCGCCCACGATCACGAGCGCCACGGACGCGGCGGCCCGGTCGTCGTCGGGTGCCGGGGATGCTCCGGTGGGGCAGGGGTTCTGGACGTCGGGCATGGGTCCTCCTGGACGGGGCGGGCAGACGGAACGGGGGAGCGGGGCGGGTGCGCGGGCGGCGGCCGGGCAGGACCCGGCCGGCCACGCCATTCTCCCGGTGACGTCGTCGCGGGTCCACGCCGCGCCCCCGACTGGCCCCGCCTCCCCCCGGGGTGATGGACTGCCCTGCATGAGCGCCCAGCCCCGCATCGACGACCACGCCTTCCTGTCCCACCAGCTCAGCGGGGCACTGGTCTCCCGGGAGGGGGCGATCACGTGGCTGTGCCTGCCCCGCTTCGACTCGGCCTCGGTGTTCACCTCGCTCCTCGGCACGCGGGAGCACGGCGAGTGGAGCCTGGGGATCGAGGACGGCGAGGTCGCGGAGCGCGCCTACCTGCCGGGCACCCTCGTGCTGCGCACCCTCTGGCGTTCGCCGTCCGGGGAGGCCGAGGTGCTGGACTTCATGCCGCTCATGGACGCGGACGGCGTGGGGGACGCCCTGGGGGACGACGGCGGCCCCGACGGGACCGGGGCGTCCGAGGCGGCGGCGCGGGCCGACGTCATGCGGCTGGTCCGCTGCATCGCGGGACGCGTGCGCGTGAGGCAGTCCGTGTTCGCCCGCCTCGACTACGGCGAGGTCGAGCCGTGGGTCTCGCGTCAGGAGGACGCAGACGGGGAGTCGTTCCTGGCCGTCGTCGCCGGCGGGGACGCGCTCGCGGTGCACGGGCCGGACCTGGAGCCGGTGGACGGGCATCACGAGGGCACGACGGAGCTGGTCGCCGGGGAGTCCGCCCAGTGGTGCCTGACCTGGTACCCGGCGTGGGGCATGGCCCCCTCCGCGCCCCGCGCCGGGGACGTGCTGGAGGCCACCGTGCGCAGGTGGCGCGGCTGGCTGGAGGAGTCGACCCGGGAGGCCCCGCGGGCGGACGACCCGCTCGCCGATCGGGTCCAGCGATCCCTCCTCGTGCTCAAGGGGCTCACGCACCGGGCCACGGGCGGCATCGTGGCGGCCCCGACCATGAGCCTGCCGGAGGACATCGGCGGGGTCCGGAACTGGGACTACCGCTATGTGTGGCTGCGGGACACCGCGCTCGCCCTGGAGGCCCTGCTCGCGCACGGGCACGTGGAGGTGGCGACGGCCTGGCGCGACTGGCTGCTGCGCGCCATCGCGGGGGAGCCCCACGAGGTGCAGGTCATGTACACGCTCTCGGGGGAGCGGCACATGCCCGAGCGCGAGCTCGATCACCTCCCCGGCCACGCGGACTCCCGGCCCGTGGTCGTGGGCAACGGCGCCGCGGACCAGTGGCAGGCGGACGTCGTCGGCACCGTGATGATGGCGCTGTGCGCCCTCCGGGACGCCGGTGTTCCGGAGGACGAGTGGTCCTGGCCGCTGCAGAAGCGGCTCGTGGAGCGCGTCGTCGCGCACCGGGAGGACCCGGACCACGGGCTGTGGGAGATGCGCGGGGAGCCTGCCTTCTTCACGCACGGCCGCGTCAAGATGTGGGCCGCGCTGGACCGTGCGCTGCACGCCGTGGCCACCCACGGCGTGCCCGCCACGGAGGCGGAGACCGCGGCGTGGGAGCGCCACCGGGACGAGCTGCGGGAGGAGATCCTCACCCGCGGCGTGCACGCGGACGGCCACTTCACCCAGACCTACGGCTCGGACGCGGTGGACGCCTCGCTCCTCCAGATCCCCCACACCGGGTTCCTGCCCCCGGACGACCCGCGCATGCTCGCCACCGTACGGCGGATCGAGGAGGATCTCGTCACGGAGACCGGCCTGGTGCGGCGCTACCGCCCGGACGGCTCCGACGGGTTGCCCGGTGAGGAGGCGCCGTTCCTCGCGTGCGCCTTCTGGCTCGTGGAGCAGTACGCGCGCACCGGCCGCCTGGACGACGCCGAGGCCCTCATGGAGCGGCTCGACGCGTGCGCGAACGACCTCGACCTCATGGCCGAGGAGTACGACGACGGCCAGGACCGCATGGCGGGCAACTTCCCCCAGGCGTTCAGCCACCTGGGGCTGCTGCGCGCTGCCGACGCGCTGGCCCAGGTCCGCGCGGCCGACGGGGCCGGGGAGGCCGGAGACTGACCGGTCCCGGGCGAACACCCCGCCCCCGTCACACCACGCGGCGGGTCGCCCCCAGCGCGGTCAGCAGGAACGCGTACTCCCACGCGGTGTCCTCCCAGCCCTGGTACCGGCCGGACGCGCCGCCGTGGCCGCCGTCCATCTCGGTGCGCAGCAGGATCGGGGCGCCGCCCTCGGCCAGGGGCGTGGCCTGGTCGCTCGTCACCGTCCGCCGCAGCTGGGCCACCCACTTGGCCGGCTCGACGTAGTGCACGCGGGTGTCGTTCAGGCTCGTCACGGCCGCGATCGCCGGGTAGTCCACCGCCCGCACGTTCTCGTACGGGGTGTAGGCGCGCATGGCCTCGTACACGGCCGCGTCCTCGATCGGGTTGCCCCACTCCTCCCACTCGAGCGCGGACAGCGGCAGCTCCGGGTCGAGGATGGTGGTGAGCGCGTCCACGAACGGCACCACGGCCAGGCACGCCCGGTACAGCTCCGGCGCGAGGTTCAGCACCGCGCCCATGAGCAGGCCGCCGGCCGAGCCGCCCATGCAGGCCACGCGCGCCGGGTCCGCCCAGCCGAGGTCCACGAGGTGCCGGGTGGCGTCCACGAAGTCCGTGAAGGAGTGCCGCTTGGCCAGCTTCTTGCCGTCCTCGTACCAGCGCCGGCCCAGTTCGCCGCCGCCGCGCACGTGCGCGACCGCGAACACCACGCCCCGGTCCAGCAGGGACAGCCGGGCCACGCCCAGCACGGGGTCCATGGACATCTCGTAGGAGCCGTAGCCGTACACCACGCACGGGGCCGTCCCGTCCGGCTTCACGTCGCGGCGCCGGATCACGGTGACGGGGATCCGCACCGGCTCACCGGTGATGGAGCTCGGCTCGGAGGCCGGCGCCCACACGCGCTCGGCCACGTAGCGCTCGGGGTCGTAGCCGGGCACCTCGGTCTCGCGGCGCAGGTGCACCTCGCCGGTGGCCGCGGAGACGTCCAGCACGCGCGCGGGCGTGATCCAGGACGTGTAGGCCAGGCGCAGGAACGGGGACTCGGCCGCCGTGGCGGACAGGTGGCACGCGTAGAGCTCCTCGTCGAACGCGGGCTCGCGCCAGTCGGCGCCCTCACCCGCCAGCACCGCCTCCAGCTCGGCGACGACGACGCGCGGGGTGGTCTCCCGGCGCACGGCCAGGGCGGCGTGGGTCAGGGTGACCATGACGCCGTCGACCTTCACGTCCTCGCGGTGCGGCACGACGGTGCGCCAGGCGCCGCGGTCGGCGACGTCCGCCTCGGCGACCACCGAGAGCACCCCGTTGGGCGCGGCGACGGGGGCGCCGTCGTCGTCCAGGGCGCGGTCGTGGACCACGAGCAGCCGGCGGACGCCGTCGGCGTCGGTGATGGGCTCGACGTCCGCGAGCATCCGCCACGCGCGGGGGATCAGCACGCGCGGGGCGGGCAGGGGCGCGGCGGGGTCCTCCGGCAGGTCAACCACGAGGGTCTCGGAGACCTCCGAGTTGCCGACGCCGATCAGCAGCTGGGTGCGGTCGGCCACGCCCTCGAAGCCGGTCCACATGCCCGGGTCGGCCTCCTCGTGCAGGAGCACGTCCTCGGCCGGGTCGGTACCGAGCACGTGGGCCTTGACCTGGTACGGCCGCCACGAGTCGTCCCACACGGTGTAGAACACGCGGGTGCCCGATCGGTCGAAGCGGACGCCGTGGGCCACGTTCTCGACCGCGTCCGGCAGGTCCTCGCCCGTGGCGATCTCGCGCACGCGCAGGGTGAAGCGCTCGTCGCCGGTGTGGTCCACGGCGTAGGCCACCCGGGTGGCGTCCGGGCTGATGTGCATGCCGCCGAGCGCGAAGAACGGGTGGCCCTCGGCCTCGGCGTTGCCGTCCAGGATCACCTGCTCGCCCGGCAGGGCGGCGTCCGGAGTGATGACGGGCGGGGTCCAGTCGGCCTCGAGGTCGCCGGTGTCGCGTGCGGGCACGCGGCAGTGGATCGGGTACTCGGCGCCCTCGCGGGTGCGCACGAAGTACCACCAGCCGCCCCGGCGGGCGGGCACGGAGCGGTCCGTCTCCACCGTGCGGGCCTTGATCTCGCCGACGATCGCCTCGCGCAGCGGCGCCTGGTCCGCGGTCACGGCCTCGGTGTACGCGTTCTCGGCGGCCAGGTGCTCGAGCACGCGGGGCTCCGCCTTGCCGCGCAGCCACTCGAAGTCGTCCTGGAACGTGTGGCCGTGGTGGCGGCGGGTCACGGGCTCGGCGGAGACGGGCGGCGGGACGGGGGCGTGCGAAGTGGTCTGGGGCATGCGGCCCATCCCATCACGCCGCGCGGGGCGGGGCCGACACCCCGCGCCGCACACGACGACGGCGGCGCACCGGGTCCGGTGCGCCGCCGTCGGGGGTGGCGGGTCAGTTCAGGCCGAGGGCCGCCCGGACCACGCCGAGCCCGAAGTACGCGACGAACGCGAGCGCCACGAACCACAGCAGCGGGTGCACCTCGCGGCCGCGGCCCTGGCCCGTGCGGATCACCGCGTAGGCCACCACGCCGGCGCCGATGCCGTTGACGATCGAGTAGGTGAACGGCATGAGGATGAACGTGAGGAACGCGGGGAAGGCCGCGCCCGGGTCGGACCAGTCGATCTGCACCACGTGCTGGCACATCATGAACCCGACCACCACGAGCGCGGGGGCCACGGCCTCGAACGGCACGAGGTGGATGAGCGGGGAGAGGAACACGGCCGCGAGGAAGAACAGGCCGGTGAACACGGAGGCCAGGCCGGTCCGGGCGCCCTCGCCGATGCCGGTGCCGGACTCCACGAAGATCTGGTGCGCCGAGCCGGAGGCGCCGCCGCCCACGGTGACCGCGAGCGCGTCCGCGGCGAGCACCCGGTTCAGGTCGGGGATGGAGCCGTCCGGGTTCACGGTGCCGGCCTCGCGGGCCAGGCCCACGGAGACGCCCATCGCGTCGAAGAACACGGAGAGCAGGATCGCGAACACGAGCAGGGAGGCCATCAGCCCGCCCACGGAGGTGAAGGCGCCGAACAGGTCCACGCTGCCGAGCAGGTGCAGGTCCGGGGCGGTCCACTCGGGCAGGGAGGGGGCGATCAGGGACCAGCCGGTGGGCACGGCGTTCCCGTCGGCGTCCACGGAGGGGCCGATGTGGAACACGGCCTCCAGCACGTTGGCGAGGATCGTCGCCGCGACGATGCCGATCAGGATCGCGCCGCGCACCTTGCGGATCACGAGGACCGCGGTCAGCAGCAGCCCGACGACGAAGACCAGCACGGGCCAGCCCTCGAGCTCGCCGCCCGTGCCCAGGCCCACCGGGACCGTGGTGTCGGCGGCGTCCGGCAGCCGCCGCACGAACCCGGCGTTGACGAGACCGATCAGCGCGATGAACAGGCCGATGCCCACCACGATGCCGGACTTCAGCGCCTCCGGGACCGCGTCGAACACGGCGCGGCGGAAGCCGGTGACCACGAGCAGCAGCATCACGAGACCGGCGAGGGTGACGAGGCCCATCAGCTGGGGCCAGGTGAGCCCCGGCGTCGTGGCGATGGTGATGGAGACGAACGCGGAGACGCCCAGGCCCGCGGCCACCGCGAACGGGTGCCGCGCCCACACGCCCATGACGATGGTCATGACGCCCGCCACGAGCGCGGTGACGGCGGCCACGGCGGGGATGCCCAGGGTGTTCCCGGCCGAGTCGGGCCCGGACAGGATCAGCGGGTTCAGCACCACGATGTAGCTCATCGCCAGGAACGTGGCGAGGCCGCCGCGGAACTCCTGGCCCACCGACGAGCCGCGCTCGGTGATGCGGAAGTACCGGTCCAGGGCGCCGCGGGAAGCGGCGGGGGACGGGGCGGGCGAGGGCGGCGGGGAGGCGGTGCGGGAGGCCATGGCACCAGCGTAGTGACCCGGCCCCACGACGATGGCGCGCGTGCAGTCCCGCTACGCTCGCGGGCATGCGTCCCCGCTCCGCCTCCGCCGCCCGCACCCGGGAGGCGCTGCGCGACGCCGTGCAGATCTACGCCCCCTCCACCGTCTACGCCGTCGGCCTGGGCGCCATGACGCCCGCGCTCGCGGTGGCGGCGCTGGCCCTCGGCCTGGACGCGGCGCGGGCGGCCGCCGTCGTGCTGCTGGTGGGGTTCGGCTCGCTCGTGGCCAACGGGCCGGCCTCGGCGCTCGCGGCCCGGGCGGGGGAGCGGGTCACCATGGTCGTCTCCGCCGTGCTCGGCACGGCCGGCGCGGGCCTGGCCTGGGCGACGACGGCCGGGGTGTCCTCCGGGCCGTCGGCGGCGGGGGTGGCCGAGCCGGGGCGGCTGGCGCTGTTCCTGGCCGCGGTGCTCGCCGTGGGCATGGCCGGGGCCGGGTTCAACCTGGCCCGGCAGGCGTACCTGGCGGTGGCGGTGCCGGCCACGCACCGGGCCCGCGCGATGTCCACGCTCGGCGGGACCGTGCGGATCGGGACCTTCCTGGGCCCGTTCCTGGGCGCCGCCGCGCAGGCCCCGCTCGGGCTGGACGGCGCGTTCGCCGCGGCCGCCGCGGCCATGGCCGTCGGCGCCCTGCTGTGCCTGCGGATCCGGGATCTGCCGGTGCCGGCGTCCGGTCCGGCGGCGGGGGAGGACTCCGCCCCGGCCGGCCGACCCCGCCTGCTGGACGTGGCGCGCGCCCGGCGGGGGGCGTTGCTCGCGGCCGGCTTCGGTGTCGTGGCCGTCTCCGCCGCCCGCGCGGCGCGCAACGCCGTCATCCCGCTGTGGGCCACGCACCTGGGCCTGGACGCGGCGACGGCGTCGCTCGTCTTCGGCCTGGCCGGCGCGGCGGACCTGCTGCTCTTCTACCCCTCGGGTCGGCTCATGGACCGCTTCGGCCGGCGCGCCGTGGCGGTGCCGTGCCTGACCCTGCTGGGGGCGGGGTTCCTGGCCATCAGCTTCACCCGGGAGCCGACGGCGTTCGCGGCGGCGGCGGTGCTGCTGGGCATCGGCAACGGCTTCGGCGCGGGGATCGTGATGACCCTCGGGGCGGACCACTCGCCGCCCAACGCGCGCGCCCAGTTCCTCGGCCTGTGGCGCTCGATGTCCGACGCGGGGATGCTCGCCGGGCCGCTGCTGCTGTCCGGGGTGACCGCCGCGGCCGGGCTGGCCGTCGGCGTCGGCTCCCTCGCGGTCGTCTGCGGTGTCGGAGCGGTCGTGTTCGCCGCGGTGCTGCCGCGCGGGCCGGGGGCCGTGGCGGACCCGCCGGCCGTCGTCGTGCGCTCCCGCTGACCGGGGCGCCGGGCCGTCGGCTCAGTCGGCGGTCTCGTCCGGGGGGATGGTCTGCCCGGAGGCCTGATCGTCGAAGACCATGTAGGTCTGCGTGTCGACGACGCTCGGCAGGGTCTGCAGCTCGTCGAAGATCACGCGGCGCAGGTCGGCGGTGTCCCGCGCGCGGACCAGCAGGATCACGTCCATGTTCCCGCCCACGAGGGAGACGTGGGAGACCTCGGGGATGGCCAGGAGCGTGGCACGCAGCTCGCGCCAGTCGTGCTGACGCAGCTTCATGGTCACGTGGGCGGAGGCCCCGAAGCCGACCTTGACGGGGTCGACCCGCACGGTGAAGCCCGTGATCACGCCCGCGTCCTGCAGGCGGTTCAGGCGCGAGTAGCAGTGCGCGCGGGAGATGTGCACGCGCTCGGCCAGGGCCGCGACGGACATCCGCCCGTCCTGCGTCAGTTCGCGGACGATCGCGCGGTCCACGCGGTCCAGCGGCTCGGCGGCCATGGCTCCTCCTGGGGCGGGGCGGACGGGGTCGGCCACGCGGCGGCGGACCGTCTACGTGGCACGAGTCACCATAGCAGTTCGTCCGATGGAGTGCCTGGTTTGCACCCGATTGTCTCGTGATCCCGGGTGGGCGCGCGACACATTGACCCTCTTGGGCACACTGAAGGCCACAGATCGAGAGGACCCGCCATGAGTGACCCCACCCCCGCCGTGCCCGGGGCCGCCCGGACCGACGAGGCCGAGACCCGCCCGAACGCCGGCGCCGCCTTCGGCATCTCCCTCGAGGAGTACCTGCTCCCCGCCGCCCGCCGCATCCAGCTGATCGGCGAGGACGGCGCTCTGCTGGCCCCGGAGGAGCAGGGCACCGAGCCCGGCCACGAGTACCCGCTGCCCTCCGACGAGGAGCTGCTGGCCGCCTACCGCCACCTCGTCATCGGCCGCCGCGTCAACGACCAGGCCTACGCCCTGGTGCGTCAGGGCCGCATGGCCGTCTACCCGTCCTCGCACGGCCAGGAGGCCTCCGAGGTCGCCGCCGCCGTCTGCCTGGGCGAGGACGACTGGCTGTTCCCGACCTACCGCGACACCGTGGCCGTGATCGCCCGCGGCGTCCCGCCGCTCGAGGTGATGGTGGCCTACCAGGGCACCTGGCATCAGGGCTACGACCCCCAGAGGCATCACGTCTCCATCCAGTCCACGCCCCTGACCACCCAGATGCTGCACGCCGTCGGGATGGCCAAGGCCGCCCGCCTGCGCGGCGAGGAGGTCGTGTGCCTGGCCATGGTCGGCGACGGCGGCACCTCCGAGGGCGACTTCCACGAGGCGCTGAACTTCGCGGCCGTGTTCAAGCTGCCGGTGATCTTCTTCGTGCAGAACAACAAGTTCGCCATCTCCGTGCCGTTCGCCAAGCAGTCGGCCGCTCCGTCCCTGGCCCACAAGGCCGTGGGCTACGGCTTGGCCGGCGAGCGCGTGGACGGCAACGACCTCGGCGCCCTGCTGGCCGTGCTGGGCCGCGCCGTGGACCTGTGCCGGCAGGGCCAGGGCCCCTTCCTCGTGGAGGCGGACACCTACCGCATGCAGGCGCACACCAACACGGACGACCCCTCGCGCTACCGCGACGACGCCGAGGTGAAGGAGTGGGAGGCGCGCGACCCGCTGCGCCGCATGACCGCCTACCTCGAGTCCACCGGCGCCCTCACCGAGGAGGTCTCGGCCCAGATCGCCCGCGACGCCGAGGACGTCGCGCAGCAGCTGCGTGACGCCATGAACGCCGAGACGGAGCTCGATCCGCTCGAGCTGTTCGACCACGTCTACTCCGTGCAGACCCCGCAGCTCGCCGCCCAACGCGCGCAGCTGGCCGAGGAGCTGTCCCGTTCCGAGAACCAGGAGGCCTGAGCATGGCGACCCTGACCTTCGCCGCCGCGCTCAACGCGGCGCTGGCCGACGAGATGGCCGCCGACGACATGGTGGTGGTGTTCGGCGAGGACGTCGGCACCCTCGGCGGCGTCTTCCGCATCACGGACGGGCTGACCACGCGCTTCGGCGAGGAGCGCTGCTTCGACACCCCGCTGGCCGAGTCCGGCATCGCGGGCATGGCCGTGGGCATGGCCCTCGGCGGCGCCCGCCCCGTGATCGAGATGCAGTTCGACGCGTTCGCGTACCCGGCCTTCGAGCAGATCGCCTCGCACGTGGCCAAGATGCGCAACCGCACCAAGGGCGCCACGCCCATGCCGATCACCATCCGCATCCCCTACGGCGGCGGCATCGGCGGCGTGGAGCACCACTGCGACTCCTCCGAGTCCTACTACGCGCACACCCCGGGCCTGAAGGTGTACACCCCGGCCTCGGTGAAGGACGCGTACATGATGCTGCGCTCGGCCATCCGCCTGGACGACCCGGTGGTCTTCATGGAGCCCAAGAAGATGTACTGGACCAAGGCCGAGCTCGACCTCGACCAGCTGCGCGCCGAGTTCGAGGAGGGCTGGGCCCGCGTCGAGGACAAGAAGGAGCACGGCGAGGCCTGGGCGCGAGCCGCCGTCGTCCGCGAGGGCACGGACGTCACCCTCGTCTCCTACGGCCCCTCCGTGCCCACCTGCCTCGCCGCCGCCCACGCGGCCGCGGAGGAGGGGCTCTCGGTGGAGGTCGTGGACCTGCGCACCGTGAACCCGCTGGACGAGGACACGATGACCGCCTCGGTCGCCAAGACCGGCCGCGCCGTCGTCGTCGCCGAGCCGCAGGGCTTCGCGTCCGTGGCCTCCGAGCTGGTGGCCCGGCTCCAGCAGCGCTGCTTCCACTCGCTGGCGGCGCCCGTGGGCCGCGTGACCGGCTTCGACATCCCGTTCCCCGCGCCGAAGCTCGAGGAGCACCACCTGCCGAACATCGACCGCATCCTGGACGCGATCGACGACCTGAACTGGGACCTGGACGCCGAGGAGGCCCGCGCATGAGCAACACCTTCCTGCTGCCCGACCTGGGCGAGGGCCTGACCGAGGCCGACATCGTCCGCTGGCTCGTCGCCGAGGGCGACACCGTGGCCGTCGACCAGCCCATGGTCGAGGTCGAGACCGCCAAGGCCCTCGTCGAGGTGCCGAGCCCGTACGCCGGCACCGTGCTGACCCTGCACGGCGCCGAGGGCGAGACCATGGACGTCGGCAGCCCGCTGATCACCATCGGCGCGGCCGGTGAGTCCGGTGAGGGCTCCGCACCCGTCGCCGGCACCGAGTCCCTGGCCGTCCCGCCGTCCACCGGTGCGGCCGCGGCCGAGGCCGACCGCCCCGGCGCGCTGAGCTACCGCGAGGAGGAGATGGCCGGCGTCCAGCCGAAGCCGGACAAGGCCCGCGGCGGCGACGGCGACGTCGCCGGCTCCGACGACGAGGCCTCCGGCGCCGTGCTCATCGGCTACGGCACCTCCGGCCACAAGGCCACCTCCCGCAGCCGTCCGCCCAAGCGCGGCCGCGGCACCGCCCGCCCGGCCCCGGCCCCCACGGCCCAGGCCGGCGCCCCGCGCGTGACCTCCCCGATCGTCCGCAAGCTCGCCCGCGAGAAGGGCGTGGACGTGGCCGCGCTGACCGGCACGGGCCCGGACGGCCTGATCACCCGCGCCGACGTGCTCGCCGCGGCCGAGGGCTCCACCCCGCAGGCCGCCCAGGCCCCGGCCCTGTCGGCGGCAGCCGCCCCGGCCGCCGCGGCCACCGCGCAGGCGGGCGGCATGGACGGGCGGACCGGCCTGGCCGTCGTCGCCCGCACCCCGATCTCGGGGGTGCGCAAGGTGATCGCGGACCAGCTCTCCCGCTCGCGCCGGGAGGTCCCGGAGGTCACGGCGTGGCTGGACGTCGACGTCACCGCCCTGCTCGAGCTGCGGGCCGCGCTCAAGGCGAAGGACCCGGAGAACGCGCCCTCGCTGCTCGGCCTGATCGCCCGCTTCACCCTGGCCGGTCTGCGCCGGTACCCGGTGATGAACGCGCGCATCGAGGCGGGGGCGGACGGCAAGGACGAGATCGTGGAGGTCGACGGCGTCCACCTCGGCCTGGCCGTGCAGACCGACCGCGGCCTCATGGTGCCGTCGGTCGAGCACGCGGAGAAGCTGTCCGCGGACGAGCTCACCGCCGCGATCAACGACACCGTCAGCCGCGCCCGCGCGGGCAGGGCCGCCCCGGCCGAGCTCACCCGCGGCACGTTCACGCTGAACAACTACGGCCCGCTGGGCACGGACGGCGCCACGCCGATCATCAACGTGCCCGAGGTCGGGATGCTCGGCATCGGCCGCATCATCGACCGCCCGTGGGTCGTGGACGGGGAGATCGTGGTCCGCAAGGTCACCGAGATGACCGTGACCTTCGACCACCGCGTCACCGACGGCGCCACCGCGAGCGCGTTCCTCACGTTCGTGGCGGACTGCCTCCACGATCCGACGGCGGCCCTTGCCCGGATCTGATCCGGAGGATCCCGGCCCGCCCCGACCCCGGACGAGCCCTGCGATGTGGCGGCTATTCCTCGCGGATGGCCGCCACATCGCAGGGCTCGTCGTCTGGTGGGGGTGCGGTGAGCTGCGGGGAGGGGTCAGTCCGCGTGGCCGCGGCGGAAGGCCGTGCCGAGTGCGCCCCACAGCAGGACCGCGGGGGAGGCGCTGAGCAGGATCCCGGCCGGCTCGGCAGCCGGGTGGGGGCCGGCGCCGCTGGTCGCGGGGGTGTCGAGGGTGAGGGCCAGCAGCGTCAGTCCGGCCGCCAGGCCAGCGACGCCCAGGGACCAGAGCGTGGCCTCCACGCCGCGGGCGCCGCGCGGTGCGGGCCGCGGTGCGGGCCGCGGTGCGCCGTCGTACCGGGCGAACGGCACCGCGAGCAGCCCCCAGGCGGCGGACACGAGCGCCGCGGCGGCCATGTCCGACGGCCGGTGCCAGGCCTCCGTGTAGGCGACGGCGCCGGTGCAGGCGCTGACCACGGCGCCGAGGACGGTGGTGAGCGGTCGCCACCGGGCGGGCACGAGCAGCAGCGCGGCCACAGCGGCGCCCGTCGCGAGCGTCATGTGGCCCGAGGGCAGTGAGTTGCCGCCGGACCACGGGACCCCGTCGGCGTGCTCGGGCCGCGGAAGCGCCGCCTTGAGCAGCTGCGTGGTGAGGTTGGACCCGGCCAGGACGAGGAGGGCGAGCAGCCCCCGCCGCCGCCACCGGGCCACGGCGAGCGCGCCGAGCGAGGCCAGCGCCATGCCGGCCGCCAGCCCGAGCGGCAGGATTCTCACCGCCTGGGAGGCCACGTCCGGCACGGTGTCCGCGTAGCGCTCCTCGACGGCGCGGAACACCTGGTACTCGAGCACCTGGCCGGCGGAGGACCACACCAGGGCGGCGTAGACCAGCACGACGCCGGCCACGCACGCGGCCAGCGCCAGCCACCACGTCCACGAGGGGAGGCGGCGCGGGGCGCGGGCGGTGGGGGGCATGGGTTCCATTGTGTCGGACGCGCAGCCGTCATGCAGGCTTCATCGGACGGTCACGCCCCCGTCGCCGTCCCGTCCTCCGCGCCCCTGAGCCGCCTGCCTAGCCTGGGGCCATGACCCGCGTGCCCCCCGCTCACGGACATCGCCCGGCCCTCCGCGACTCCATCGGCTCGGCGCCCGGCCCGGGCGTCGAGCCGGGCGCCCGGCCCCGTCTCTCGGCCGAGGACCTGCTGGCCGCCCGGGACGCCCTGGCCCCGTTCGGCCGGCTCAGCCGGCAGGAGCCCATCGAGTGGGCCGCCGAGGAGCCCCTCGCCCCGGACCTGGCCGACTTCTACCGCTACGTGGGGCCGGAGTGGCTGGAGATCGACACCCTCGGCCTGCCCGTGATGTTCTTCCCGCTGGACCGCCTGTGGGACGAGCAGGCCGGCTACCGGTGGAACCATCGCACCGGTGCGCTTCTGGTGGACTGGAACGACGACTGGACGGTGGTGGCCAAGCAGGGCGCCGACCCGTTCATCCACGCGGCCTCCACCGGTCAGGTGCTCATGGCCCCGGGAGACGAGGGCTGGGAGGACCGCCTGGACGAGCCGCGACCGGTCTTCCGGGACCTCACGGAGATGACCCGCGCGCTCGCGGCCGTGGGCACGGCGTGGGCGCGCTTCGACGACCCGTTCACCGCCGACTGGCATCTCACCGAGGAGGTGACGGCCGCCGTCGTCGCCGGCCTGGAGGGGGTGCTCGGCGCCCACGACCGCGCCGTGGACCTGGCCCGAGCCCTCGGCTACCTCCGCGCCGTCTGAGCGTCGGCGCCGACACAGACAGTCCCACCCCGCCGGCGCCCGTCGGAACGGGAGCCGAGCGCCCTTCCTACACTGGCCGCATGAGCACCGCCCCCGCCCTGCCCCCGCTGCCCGGCGCGCCGGGCGGTCCCGCCCTGCCGAGCGTCGAGGAGCTGCTGGCCGACGCCGTCGCGGTCGCCGTGCCGATGCGCGTGCGGTTCCGCGGCACGGACCTCCGCCACGCCCTGCTGCTGCGCGGGCCGGCGGGCTGGGCCGAGTTCTCCCCGTTCCCGGAGTACGGTCCGCACGAGTGCGCCGCGTGGCTGGCCGCCGCGATCGAGGCCGGCTGGCAGGGCTGGCCCACCCCGGTCCGCGAGACGGTCCCCGTCAACGCCACCGTGCCCGCGGTGGACGCGGCCGACGTCGAGGCCGTCCTGGCCCGCTACGGCGACGGCATCACCGCGGTCAAGGTCAAGGTGGCCGAGCACGGCCCCGAGGGCGGACTCGTCCCCGGCAGCCGCGAGGCCGACCTGGCCCGCGTGCGGCGGGTGCGCGCGCTGCTGCCCCACGCGCAGGTCCGCGTCGACGCCAACGCCGGCTGGACGCCCGCCGAGGCCGTCGACGTGCTCACCGCGCTGGCCGACGTCGGCCTCGAGTACGCGGAGCAGCCCGTGCCCGGCATCACCGACCTCGCGGAGGTCCGCGCGGAGCTGCGCGCCCGGGGCGTGGCCACCCCGATCGCCGCGGACGAGGCGGTCCGCAAGGCCGAGGACCCGCTCGCCGTCGCGGCCGCCGGGGCCGCGGACCTGATCGTGGTGAAGGTCCAGCCGCTCGGGGGCGTGCGCCGCGCCGCGGCGATCGTGGCGGCCGCCGGGCTGCCCGCGGTGGTCTCCTCCGCGCTGGACACCTCCGTGGGCATCGCCGGCGGCGCCGCGCTCGCCGCCTGCCTGCCGTCCCTGCCGCACGCGTGCGGGCTCGGCACCGCGGCCCTCTTCGGGCACGACGTCGTCGCCCCGGCCTGGCGCCCGCGCTCGGGGGCCCTCCCGGCGCCGGGGGAGCGGGCGCCCGCCCCCGACCCGGAGCTGCTCGACCGCGTCCGGGCGGACGGGACGCGGCAGGCGTGGTGGGTCGACCGCGTGCGCGCGGCTCACGCGGTGCTGGCCGCGCAGGGCTGACGGGCCCGCCCGGTCCCCGTCGGCGCGGGGAAGGTGAACCGGATTACAGCACGTCGGCGGGACGAAATCCGGCGGCCGGGAAGAGTTCAACTCGCGGCCACCTGGGCGTGGCTCGCCGCTCGGAGCGAGGGGCCAAGGTGATGGCGGCCCCGGCCGGTCTCACCGCGGGGTCGTCTCCGGCCCGGCACCGGACCCCGAACCATCCCCACGACGCGAAGGACCCCGTCATGCTGAAGCGCCTCCTCCCCATGGCCGGCCACACCCGTGGCAACCGCTCCGCCGTCACGTGCGAGCTCAAGTGCGGCAACGCGTGCGCCCACCCGGTGCCCAACACCTCGGCGAACCCGACCTTCCAGCAGATCGCGGAGACCGCCATCTCCCGCCGCTCCGCCCTGGTCGGCGGCACCGGCCTCGCCGCCGCCGTCGTCATCGGCTCCCAGGTGGCCCAGGCCCCCGAGGCGCTCGCGGACAACGGCCGGCGTCCGACCGGCGGCGGCAAGCTCCCCTTCGAGCCCATCGCGCCGGTGACCCGCACCGTGGACACCATGACCGTGCCGGAGGGCTACGACTGGGGCACCGTGATCCGCTGGGGCGACCCGCTGTTCGCCGACTCCCCGGAGTTCGACATCGAGCACCAGACCGGTGCGTCGCAGGCCGCCCAGTTCGGCTACAACAACGACTACCTGAACATCATCTCCGACGGCGGCAACGACCGCTCCGGCTACCTCGTCTCCAACCACGAGTACACCAACGAGAACATCATGTTCTCCCCGGAGTACATCGCCTCGAACTTCGAGGACGTCGTCAACGTCGGCCTCCAGGCCCACGGCCTGTCCATCGTGGAGCTCAAGCGCGCCAAGCGCGGCGCCCAGTGGGAGTACGTCCGCGGCGGCCGCCGCAACCGCCGCATCACCGGCACCACCGAGTTCGAGGTCCGCGGCCCGGCCGCCGGCCACGCGCTGCTCAAGACCGTCGAGGACCCGACCGGCACCCGCGTGCTGGGCACCCTGAACAACTGCGCCGGCGGCACCACCCCGTGGGGCACCGTGCTCTCCGGCGAGGAGAACTTCAACCAGTACTTCAAGGGTCGCGGCACCGCCGAGGAGAAGCGCTACGGCATCTCCGCCTCCGCCACCAGCCGTGGCTGGGAGAAGGTCCACGACCGCTTCGACCTGACCAAGCCCGGCTACGAGAACGAGGCCAACCGCTTCGGCTGGGTCGTCGAGATCGACCCCGAGGACCCGACCTCCACGCCCGTGAAGCACACCCTCCTGGGCCGCTTCAAGCACGAGGCCGGCACCGCCGTGATCTCCCCGTCCGGCCACGCCGTGGTCTACTCCGGCGACGACGAGCGTCACGACTACCTGTACAAGTTCGTCTCCGCGGAGAAGGTCCGCGAGGGCGACAAGAAGCACAACATGCGCCTGATGGACAAGGGCACCCTCTACGTGGCCCGGTTCTCCGGCGACTCCCCGTCCGCCCAGATCGACGGCAGGGGCACCCTGCCCTCGGACGGCGCCTTCGACGGCTCCGGAGAGTGGATCGCCCTGGCCGACGAGAAGACGTCCTTCGTCCCGGGCATGTCCCTGGCCGAGGTCCTCGTCTACACCCGCCTCGCGGCAGACAAGATGGGCGCCACCAAGATGGACCGCCCGGAGGACGTCGAGACCAACCCGGTCACCGGCAAGGTCTACGCGGCCCTGACCAACAACACCAAGCGCACCGCCGTGGACGAGGCCAACCCGGTCATCGGCAACCGCGACGGCCACGTCATCGAGATCACCGAGCAGGGCGGGGATCACACCTCCACCGCCTTCACCTGGGTCATCCTGCTGCTCGCCGGCGACCCGGCGGTCTCCTCCTCGGCCTACTTCGCCGGCTACCCGAAGGAGAAGGTCTCCCCGATCTCCTGCCCGGACAACCTGGCGTTCGACTCCGAGGGCAACCTCTGGATCTCCACCGACGGCCAGCCCGGCACCATCGGCTACGCCGACGCGCTGCACAAGGTCACCCTCGACGGCGCCGAGCGCGGCCGCGTCCAGCAGTTCCTCGCCGTCCCGCGCGACGCCGAGACCTGCGGCCCCGTGATCCACGACCGCGACAACTCCGTGTTCGTCAACGTCCAGCACCCGGGCGAGGACGGCACCTGGGGCGCGCACACCTCCTACTTCCCGGACTTCCTGAGCCCGACCGGCCCGGTCCAGGTGGGCGACAAGGTCGCGGCCCCGCGTCCGAGCGTCGTCCAGGTGTTCAACGCCACCGGGAACAACGGCATCGGCAAGGGCGCCGGCAAGGAGAAGGGCAACAACGGCAAGGGCAACGGCAAGGGCAAGGGCAAGGGCAAGGGCAACGGCAAGGGCCCGAAGGGCTGACCCCCGCCTCCGCCAGGACCCTCGACGAGGCCGTCACGGCCGGCGCCACCGCGTCACCGTGGCGGCCTCGCCGCGTCCGAGGCCCGTCCGCGCCCGGGCCTAGACTGGTGGCCACCATGACCTCCGTCGACTCCCTCTCCGTGGCGCGCGCCGTCGCCACCGCCCTGATCGACGCCGGCATGCGGGACGCGGTGGTCTGCCCCGGTTCCCGCTCCGCCCCGCTGGCCTACGCGCTCGCGGCCCTCGAGCACGCCGGCGAGGTCCGCCTGCACGTGCGGGTGGACGAGCGTTCCGCCGGCTTCCTCGCCCACGGGCTCTCGCTGGCCTCGGGGCGCCCGGTGGGCGTGCTGACCACCTCGGGCACCGCCGTCGGGAACCTGCTGCCCGCCCTGATGGAGTCCTTCCACGCCGGCACGCGCGTGATTGCGCTGACCGCGGATCGTCCGCCCGAGCTGCACGGCACCGGCGCGAATCAGACCACGGACCAGAGGGGCGTGTTCGGCACGCACGTCCGCCATGCCGCCTCCCTCGGCTGCGACGCGGCCGACGGCGTGGACGCCGAGCAGCATCTGCGCCACGTGCGGGCCACCGTGCGCCGGGCCCTGCTGGCGGCCGAGGGGGTCGTCGCCGAGGCCGGTTCCGACGACGGCGCGCCCGGTCCGGTGACGATGGCAGAGGCCCCGGCCGGGCCCGTCCATCTGAACCTGCGCTTCCGCGACCCGCTCGTGCCGAGTCCTGAGGAGGCGGCCGCCATGGGCGCCGCCGCCGCGGCGCCTCACGCTCCTGTTCCGGCCGCCGTCGCCCCGGCCGGCGCGAGCCCGGCCGCCGCCGCGTCGGCCTACCGGGCGCCCGGGGCGGTGCTCTCGGGCCTGCCCGAGCTGGACGTCGCCCGCCTGGACCAGCGGCGCACCGTCGTGCTGGCCTGCCACGGCGCCGGCCCCGTGGCTGCGGCCTTCGCGCTGTCTCTGGGCCTGCCCCTGCTGGCCGAGCCGTCGTCGAACGCGCGGTTCTCCGCCAACGCCATCGCCGCCTATCCGCTCCTGCTGGGCGCGGCCGGCGGGCGCGACGCGGACGCGCACCCCCTGGCCGCCCGCATCGAACGGGTCGTGCTGTTCGGCCGGCCCACGCTCACCCGGACGGTCAACGCGCTGCTGGCCCGCCCCGACGTCGCCACGGCCCTGCACGCCCCCGAGCCCGCCCCGTGGTTCGAGCCGGGCCGGCGCCGGGAGACGCCCGTGGAGACCCTCGAGGAGCTCGCCGCCTTCGCCGGGCAGGGCGAGCCCGGCTGGCTCGCCGCGTGGCAGCACGCCTCGATGCGCGCCCAGGCCGCCGTGGAGGACGTGCTCGTCACCACCGACGCCGGCGACCGGCTCAGCCCGCAGACGGTGGCGCACGTGAGCTCCGCCATGGTCCGGGGCCCGCTCGTGCTGGGCTCGTCCTCGGTGATCCGGGACGTGGACCTGACCTGGCGGCCCCCCTCGGCGCCGGACGCGGAGGTGTACGCCAACCGCGGGCTCGCCGGGATCGACGGGACCGTCTCCACGGCCGCGGGCGTCGCACTGGCGCGCGGACGGCGGACCGTGGCCCTGCTCGGCGACCTCACCGCCCTGCACGAGGCGGGCGGCCTGCTCGTGGGCCCCACCGAGATCGAGCCGGACCTCGACCTCGTGGTCGTCAACGACGACGGCGGGGCGATCTTCGCGAGCCTCGAACACGGGGCCGTGGCCGAGGCGCCCGGTATGGCGGACCCCGTCGAGCGGCTCTTCGGCACCCCGCACGGCGTGGACCTGGCCGCCCTGGCCGCCGCGTACGGCGTCCCGCACACGCGGGTCACCGACCGCGTCGACCTCGTCCGGGCCCTGTCCGACCCGGTGCGCGGCCGGCGTCTGCTCGAGGTCCGTTGCGACCGCGCCGACCGCCCGCGCGTCGCCGCCGCCCTGGCCGCGGCGGTGCGCGCCACGTTCCCGCCCGCGTGCCCCGTCCCGGACCCCGCGCCGGACGCCGGCCCGGCCCCCGCCCCGCCCACCGTCGAGCTCGCCGCCGAGGAGGCCCCCCAGTGACCGACACGCCGACGTCGCCCGCGCCCGACTCGACCCCCGCCGTCGTGCGCCGTGCCGACGTGCTGATCTCCGGCTGCGGCCCCGCCGGCGCCACCGCCGCCGCCCACCTCGCCGCGGCGGGGCTGGACGTGGTGGTGCTCGAGAAGACCGCGCACCCGCGTGAGAAGGTCTGCGGCGACGGCCTGACCCCGCAGGCGGTCCGGGAGCTGCAGTTGCTCGGTGTGCCCCACCGGGGCGAGCCCGGCGACGACGGCGGCTGGCGCGTCATCCGCGGCCTGCGGCTGCGCGCGGGCGAGCGCAGCGTGGACGTGCCGTGGGCGCCCACCCAGACGTGGCCGGACTACGCGCTCACGCGCACCCGACGCGATTTCGACGCCCTCCTGGCGGACCTGGCGCGCACCCGCGGCGCCGAGATCCGCGAGCGGCACGCCGTCACCGGCGTCGTGCGGGACGACGCCGGACGCGTGGTCGGGCTGGACGCGGAGCTGATCGCGCCGAACGGCCGCAAGACCGGGGAGACCGCCCGCTTCACCGCGCCGATCGTGCTCGCGTGCGACGGCGTCTCCGCCCGCGCCGCCGTCTCCGCGGGCCTGCACCGCCGCGAGGACCGGCCCATGGGCGTGGCCGTGCGGGCCTACTACACCGCCGGCGCCGCCGTCGACGGGGCGATCCCCGCCCCGCCCGGCGACCGGGGGGAGTGGATGGAGTCCTGGCTGCGCCTGCCGGATGCCGAGGGCAACCCGCTGCCCGGCTACGGCTGGCTGTTCCCGCTCGCGGACGGCACCGTGAACGTGGGTCTGGGCATCCTGGACACCTCCCCGCAGTTCGGGAAGCTGGACTACCGCGGGCTGCTGAAGTCCTGGACCGGGGCGCTCACCGCGGACTGGGGGATCGCCGAGCAGACGCGCACCTCGCGGATCCTCGGCGCGGCCCTGCCGATGGCGTTCAACCGCACCCCGCAGCACGTGCCGGGCATGCTCCTGGTGGGCGACGCGGCCGGCATGGTGTCCCCGTTCAACGGCGAGGGCATCGGGTTCGCGATGGAGGCGGCCCGCCTCGCCGCGGAGCTGGCGGTGCAGGCGCACGCGGCCGGGACCGACGGCGCCGCGGACGCGATCCTGTCCCGTTACCCGGTGATCACCCAGCACCTGTGGGGCCGCCACTTCGCCCTCGGCGCCCGGTTCGCCCGCCTGATCGGCGATCCGCGGGTGATGAAGGCGGCGCTGGGCGCCGGGATGGCCGCACCCCCGCTGCTGCGGGCCGCGGTGAAGGTCATGGGCAACACGGTGGACGCGCGGGGCGGCGACGCCGTCGACCGGGCCGTCCGCGTGCTCGAGGCGCTCACCCCCGCGCTGACGACCGCGGGCGGCGCGCCGTTGGGTAGGCTTGCCCGGTGACCACCGCAGACCCCGGCTTCGCCCTGCCCTCCGGCTTCGAACCCCTCGCCGAGCACGGCCGCGTCCTGGAGGTCGTGCTGACCGCGCTCGAGCAGGTCGAGGAGCAGCTGGACACCGCCCTCGGCTTCGACGACCTGTTCTCCGACACCGCCGCCCACCACCTGCTGGCCGCCGGCGGCAAGCGGGTCCGTCCGGTCCTGACGGTGCTCGCCTCCCTCCTGGGTGATCCCGCCCTGGCCTCCGGCGAGGTCGCCGACGTGGACGCGCCCGCCCGCCAGGCCGCCGTCGTGATGGAGCTGACGCACCTGGCCACGCTGTACCACGACGACGTGATGGACGAGGCCCCCGTGCGCCGCGGCGCCCCCGCCGCCCACCGGCTGTGGGGCAACTCGGCGGCGATCCTGGCCGGCGACTTGATCTTCGCCCGCGCCTCCCAGCTCATGGCCGAGCTCGGCCCGCGGCCCGTGCAGATCCAGGCGGACACCTTCGAACGCCTCGTGCAGGGCCAGCTGTGGGAGACCCGCGGCCCGGCCGAGGGCGCGGACCCGATCGAGCACTACTACGCGGTGCTCTCCGGCAAGACCGGCTCGCTGATCGCCGCGGCCGGCATGCTCGGCGCGCTGCTGGGCGGGGCCGACGAGGCGGCCGTCCAGGTGATGCGCGCGTACGGCGAGAAGGTGGGCCTGGCCTTCCAGCTCGCCGACGACCTGATCGACCTCACCGGCGACGCCGAGCGGATCGGCAAGGTCCCCGGCACGGACCTGCGCGAGCGCGTGCCCACCCTGACCACGCTGCTGCTGGCCCGCGCCGCGCAGGGCGAGGGGCCGGAGGCCGAGGACGCCCGCCGGGTGCGCGTGCTCGTGGACGGGCCGCTCGACACCGACGAGCAACTGGCCGCCGCCGTCGCCGCGCTCACGGGCCACCCCGCCATCGCCGAGGCGTGGGCGATCACCCGCGGCTGGGCGGAACAGGCCAAGCAGGCGCTCACCCCGTTGCCGGACTCCGCCGTGAAGGCGGCGCTCGAGGCGTTCGCCGACTACGTGGTCGGGCGCTCGGCCTGACGCCGCGGTCCGCGGCTCCGCGGCGTCGCCGCCTCGATCCGGGGCGGCCGCTCAGTCCAGGCGGGTCGGGGTGGGGTCCAGCGCGGCCGTGAGCTCCCGGGCCTTGAGGGCGCGGACCTCCGGGGCCACCGGGTGGCGCAGCTGCCGGTACAGCATGTCCCCCTCGAAGCGCGGGAACACGTGCAGGTGGTAGTGCCACACGTGCTGGTTGCCGGCGGGCTCGTTGTGCTGGCGCGTGGAGACCCCGTCCGGGGCCCACGCGCGCTTCATGGCCAGCGCCACCTGCTGGGCCATCAGGGCGATGCGCTGCAGCACGCGCGGGGGCAGGTCGTAGAGGTTCTCGTAGTGCTCGGCCGGGCAGACCATGGCGTGGCCCTCGTGGTCGCCGAACCCGTCCACGGCGATCAGCACGAGCAGGTCCTCGTCCTGGTAGACGGTGTCCCCGAGCTCGCAGCGGTTGCCCGGGTCGGAGACGTCGCCGGCCACGAGTCCGCAGAACGGGCAGACGTAGTCGTCCGGGGCGTGGGAGACCGGAGTGGGCGTGGTCACCGGTCCGGCCCCTCGTCGTCGTCCTCGGGGTCCTCGAAGGTCCACGCGAGCAGGTCCGTGAGGAACTCGCTGAAGGTGCCGCCCTCGTCCTGCCACTCGCCCTCGGGCGCGTCGGCGCCGGCGGAGCGCCGCCACACCAGCGGGTCCGGCAACGCCAGGTTGTCCACCGGCAGGCCCCACACGACCGTCTCGTCCGCGTCCTCCAGGAACATGAGGAAGCCGTCCCGCACCTCGAGGTCCTCGGGGTCCCACACGTAGTGGTCCGTCTCCATGAGGTCGCCGCAGTTGCCGAGGGCGAGGTAGAACTCACGCAGGGCGGCCGGGATCATGAACCCGGCGCCGAGCTGTCCCGCCGCGGGGGACTGGGCCAGGCGGGCGTCGACGTCGGCCGGGGCGAGGCCGTCGTCCTCGGCCCAGGCGTCGCCCAGCAGGTCCGGGACGAGCCGCTGGAAGGCCGGGAGGTACACGGGGGAGGGGGGCTTGGCGGGCATGTCGTCAGTCTAGGCGTGCGCGCCCCGCCCGGCCCGGACCGCCCGACGCTGCAGGCGGGAGGCGTTCAGCTGGTCGAGGGTGAACACCGCCAGCGAGAGCCAGATGAGCCCGAAGCCCGCCCAGCGGGCCGCGGGCATCTGCTCGCCGAGCACCGTGACCGCCACGAGGAACTGCAGGATGGGCGCCGTGTACTGCAGCATCCCGAGCGTGGTCAGCGTCAGAGAGCGGGCCGCCGCCGAGAACAGGATGAGCGGAACGGCGGTGGCCACGCCGAGCCCGGCCATGAGCCAGAAGTGGCCGGGCCCCTCGGTGACCGTGGTGAGCAGCCCGGCCTGCGCCAGCAGCACACTGCCCACCACGAACACGGGGATCAGCACCACGGTCTCGGCGGTCATCGCGGTCACCGCGTGCACGGGGGAGGGGAAGCGCTTCTTCACGAAGCCGTAGAGCCCGAACGAGGTGGCCAGCCCGAGCGCGATCCACGGCACCTGCCCCATCGCCGCGGACATCACGACGACGGCGGCCACCGCGATCCCGACGGCCACCCACTGGCCCCGCCGCAGGCGCTCGCCGAGGAAGAGCACGCCGAGCAGGACGTTCACCAGCGGGTTCATGAAGTAGCCCAGCGAGGCCTGGAGCACGTTGCCCGTGGTGACCGAGACCGCGTACAGCAGCCAGTTCACCGCGATGATCCCGGCGGCCAGACCCGTGGTGCCCCAGCGGCCGGGCGTGGCCAGTGCCGTCCCCAGCTCGCGCAGGCGGCGCATCACGGCCAGCAGCAGCAGGCAGAAGATCAGGGCGAAGCCGATGCGCACCACCACGATCTCCAGGGCCCCGGCGGGCGCGAGCATCGCCATGTAGAGCGGCAGCAGGCCCCACACGAAGTAGGCGGTGAAGCCGAGGGCCAGCCCGCGCGGGTCGTCGGCCGGGGCGGGGGAGACGGTGGGCAGGGCACCGGTGTCGGGGGCGGCGCCGTCGGGGGTCGCGCCGGGCCGGGCAGAGGGGGAGGAGGGGCTCACGCGGACCACTGTACGGTCCGGGTGAGCACTCTCACCCAGGTTCCTCCCGGTCACGGCGGTAGACTGGGGGGTCGATCCCGCGCGCCGGCGCCGGGCCCCGCCCTGCGTCCTGCCGGCGCGCCCCGCCGTCGTCGAAAAGGACCCACCCGCCGTGACCGCTCGCCCTGACCGCCCGTTGCGCATCGCCATCATCGGTGCCGGACCCGCCGGGGTGTACACGGCGGACATCCTGACCAAGGAGGAGCGGGACTTCCGTGTCAGCATCGACCTGTTCGACCGGTACCCGGCCCCGTTCGGTCTGATCCGCTACGGGGTGGCCCCGGACCATCCGCGTATCAAGGGCATCGTGACCGCGCTGCACAAGGTCATGGACCGCGGGGACATCCGTTTCCTGGGGAACGTGGACTACGGCACGGATCTGACGATGGCGGATCTGCGTCGGCATTACGACGCGATCGTGTTCTCCACCGGGGCGGTGCGCGACGCGGCCCTGGACGTGCCGGGGGTGGAGTTGGCCGGCTCGTTCGGTGGCGCGGATTTCGCGTCCTGGTATGACGGGCACCCGGATGTGCCGCGGCACTGGCCGTTGGAGGCCACGCAGGTGGCGGTGATCGGCAACGGGAACGTGGCCCTGGATGTGGCCCGGATCCTGTCCAAGCATGCCGAGGACCTGCTGCCCACGGAGATCCCGGACAACGTGTACCGGGACCTGGCCGCCTCCCCGGTCACGGACGTGCACGTGTTCGGTCGGCGCGGGCCGGCGCAGGTGAAGTTCACCCCGCTGGAGCTGCGGGAGCTGGCGCACTCCCGGGATGTGGACATCGTGCTGTACGAGGAGGACTTCGACTTCGATGAGGCCTCGGAGCAGGCGATCGAGGAGAACAACCAGGTCCGCACGATGGTGGGCACGTTGACGAACTGGCTGATGGAGCAGGAGGACCGCGAGCAGTCCGCGTCCCGCCGCCTCCACCTGCACTTCCTCCAGGCACCCGAGGAGTTCCTGGACGAGGACGGGGACGGCCGGGTGGACGGTCTGCGGATGCGTCGGATGGAGTTGGACGGTTCCGGTGGGGTCCGTCCGACGGGGGAGACGGTGGACTACCCGGTGCAGGCAGTGTACCGGGCGGTGGGCTACTTCGGGTCCCCGGTGGAGGGGGTGGAGTTCGATGAGGTGCGCGGGGTGATCCCGAACGCGGAGGGTCGGGTGCTCGACGCGGACGGCGCCCCGGTGCCGGGCCTGTATGCCTCGGGGTGGATCAAGCGGGGCCCGGTGGGGTTGATCGGGCACACCAAGGGTGACTCCTTGGAGACGATCAAGCATCTGATCGAGGACGAGCCGGGGCTGTGGCGGGCTCAGGAGCCGTCGGAGGAGTCGGTGATCGAGCTGCTGGAGTCCCGTGAGGTGCCGTACACGACGTGGGCCGGTTGGCATGCTCTGGATGATCATGAGAAGTCCTTGGGTGCGCGGGCGACGGAGGCCGGGCCGGTGGCGCGGGAGCGGGTGAAGGTCGTGGACCGGGAGGAGATGACCCGCATCTCCCGGGACGGGGCCTCCGTCCCGACCGCCTGATCCAGGGCGGGCCCCGGCCGCCCCGGCGCTAGGCTTCCGGGGTGGCCCGCTTCCTCGTCGACATCACCCCGCTGCGGGTCTCACCCGCCTACCGGCGGCTGTGGCTCGGCAACACGCTCGCGTACGTGGGCACGCAGCTCACGCTCCTGGCGGTGTCCCTCGAGGTGTTCGCCTTGACCGGCTCCTCGTTCGCGGTGGGCCTGCTCGGCCTCGCCGCGCTCGTGCCGCTCGTGGTCGCGGGCCTGTACGGCGGCGCGATCGCGGACCGGCACGACCGCCGCCGCGTCGCGCTGACCTCGTCGGCCGTCATGTGGCTGACCACGGTCGGCATCGCCGCGCAGGCCTGGGCCGGGCTCGAGTCGGTGCCGGTGCTGTACGCCCTCGTGGCCCTGCACTCCGGCGCGTCCGGCATCAACCAGCCCACCCGCGGCGCGATCATCCCCGCGCTCGTGGGCCTGCCGCTCGTGCCGGCGGCGAACGCGCTGAACATGATGACGTTCTCCGTGGCCCTGATGGTCGGCCCCATGCTGGGCGGCGTGCTCGTGGCGGCGGTCGGCTACGCGTGGACCTACTCGATCGACGTCGTCACCTTCCTCGCCGCCCTGTACGCCGTGTGGCGGCTGCCGTCCCTGCCGCCGCAGCGGGGCGAGGCCGCGGCCGCCTCGGACACGCGCGGGGGCCTGGCCTCGGTGGTCGAGGGCCTGCGCTTCCTCGGCTCGCGACCGAACCTGCGGATGACCTTCCTCGCGGACATCGTGGCCATGACGACGGCGTTCCCGCGCGCCCTGCTGCCCGCCATCGGCGCCGTGGTGCTCGGCGGCGGTGAGGCCGCCGTCGGGATACTGCTGGCCGCGATGGCGGCCGGCGCGTTCCTCGCGGGACTGTTCTCCGCGCCGTTCACACGCCTGCATGCGCAGGGCTGGGGCGTGTACGTCTCGATCCTCGTGTGGGGCGCGGCGGTGGCCGCGTTCGGCGGCGTGGTGTGGTGGGCGCAGTCCCTGCCCGACGGCGATCCCCGCCTCACGCTCGCGTTCGCCCTCGCCGCGCTGTGCATGGCGGTGGGCGGGGCCGCGGACTCGCTCTCCGGCGTCTTCCGCGGCTCGATCCTGCAGTCCGCGACCCCGGACCACCTGCGCGGCCGGCTGCAGGGCGTGTTCGTCGTCGTGGTGGCGGGCGGGCCGCGCCTGGGCGAGCTGCTCACCGGCGGCGCCTCCGTGGGCCTGGGGGAGGGGCCGACTCTGCTGGCCGGCGGTGTGCTGTGCATGCTCGGCGTGAGCGCGCTGATGCGGTGGCAGCCCGGCTTCCTGCGCTACGACGCACGGAACCCCACGCCCTGAGCGGGCGCGGGGTTCCGTGGCGGGAGGCTACGAGCCCGCGACCGCCGAAGAGCGCCGAGGAGCGCCGAGCCAGACGTTTCGGCCCGTGAACCAGATGATTCTGCTGCAGATCGGGCCGCGAAACCGCCGAAACGTCTGGCTCGCGGCGGCCTGAGCCGCCGTCCGCGGGAGCCACCACGACGACGGCGGCCGGCGGGTCAGCGGTCGCGGTCGGCCTGGAGCGTGGCCGGCACCGCGCCACCCAGGCGCGTCCAGTGACGGACGAGGTCCTCGTCCGGGGCCGCCTGGAGCGTCTCGCGGGCCGCCTCCTCCGCCTTCTTGATGCGGCGCTCCAGGTCCTGGTCCGCGCCCTCGTAGGCGGCCGCGTGCCGGTGGGAGCGCAGCGATCCGACGTCCTCCGTGCGACGCTCCACCACCGCGAGCTGCTCGGCGATCGCGTCCTGGTTGGCGCGCTGGGCCTTCAGGTTCGCGGGGGCGAGCACCTGGGTCACGAACCCGTGGTGGAGGAGGAGGCCGCGCGGGGCGGCGACGCCGTGGCGCAGCGCGAGGTCCACATGGTCGTCGAAGGTCAGGAGCATGGCGGCCTTGGCGAACTTCAGGTCGTCGACCGGGCGGCCGTCCACGCGGGCCCGGGCCCGCGCCCGGCCGATCGTGGTGTCGGCGGACCACACGGCCCCGCGAGGGTCGATCAGGTACAGCATGGGGACTCCTGGTGGGCTTGGAGGGGAGACGGCGTGCGGATCAGCGGAAGTTCACGAACTGCAGGTCCGCGTCCTCGAAGTCCTTGAGCATCGCGATGACCGACTGCAGGTCGTCGCGGGACTTGGAGGACACGCGCAGCTCGTCCCCCTGGATCTGGGCCTTGACGGACTTGGGGCCCTCGTCGCGGATCAGCTTGGTGATCTTCTTCGCGGTGGGCTGGTCGATGCCCTCCTTCATGGTCGCCTCGATGCGGTACTCCTTGCCGGAGGCGAACGGAGCGCCGGCGTCGAGGGACTTGAGGGAGATGCCGCGCTTGACGAGCTTGGACTCGAACACGTCCTTGACGGCCTTGACGCGCTCCTCGGAGGAGGCCTTCATGAGGATCTTCTCTCCGGAGAAGTCGATCTCGGCGCCGACGCCCTTGAAGTCGTAGCGCTGGGCGATCTCCTTCTGCGCCTGGTTCAGGGCGTTGGACACCTCCTGGCTGTCCACCTTGCTGACGACGTCGAACGTGGAATCGCTGGCCACGGGTGCTCTCCTTCAGGGTCTGCGGACGGGGCGCGCCCGTCGTCGACGGCCACTGCGGGGCCGCGCGGAGCGCTCTGCGGGCCAGCCTACCGGGGACGACGGACGCGGTCCCGGGCCGATTGGCGGCGTGGCGCGGAGATGCTGTACAGTCGACTCTCGCCCGACCGGTGCGGTCGTCCTCGAGACGCCCGGCAGCCGCCGGGTGGCACGGCAGATTTCCCGAGCGGCCAAAGGGGGCTGACTGTAAATCAGCTGGCACTGCCTTCACTGGTTCGAATCCAGTATCTGCCACCGGAACGAAGACCCCGGGACCGTACGGTCCCGGGGTCTTCTGCCGTCCGGTGCCGTGGCACGCCCCGCGTCCTCGCCCCGGGAGGTGGCGGCCTCCCGCCAGGCGACGTAGCCTGCCTGTGGCCCGTGTCACACCCGATGCCCTCCGCGGTCCGGCGGCGGCACGGCCGTGCATCGTGACGCCGTGCGGCGTCGCCCGACCGTCCGCGAGGAGCGCCCGATGACCGAGTCCACCGCCCCCGAGTCCTTCACCCAGGGACCGACCGACGTCGAGCTGCTCGAGCAGACCCTGGCCCAGAACCTCGACGACACCGCCCGCCGGTTCGCCGACCGCGCCGCGCTCCTGGAGTGTGGACCGGACGGGGACCCGGCCACCGGACGCACCTGGACCTACGGGCAGCTGCGGGAGGAGTCCGTGACGGTGGCCAAGGCGCTCATGGCCGCGGGCTACGAGGCGGGGGACCGGATCGGGATGTGGAGCCCCAACGTCGCCGAGTGGGTCTCGCTGCTCTACGGCGCGGCACGCGCCGGCGTCATCCTCGTGAACCTCAACCCGGCGTACCGCGCCCACGAGCTGACCTACGTGGTCGAGCAGTGCGACATGCGCGGGCTGGTGGTGGCCCCGGCCGACGCCCACCAGGACCGTCCCGACATCGCCCGGGACGTCGCGTGCGGCGGGTGCCCCGAGCTGCGCCAGCTGATCATCCTGCCGACCGCCGGCCCGATCACGGCCGAGTCCTACGCCCACGCGGTGGACGGCGTGCTGGACTGCCGGCCGGAGCCCACCCCCGTCTCCGAGGGCACCTGGAGCGCCTTCCTCGCCGGTGCCGAGCGGGTCTCGGACGAGGAGCTGGCCGCCCGCGAGTCCACCGTCTCGCCGGCGGACCCGGTGAACCTGCAGTACACCTCGGGCACCACCGGCTTCCCCAAGGGCGTCACGCTGACGCATCGCAACGTGCTGAACAACGGCTTCCACATCGGCGAGCTGCTGGGGTACACGGAGGAGGACACCGTGGTGATCCCGGTGCCGTTCTTCCACTGCTTCGGCATGGTGATCGGCGTGATCGCCACCGTCTCCCACGGCTCGCTCGCCGTCATCCCGGCGCGCAGCTTCGAGCCGGTCTCGGCGCTGCGGGCGGTGGCCGCCACCGGTGCGACGAGCCTGTACGGCGTGCCGGCGATGTTCATCGCCATGCTCGCCCGACCCGAGGCGGACGCGCTGGACCTGTCCACGCTGCGCACCGGCGTGATGGCCGGCTCCACGTGCCCCGTCGAGGTGATGAAGAAGGTCATCGACCGGTTCCACATGTCCGAGGTCGCCATCTGCTACGGCATGACGGAGACCGCGCCCGTGTCCACCATGACCCGCCGCGACGACTCCCTGGAGGTGCGCACCCAGACCGTCGGCCGCACCATGCCCCACGTGGAGACGAAGATCGTGGACCCCGCCACCGGTGAGGTCGTCCCGCGCGGGGCCACGGGCGAGCTGTGCACCCGCGGCTACTCCGTGATGCTCGGCTACTGGGACGCCCCCGAGAAGACCGCCGAGGTGCTGGACGCCGACGGCTGGATGCACTCCGGCGACCTCGCCTCCATGGACGAGGACGGCTCCGTGCGCATCGAGGGTCGCATCAAGGACCTTGTCATCCGCGGCGGCGAGAACATCTCCCCGCGCGAGGTGGAGGAGTTCCTCTACACCCACCCGGACATCCAGGACGTCCAGGTGGTGGGCGTGCCGGACGAGAAGTACGGCGAGCAGCTCATGGCCTGCGTGATCATGAAGGACGGCGTCGAGCCGCTCACGGTGGACGCCGTCCGCGAGTTCGCCGCGGGCCGGATCGCGCACTTCAAGATCCCGGCCTACGTCCGCGTGCTCGACGCCTTCCCCATGACCGTCTCCGGCAAGGTCCGCAAGGTCGAGCTGCGCGAGGAGGGCGCGAAGGCCGTCCAGGCCCAGGCCCAGGCCGCGGGCTGACGGCGACCGTCACCCTCAGGCGGCGGGCAGCGGGAACACGTCCCAGATGGTGCAGACCGCCTCGGGGGCGGCACCCAGGATCGCGGCACGGTACGTGGTCGACCACGCCCGCGGGTCGGCCTCGCGCAGGCGCCACGTGCCGTCCGTGAGCACCGCGTCCACGAACGCGGAGGTGTCGGCGGGGCTGCCGTCCTCGTGGACCAGGGGGCCGCGACGCAGGGCCTCACCCAGGTCGCCCGCCCGGCCGACGGCGTAGAGCGCGGTCTCGTCCGTGTCCAGCACGAGGCCGCAGTCCTCTTCGAAGGCGGTGATCCAGGCCATCGCGTGCCGCATGGCCTCGTCCGGGTCAGGATGGCGGGTCACGATGAGCACGGAGCCGCGCTCGCCCGGGCGCAGGGAGCCGGGCGTGCCGGGACCGTGCGGGTCGGGCTCGCGCGGGGCGGCGGCGGTGTGCGGGCGGGGCTCGAAGGCGGTGGTCATGGCGGTCTCCTCCCGGGTGGGGACTCATCAGGGTCTCGGCGGCGCCGCGCCGGTCGGGGCGGCATCGCCCACGCTAGGAATCCGGGGCGGGCGGCCGGCTGGACCCGGCCGGGGCTGGGGAGGACACGCCGGGAGCCGCGGCCTGTGCAGGAGTGGAGGGGTCGCGCGGACGCGCCGGCACGGCCCCGGCCGACCCGGCGTCGCGTCAGTGGGCGCGGTGGTCGGCCGGGGCGAGCTTGGGTCCGAACGCCTGCTTGCGCTCTCCGGAGAGCCCGATCATCCGCACCACCCGCTGCCGGTGCCCGGCCCACGGCGCGAGCAGGCGGAGCATCCCGGCGTCGTCGGTCCGGCGTCCGGTGAGGACCTGCCCCACGTACTGCGCCAGGTGGTAGTCGCCCACGGAGACGAGGTCCGCCGCCCCGTGGCTGCGCTGCAGCGCCTCGGCCGTGGTCCACGGCCCGATCCCGGGCACCGACTCCAGGCGCCGGGCCAGCGCGGCCACCCCGGCCGTGTCCCCGGGGGCGACCGCGTCGCCGAGCCGGTCGATGCTCGCGGCCCGCCGGGCGACCTCCAGCACGGTCCGCGACTGGGAGGGCTGCACCCAGGCCCGCGCGTGCCAGTCCCACGAGGGGATCCGCAGGACGGCGGCCGGGGTCGGGGGCGGCAGCATCCCCGGCGGCACCGGGCCGGGGGCGGGCCCGTCGCCGTCGATCCGGGCGGCCAGCCGCACGAGGGTGCGCCAGCCGTGCCGCGCCTGGTCGTGGGTGACTTTCTGCTCGAGCACGGCGGTGAGCAGCTGCCGGGACAGCGCGCCCGCCGCCGGCAGCCGCAGCCCGGCCTGCGTCCGCCGCGCCTCGCGCACGTGCCGCGGCAGCGCGGGTGCGCCGGAGTCCGGCCGCAGCAGGGCGTCGAAGGCGCCCCAGCCGTCGTCGTGCAGGCCGAGCAGGCGCTCCAGGCCGGCGACGGCGGCGCTCGCGCCCGCGCCCCACGCGCGGGCCGTCACCGCGGTGCCGCCCCCTGTGGACTCCCGGGCGCCGGAGACCAGCAGCGACGTCGGCCGGCCCGGCCCGCCGGGCGCCGCGTCCGGGGCGGGGGAGCGCAGAGTGAGCCAGACGCCCTGCGGTGTGGCGCGGACCGTGGGGTCGGCCGCGCCGCGCTGCAGGGGGCGCAGGGTGAGCGCGACGTCAACGAGGACGGGCACGCGCACGCGGCGCACGGCGTCCGGGGCGGTCATGCCCGCACCGTACACCCGGGCCCGGACAGGACGACGTCGACCGTGACGGCGCGCACGCCGGGCGTTGCCCCGCGTGTCCGGAGCCCTCCTCCCGTGTCCGGCCGCTGGCGTAGCGTGGGGTGCGTGACTGAACAGACCCCCGCGCCCACCCCTGCGCAGCCCATGCAGTATGCCGAGAACGTCCTCGAGCTGATCGGGCACACCCCGCTCGTGAAGCTGCACTCCGTGACGGAGGGCATCGAGGCCACCGTGCTGGTGAAGGTCGAGTACCTGAACCCCGGTGGCTCCGTGAAGGACCGCATCGCGCTGAAGATGATCGAGGAGGCCGAGCGCGAGGGCCTTCTCGGCCCGGGCGGCACCGTCGTGGAGCCCACCTCGGGCAACACGGGCGTGGGGCTGGCCCTGGTCTCGCAGCTCAAGGGCTACCGCACCGTGTTCGTCACCCCGGACAAGGTGGGTCAGGAGAAGCGGGACGTGCTCAGCGCGTACGGCGCCGAGCTCGTCGTCACGCCCACCGCCGTGGACCCGACGTCCGAGGAGTCCTACTACGGGGTCGCCGACCGCCTCGTGCGGGAGATCCCCGGGGCCTATCAGCCCAACCAGTTCTTCAACCCCGCCGCCCCGGCCTCCCACTACGAGACCACCGGCCCGGAGATCTGGGAGGACACGGCCGGCCGCGTCACCCACGTCGTGATGGGCGCCGGCACGGGCGGCACCATCACGGGTACCGGCCGCTACCTCAAGGAGGTCTCGGCGGACCGCCCGTCCGGTCCCGTCCGCGTGATCGGCGCGGACCCCAGCGGCTCGGTGTACTCCGGCGGCGCCGGCCGGCCCTACTTCGTCGAGGGCGTCGGCGAGGACATGTGGGTGGACAACTACGACCCCGCGGTCCCGGACGAGGTCATCGCCGTCGAGGACGCCGACGCCCTGGCCATGACCCGCCGCCTCGCCGCCGAGGAGGGCCTGCTCGTGGGCGGCTCCTCCGGCCTGGCCGTCGTCGCCGGCCTGCGCGCCGCGCGCGAGCTCGGCCCGCAGGACGTCATGGTGATCGTGCTGCCCGACTCGGGCCGCGGCTACCTCGCCAAGATCTTCAACGACCCGTGGATGGACGAGCGCGGCTTCGACTACGACGTCCGCGAGACCGTGCTGCCGGCGTGGGCGCGCGGGCGCACCCGCTCGGCGGTCCCGCAGACGGACGACGACGGCGCCACGGGGGCCGCCGGCGGGGTCGGCACGCCCGTCGAGGCGCTCGAGCACGCCGACGCCGAGCCGGCGACCCGTGCGGACGCCCCCGCTCAGGCCGACCGCTGGTCCGCGACGGCGGGGGAGCTGCTGGCCGAGAAGGCCGACCTGTTCCCCGGCTCCGTGCCCACCCTCGTCACCGCGGCCCCGACCACCTCGGTGGCGGACGCCGTCGCGACCATGAACCGGTACGGCGTGGACGCGCTGCCCGTGGTCCTCGAGCCCCGGCACGACCTGCGGATCGGCGAGGTCCGCGGCACCGTCTCCGCGGCCGCGCTCGCGGACGCCCTCGCCGCGGGGCGGGCCACCGCGCAGACCCCCGTGGCCGACGTCATGGGCCCCGTGCTGCCCTGCCTGGGGGCGCGCACCCCGCTGCGCGCCGTCGCCCGCCGCCTCGCCCAGGACCCCGTGCTGCTGGTGCTCGAGGCCGGCCGCGTCCAGGGCGTCGTCACCCTGCACGACGTCCTCGCCCACGTCACCGCCTGAGGCCCGGCCGCACCGGCCGCGCCCGTCCCACCCGACCCGATCTCTCCGAGGAGGCTCCCGAGATGACCGAGCAGAACGTCCACGAGGACCCGCACGCCACCACCCCCGACACCGGCGCCGAAGACGCCGCCGCCCACCCCCGGGGGGGAGGCTTCGGCACGCGCGCCGTGCACGCGGGCCAGCACCTGGATGAGGTGTTCGGCGCCGTCGTCCCGCCGATCCACCTCTCGAGCACGTACGCGCCGACGGCCGTCGGTGAGCTGCGGCGCGGCTACGACTACGGCCGCGGCACCAACCCCACCCGGGACGCGCTGCAGGAGCAGCTGGCCGCGCTCGAGGCCGGCGTCGACGAGTCCGGCGCGCCCCGGGCCACCGGCCTCACGTTCGCCTCCGGCCTGGCCGCGGAGACCGCGCTGATCATGGGCGCGGGCCGGCCGGGCATGACGATCGTGCTCGGCAACGACGTGTACGGCGGCTCGTACCGCCTCATCTCCCGCGTGCTCGCCCCGTGGGGTGTGGAGCACGTCGTCGTGGACATGGGGGACGCCGAGCAGGTCGCCGCCGCCGTCGAGCGCGCCGCCGCCACGGGACCGGTCATGGTGTGGCTGGAGACCCCGTCCAACCCGATGATGAAGATCTCCGACGTCGCCACGGTCGCCGAGGCGGCCCACGCGCACGGCGCCCTGCTCGTGGTGGACAACACCTTCGCGACGCCGTACCTGCAGTCCCCGATCGCCCTCGGCGCGGACGTGGTGGTGCACTCCACCACGAAGTACATCGGCGGACACTCGGACGTGATCGGCGGGGCGCTCGTGATCCCGGACGCCGCACTCGCCGAGCAGGTGAAGTTCCAGCAGTTCGCGGCGGGGGCCGTGAACGGGCCCATGGACGCGTACCTGACCACGCGCGGCCTCAAGACGCTCGGGGTGCGCATGGACCGCCACCAGGCCAACGCCCAGGCCGTCGCCGAGTGGCTCACCGGCCGCGCGGAGGTCTCCCAGGTGCTGTACCCGGGGCTGCCGGACCACCCCGGCCATGAGCTCGCGCAGCGCCAGATGCGCGGTTTCGGCGGAATGGTCTCGCTCCGCCTGGCCGGCGGCGCCGCGGCGGCCCGCCGCGTGGCCGAGTCGACCCGCCTGTTCCAGCTCGCCGAGTCCCTGGGCGGCATCGAGTCGCTGATGAACTACCCGGCGGAGATGACCCACGCCTCCGTGGCCGGCACCGAGCTGGCCGTCCCGGACGACCTGCTGCGCCTGTCGGTGGGCATCGAGGACGCCGAGGACCTCGTGGCGGACCTGGAGCGGGCTCTGGGCAGCCTCTGACCCGCCGACGTCCGTATAAGAGGTTTGGGGGCGGTTTTGGGCGGTATCCGACGCGGATACCACCCGAAACCGCCCCCAAAGCGCACGGGCGGGGAGCACCGGGCGGCGTAGTGTGACGGGCATGACCCTCACCGCCTTCGTCAACGCCCACGTCGTCCCCGTCGCCGCCGAGCCGTTCGACGGCACCCTGCTCGTCGAGGACGGCCGGATCACCGCGCTCGGTCCCGACGTCGAGGCGCCCGGCGACGCCGAGGTGGTGGACTGCGAGGGACGCTGGCTGCTGCCCGGCTTCGTGGACGCGCACGTCCACCTCGGCATGCACGCCGAGGGCGAGGTCGGTGCCACCGCGGACGTCAACGAGATGACGGACCCCGTGATGGCCGGGGTGCGGGCGATCGACGCCGTCGACCCGAACGAGCCGGGCTGGAAGGACGCCCTGGCCGGCGGCGTGACCACCGTGAACGTGAACCCCGGCTCGGGCAACCCGATCGGCGGCCAGGCGGTGGCGCTGCACACCCACGGACGCACCGTGGACGAGATGGTGCTGCGCAGCCCCTCGGGCGTGAAGTCCGCCCTCGGCGAGAACCCCAAGAACGTCTACAAGGAGAAGGGCCGCACCCCGTCCACGCGGCTGGGCACCGCCCTCGTGATCCGCGAGGCGTTCCTGCGGGCGCAGGGCTACATGGCCCGACGCGCGGAGGCCGAACGCGAGGACAAGCCCTTCACCCGCGACCCCCACCTCGACGCCCTCGCCCTCGTCCTGGAGCGCACGATCCCCTGGCGCCAGCACTGCCACCGCACCGACGACGTCGCCACCGCCCTGCGCCTGGCCGACGAGTTCGGCTACGACCTCGTCCTGGACCACGGCACCGAGGCGCACCCGCTGGCCGACCAGCTCGCGGCCCGCGGCGTGCCGGTGCTGATCGGCCCGCTGTTCACCACCAAGTCCAAGCCGGAGCTGCGGGGTCGCTCGATGCGCAACCCGGGGCGTCTGGCGCGGGCCGGCGTCGAGATCAGCATCATCACCGACCACCCGGTGGTGCCCATCGACTTCCTCGTCTACCAGGCCGCGCTGTCGGTGAAGGAGGGCCTGGACCGGGAGACCGCCCTGCGCGCCATCACCCTCCATCCCGCGCGCGTGCTGGGGTTGGACGACCGCATCGGCTCCCTCGAGGTGGGCAAGGACGCCGACCTCGTGCTCTGGTCCGGCGACCCGCTCGATGTCATGCAGCGGGCCCTGCGCGTGTGGATCGGCGGCCGTCAGGTCATGGAGTACGACCTCGCCACGGCCCGGCCCGTCGTCGCCTCCGCCCGTCCCGTGGAGGACTGAGCGGCGTCGCCTCCCGGCGGCGGGGGCGGGACGCCCGGGCTCAGCGCCGCACGCGCGAGCGCACGGGCGGCAGCCAGACGAGCGCGGCGCCCAGGAGCATCACGACGGCGAGGATGATCAGCAGACCGTTGGCCCGCAGGAACGCGGGGGCGGCCAGCAGGACGGCGATGAACGTCAGGGTCCCGATCGCCGAACGACGGCGGCGCAGCAGACCGATCCAGCCCCACAGGGACGCCGCGGCCAGCAGGGCGACGGCGGTGCCCATCGTGAACTGCCCCGTCGTGCCGCCCAGCACGCCCACCGACTCCATGCCGGTGAGCGGATCGATGACGGGCTCGCCGCTGTCCTGTGCGCGGGCCCCGTTCCAGATGAACGCGCCTGCGATGCCGACCAGCACCACGGTGACCGCGAGCCAGTAGATGCGCGCGACCTTCAGGAGCGGGTGGACGAGGCCGGCGTCGGACTCGGCCGCGTCCCGCTCAGCCAGGTCGCGCTCGCGGTCCGCGCGGCGCCGTTCCAGGCGCTCCTCGTCCTCGGCGGTGAGGCGGGCGCGCTCGGCGCGCAGCCGTGCGTCGTCGGCCCGCTGATTCTCCCGGAAGGACTGGGCGGCGCGGCCGGCGGCCCGGCCGAGCCCGCGGGCGAGGGGACGGTCTTCGCTGTTCTGGGGCACGTGCCGAGCCTATCGTCCCGGCCGGTGAGCGACCGGGGTGTCCGAGGGCACAGCCCGGTCCGGGGTCCGGTGGCGTAGACTGGGCTGACCGGATCCGGTCTCTCCCCCTGTGATGAGTGAGCGTGGACGCGTGTGCCACGCCGGACTGCAGATGTCTGTGCAGATGTGTGTGCGGGCCACGAACGTCGTGGCCCTCGGGGGCTGCCGGGTGGACGGAATCATCTGACCCAGCTGGCCCCTGCGCCCCACGACGTCGACCCGCGACCGACGTCCTCCGGCGTGCGCCCGCGCATCCCCACAGGAGGACCCATGTCCGACATCCTCGATCCCCAGACCACCGCCGAGGCCGCCCCCGAGCTCGCCGAGGCGGAGCAGGAGGCCACCGGGACCGTCCCGCAGGTCGACGCCGCCGAGCCCGCCGCCCCCGAGGCCCCGGCCGAGCCCGCCGGCCCCACCTTCCTGGACCTCGGCCTGGACGCCCGCGTGCTGGCCGCCGTCGAGGACCTGGGCTACACCCGCCCCTCGCCGATCCAGGAGGCGACCATCCCGCTGCTGCTGGACGGCCGCGACGTCGTGGGCCTGGCCCAGACGGGCACCGGCAAGACCGGCGCGTTCGCGCTGCCGGCCCTGTCCCGCCTCGCCGAGACCACGGACGTGACCGGGCGCGCGGACACCCCGCAGGTGCTCGTCCTCGCCCCGACCCGCGAGCTCGCCCTCCAGGTGGCCGACGCCTTCGACAGCTACGCCAAGCACCTCGACGACGTCTCCGTGCTCGCCGTCTACGGCGGCTCCCCGTACGGCCCGCAGCTGGCCGGACTGCGCCGGGGCGCGCAGGTCGTCGTCGGCACGCCGGGACGTGTGATCGACCACCTCGAGCGCGGCTCCCTCGACCTGTCCGACCTGCAGACCCTCGTGCTGGACGAGGCCGACGAGATGCTGCGCATGGGCTTCGCCGAGGAGGTGGACCGCATCCTCGCCTCCACCCCGGACACCAAGCAGACCGCGCTGTTCTCCGCCACCATGCCGCCGGCCATCCGCCGCATCTCCGCGCAGTACCTGAACGCGCCGGAGGAGGTGGCCGTCGCGCGCCAGTCGACGACGTCCGCCACCATCCGCCAGCGCTACCTGCAGGTGGGCCACCAGTGGAAGATCGAGGCGCTGACCCGCATCCTCGAGACCGAGGACCACGACGGCGTGATCGCCTTCGTGCGCACCCGCGCCGGCACCGAGGAGCTCGCCCAGAAGCTCAACCGCGCCGGGTTCAAGGCCGTCGCCATCTCCGGCGACATCGCCCAGAAGCAGCGCGAGAAGACCGTGGAGGACCTCAAGGCCGGTCGCGTGGACATCCTCGTGGCCACGGACGTGGCCGCCCGCGGCCTGGACGTGGAGCGCATCTCCCTGGTGGTGAACTACGACATCCCGCAGGACGCCGAGTCCTACGTGCACCGCATCGGCCGCACCGGCCGCGCCGGCCGCACCGGCGACGCCGTGCTGTTCATGACCCCGCGCGAGCGCTTCCTGCTCAAGCAGATCGAGCGCACCACCCGCCAGCAGGTCGAGGAGATGGCCGTGCCCTCCGTGACCGACGTCAACGCGGCCCGCAAGCGCCGCTTCGCCGACGGCATCACCCGCACCCTCGAGCGCGCCTCCGAGGAGGAGCTGGCCGTGTTCGGCGAGATCGTCGCCGCGTACGTGGAGGAGCACGGCGCCGAGCCGGCCCGCGTCGCCGCGGCCCTGGGCATGATGGCCCAGGGCGGGCGCCCGCTGCTGGCCAAGGAGCAGGAGATCCCGACCGGTCCCCGGGGCCGCAAGGACCGCGACGGCGGCCGTGAGGGCGGGCGCGACGGCCGCCGGGACCGCGGCGCCTCGGACGGGCGCGGCTCGCGCGGCCCGGCCCGCGAGCCCGCGGCCGGCAACGCGACGTACTGGATCGCCGTCGGGCACCAGGACCGCGTGCGCCCGGGCAACATCGTGGGCGCGCTGGCCAACGAGGTGGGCCTGCCCGCCTCGGCCATCGGCGCGATCGACCTGCGCGGCAACCACTCGCTCGTCGAGCTGCCCGCGGACCTGAGCCCGGCCCAGCTCGAGGCCGCGGCCAACACCGAGATCAACGGCCGCCGCCTGGGCATGCGCAAGGACACGGGCCGCCCGACCCGCGCCGAGCGCGACGACGAGGGCCGCGGCGACGACCGTCGCGGCGGGTTCCGCAAGGACCGCGGGGACCGCGGCGGCTTCCGCAAGGACCGCGACGGCGGCCACCGCGGCGGGTTCCGCAAGGACCGGGACGACCGGGGCGAGCGCGGGGGCTTCCGCAAAGACCGGGACGACCGGGGCGGGTTCCGTGGCGACCGCGAGGAGCGCGGCGATCGCGGCGGGTTCCGCAAGGACCGCGACGAGCGTGGCGGCTTCCGCAAGGACCGCGACGACCGCGGGGGCTTCCGCGGCGGCAAGGCCGGCGGCGGCCGCAAGCCCCGCTGGGGCGCCCAGGAGCGGACCGACCGCGGCGCGCGTCGCTGACGCCGGCGGGGTGCGGGCCCTGCCGCAGGAGGACCCCGGCGCCGATTTTGCATCGGTCCGGGGGCCCTGGTAGAGTCTCACCTCGTTGCCCCGATAGCTCAGTGGTAGAGCGCCATCTTGGTAAGATGGAGGTCCCGGGATCGATTCCCGGTCGGGGCTCTGACATGAGAGCCCGCCCTCGCGGCGTGAAAACCGTGAGAGCGGGCGTTCTCGTGTCGTGGCGGCGTAGCTCAGCTGGTTAGAGCGCACGACTCATAATCGTGAGGTCGGGGGATCGAGTCCCCCCGCCGCTACAGCGAACGGAAGGACCCGGTCACCTCCTCGGAGGGGCCGGGTCCTTCTGCGTTCCCGGGCCGCGTGCGGCCCCGTCGTCGTCGGCCCCGCCGCGTCCGCGCCGTTTCCCCAGCCCGCGCCCGGCGCCCCCGGCCCTCGTCGTCGCCGTCGCCGCACTTTCGGGGCCGAATCCGACTTTCCCCGCACCTTCAGGGCCGAATCCGACGCTCCCGACGCCCCCAGGCCCCTGGTGGGTCGAAGTCCGCCCACACAGTCCTGGGTGGGTCCGATTCGGCCCGCAAAGCACCCCGCCCTCCGCCGACCCCGCCCCGCCGGCGCGGTAGCCTGGCGGGCATGTCCTCGCGCCGCCCCTCCTCGCAGCACCGCCCCGCCCCCCGCCCGTTCGGGGCCGACCGCGCCGCCGGCTTCGTCTCCCCGTGGGAGAACGGCTCCCACCTCTACAAGGGGCTCGTCCTGACCGGCTCGGCCCTGTTCCTGATCGGCATCGTGCTCGCGGTGGTGGGGGCCACGACGTCGCAACTCGCCGTCTCCTGGACGGCGCTGGGGATCCTGGGGCTCGGCGTCGTCGTGCACCTGAGCGCGCAGTTGGTGCGCTTCCGCCAGGCCGCCCGCCGGCAGGTCGACACGACCAGCGGGTGAAGGGGGGACAAACCTGCTCAGAGGGGCCCCGACGACTCCGCGTCGGCGTCGTCCTCGGCGTCCTTCTCCAGCGAGGTCCACAAGCGTCGCAGAACGCCGGCGGTGTCGCGGCCCTCTCCCATGGCGGCGGCGCCGAACAGGCTGACCACGGCGCGGCGGGGTGCATGCGCGGCGAGGCCGACCACGCGGGCGGACCGGGGGCCACCGGCGCCGACGGCGATCGCGAGGGCGCAGGCGAACGCCGGGCCGTCGAGCGCGGCGAGGCGTTCCAACGTCAGCCTGTCGAGCCTCGCTCCCACCTCCTCGAGACGGGCTCGCGCATCCGCCCCCGACATGAATCGGCACAGATAGAGGTAGGAGTTGTAGCCACCGCTGCGACCGTCCTCACGCACCGAGCGGACGTCGTCGACGATGTCCAGGGCGGCCAGCGCAGGGGAGAGGGCATCGACCACGGCGTCAGCCGTGTGCTCCTCATGACCCGCGCATAGAAGGACGACACGCAACTGCAACCTGAGATCAGAGGACCGCAGGCGGATGATCTCCTCCCAGGTGGAGGCGGAGGGCGGGGCCGTGAGAGCGAGGGACTCCGTGGCGAACAGGTCCCGCAGGTCCTCGATGTCGGCCAGAGCGGCCGCGGTGTCGCAGTCGATCTCCGCGAGCAGTCGGCGCATGACGTCGGGCGACGATGAGGGGCGAGGCCCCCGTCCGGCGGCCTGGTCCTCTTCGACCTGCTCGTCCCATGCGTAGAGTGCGCTCTCCAGCAGGAGGCAGAACGAGCGCATGACAGCCACTTCGGACTCCCTCATCCCGGCCGCCCGCGCGAAGCGCTCGACACCTGCGCAAGCGCGGGCGGCCTTCACGAGGTCGTATCCCGTCAGGGCGATCGTCTTCCACCACTCGGGCGGTGTGACGGGATCGGTGAACCGAGGTCCGAAGCCCAGCCGGGCGAATCGGTCGCCGGCCGTGGCGTCGTGGAGTTCAGGCATGAGGCCTCCCGAATGCTAGAGGGGGAGCAGTGCGGTCTGGACCGGCCGGAGACCGAAGTACTCGAGGCGCGCCAGCGCATCGAACGTGAGGATGAGGCCGATCAGGAACACGATGGTGAGGATCAAGCCGCGGCCGGTGTCCTGGAAGCGCTGCGCGTTGCGTTCCGCCCAGGGGCGGATGCGTTCCCCGAGGGCCGCCGCGGCCCCTCCGATCACGAGGACGGGCGCCACCGTGACGAGACTGTAGGCCGCCAGGATGACCAGCCACTCTGCGGGCTGGAGCGACGCCTGAGTCAGCATGCCGATGGCGGCCAGGTAGGGGAGGGCGCTCGTGAGCTCGATCGTCGTCACGGCGAGACCGAGGACGAACAGTCCCCAGCCGGACCGGTCCAAGGTGGGCGCCCGGCGCCGACGGGGACGGGTGGGCAGCGTGCCGCCCACCACGAGCAGGACGACGCCGATGCACAGCTGGATGATGTCGATCGTGCGCTCCGGGACCGAGGTCGCGATGGCCGTCAGCGCGACCTGCAGACCCAGCATGAGGAGGATTCCCACCACGAACATGGACACGGCGATGCCGGCTGCGTAGGCGCCCACGTGCCTCATGAGGATTCCCGGCCGGCCCAGGCGTCGCAACGACAACAACAAGGCGACGGTGATCGCCGATGGATTGAGACTGTCCAGGACAGCCAGGCCGGCGATGGCTGCGAGGAGGGACCAGGTCATCGTCCACCCCCCGCGGCCGGACCGGGGAAGGGCCCTGCTCCGGCCATGTCACAGCGCAGGATCGGGGAGAAGCCTGCCGCCGTGTTCCGGCGCCGGGTGAGCGACCGGGTGGCCTCGGGGGACAGCCCGCGGGGACGACGGGCACCGTGGGGGCGGTGGATCCGAACGGCAGGACCCACCTGGCGAAGTCGGTATGACACGGCGATCACAACCCCATGCTGAGACCGCCGTCGACGGCGACGACGGCCCCGGTCATGTATGAGGCGGCGTCTGACAGGAGGAACGCGATGACGGCCGCGACCTCGTCCGGGGCGCCCAGGCGCCGCATCGGCGTGGCCTCGAGCGTCTCAGCGAGGACGTCGGGCGGCAGGGTGTCAGCCATGGCCGTGCCGATCAACCCCGGGGCGACGATGTTCACGCGAATGCCGGCGCGCACCGATTCTCGCGCGAGAGAGCGGCCGAAGCCGATGAGCCCCGCCTTGCTGGCCGCGTAGTTCGCCTGTCCGGCTCCACCGATCCCGGCGGCCGTGCTGGAGACCAGGACGACGGCGCCGTTCCGGGACCGCAAGAGTGGGCGCAGAGCGGCCTGGGCCACGCGGAAGCTGCCGTTCAGGTTCGTGTCGACGACCTGTTCGAACTGCCCGGGGCGCATGCGCAGGATGAGATCGTCGTCAAGCGTGCCGGCGTTGAGGACGAGTCCGTCCAGGCCGCCGAGGGTCTGCACGGCGCTCTCCACCGCATGTCGACAGGAGTCGGGGTCGGTCAGGTCCATGGGCACGAAAGGGATCTCGCCGACGCCGTCCGGGTGGCGTGACGTCCCCATCACCTCGTGTCCCTGGGCGCGCAGCAGGGCTGCCGTGGCACTTCCGATCCCCCCCGACGCGCCGGTCACGAGCACCTTCATGACGCGCGCCGCAGGACGATCGAGGCGTTGTGCCCGCCGAAACCGAATGAGTTGGACATGGCGCCTCTGATGTCCGCGGCCCGGGACTCAGGGACGAGGTCGTAGTCGGGGAACTCCGGATCGGCCAGGTTGATGGTCGGCAGGAGTGTGCCGCGGCGGACCATGAGGCTTGTCAGGACGGCCTCCAGGACGCCGGCCGCTCCGAGCAGATGCCCGGTCATCGACTTCGTGGAGCTGATGGGCATGGACAGTGCCCGCTGGCCGAAGACGTTCGTGATCGCCTGCAGCTCGTTCGCGTCGTTGAGCTCGGTGCCGGTCCCGTGGGCGTTCACGTAGTCGATCTGATCCGGCTCCATCGAGGCGTCGCTCAGCGCATCGCGCATGGCTGCGCTCGTGCCTCGCCCGGCGGGGTCCGGCGCCGTCATGTGATGACCGTCAGTGGAGGCCCCGTATCCGGCCAGCTCCACGATCGGCGTCCGCCCCCACGACTCGGCGGTCTCCTCGGCCTCCAGGAGCACGGCTGCCGCACCGGCCGCCACCACGAAGCCGGACCGGTCGCGCGAGAAGGGGCGGCAGGCACCCTGCGGATCGTCGTTCCAAGCGGTCGTCAAGGCTCGGGTATTGGCGGTGGCGGAGATGTCCTGGCGATTGAGCGAGGACTCCGCCCCCACGACCAGCACGGAGTCGAGGTACCCGTGACGGATGGCCCGCAGCGCCTCGCCGAGGGCGATGGTGCCCGTCGCACACGCGGCGGAGAGCGCGTAGCTCGCCCCGTGGATGCCGTACTCGATGCTGAGGTGCGCTCCCACGATGTCGGGCGAGCCGTAGATCGCGAGGTGCGGCGGCAGGGCCCGCGGGCCACGGGCGTCGAGGGTCCGAGTGCCGTCCTGGTTGATCTTGGAGGGGCCATAACCTGTCGCCGTGGTGACGCCCATGCGATCCGTGTCGATCCGCAGGACGCCGTCGTCGAGGCATCCGCTGCTGCGCAGGGCCTCCTGGGCCGCGGCGATGCCGTACCAGGCGTGCGTGTCGTGACGTCGGGCGTCCTGGTAGCTCATGTAGTCCTGAGGATCGAAGCCTCGGACCTGCCCGCCGATCGTCACGCGCATGCCGTCGAGGTCGACGTCTTCGAGGCGACCGATGCCACTCGCGCCCTGCACCGCGTTGGTCCAGGTCTCATCCAGGGTATTGCCCAGCGGGGTCACGGCGCCGAGGCCGGTGACCATCACCTTCCTGTTCGTCATGACAACGGCTCCGATCGTTGGTAGGGGACTGTCTGAGGGCTGGCCGGGCAGGCTCGCCCGGAGGGCGCCGGGCAGGTGGCCGATACTCCTACGGGCACCATTGAAGGCACAAGTGAAGTGTTCATGACCCTGGGTGACCACTGCTCTTGGCGGATGGAGTCGAGACGATTGATTCCCGCGCATATGACGGCAGAATGGCAGGAATGATTCGCCTTGCGAATCTGAATCAACGCTGACGTGGACCGTTCAGCCGCGGACCGGGGGCACGTGCCTCTCCCTCTGGAAGCGGCCATGGGTCCGGTCATGCGGACATCCCCGGCGTGCGGAAAGGATGCGGTCGACCCGGGCAGCCGTCAGGCTCGAGGATGACCGATGCCGGAGCGCGCCGGCCATCGCGGGCTGGATCCCCGTCGCAGACCTGGCGCCGGCTCATGTTCAGCATTTCCCCTCCGAGTCGCACATGGTCGATTCCCGTTTCGACGCAGTCAACGGACCGGCATGAGTTCCTGGACCCCTCCAGTTCACCCGTGCTTGATGCTTCCGTCATTATGACCCTAGGCGACGAACAACCGAAGGTCAACGATCTTCGTGAATGCCCGTCTCGGCGCGGATCCAACGACGCCATTCACCGTCCTTGCGCGAGTGTAGGCTCGGCATGGAGCAGACCCTGGCCGTCACCGTCGAGGAGATCCCATGTCCGTCAACCCCGGCATCGCAGGCCGGTGCTATCCGCCGAGCCCGCCCTATCACGTGGGACGAGAGATGATCCGCGCCTTCGCTCAGGCCGTGTGGGCAGACGACCCCGCTCATCACGACCTCGACGCCGCGCGGAGGCACGGTTATGGGGACCTCGTGGCGCCGCCCACCTTCGTCATCTCCGTATCGCAGCGGGTGGAGTTCGGGACGGTGGTGGCGGATCCGGAGGCCGGGATCGACTTCTCCCGGGTGCTTCACGCGGATCAACGGTTCACGCACGTGAGGCCGATCGTCGCCGGGGACGCGCTCTCGGTCGCGGTCGAGGTCTCGTCGGTGCGTCGCCTCGGGGGCAATGACATGGTGGGCATCCGGTCCACGGTGACGGACGCCTCCGGTGAGACCGTCGCCGTCGTGTCGTCGACGATGCTGGTGCGCGGGGAGGAAGGAGAGGCGCGATGACTCGTATCGCCAGGACCGACATCTCGGTGGGGGACTCCATCGGCCATCGGGTGATCCGTCTCACCCGGGCGGACCTCATCCGCTACGCCGCGGCGTCTCGAGACCACAATCCCATCCACTGGTCCGAGACGTTCGCCACGCGGGTGGGCCTGCCTGGCGTGATCGCGCACGGGATGCTCACCATGGGCGCGGCCGCGGGGCTGGTGGCCGAGTGGGCCGGTGACCCCGGGGCGATCGTGGACTACCAGACCCGGTTCACCGGCATGGTGCCGGTCGCCGACACCACGGGCGATGTCGACGACGACGGGGAGCCGATCCCCGGCGCCACGCTGGAGGTGTCGGGAAGGATCGGCGCCGTGGACGAGGCCGCCGGGACCGTGCGCATCGACCTGAGCGTCTCCAGTCCCGAAGCCGAGAAGCCGCGCGTGCTGACCAAGGCCCAGGCCGTGGTCCGCCTCGCCGCGCCCGCCGCGCAGCCCGCGGGGGAGTCCGCATGAGCGAGCGCCTGGCCGAGCACACCACCACCCGCGTCGGCGGGCCCGCCCGCGCGTGGGTGACCGCCCGCACCGAGGCCGAGGCCGTCGAGGCCGTCCGCGCGGCGGACGCCGCCGGCGAGCCGGTGTTCGTGCTCGGCGGCGGGTCGAACACCCTGATGGCCGACGCCGGGTTCCCGGGCACCGTGGTGCGCCTGGCGTTCGACGGGATCGAGGTCCTGGACGGCGGCGCGGACGCCGACGGCGGGGACCACGCGGGCGAGGCCGTCGTCGTGCGGATCGCCGCCGGCCACCCGTGGGACGACGCCGTCGCCTGGACGGTGGAGCACGGCCTCGGCGGGATCGAGGCCCTCTCGGGCATCCCCGGCTCCGCCGGCGCGACCCCCGTGCAGAACGTGGGCGCGTACGGGGCGGACGTGTCCCAGGTGCTCGTGTCCCTGCGCGCGTGGGACCGCGAGTCCGGGGCGGTCGTGGAGCTGACGCCGGCGGACCTGGCGTTCGGCTACCGCGACTCGGTGATCAAGCGCTCCATGCTCGAGACCGGCGCCCCGAGCCCGCGCTGGATCGTGCTGTCCATCGACCTGCGGCTGCGCCGCGCCTCCGCCGCCGTCGAGCCCACCGCCCCCGTGCGGTACGGGCAGCTGGCCAGCGCCCTGGACGTCGAGGAGGGGACCCACGCCCCGCTGGCCGTCGTGCGCCGCGAGGTCCTGGCCCTGCGCGCCGCCAAGGGCATGGTCTCGGACCCGGACGACCCGGACACGTGGTCCACGGGCAGCTACTTCACCAACCCGATCGTGCCGGCCGCGGTGCGGGCCTCCCTGCCGGAGGGCGCCCCGGCGTTCGCGGCCGGCCACGCTGACGACGGCACGCCGCTCGTGAAGCTCTCGGCGGCCTGGCTGATCGACCACGCCGGCTTCGCCAAGGGGTTCGGCCTGCCGGACGTGGCGCCCCGCGAGGGCGGCCCGGACGGCCGCGGCGCGGACGGCGCCGGACTGGCCGGGGGCCGCGCGTCGGTGTCCACGAAGCACACCCTCGCCATGACCAACCGCGGAGACGCGTCCACGGAGGACGTCCTGGCGATCGCGCGCACCGTGCGCGACGGCGTCAAGGCGCGCTTCGGCGTCGACCTCCACCCCGAGCCCATGATCATCGGCACGTCCCTCTGAACCCCGGGCACCTTCGTTCGGGGAACGGGAGCCTCCCCGAACACCTCTGAACGAGGAACGGGAGGCCCGTCACCGGGCCTCCCGTCTCCCGAACGAAGGCGTCCCCCGAAGCTCCCGTCTCCCGAACGAAGGCGTCCCCCGAAGCTCCCGTCTCCCGAACGAAGGCGGGGGCTTGGGCGGCTCAGAGGTTGCCGGTCGCGATCATCAGCATGCGACGCACGGGCTCGGCCGCGCCCCACAGGAGCTGGTCGCCCACGGTGAAGGCCGAGAGGTACTCCGGGCCCATGTTCAGCTTGCGCAGCCGGCCCACGGGGATGGTCAGGGTGCCGGTGGCGGCGATCGGCGTCAGCTGCGCCACCGAGGCCTCCTTGGTGTTCGGCACGACGCGCACCCACTCGTTGTCCGCGGCGATGATCTGCTCGACCTCGTCCAGCGGCACGTCCTGGGTGAGCTTGAGGGTGAGGGCCTGCGAGTGGGAGCGCATGGCGCCGATCCGCACGCACAGCGAGTCGAACGGGATCCGGTCCGCCCCGGTCAGCCCGAGCACCTTGTTGGTCTCGTCGTAGGCCTTGCGCTCCTCGCGGGAGACGCCGTCGCCCAGGTCGGAGTCGATCCAGGGGATCAGCGAACCGCCCAGCGGCACGCCGAACTGCGTCGAGTCCAGGCCGCCGCGCTGCAGCTCGATCACCTTGCGGTCGATCTCGAGGATCGCCGACGCCGGATCGGCCAGCTCGGCCCGCACCGCGCCGCCCAGCTCGGCGTACTGGGTGAGCAGCTCGCGCATGTGCCGGGCGCCGCCGCCGGAAGCCGCCTGGTAGGTCATGGCGGTGCCCCACTCGACCAGGCCCGCCTTGAACAGGCCACCCAGGCCCATGAGCATGCAGGAGACGGTGCAGTTGCCGCCGATGAAGTCCTTCGTCCCGTTCGCCAGGGCGGCGTCGATCACGCCGCGGTTCACGGGGTCCAGTGCGATCACGGAGGTGTCCGCCATGCGCAGGGTGGAGGCGGCGTCGATCCAGATGCCGTCCCAGCCGGCGGCGCGCAGCTTCGGGTACACGGCCTGCGTGTAGTCCCCGCCCTGCGCGGTGAGGATCACGGGCAGGGCCTTGAGTGCGTCCACGTCGTACGCGTCCTGGAGCACGCCCGGGTCGCCGGCCATGCCCTCGAGCACGGGCGCGGGGCCGCCGGCGTTGGACGTGGAGAAGAAGACGGGATGGACGCGGGCGAAGTCGCCCTCCTCGGCCATGCGCTGCAGGAGGACGGACCCCACCATGCCGCGCCAGCCGACCAGGCCCACGGTGGGCACGGCGGCCGCGTCGGGGGCGTTCACAGATGCGGGGGCAGCGGAAGTCATGCCCTCCAGGCTAGCGGCCCTGCTGCGCGCGCTTCCGCTTGTTCCACGCGATGAAACCGCCCACGGCGAACACCTGGGTCAGCACGAGCAGGAACACCAGGCCGGCGAGGGTCTTGCCCTGCAGCACGAGGATCAGCCCGAACACGGCGCACACGAACGCCAGCACGGGCAGGGCGACGAGCGCGAGGAACGTGACCGCCTGCGGGGAGAGCAGACGCTGGTCGTAGTCGGTCGGGGCCATGTCAGTCGCGTTCCCATCGTTCGAAGCGGTGGCGCGGGCCGGAGGCGGAGTCCAGCCACGCGTCGGGGGCGGGGTCGACGGCGGTGCGCCGCCAGCGGGCGTCGAGCGGCGGGGCGTGCGTGTCGCCGTCGACGTCGGCGTCGATCACGGTCACCTCGGCGCGCGAGGCCACGTCGAGGGCCTGCTCGTAGAGCGTCGCCCCGCCGATCACCCATACGGTGTCACAGCCGTCGGCCTCGGCCGCGGCGGCCAGGGCCGCCCCGAAGTCCGGCACGACGACGGCGCCCGCGGCCCGCAGCTCCGCGCCGGCCTCCTCGGTGGCCGTCAGGGTGCGGGAGACCACGATGTTCGTGCGCCCGGGCAGCGGGCGGAAGCGCGCCGGGAACGACTCCCACGTGCGCCGGCCCATGATCACGGGGTGGCCGTGCGTGTGGGCCCGGAAGTGCGCGAGGTCCTCGGGGACGTGCCACGGCATGGTGCCGTCGCGGCCGATGACGCGCTCGGGGGTCTGGGCCCAGATCATGGCGATCACGGGCTCGGTGGGACGGGGGGCCCGGCTCATGGGGTCGCTGCGCATCCTCGGCTCAGACGGCGATCGGCGCCGTGATGGTGGGGTGGTGACGGTAGTCGAGGACCTCGAAGTCCTCGTAGTCGTAGTCGAAGATCGACGCGGGGGTGCGCCGCAGCCGCAGCCGCGGGTACGGGTACGGCTCGCGGGAGAGCTGCTCGCGCACCTGCTCCTCGTGGTTCGCGTAGATGTGCACGTCCCCGCCAGTCCACACGAACTCGCCGGGAGTCAGCCCGGTCTGCTGCGCGACCATCACCGTGAGCAGCGCGTACGAGGCGATGTTGAACGGCACGCCGAGGAACAGGTCCGCCGAGCGCTGGTAGAGCTGGCATGAGAGCCGCCCGGGGGCGCCGTCCTGACCGGGGGAGACGTAGAACTGGAACAGCGCGTGGCACGGCGGCAGCGCCATCTCGTCCACCTCGGCGGGGTTCCACGCGGTGACGATGTGCCGGCGCGAGTCGGGGTTCGTCCGGATCTGCTCCACGACCTTGGCGATCTGGTCGATGTGGCCCCCGTCCGGGGTGGGCCACGAGCGCCACTGCACGCCGTAGACGGGGCCGAGCTCGCCGTCCTCGTCCGCCCACTCGTTCCAGATCCGCACGCCGCGCTCCTGGAGCCACCGCACGTTCGAGTCCCCGCGCAGGAACCACAGCAGCTCGAGCGCGACCGACTTGAAGTGCACGCGCTTGGTGGTGATCAGCGGGAAGGACTCGGCCAGGTCGAAGCGCAGCTGGCGGCCGAACACGCTGCGCGTGCCTGTGCCGGTCCGGTCCGTCTTGACGGCCCCGTGGGCCATCACGTCGGCGAGGAGGTCCTCGTAGGGGGTCGGGATGCTCACCCGGCCCACTCTAGCGATCCGAGCGGACGCGCTGAGCGTCGTCGACGGCCCGGCGCAGGCGGGCCGCATCCCAGCCCGCGGCCCGGGCCAGGGCCACAGCGCGCTCGACGGCGGCGCCCACCGCGGCGTCGTCCGGGGCGGGTGGGGCGTCGGCCACCACGGTGCCCTTGCCGCGCGCCGTGTGCACGACGCCGGCCGCCTCGAGCTCGCGGTAGGCGCGCACCACGGTGTTGGGGGCGATGCCGAGGTCGCCCGCGAGGGCCCGGACGGAGGGGAGGCGGGTGCCGGCGGGACAGGCCCACACCCCGGTCAGCCGTGGAACACCATGTCCTGGTACTCGGGGTAACGGCGCAGGTAGTCCTCCACGTAGGAGCACTCGGGCACGATCCGGTCACCCTCCGCGCGCAGCCGGTCCAGGACCATGGTCACGAGGGCGCGGGCGTAGCCGCGGCGGCCGAACTGCTCGTCGATGATGGTGTGCTGCAGGCGCAGGACCACGGTGTCCTCGCCGTCCGCGCCGCGCACGGTCTCCTGGTCGTAGCCGAGGAACCCGATGAACGTCCCGTCCTGGCGCAGCTCGAAGCGCTGACGGTCCGGGTCCCGGGTCACCGTGAGGCGTTCGTGGACGATCTTCTCGGGCTGGCTCTGGGCGGCGGTGTTCTCCATGACCCGAGCCTAGGGCCGGGGGCGGGCCCGCTCAACGGTGGCCCGGTCGCGCGGGCCGAGGCCGGCGCGGGCGGCTCAGTCGTCCCAGGGGTCGTAGACCTCGACGGCCACCACGTCGCCGTCGAGGTCGAGCGCGCGGTGCGCCACGAGCACGGCGCCGGGCCGCAGCCACGGATCCTCGGTCGGCAGGGCCCGCAGCACGCGGTCCGTCCGGCCGGCGGCCGCGTCCTCGACCACCTCGAACAGCGTCGGCAGCACCGGCCGGTGCGTGCACACGACCAGGGGCCGGGAGCGGCCCATGAGCTCGGCCATCACCTTGCGGGTCTTCTTGGGCTTCTCCCGGGCCGTGGTCTCCGTGAACGCGCCCTTGGTCTTCAGCGCCAGCCGGCTGGACTTCACGAGCGGGGCCAGCGTCTCCACGCAGCGGCGCCACGGGGAGGAGACCAGCCGCTCCGGCCGCCAGGCCGCCACGAGGCCCTCGACGGCGAGCGCCTGCCGCCGGCCCGTCGCCGCCAGCGGACGCTCCTGCTCGGCGCGGGACCACGAGGAGCGGGGCTTGGCCTTGGCGTGGCGCAGCACCAGCAGCGGCACGGTCCGCAGGCGCCCCCGGGAGGCGGCACGCAGCAGCAGGTCGAGCGGTTCGCGATCCGAGTCGTTCGTCAGCAGCTGCCGGGCCTCGTCCGGCCCGACCCAGCGGACCTCGTCCACCTCGTCGCCGTCGGGGAGGGCGCGCTGGCCGTCGACCTCGGCGGCCCAGTACCAGACCTCCTTGCTCTGACGTGCGCCCCGCTTGCCGGGCACCTCGTACGCGGTCACGCACAGCGGGATGCCCGGCCGCAGCTCGAGGCCGACCTCCTCGCGCAGCTCGCGCACCGCGCACTCCGGCAGGGTCTCACCCGGATCGAGCTTGCCCTTGGGCCACGACCAGTCGTCGTAGCGGGGCCGGTGGATCACCATCACCTCGAGGCCGCCGGGCACGCGGCGCCACGGCAGCATGCCGGCGGCCAGCACCTCGGCGCGGGGGCCTTCCGAGACACGGTCCTCCGTGGACCAGCGGGCGACGCGGTCGGCGTGGGACGAGGGCATGGGGCGGGTTCCTCTCGGGTGCGGCGGCCGCGACGACTGCTGGGGCAGGACACGGGGCGTGGCCGACCCCGCGGGGGCCGGCCCCACCAGGATACGAGGCCGCCGGGATGTGCCCGACCGGCTCCCGCCCGAGGGTCTCAGGGGCGGCGGTACTGGGCGTCGGCGGCGAACAGCTCGAAGCCGAGGGACGCGTAGAGCGCGACGGCGGCCGTGTTGTCCGCGTCCACGTACAGGTCCACGACGTCGACCCCCTGCCCCGCCATCCGGTGCAGCCCCGCCAGGGTCAGGGCCCGGCCGAGGCCGAGGCCCTGGGCGTCGGGGGAGACGCCCACGGCGTACACCTCCCCGACGCGCGGGCCGTCGCCTCCGACATCCGGCTCCACCTTCGTCCAGTGGAAGCCGAGCAGCCGCCCGTCCGCCTCGCGGGCGGCGAGCAGGAGGCCGTCGGCGTCGAACCAGTCCTCCGCCATGCGGTCGTCGAGGTCGGCGCGGGTCAGGCTGCCCTGTTCGGGGTGCTCCGCGAAGGCGGCGGCGTTCACGTCCAGCCACGCCTGCTCGTCCCGGCCGGGGACGAAGCCGCGCAGGGCCACCCCGTCGGCGAGCCGCACCTCCGGCAGGGCGGCGAGCGCCGCGTGCGACAGGCGCATCCGGCGCAGCTCGCGGACGGGCTCGAGGCCGTGCCGCCGGGCGAGCCGGACCGCCCCCGGGAGCATGCCGTGGGCCCAGACGCTCGTGGTCTCCTCCCGCGCCAGGTCTCGGACCGCGGCGGCCGCGGCGTCGGCCAGGACCGACCCCCGTCCGGTGCGGCGTGCGGACGGGTCGACGACGAGCTCGAGCACGGCCGCCGCGCCCTCGGGCACGAGCACGGCCGCCCCGTCGATCGCCCCGTCGGGGCCCCGGGTGGCCCCCCACCAGAGCTGCCCGCCGCGGGCGAGCAGCACGCGCGTCTGGTCCGACAGCGGGGGATGACCGTCCGCCGCCCCGGCGCGGTCGGCCAGGTCCAGGACGGCGGACGCCTCCTCCGGGCGCGGGGTGACGACGCGCGGCATGCCGTCGGCGTCGGAGGTCGTGGGGGCGGGGTGTTCGGCCATGCCGGCCACCCTACGGAAGGAGGACGGTGGCCCGCGAGGTGCGCCCCGCCGTCACCCGCCCAGGGCCGAGCCGGTGCGCACCTGGCAGGATGGGGCAGGTGATGCGCTTGTCCATGGCCCTGAGTGCGGCCGTCGCCGCCCTCGTCCTGGGCGGCTCCGCGCTGCTGGGCCCGGTCCCCGCCGCCCTCGCCGCCGCCGTCGTGATCCTGGTCATCGCCTGGGGCTGGCCGCGGCAGATGGGGGCGCCCGCGCGCCTCTCGCTCAGCGTCACCCTGGCCGTCGCCGGGGGCGTCGCGGTGCTGCTCATGCTGCTGTGGCCGCCGCTCGAGGACGGGCGCAACGGGGCCTGGACGCTCTTCGAGCCGCTCGCCGTCGTCGTCGCCTGGAGCACCATGGCCTCGTTCGTCGTCCAGCTGGTGCGCGGGACCGGCCGGCCGCTGCGCCTCGAGTCCACCGTCGCCACGATGGGCGGGGCGTTCATGGCCGTCGTGACGGCGTGCTGGGTGGCCGTCTCGCGCTGGACCGACACCCCCGCGGTCGCCGGGCTGGTCATCACGCTGGCGGTCACGGTGGCCGCGGTCTGCCTCGTCGGCCTCACCCCGTGGATGCAGGGCCGGCCGGGAGTCCTGGCGCTCGTCGTCATCCCCCTCGGCACGGTGCTCGCGTGGCCCGTCTCGGCGCTGGCCGGCGTGGGCGCCCAGGACCGGCCGGCCGTCACGGCAGCGGCGCTCGCGGTGGCCGTGCTCGTGTCCCTGACCGCCGCCACGGCGCCGTCGTCGCGACCCCGGCCCGAGGACCGGCCGGTGGGCACCACCCTGCGCCCGCGCCGGGCGGGCTACGCCCTCGCGTTGGCGCCGGTGGGGGCAGCCGGCGTCGTGGCGCACGTCATGGTGGGCTTCCTGGCCTGACAGGTCGGGCCCGCTCGGTAGGATGTCCCGCATGGATACCCTTCTTGCGCTCGAGATCTTCTTCCTGGCCCTCGTGGTCCTGGCCGGCCTGGGCATGGCCGCCGTCGCCGCGGTCGTCATCAGCGGCCTCTTCAAGGGCCAGCGCTGAGGACGCGCGGCCCGCTGGCGGGCCGCGCCGTGATCTGCCATGGCGACTGAACTCCCGTACGACCTCACCCCCGAGCTCGCGCCCCTGTCCTGGCTCATCGGCAGCTGGGAGGGCCAGGGCCGCCTCGGCGACGGCTCCGCCGGCACCGAGATCTTCTACCAGCGGGTGGACTTCACCGAGCACGGTCTGCCGTTCGTCGAGTACCGCGCCGAGTCGTGGCTGTGCGAGGCGGACGGCACGCTGCTGCGTCCGCTGACCGTGGAGTCCGGCTTCTGGCAGGTGGACCGGGCGCGGCGCGACGGCGACGTCGGCCCCGGCATGCGCCCGGCGGACATCGTCCCCGCGTTCCGCTCGGCCGAGGACGTCGAGCGGCTGCGCGCCGGCGACGAGGGCTTCGGTCTGACCGCCACCATCACGCATCCGGGCTCGCTGTCCGAGCTGTACTACGGCCGCATCAAGGGCCCGCAGCTGCAGCTGGCCACGGACGCGGTCCTGCGCGGTTCCGCCGCCGGCCCGTACCACCGGGCCACCCGCATGGCCGGTCTCGTGAACGGGCAGCTGTTCTGGCGCTGGGACGTCGCGGACGCCGCGGGCGCCGAGCTCGAGGCGCACGCCTCCGCCATCCTGGACCGCATGCCGAGCGCGGCCGAGGGTCGGCTCGCCCCGGGGGCCGAGCGTCCTCGCGGGGCCCGCGGGGAGCAGTCGTGACGGCCTCCCGCAGCCCGCTGCTGGACCTGGCCGTGGCCGAGCCGCAGGGGCCGGCCGGCGGCGCCGTCGAGGGCCGCGGCCCGGACGCCGGCGTCGCCGCGCACTACGGTCGCCCCCTGCCCGAGCAGCGCACCCTCGCCCGGGGCCGCGCCCTGGTCGACCTCTCCCACCGGGCCGTGCTCTCCGTGTCCGGCCCGGACCGGCTGAGCTGGCTGCACACGCTCGGCACGCAGCACGTCGAGACGCTGCCCCCCGGCACGAGCACCGAGATCCTCTTCCTCGACGTGCAGGGGCGGATCGAGCACGCCGCCCACCTGCTCGAGGACGGCGCCGCGGCCTGGCTCGTCACGGACCGCGAGGACGGCCCGGGCCTCGCCGCGTGGCTCACCTCGATGCGCTTCTCCCACGACGTCACGCTGCGGGACCACACCGGGGCGGTCGCCGTCGTGGGCGCCACCGCGCCCGTGCCCGGCTGGGAGGACCGCACCGTGTGGCTGGACCCGTGGCCGCGCGTCGGGGCGGGCGGCTGGGCCTACACGGCCGATCCGGATCCCGCGGCCCACCCGGGCGCGGACTGGTCCTGGCGCGAGTACCTCGTCACCCGGGCCGACCTCGAGGCCACCGTCCGAGCGCTCGGCACGGGCGCGCTCGCGGGCTGGTCCCTGGCGGGCACGACGGCGGCCGAGGCGCTGCGCATCGAGGCCGGCCGCCCCCGCCGGGCCCTCGACGTGGACGACCGCGCGATCCCGCACGAGCTGGACCTGCTGCGGACCGCCGTGCACCTCGAGAAGGGCTGCTACCGCGGTCAGGAGACCGTGGCGCGCGTGCACAACCTGGGCCGCCCGCCCCGCCGCCTCACCCGTCTGCTCCTGGACGGCTCCGTCCACGCGCTCCCCGAGCACGGTGCCCCCGTGATCCTCCGGCCGGCCGAGGACACGCCCGAGGCCCGCGCCGCCGCCCGTCCGGTGGGGACGGTCACCGCCGCGGCCCAGCACCATGAGGCGGGCGCCGTCGCCCTGGCGCTGCTCAAGCGCTCCGTGCCCGTGGACGCCGAGCTGCTGGTCCGCGAGGACGCTCCCGGCGAGGACGGTGTCGCCGAGGGCGGCTGGATCGCCGCGAGCCAGGAGACGCTCGTGTCCCCGGACGCCGGGCAGGTCGTCGGCCGACCGCGCGGCGTGGGCCGCCTGCGCTGACCGACCCGCCCGCTCAGTCCAGCGCGAGCACCGTCCGCGTGCCCGCCGCCTCCAGCCCGACGGCGATCGCCACGTGGTGCGCGGCCGTGTGGCCCGCCGGGACCTCGGCGAACGGCAGCAGCCCCTCCAATGCCGCCCGGTCCATCGCCACGGCTACCGCGTAGCGGCCGAGCCCACGACCGCGCAGCCGCGGTGGGGTGAGGGTGCCCAGCGAGGCCAGCACGCCGCCCGTCACGCGATGCCCCGCCGCCGCCACCGGGGCCTCGATCGCCCGTCCCGCGCCGTCGTCGGGAACGAGCGCGACCGAGGACTCCCAGGAGAGCACACCCGCCTCGGCCACGTCGTCCGCGGGGGCCTGCGCGGACACGGCGTGGACGTGGGCGGGGTCGTCGGACACGGCGACGGTGCGCGAGGGGTCGACCGGCGGCGGTTCCTCGGCCGCGTAGAGCGTGAACTCGCCGCGCGAGCGCACGGCCTCCCCGGCGGCGGCCCGCACCGCCGTCCGCAGCAGGGCCGACTCCACGCCCAGCGCCTCGGCGGGCACGCCGCGGCAGGCACGTGTGAACCACGCCGGCCCCGCCACGACGGTGGCCCAGGGCAGGGCCAGCACCTCCGCCTCGGCCACGCCCTGCCGGGCCACCTCGATGCGGCGCGGCTCGGCGCCCGCCGCCGGGGCGTCGTCGGGCAGCAGCGCGGTGTCGGGCAGGCCGAGTCGACGCGCCAGCCCGAGGGCCAGCACGCCGACGGCGGGGTGGTCGGGTCTCACCGGCCGAACAGGATCTTCGCCTCGTCGTAGCGCGAGACCGGCACCTTCTTGAGGCCCTTGAGGGCGGCGCTCATGGGGATGGAGATGATCTCCGTGCCGTTGGCCGCCACCATCTGTCCCCAGCGGCGCTGGGCGACGAGGTCGACGGCGCCCATGCCGAAGCGCGTGGAGAGCACGCGGTCCGTGGCGGTGGGGGCGCCGCCGCGCTGGATGTGGCCCAGGATGGTGCTGCGCGTCTCGATGCCCGTCATCTCCTCGATCTCGCGGGTCACCCACTCGCCGATGCCGCCCAGACGCGGTCGGCCGGACGCCTCGACCCCGGCCTCGGCCAGCGGGTCGTCGTGGCCCTCGGGGATGAAGCCCTCCGCCACCACGACCAGCGGGGAGCGGCCGCGGTCGTGGACCTGCTGCACCCACTCGGCGACCTGGGACATCGGGGTGCGGACCTCGGGGATGAGGATCGCGTGGGCGCCGGCGGCCATGCCCGAGTGCAGGGCGATCCAGCCGACGTGGCGGCCCATGACCTCGGCGACCATGCAGCGGTGGTGGGACTCGCCCGTGGTGCGCAGCCGGTCCATGGCGTCCGTGGCGATCTGCACGGCCGTGTCGAAGCCGAACGTGTAGTCGGTGCCCTGCAGGTCGTTGTCGATCGTCTTGGGCACGCCCACGATCGGCAGCCCGTCCGCGGCCAGGCGGTTCGCGCCGGCCAGGGTGCCCTCGCCGCCGATGGCGATGACGGCGTCGATGTCCAGCTCGCGCAGGTTGCGGAGCATGTTCTCCGGGCCGCCGCCCTCCGCGTTGTAGGGGTGCGTGCGCGAGGTGCCGAGGATGGTGCCGCCGGTGCGGGCCAGGCCGCGCACGCGGGTGCGGGGCAGGTCCTCGACGTCCTTCTCGATCAGGCCGGACCACCCGTTGCGGATGCCCACCATCTCCATGTCGTATGACTTGATGCCGTGCAGGACGGCGGAGCGGATGACGGCGTTGAGGCCGGGGCAGTCGCCTCCGGAGGTGAGCATTCCGACGCGCATGGGGGGTCCTCTCGGGCGTTCTCGTGGGGGTCGGCACCACCCTAGGCGTGCCCGCCGCGTCGCGTCAGGGGACGGGCGACGGGCGGCGGGTCAGCCGAGGGCCACGAGGACGGCGACCTGGAGGGCCGTCGCACCCACGAGGATGCCGCTCGCCGGGCCGAGGGTGCCGGGACGACGGCCGCTGAGCAGAGCGCCCAGCAGGACGGGGGCGATCACCGCGAGCGCGGCCACGAGCATGGGCACCGCCAGCAGCGTGGGGGTCGGACCGACGCCGAGCAGCAGGCTGATCCCGAGGGCGGCGAGCGCGGCGAGGACGGCCCCGGCGTAGGTGGCGGCCTGTGCGATCGGCCCGAGGCGCGGCTTCGCGGCCGTGGCTGCGGACCCCGAGCCGGTCGGGGCGGTGGCCGCCCGGGGGGCCTCCGCGGCCAGGCGCGCCGCGGCCCGCCGCTCGCGGGAGTGGACGTGGTCGCGCCAGGTGCCGGTCGCGGGGTCGATCCACTCGGGGCGGAAGCCGTGCGGGTCGGTGACCTCGGCCGCCCGCTCGCGCGGACCTCCGCCGACGTACCAGGCCGGGCGCGGCACGGCGTGGGCGGGCTGGTCGGCGTCGGGGGCACGGCCCGGGGCCACGCGGGCCTGCGCCCGGCCGTCCCAGCGGGTCACGAGCCACCAGACGAGCACGGCCAGCGCGCCCAGGCCCACGAGGGAGCCGGGGCCGCCCACGGCCGGGGCGATGAGGGTGAACCCGGCGCCGAGCAGCAGGTTGAGGGCGCCGATCGCCCCGATCACGCCGATGGCCACGGTGGCGTCCTGCCACTCCCCGCGGCGCAGGCGGCCGAACTGCACGCGTCCGTCGGCGTCGGGGAGCACGGCCCAGGCGGCCGCGTAGGCCAGCAGGCCCAGGCCCGCGGAGACCATGCACACGGCGACGAACACGCCGCGGGCGAGCAGCGGATCGATGCGGTAGCGCTCGGCCACCCCGCCGAGCACCCCGCCGACCCACGAGGCCGGCGAGCGGCGCACGCCCCAGCTCAGGACGGCGCGGCGCAGCCAGCCCGGCAGGGCGTCCAGTCCGTCGGGGCCGGTCTCGCCCGCGGCGGCTCCGTCGGGGGCGACGTGAGGGCCGGGGCCGGTGAACGGGTCGTGTGTGCTCGTCATGTCTCCATCCTCGTCCGCCTGCGGCCCCCGCCCATCCGGGAACTCCCGGAATCCTCCCCGGATGTGCCGCCCCGTCCGACGCGGCAGGATGGGGGCATGCCCACCCCGTCCGTGCCCGCGCCGGCCCCGCGTCCGCCGTTGATGCGGCACGGGGCCGACCGCCCGGTGTCCGGCGTCGCCGCGGGGCTCGCCCGGCACCTCGGGATGCCCGCCGGCCGCGTCCGCGCGGCCCTGGCGCTGCTGAGCCTGCTGGGCGGCGCGGGCCTGGCCCTGTACGTGTGGCTCTGGCTGCTCATGCCGGAGGAGGGCCCGGACGGCGCCCCCGCCGCCGACGCCCCCACCCTGCGTGGTCGCGCCCCCGAGGTGCTCGAGCGGGTGCGCGAGGGCGGCTGGCCGGTGCTGCTGGCCGCCGTGGTGCTCGGCGTGGGCGTGCTGACCGTCGCGGACGGTCTCGGCCTCGCCGTCGACTGGGCGCTCGTGGGCCCGGTGGCCGTCCTCGTGATCGGCCTCGGCCTGGCCTGGATGCAGCTCGACCTGGCGGGCGGGCCCCGGGCCGGGCGGAGCGGACGACTGGTCCGCCTCGTGCTCGGCACGGCCCTCGTGCTGCTGGCGGTGCTGGCCATCGTCCTGGGCGCCGTGAGCTCGGGCGAGCTGTGGCGGGCTCTGCTGGCCGCCGTCGCGATGCTCGCCGGCGCGGCGCTGGTGGCCATGCCCTACGTCCTGGCCTGGCTGCGCCGACGGGACGCGGAGCGGACGGCGTTCGCGGTGCAGGCCCAGCGCGCCGAGATCGCGGCGCACCTGCACGACTCGGTGCTGCAGTCCCTCGCCCTCATCCAGCGGCGCGCCCAGGACGCGGACGCGGTGGCCCGGGTGGCCCGCGCCCAGGAGCGTGAGCTGCGTCAGTTCCTCGCCCTGGACTCCCGTGGCGGCCCGCACTCCCTGGCGGAGGCGCTCGAACAGCACGCCGCCGCCGTCGAGGACGCCCACGGGGCCCGGGTGGAGGTCGTGGCCGTGGGGCGGGCCGCGGGGGTGTGGCTCGAGCCGCTCGCGGCCGCGGCACGCGAGGCCATGCAGAACGCGGCCCGGCACGCCGGCGACGCGCAGGTCTTCGCGGAGGCCGGTGAGGACGACCGCGGCCGCACCGTCGCGGAGGTGTTCGTCCGGGACCGCGGCCCCGGCTTCGACCTGCACACGGTCCCGGCCGACCGGCTCGGCGTGCGGGAGTCGATCGTCGGCCGCATGGAGCGTGCCGGCGGGACCGCCCGCATCCGGTCCGGCCCGGGCGGCACCGAGGTCCACCTGACCCTGACCGAGCCCGAGGGTGCGCGAGCGCGCACCGGACAGGAGCACCCATGACCGACCCCGCCCCGCGCACCGCCGTCATCGTGGACGACCACGCGATCTTCCGCTCCGGCCTGCGCGCCGACCTGGACCCGGACCGACTGGCCATCGTCGGCGAGGCCGGGGACGTGGACGAGGCCGTCCGCACCGTGCTGGACCTGGCGCCGGATGTGGTGCTGCTGGACGTGCACCTGCCCGGCGGGGCCGGCGGCGGGGGAGCGGAGGTGGCCGAGCGCGTCCTCGCGCGCCGACCCGCGCAGCGGTTCCTGGCCCTGTCCGTCTCGGACGCGGCCGAGGACGTCGTCGCCGTGATCCGTGCGGGGGCCCGCGGCTACATCACCAAGACGGCCTCCGGCGCCGAGGTGGCGGACGCGGCGGTCCGCGTGGCCGACGGCGACGCGGTGTTCTCGCCCCGGCTGGCCGGGTTCGTCCTCGACGCCTTCCGCGGCACGGCGCCCGCGCCCCCGCCCGTCCCCGCCGCGGCGACGAGCGGGGCTGCGGCCCCCGACGAGGACCTCGACCGGCTCTCGGCACGGGAGCGGGAGGTCATGCGGCTGATCGCCCGCGGCTACACCTACCGGGAGGCCGGGGCGGAGCTGTTCATCTCGGACCGCACGGTCGAGACCCACGTGTCCTCCGTGCTGCGCAAGCTCCAGCTCTCCAACCGCCACGAGCTGACCCGCTGGGCCGCGCGCCGCGGATACGCCTGAGCCCCGCGGCGCGCGGCGTCGCGGGGCTCAGGGGCGGGGTGTGCGGCTCAGGCGCTGAGTAGGGCGCGGATGCGCTCGACGCCCTCGGCGAGGTCCGCATCGCCCAGCGCGTAGGACAGTCGCAGGTAGCCGGACGGGCCGAACGCCTCGCCCGGGACCACGGCGACCTCCGCCTCGTCGAGGATGAAGGCGGCCAGCTCGGCCGACGTCGTGGGGGTGACGCCGCCGCGGTAGGTCTTCCCGAGCGCGTCCCGCACGTCCACGTACGCGTAGAACGCGCCCTGCGGGGTCGGGCAGTGGAAGCCCGGCACGGCGTTCATGGCCTCGACCATGGCCCGGCGCCGGCGGTCGAACGCCGTCTTCATCTCCGCCACGGCGTCCAACGGGCCGGCGACGGCGGCCAGCGCGGCCCGCTGCGACACGTTCGCCACGTTCGAGGTGGCGTGGGACTGCAGGTTCGTGGCGGCCTTGACCACGTCCAGCGGACCGGCCATCCAGCCGACGCGCCAGCCCGTCATGGCGTAGGTCTTGGCGACGCCGTTGAGGATCACGGACTGCTCCGCCAGCTCGGGCACGGCGCGGACGATCGAGGTGGACGGCATGCCGTCGTAGGTCAGGTGCTCGTAGATCTCGTCGGTGACCACCCACAGCCCCCGCTCCCGTGCCCACTGGCCGACCGCCGCCGTCTCCTCGGGGGAGTACACGGCGCCGGTGGGGTTGGAGGGGGAGACGAACAGGAGCACCTTGGTGCGGTCCGTGACGGCCTCGTCGAGCTGGTCCACGGTGACCTTGTAGCCCTGCTCGGGTCCGGCGAACACCTCCACCGGCACGCCGCCGGCCAGGCGGATCGCCTCCGGGTAGGTGGTCCAGTAGGGGGCGGGGACGAGCACCTCGTCCTGCGGGTCCAGCAGGGCGGCGAAGGCGTTGTACACGGCCTGCTTCCCGCCGTTGGTCACGAGCACCTGGGCGGCCTCGAGGGACACGCCGGAGTCGCGCAGCGTCTTGGCCGCGATCGCCTCGCGCAGCTCGGGCAGGCCGGCGGCGGGGGAGTAGCGGTGGTTCTTCGGGTCCCGGGCCGCGGCGACGGCGGCCTCCACGATGTACTCCGGGGTGGGGAAGTCGGGCTCGCCGGCGCCGAAGCCGATCACCGGGCGCCCGGCGGCCTTGAGCTCCTTGGCGCGGGCGTCGACGGCGAGGGTGGCGGAGGGCGCGATGGCGGACAGACGGGCGGAGACGCGGCGGGCGGGCGCGGCCATGGGGACCTTCTTCGAGCTCGACGGGGAGGGCGGGGCGGAGCGGGGCTCCGTCCTGCCAGGGTACTGACTGCCCGGGGCCCGTTCGACTCCCGCCGCCCGATGGCGTATCCTGGATCTCCGGTACCGCGATCTCGGTCGATCCCGCGAGGGTTCGGCCGGCTCCGTCGGTCCGAAGGGTAGTGGCGCAATTGGTAGCGCAGCGGTCTCCAAAACCGCAGGTTGCAGGTTCGAGTCCTGTCTGCCCTGCTCGATGCCGGGCCTCGTGCTCGGCATCGGACGTGTAGAAAGCGATTCGGCGATCCGACGAGTGAGGCCACGTGACTGAGATGGCGGCGAACGGCGGGGGGCCCACCCCCACGCCGAGCAGGCAGCGTCGCGGGCTGTTCGCGCGGATCGCGCTGTTCCTGCGCCAGGTGGTGGACGAGCTCCGCAAGGTCGTCACCCCCACGAGCGAGGAGCTGCTGCGCACGACCGGAGTGGTGCTCGCCTTCGTGGCGTTCATGATCCTGCTGGTCATGGGGCTGGACTGGGTGTTCGGCACCGTGGCGGGTCTCCTGTTCGGCGCCGGCGGCCTCTGAGCCCGGCGCGGACGGTCCCGACGTCGCAGGACGCGTCCCCCGCACGCCCGTGAGGGCCCTCCCCGACGGCAGGGCCCGCCGTCCGTCAGCAGAAAGCAGGAACCGTGTCCGAGCAGGAACTGGATCGTCAGCCCGCCGAGGAGTCCGTCCCGATGTCGGAGGACGCCGTGGCCGAGGAGACCGCCGAGACCGCGCAGGACGCCGGGACGCCCGTCGAGGACGCCCTGGACGAGGCCGCCGGCAGCGGTGACGAGACCGCCGAGGCCACCGTGCAGGAGGCCGACCTGGCCGTCGCCGAGGGCGAGGACGCGCCGACCCCCGTCGAGGAGCAGTCCGACGACGAGCCCGCCGTGGACCCCGCCGAGGAGCTGCGCACCCGCCTGCGCCGCCAGCCCGGCGACTGGTACGTCGTCCACACCTACGCCGGCTACGAGAAGCGCGTGAAGACGAACCTCGAGGCCCGCATCCTGACCCAGGACATGGAGGACTCGATCTACGAGATCGAGGTCCCCATGGAGGAGGTCGTGGAGATCAAGAACACCACGCGCAAGATCGTCTCGCGCGTGCGCATCCCGGGCTACGTGCTCGTCCGCATGGACCTCGATGACGCCTCGTGGGGCGTCGTGCGGCACACCCCGGGCGTCACGGGCTTCGTGGGCAACGACGCCCACCACCCGCAGCCGCTCAGCCTGGACGAGGTGTACGACATGCTCGCCCCGTCCGTGATCCAGGAGGCCGCCCGCGCCGCCGAGAAGGCCGGCCTGGCCGTCCCCGCCTCGGCCGAGTCCGGTGCGCCCGCCGCCCCCGCGATCCACGTGGACTTCGAGGTCGGCGAGTCGGTCACCGTCAACGACGGCCCGTTCGAGACCCTCCCGGCCACGATCTCCGAGATCAAGCCGGAGGCCCAGCAGCTCGTGGTGCTCGTCTCGATCTTCGAGCGCGAGACCCCCGTGACGCTGTCCTTCAACCAGGTGACCAAGGCCATCTGAGGACACCCGACGCTTCCGCACCGGGCCGGCCGCCTGCCGGCCCGGACGCGGCACCGGCCGCCGCGCCACGGCGGCCACCGCCCCCGGTGCGCTCCTGCGCCGAGGGTCCCCCAGTGAGAGAAGGATCCACTCATGGCTCCCAAGAAGAAGGTCACCGGTCTGATCAAGCTTCAGATCCAGGCCGGCGCCGCCAACCCGGCCCCGCCCATCGGCCCCGCCCTGGGCCAGCACGGCGTGAACATCATGGAGTTCTGCAAGGCCTACAACGCCGCCACCGAGTCGCAGCGCGGCAACGTGGTCCCGGTCGAGATCACCGTGTACGAGGACCGCTCGTTCACCTTCGTGACCAAGACCCCGCCGGCCGCCGAGCTCATCAAGAAGGCCGCCGGCGTCGCCAAGGGCTCCGCCACCCCGCACACGGCCAAGGTCGGCACGCTGACCCAGGCCCAGTGCGAGGAGATCGCCCAGACCAAGATGGAGGACCTGAACGCCAACGACGTGCAGGCCGCCGCCAAGATCATCGCGGGCACCGCCCGCTCGATGGGCATCACCGTCGAGGGCTGACGCCCACCCCCACCCCCTTCCAGTGGCAGGGCCGAGCGCGGCCCGCAGACCACGACTGCACAAGGAGAAGAACGCAGATGGCACAGCGCAGCAAGGCATACAAGGCGGCCAAGGCCGCGATCGGCGATGATCTGTACTCGCCGGTGGAGGCGATCCGCCTCGCCAAGGAGACCAACCCCTCCAAGACCGACGCCACCGTGGAGGTGGCCCTCCGCCTCTCGGTCGACCCCCGCAAGGCCGACCAGATGGTCCGCGGCTCCGTGAGCCTGCCCCACGGCACCGGCAAGACCGCCCGCGTCGTCGTGTTCGCCACCGGTGACCGCGCCGAGGCCGCCCGCGCCGCCGGCGCGGACGTCGTGGGCGACGACGACCTGATCGCCCGGATCTCCGAGGGCTGGGTGGACTTCGACGCCGCCGTGGCCTCCCCGGAGCTCATGGGCAAGGTCGGCCGCCTGGGCAAGGTGCTCGGCCCCCGCAACCTGATGCCGAACCCCAAGACCGGCACCGTGACCCCGGACGTGGCCAAGGCCGTGGCCGACATCAAGGGCGGCAAGATCGACTTCCGCGTCGACAAGCACTCCAACCTGCACTTCATCATCGGCAAGACCTCCTTCGAGGCCAAGGCCCTGGTGGAGAACTACGCCGCAGCCCTCGAGGAGGTCCTGCGTCTGAAGCCGTCCTCCTCCAAGGGCCGGTACATCTCCAAGGCCACCGTGGCCACCACCTTCGGCCCGGGCGTGCCCATGGACCCGAACGTGACCTCGGTGGACTCCTCGGGGCTCTGAGCCACGCGGCCCCGGTGACCGGGACCCACGACGCCGGCCGGTCGTCCCCGCAGCGGGGACGACCGGCCGCCGTCGTCCCGGACCGATTTTGCGGGCCCGCGCCGGACGTGTACGCTGGTGCCTACCGAAGACCGCCGGTCGTGGTGTCCTGCCTCCGGGCAGAGCCCACCGAAGGATCTCCCTGACGGAGACGGCCCGCGCAGGTGAACGTGAGCCACGCTCGCATCCGCACGTCGTCCCTCCGGGTCCGACCGCGTCGATGCTCCTGCTGCGCCCCGTGCATCTGCACGGGGCGTTTTCTCGTCTCGGGGTGGCGGTTCCCACGCATCATCGAGAGGAGTGCCATGGCGACGTCCGCGAAGGAGTCGGCGGTGGCTGAGCTCACGGACCTGTTCCGTGAGTCCAGCGCCGCTGTTCTGACGGAATACCGTGGCCTGACGGTGACGGAGCTCAAGCAGCTGCGTGACTCCATCCGTCAGGACGCGACCTACGCCGTGGCGAAGAACACGCTGGCCGAGATCGCGGCCAAGGACGCCGGTCTGGAGGGCCTCGAGGCTCACCTGTCCGGTCCCACCGCGATCGCGTTCGTGACCGGAGACCCGGTCAACGTCGCGAAGGCCCTGCGTGACTTTGCCAAGGATCACGAGGAGCTCGTGCTCAAGGGCGGCTACATGGATGGCCAGCCCCTGGACGAGGCCGGCATCAAGAAGCTCGCGGACCTCGAGTCCCGCGAGGTGCTGCTGGCCAAGTTCGCCGGCGCGATGAAGGGCAGCATGTCCAAGGCTGCCGCCCTGTTCCAGGCGCCGCTGTCCAAGACCGTCCGCACGGTCGAGGCGCTGCGCGCCGCGCAGGGCGAGGCTGCCTGAGCAGTCCGCCCCGGGCTGCACGGCCCACCACTTCACACGTAGTCAAGACGTACCCGTAAAGGAGCCATCATGGCCAAGCTGACCACCGAAGAGCTGCTCGCCGCGTTCGAGGAGCTGACCCTCATCGAGCTGTCCGAGTTCATCAAGGCGTTCGAGGAGAAGTTCGACGTCACCGCCGCCGCCCCCGTGGCCGTGGCCGCCGCTGGCGGTGCCGCCGGTGGCGCCGAGGCCGCCGCCGCCGAGGAGAAGGACGAGTTCGACGTCATCCTCGAGGCCGCCGGCGACAAGAAGATCGGCGTCATCAAGGAGGTGCGCGCCCTCACCTCCCTCGGCCTGAAGGAGGCCAAGGACCTGGTGGACGGCGCTCCCAAGCCCATCCTCGAGGGCGTCAACAAGGAGACCGCCGAGAAGGCCAAGGAGCAGCTCGAGGGCGCCGGCGCCACCGTCACCCTCAAGTGATGATCGCGGCCTGAGCCGCATCACGCTTCCTCGCGAGGCCCCCGGATCCGCACTGCGGACCGGGGGCCTCGTGGCGTCCCAGGTCACGCACCCGCGGCTGGACAGGGGCGACGGGCGCGGATAGGATGGATCTTTGCATCTCCCCTGTTCCGTGCTGCCCGCAGGACCTCGCGTCCCGCCGTGGCCCGCACGGTTCCGCACGGCCTTCATATAGCGGTGGGCCGGCGCCGCCGTCTCGCGGCAGGGGAGCGAACGGAACCCAGAAGGCCTGTGGAAGGATCCTACGTGGTCGCCTCGAGCACCTCCAACGAAACCGCTACCGTCTCCCCGCGATCCGGCGCCTCCGCCGGACGCGTCTCCTTCGCCAAGATCTCCGAGCCGCTGGACGTGCCGGACCTGCTGGCGCTGCAGACCGAGTCGTTCGACCGCCTGATCGGCAATGAGCGGTGGGCCGCGCGCGTGGACGCCGCCCTGGCCGCCGACGACCACTCCGTGCCCGTCACCTCGGGACTGACGGACATCTTCGAGGAGATCTCCCCGATCGAGGACTTCCAGGGCACCATGTCCCTGTCGTTCGCCGAGCCGGAGTTCGCCGACGCGAAGATGACGGAGGAGGAGTGCAAGGATCGCGACGCGACCTTCTCCGCCCCGCTGTACGTCAAGGCCGAGTTCATGAACAACACGACCGGCGAGATCAAGCAGCAGACCGTCTTCATGGGCGACTTCCCGCTGATGACCCGCAACGGCACGTTCATCATCAACGGCACCGAGCGCGTCGTCGTCTCCCAGCTGGTCCGCTCCCCGGGCGCCTACTTCGAGCGCACCCCGGACAAGACCTCGGACAAGGAGATCTTCTCCGCGAAGATCATCCCCTCGCGCGGCGCCTGGTTCGAGCTCGAGGTGGACAAGCGCGACCAGGTCGGCGTCCGTCTCGACCGCAAGCGCAAGCAGCCCGTGACGGTGCTGCTCAAGGCCATGGGCTGGACCGAGTCCCGCATCCTGGAGGAGTTCGGCCACTACGACTCCATCCGCGCCACCCTCGAGAAGGACGGCACCGCGGACCAGGACGAGGCCCTGCTCGACATCTACCGCAAGCTGCGCCCGGGCGAGCCCGCCGCCGTCGACGCCGCGCAGACGCTGCTGAACAACCTGTACTTCACCCCGAAGCGCTACGACCTCGCCAAGGTGGGCCGCTACAAGCTCAACCGCAAGCTCGGCGTGGACGTGCACCTCGGCGACCCCAACGCGTCCGTGCTCACCGAGGACGACATCGTCCAGATGGTGCACTTCATCGCCGCGCTGCACGCCGGCGAGACCGTCATCAAGGGCACGCGCGACGGCGAGCCGGTGGACGTGCGCGTGGAGATCGACGACATCGACCACTTCGGCAACCGTCGCATCCGCGCGGTGGGCGAGCTGATCGAGAACCAGATCCGCACCGGCCTGTCCCGCATGGAGCGCGTCGTGCGCGAGCGCATGACCACCCAGGACGTCGAGGCGATCACCCCGCAGACCCTGATCAACATCCGCCCCGTGGTGGCGGCGATCAAGGAGTTCTTCGGCACCTCGCAGCTGTCCCAGTTCATGGACCAGAACAACCCGCTGGCCGGCCTGACGCACAAGCGTCGCCTGTCCGCGCTCGGCCCGGGCGGCCTGTCCCGCGACCGTGCCGGCATGGAGGTCCGTGACGTCCACCCGTCGCACTACGGCCGCATGTGCCCCATCGAGACCCCGGAAGGCCCGAACATCGGCCTCATCGGCTCGCTGGCGACCTTCGGCCGGATCAACTCCTTCGGCTTCATCGAGACCCCCTACCGCCGTGTGGTCGACGGCCGGGTCACGGACACCGTGGACTACCTGACCGCCGACGACGAGCTGGCCTTCCAGATCGCCCAGGCGAACGCCCCGGTGGACGCGGACGGCCGGTTCGAGGAGGAGCTCGTGCTCTGCCGCCAGCGCGGCGGCGACGGCGAGCCCGTGCTCTCGACCGTGGACGAGATCGACTACATGGACGTGTCCCCGCGCCAGATGGTGTCGGCGGCCACCGCCCTGATCCCGTTCCTCGAGCACGACGACGCCAACCGCGCGCTCATGGGCGCGAACATGCAGCGTCAGGCCGTGCCGCTGCTCCGCTCCGAGGCCCCCTACGTGGGCACCGGCATGGAGAAGTACGTGGCCGTGGACGCGGGCGACTCCGTGACGGCCACCCAGGGCGGCGTCGTGACCGAGGTGGCCGCGGACCTGGTGACCGTGATGAACGACGACGGCACCACCACGCACTACCCGATCATGAAGTTCGCCCGCTCGAACCAGGGCAACGCCTACAACCAGCGGGTGCGCGTCTCCGAGGGCGAGCGGGTGGAGCCGCTGAGCATCATCGCCGACGGTCCCGCCACGGACAACGGCGAGCTCGCGCTCGGCAAGAACCTCCTCGTCGCGTTCATGCCCTGGGAGGGCCTGAACTACGAGGACGCGATCATCCTGTCCCAGCGCATGGTCTCGGAGGACGTCCTCACCTCGATCCACATCGAGGAGCACGAGGTCGACGCCCGCGACACCAAGCTGGGCGCCGAGGAGATCACGCGCGACATCCCCAACGTGTCCGAGGAGGTGCTGTCGCAGCTCGACGAGCGCGGCATCATCCACATCGGCGCCGAGGTGGAGGCCGGTGACATCCTGGTCGGCCGCGTGACCCCGAAGGGCGAGACCGAGCTGACCCCGGAGGAGCGCCTGCTGCGCGCGATCTTCGGCGAGAAGTCCCGCGAGGTCCGCGACACGTCCCTGAAGGTGCCGCACGGCGAGTCCGGCACCGTCATCGGCGTGCGCATCTTCGACCGCGACGAGGACGACGACCTGCCCCCGGGCGTGAACCAGCTGGTGCGCGTCTACGTGGCGCAGAAGCGCAAGATCACCGACGGCGACAAGATGGCCGGCCGCCACGGCAACAAGGGCGTCATCTCGAAGATCCTGCCGCTCGAGGACATGCCGTTCCTGGCGGACGGCACCCCGGTGGACATCGTGCTGAACCCGCTCGGCGTCCCCGGCCGCATGAACCTCGGCCAGGTCATGGAGCTGCACCTGGGCTGGGCCGCCTCGCGTGGCTGGGACATCCAGGGCGAGCCGGAGTGGATCAAGGACCTGCCGAACTTCCCGCGGCAGTCCGGTCCGGTCAACGTGGCCACCCCGGTGTTCGACGGCGCCGAGGCGTACGAGATCACGGGCCTGCTCGGCCACGTGAACGTCACCCGCGACGGCGACCGTCTCATGAGCGACAGCGGCAAGGCGCAGCTGTTCGACGGCCGCACCGGCGAGCCGTTCCCGGACCCGGTGTCCGTGGGCTACATGTACATGCTCAAGCTGCACCACCTGGTGGACGACAAGATCCACGCCCGTTCCACGGGCCCGTACTCGATGATCACGCAGCAGCCGCTGGGCGGTAAGGCCCAGTTCGGCGGCCAGCGCTTCGGCGAGATGGAGGTGTGGGCGCTCGAGGCGTACGGCGCGGCGTTCACCCTCCAGGAGCTGCTGACCATCAAGTCGGACGACATCCACGGCCGCGTGAAGGTCTACGAGGCCATCGTCAAGGGCGAGAACATCCCGGAGCCGGGTGTTCCCGAGTCCTTCAAGGTGCTCATCAAGGAGATGCAGTCCCTCTGCCTGAACGTGGAGGTCCTCTCCGCCGACGGCCAGGCCATCGAGATGCGCGACGCGGAGGACGAGGTCTACCGCGCCGCCGAGGAGCTGGGCATCGACCTCTCCCACGCCGAGCCCAGCTCGGTGGAGGAAGTCTGAGCCGGGCCCGATCCCGCATCCACAAGACGTCACCTGAGAACCACTGAACCAAGGGAGTTCACCGGAGCATGAGCGTGAACAGCATGTCCACTGACAACTCTTTCGGCCTGATGCGCATCGGCCTGGCCACGGCGGAGGACATCCGCCGCTGGTCCTACGGCGAGGTCAAGAAGCCGGAGACCATCAACTACCGCACCCTGAAGCCGGAGAAGGACGGGCTCTTCTGCGAGAAGATCTTCGGCCCCACCCGTGACTGGGAGTGCGCGTGCGGCAAGTACAAGCGCGTGCGCTTCAAGGGCATCATCTGCGAGCGCTGCGGCGTCGAGGTGACCCGCTCGAAGGTGCGCCGCGACCGCATGGGCCACATCGAGCTGGCCGCGCCGGTCACCCACATCTGGTACTTCAAGGGCGTGCCCTCGCGCCTGGGCTACCTGCTGGACCTGGCGCCGAAGGACCTCGAGAAGGTCATCTACTTCGCGGCCTACATGATCACCTCGGTGGACGAGGAGGCCCGGCACCGTGACCTGGCCAACCTCCAGGCCGAGTACGACCAGGAGACCCGTGTCCTGGCCGACCAGCGCGACTCCGACATCGCCGCGGTGGCCGCCGACCTCGAGAAGGACCTGGCCAAGCTGGAGTCCGAGGGCGCCAAGGCCGCCGAGAAGAAGAAGGCCCGCGACGCCGCGGACAAGACCATGGCGCAGATCCGCAAGCGCGCGGACGCGGAGCTGGACCGCAAGGAGCAGGTCTGGGACCGCTTCAAGAACCTCAAGGTCGCCGACCTCGAGGGCGACGAGGGCCTGTACCGCGCCATGCGGGACAAGTACGGCCAGTACTTCGAGGGCTCGATGGGCGCGGAGGCGATCCAGCGTCGCCTGCAGACCTTCGACCTCGAGGCCGAGTCCGAGATGCTGCGCGAGACCATCAAGACGGGCAAGGGCCAGCGCAAGACCCGCGCCCTGAAGCGCCTGAAGGTCGTCAACGCGTTCCTGACCACGGACAACTCGCCCGAGGGCATGGTCCTGGACGCCGTCCCGGTGATCCCGCCGGAGCTGCGTCCGATGGTGCAGCTGGACGGCGGCCGCTTCGCGACCTCCGACCTCAACGACCTGTACCGTCGCGTGATCAACCGCAACAACCGCCTGAAGCGGCTGCTCGACCTCGGCGCGCCCGAGATCATCGTCAACAACGAGAAGCGCATGCTGCAGGAGGCCGTGGACTCGCTGTTCGACAACGGCCGCCGCGGCCGGCCGGTGACCGGCCCGGGCAACCGCCCGCTCAAGTCGCTCTCCGACATGCTCAAGGGCAAGCAGGGCCGGTTCCGTCAGAACCTGCTCGGCAAGCGCGTGGACTACTCGGGCCGCTCGGTCATCGTGGTGGGCCCCCAGCTCAAGCTGCACCAGTGCGGCCTGCCCAAGCAGATGGCGCTGGAGCTGTTCAAGCCGTTCGTGATGAAGCGTCTCGTGGACCTGAACCACGCGCAGAACATCAAGTCGGCCAAGCGCATGGTGGAGCGCTTCCGTCCGCAGGTCTGGGACGTGCTCGAGGAGGTCATCACCGAGCACCCGGTCCTGCTGAACCGCGCCCCCACCCTGCACCGTCTGGGCATCCAGGCCTTCGAGCCGCAGCTCGTGGAGGGCAAGGCCCTGCAGCTGCACCCGCTGGTCTGCTCCGCGTTCAACGCGGACTTCGACGGCGACCAGATGGCGGTCCATCTGCCCCTGTCGCCGGAGGCCCAGGCCGAGGCGCGCCTGCTCATGCTCTCGAGCCACAACATCCTGAAGCCCTCGGACGGCCGCGCGGTCGCCGTGCCGGCCCAGGACATGATCATCGGCCTGAACCACCTCACCACGGTGCGTCCGGACGAGGTCGGCGCGGGCAACCTGTACGCGACCGTCGGCGAGGCGATCATGGCGTTCGACGGCGGCGACCTGCACCTGAACGCGCCCGCACGGATCGGCGTCGAGGGCTTCGTGCCGTCGGCGGCCGTGCCGGCCCCCGAGGGCTGGTCCGAGGGCGAGATCGCCCTCATCGAGACCACCCTGGGCAAGGTGCTGTTCAACGAGCTGCTGCCGGACGACTACCCGTGGCTGGACAAGCAGGCGACCAAGGGCACCCTCGGCCAGCTGGTCAACGACCTGGCCGAGCGCTACCCGATGGTCGTCACCGCGCAGACGCTGGACAACCTCAAGGACGCCGGCTTCCACTGGGGCACCTGGTCGGGTGTGACCGTGGCGATCTCGGACATCACCTCCGACTTCGACAAGGCCGCCATCATGGAGGGCTACGAGGAGCAGGCCCAGCGCGTGCAGCAGCAGTACGACAAGGGCCTGATCGCGGACGACGAGCGTCGCTCCGAGCTGATCGACATCTGGAACAAGGCCACCGACGAGGTCGCCGCGGCCATGAAGGACGGCCTGCCGGAGCTCAACACCATCAACCGCATGGTGTCCTCCGGTGCGCGAGGCAACTGGCTCCAGGTGCGCCAGATCGCGGGCATCCGCGGCCTCGTGGCCAACCCGAAGGGTGAGATCATCCCGCGTCCGATCAAGTCCTCGTACCGCGAGGGCCTGTCCGTGCTCGAGTACTTCTCCGCCACCCACGGCGCCCGCAAGGGCCTCGCGGACACCGCGCTGAAGACCGCGAACTCGGGCTACCTGACCCGTCGTCTCGTGGACGTGTCCCAGGACGTCATCGTCCGCGAGGACGACTGCGGCACCGAGCGCGGCCTGTCCGTGACGATCGCCGCGCCGAACGCCGACGGCGAGCTGGTGGCCCACGAGCAGGTCGAGAACTCGGCCTTCGCCCGCACGCTGGCCCAGGACGTCACGGGCGAGGACGGCACGGTGCTGGCCGCGGCCGGTGCGGACGTGGGCGACGTGCTGATCGGCGAGCTGGTGGCCGCCGGCGTCACGGAGATCAAGGTCCGCTCGGTCCTGACCTGCGAGTCCGCCGTGGGCACCTGCGCGAAGTGCTATGGCCGCTCCATGGCCACCGGCCAGCTGGTGGACATCGGCGAGGCCGTCGGCATCATCGCGGCCCAGTCGATCGGTGAGCCGGGCACCCAGCTCACCATGCGCACGTTCCACACCGGCGGTGTGGCCTCGGCCGACGACATCACGCAGGGTCTGCCCCGCATCCAGGAGCTCTTCGAGGCCCGCACCCCGAAGGGCGTGGCCCCGATCTCTGAGGTCGCCGGCCGCGTGACCATCGAGGACACCGAGACGTCCGTGCGTCTGTTGCTCACCCCGGACGACGGTTCCGAGGAGATCGCCTACCCGGTGCTGCGCCGTGCGCGCATCCTCGTGGCCGACGGCGAGCACGTGCCGGTGGGCACGCAGCTCGTGGCCGGCGCCGTGGACCCGAAGCAGGTCCTGCGCGTGCTCGGCCCGCGGGCCGCGCAGCGGTTCCTCGTGGACGAGGTGCAGAACGTGTACCAGTCCCAGGGCGTGGGCATCCACGACAAGCACGTGGAGGTCATCGTCCGGCAGATGCTGCGTCGCATCACCGTCATCGAGTCCGGTGACACCGACCTGCTGCCGGGCGAGCTCACGGACCGGGCGCGCTTCGTGGCCGCCAACCGCGCCGCCGTCGCCGAGGGCCGCCAGCCGGCCTCCGGCCGCGACGAGCTGATGGGCATCACGAAGGCCTCGCTGGCCACGGACTCGTGGCTGTCGGCCGCGTCCTTCCAGGAGACGACCCGCGTCCTGACGCAGGCGGCCATGGAGGGCAAGTCCGACCCGCTGCTGGGCCTGAAGGAGAACGTGATCATCGGCAAGCTGATCCCGGCCGGCACGGGCCTGGACCGCTACACGAAGACCGTCGTGGAGCCGACGGAGGAGGCGAAGGCCAACCTGTTCGCCTCGCCGGCCGGCTTCGCGGACTTCGACTACCCGGGCCTGGACCAGTCGCTCGGCGAGAACGACTTCCACGCCGTCTCGCTGGACGACTACGACCGCGGGGGCGACTTCCGCGCCTGATCCCCGTCCCCCAGGGGGCCCGCCGTTCCGCCGCTCACGCGGGGGAGCGGCGGGCCCCTTGGCGTGCGGGGCCGGCTCGTCGACGGCGTCGGGGCATGCTATGCTGTCAAGGATTGTTTTTCGTGTGGCAAATTGGACGCTGTCCGGGTCGCGGGGTCATTGCGCGGCAGATGCCACACTTTTGCACGCCTGCGGACGTCTGCTCGTTGCGAGCCCCCACAGGGAGAGGCAGAGCAGAGGAACGAGCAGCCGGCGCCCCGGGCGCCGGTCGATCACGTCAGCGATCACCGAAACACAGGAAGGCTGAAGAGTGCCTACGATTCAGCAGCTGGTCCGCAAGGGCCGCTCACCCAAGGTCGTCAATACGAAGGCCCCTGCCCTGCAGGGGAACCCCATGCGTCGTGGCGTGTGCACCCGTGTGTACACCACCACGCCCAAGAAGCCGAACTCGGCGCTGCGCAAGGTCGCCCGTGTGCGCCTGAACGGCGGCATCGAGGTCACCGCCTACATCCCCGGCGAGGGCCACAACCTGCAGGAGCACTCGATCGTGCTCGTCCGCGGCGGTCGTGTGAAGGACCTGCCCGGCGTGCGCTACAAGATCGTGCGCGGCGCCCTCGACACCCAGGGCGTGAAGAACCGCGGCCAGGCCCGCTCCCGCTACGGCGCCAAGAAGGAGAAGAAGTAATGCCTCGTAAGGGTCCTGCGCCGAAGCGCCCCCTCGTCGTCGATCCCGTCTACGGCTCCCCGCTGGTCACGCAGCTGATCAACAAGGTGCTCATCGACGGCAAGAAGTCCACCGCCGAGCGCATCGTGTACGGCGCGCTCGAGGGCGCCCGTGCCAAGAACGGCGCCGATCCCGTGGCCACCCTCAAGAAGGCCATGGACAACATCAAGCCGGCCCTCGAGGTGCGCTCCCGCCGCGTCGGCGGCGCCACCTACCAGGTGCCCGTCGAGGTCAAGCCGGGCCGCTCCACGGCCCTGGCCCTGCGCTGGCTGGTCGGCTTCTCCAAGGCCCGCCGTGAGAAGACCATGACCGAGCGCCTGATGAACGAGATCCTGGACGCCTCGAACGGCCTGGGCGGCGCCGTGAAGCGTCGCGAGGACACCCACAAGATGGCCGAGGCCAACAAGGCCTTCGCCCACTACCGCTGGTGATCCGTGTGGCCCGGGGCGCGCGATCCGCGCCTCGGGCCGCAGGTGCGTCCTCTCGGACGGGCCACCCACCGCATCCACCTCACGAGCCCCCCATTCCACCCGACCAAGGGAGACACCGTGGCACAGGACGTGCTGACCGACCTGCACAAGGTCCGCAACATCGGCATCATGGCCCACATCGATGCCGGCAAGACCACCACCACCGAGCGCATCCTGTTCTACACGGGTGTCAACCACAAGCTGGGCGAGACCCACGACGGTGGCGCGACGACGGACTGGATGGAGCAGGAGAAGGAGCGCGGCATCACCATCACCTCCGCCGCGGTGACCTGCTTCTGGAACGACCACCAGATCAACATCATCGACACCCCCGGCCACGTGGACTTCACGGTCGAGGTGGAGCGCTCGCTGCGCGTGCTCGACGGGGCCGTCGCCGTGTTCGACGGCAAGGAGGGCGTGGAGCCCCAGTCGGAGACCGTGTGGCGCCAGGCGGACAAGTACAACGTCCCCCGCATCTGCTTCGTCAACAAGATGGACAAGCTGGGCGCGGACTTCTACTTCACCGTCGACACGATCGTGAAGCGCCTCGGCGCGCGTCCGCTCGTGATGCAGCTGCCGATCGGCGCCGAGAACGACTTCGTGGGCGTCGTCGACCTGATCTCCATGAAGGCCTTCGTGTGGCCGGGCGACGCCAAGGGCGACGTCACCATGGGCGCCTCCTACGAGACCCGCGAGATCCCCGCCGAGCTCCAGGAGAAGGCCGAGGAGTACCGCAACGAGCTCGTCGAGGCCGTCGCTGAGACCTCCGAGGAGCTCATGGAGAAGTACCTCGAGGGCGAGGAGCTCACCGTCGAGGAGATCCAGGCCGGCGTGCGCCAGCTGACCGTGGACGCTGAGGCCTACCCGGTGTTCTGCGGCTCCGCGTTCAAGAACCGTGGCGTGCAGCCGATGCTGGACGCCGTGGTCGCCTACCTGCCGAACCCGCTGGACGCCGGCTCCGTCAAGGGCCACGCCGTGAACGACGAGGAGGAGGTGCTGGAGCGTGAGGCGTCGAAGGAGGCCCCGTTCTCGGCCCTCGCCTTCAAGATCGCCACGCACCCCTTCTTCGGCACGCTGACCTTCATCCGCGTGTACTCCGGCCGCCTGGAGTCCGGTGCGCAGATCCTCAACGCCACCAAGGGCAAGAAGGAGCGCATCGGCAAGCTGTTCCAGATGCACGCCAACAAGGAGAACCCGGTGGACGAGGTGGTCGCCGGCCACATCTACGCCGTGATCGGCCTCAAGGACACCACCACGGGCGACACCCTGTGCGATCCCGCCAACCCGATCATCCTCGAGTCGATGACCTTCCCGGAGCCCGTGATCTCCGTGGCCATCGAGCCGAAGACCAAGGGTGACCAGGAGAAGCTCTCCACCGCCATCCAGAAGCTCGTCGCCGAGGACCCCACGTTCCGCGTGAACCTCAACGAGGAGACCGGCCAGACCGAGATCGGCGGCATGGGCGAGCTCCACCTGGACGTGTTCGTGGACCGCATGAAGCGCGAGTTCAAGGTCGAGGCCAACGTGGGCAAGCCCCAGGTCGCGTACCGCGAGACCATCAAGCGCAAGGTCGACAAGGTCGACTACACGCACAAGAAGCAGACCGGCGGCTCCGGCCAGTTCGCCAAGGTGCAGCTGTCCTTCGAGCCCCTGGACACCGCCGACGGCGAGGTCTACGAGTTCGAGAACGCCGTCACCGGCGGTCGCGTGCCCCGCGAGTACATCCCCTCGGTGGACGCGGGCATCCAGGACGCCATGCAGTTCGGCGTGCTGGCCGGCTACCCGATGGTCGGCGTGAAGGCCACTCTGCTCGACGGCGCGTACCACGACGTCGACTCCTCGGAGATGGCGTTCAAGATCGCCGGCTCCCAGGCCTTCAAGGAGGGTGTCCGCAAGGCCACCCCGATCATCCTCGAGCCGCTGATGGCCGTGGAGGTCCGCACCCCCGAGGAGTTCATGGGCGACGTCATCGGCGACCTGAACTCCCGCCGCGGCCAGATCCAGTCCATGGAGGACGCCACCGGCGTGAAGGTGGTCAACGCCCTCGTGCCGCTGTCGGAGATGTTCGGCTACATCGGCGACCTGCGCTCCAAGACGCAGGGCCGCGCGGTGTACTCGATGACCTTCCACTCCTACGCCGAGGTCCCCAAGGCCGTGGCGGACGAGATCATCCAGAAGTCCCAGGGCGAGTGACCGCAGGTCACCTGCTCTGAACAACCTGCCCCGGGTCGGCCGCCGCAGCCGCGGCCGGCCCGGGGCGACCGGACCGCCCTCCCCGGCGCGGCGGTCCGCGATCAGGACGGGTCAGGTCCGGTCCGCTTCCGGCGGTCCCGACGGCCTGGAACCGGACTGGCCCTCGTGAGGCCGGGATTTCCCCAACCCCGCACCATCCGAGTAGACTCAGTCAAGTTGTCAGCACGTCGCAGGCGGCTGAGCAGTCTTCTTGACGATGAACCAGTTCTTAGGAGGAACTAGTGGCAAAGGCAAAGTTCGAGCGGACGAAGCCGCACGTCAACATCGGCACCATCGGCCACGTTGACCACGGCAAGACCACGCTGACCGCCGCCATCTCGAAGGTCCTGTACGACAAGTACCCGGACCTGAACGAGGCCCGTGACTTCGCGACGATCGACTCCGCCCCCGAGGAGCGTCAGCGCGGCATCACCATCAACATCTCCCACGTGGAGTACCAGACCGAGAAGCGTCACTACGCCCACGTGGACGCCCCCGGTCACGCCGACTACATCAAGAACATGATCACCGGCGCCGCTCAGATGGACGGTGCGATCCTCGTGGTCGCCGCCACCGACGGCCCGATGGCCCAGACCCGCGAGCACGTGCTCCTGGCCCGCCAGGTCGGCGTGCCGGCCCTGCTCGTGGCCCTGAACAAGTCGGACATGGTCGAGGACGAGGAGCTCCTCGAGCTCGTCGAGATGGAGGTCCGCGAGCTGCTGTCCTCCCAGGACTTCGACGGCGACGAGGCCCCGGTCATCCGCACCTCCGGTCTGAAGGCCCTCGAGGGCGACGCCCAGTGGGTCAAGTCCGTCGAGGACCTCATGGAGGCCGTGGACGAGTTCATCCCGGACCCGGTCCGCGACAAGGACAAGCCGTTCCTGATGCCGATCGAGGACGTCTTCACCATCACCGGTCGTGGCACCGTGGTGACCGGTCGCGCCGAGCGCGGCACCCTGAAGATCAACTCCGAGGTCGAGATCGTCGGCATCCGCGACGTGCAGAAGACCACCGTCACCGGCATCGAGATGTTCCACAAGCAGCTCGACGAGGCCTGGGCCGGCGAGAACTGCGGTCTGCTGCTGCGCGGCCTGAAGCGCGACGACGTCGAGCGCGGCCAGGTCGTGGTGGAGCCGGGCTCCATCACCCCGCACACCAACTTCGAGGCGAACGTGTACATCCTGTCCAAGGACGAGGGTGGCCGTCACAACCCGTTCTACTCGAACTACCGCCCGCAGTTCTACTTCCGCACCACCGACGTCACCGGCGTCATCACGCTGCCCGAGGGCACCGAGATGGTCATGCCCGGCGACACCACCGAGATGTCGGTCGAGCTCATCCAGCCGATCGCCATGGAGGAGGGCCTTGGCTTCGCCATCCGCGAGGGTGGCCGCACCGTGGGCTCCGGCCGCGTCACCAAGATCACCAAGTGATCTGACGCATCCCGTCTCGTGGCTCCGTTGAGCCGCTGACGCGCGACGCCCCCGTCTCCGGGTCTCCCGGAGGCGGGGGCGTCGCCGTGTCCGACGACGGCGCGGCGGCGGCCGCTAGGCTGGGGAGCATGCCTGAACTGCTCATCCTCATCGTGGTGCTCGCCGTGGCCGTCGTGGCCGTGCGCTGGGCGCTGCGGACCTTCCGTCCCGAAATCGACCGTGCCCGGCGCATTCGGCGCGCGAACCGCGGCGGGGAGCTGGAGCGATGAGCCTGCCCGGTCCGCGCCGCCTCTTCGCCGTGACGGCGATGGCCGAGATGTTCACCTGGGCCGGTCTGCTGATCGCCATGGGCCTCAAGTACGGCGGCGTCACGGAGCGGGTGGTGCCGATCGCCGGCGGCGTCCACGGCTTCGTGTTCCTCTGCTACCTCGTGGTGACGGTCGCCGTGTGGATCGACGGGCGATGGCCCGTGGCCCGCGGGCTCCTCGGCCTCGGTTCGACGATCGTCCCGTTCATGACGGTCCCGTTCGAGCGGGCCCAGCGGCGGCGCGGCGAGCCGGCGTCGCGGTGGCAGGTCGTGGACCGCGCGACGGGGGAGCGGCGGCCCCTCGAACGGCTCCTCGTCGTGGTGCTGCGCCATCCGGTGGTCAGCGCGCTCCTGGCGGTCGCCGTGGTCGCCGTCGTCTTCACCCTGCTGCTCAACGCCGGCCCGCCCACCCAGTGGGGCCGCTGAGCCGGGGGACCGCCGGGCCCGGCCCGCCGATTGGCGGACCGGGCCCGCTTCTGTCTATACTGATTCGGTTGCTCAAGCGCCATTGCGCTGTCGTCGTGTGTCTCGCGGCGGCAGCTCGGCCCAGATGTGACGTCACCACTCCGACCCACCACAGGCGTGTGCCCTCCCAGGAATGCGACACGCCCGACCGCGTGGACCGGAGTCCGGCGGCGGCGAGGAACCCGGCCCGACCGGATTCGCCCCGCGCGGGTGGAGGACAAGAAGGCGGACCCGATCCGCCGCACAGGGACAGGAACAGCACACCCGACGAGAGAGGCGTGACGCCATGGCGGGACAGAAGATCCGCATCCGGCTGAAGTCGTACGACCACGAGGTCATCGACGTCTCGGCCCGCAAGATCGTTGACACGGTCACGCGCGCAGGCGCGACGGTGGTCGGCCCCGTGCCGCTGCCGACGGAGAAGAACGTGTACTGCGTTATCCGTTCTCCCCACAAGTACAAGGACAGCCGCGAGCATTTCGAGATGCGCACCCACAAGCGGCTCATCGACATCATCGACCCGACCCCGAAGGCCGTCGACTCGCTCATGCGACTGGACCTGCCCGCGGACGTCAACATCGAGATCAAGCTCTGAGAGGGAGGTGCTGAGAGACTATGACCAACACCCAGAACATCAAGGGCCTGCTGGGCACGAAGCTCGGCATGACCCAGGTCTGGGATGAGGACAACAAGCTCATCCCCGTGACCGTGGTCAAGGCAGACCCGAACGTCGTCACCCAGCTGCGCTCCGAGGAGACCGACGGCTACACCGCCGTGCAGATCGCCTACGGCCAGATCGATCCCCGCCGCGTGACCAAGCCCCTGGCCGGTCACTTCGAGAAGGCCGGCGTGACCCCGCGTCGCCACCTCGTCGAGCTGCGCACCGCCGACGCCGCCGAGTACTCGCTCGGCCAGGACGTGACCGTGGAGGTCTTCGAGGCCGGCCAGAAGGTCGACGTCGTGGGCACCACCAAGGGCAAGGGCTTCGCCGGCGCCATGAAGCGCCACGGCTTCGCCGGTGTGGGCGCCTCGCACGGCCAGCACAAGAACCACCGCAAGCCCGGCTCCGTGGGCGGCGCGTCCACCCCCGGCCGCGTGTTCAAGGGCCAGCGCATGCCCGGTCGCATGGGCGCCGTGCGCCAGACCACCATGAACCTGACCCTCCACGGCATCGACGTGGAGAACAACCTCCTGCTGATCAAGGGCGCGGTGCCCGGCTCCAAGGGCCAGGTCGTGCTCGTCCGCAGCGCCGTGAAGGGAGCCTGAGACCATGGCTGAGAACTCCGTGAAGACCGTCCAGGTCGATCTGCCCGCCGAGCTCTTCGACGTGCAGTCCAACGTGCCGCTCATGCACCAGGTCGTCGTCGCCCAGCTCGCCGCCGCCCGCCAGGGCACGCACAAGACGAAGCGCCGCGGCGAGGTGTCCGGCGCCGGTCGCAAGCCGTTCAAGCAGAAGGGCACCGGCCGCGCCCGTCAGGGCTCCATCCGCGCCCCGCACATGACCGGCGGCGGCATCGTCCACGGCCCGACCCCGCGTGACTACTCGCAGCGCACCCCCAAGAAGATGAAGGCCGCCGCCCTGCGCGGTGCCCTGTCGGACCGCGCCCGCAACGGCCGCGTCCACGTCATCGAGGCCCTCGTGTCCGGGACCACCCCGTCCACCAAGGCCGCCAAGGCGGGCCTCGCGTCCCTGAACACCGGCCGCAAGAACGTGCTGCTGGTGATCGACCGGGCCGACGACGTCGCCGCCCTGTCCGCCCGCAACCTGCCTGCGGTCCACACCCTGTACGCCGACCAGCTGAACACCTACGACGTGCTCGTCTCCGACGACGTCGTGTTCACCCAGGCGGCCTACGAGGCGTACGTGGCCCAGGCTTCCGGCGCCAAGAAGGAGGATGCCCAGTGAGCGGCTCCATCAACAAGGATCCCCGCGACGTGATCATCGCTCCCGTCGTGTCGGAGAAGAGCTACGGTCTGATCGACGAGGGCAAGTACACCTTCCTGGTCGACCCGCGCTCCAACAAGTCCGAGATCAAGCAGGCGGTGGAGCGCATCTTCAACGTCGACGTGGCCTCGGTCAACACCCTGAACCGTTCCGGCAAGCGCCGTCGCACCCGCTTCGGGTGGGGCCAGCGCAAGTCCACCAAGCGTGCCATCGTCACGCTCAAGGACGGGACCATCGACATCTTCGGAGGTCCGCTCGCCTGATCGGCGTGCGGAGACCACTTAATCGAGGAACTGACACATGGCTATCCGTAAGTACAAGCCGACCACCCCGGGCCTGCGTGGCTCGTCCGTGGCCGACTTCGCAGAGATCACCCGGTCCACGCCGGAGAAGTCCCTTCTCCGTCCGCTGCACAAGACCGGCGGCCGCAACAACACCGGCCGCATCACCACCCGTCACAAGGGCGGCGGCCACAAGCGCCAGTACCGCCTGGTCGACTTCCGTCGCCACGACAAGGACGGCGTGCCCGCCACCGTCGCGCACATCGAGTACGACCCGAACCGCACCGCGCGCATCGCGCTGCTGCACTACGCGGACGGCGCCAAGCGCTACATCCTGGCCCCGGCCAAGCTGAAGCAGGGCGACGTCGTCGAGGCCGGCCCGAACGCCGACATCAAGCCCGGCAACAACCTGCCGATGCGCAACATCCCCGTGGGCACCACCATCCACGCGGTGGAGCTGCGCCCCGGCGGCGGCGCCAAGATGGCCCGCTCCGCCGGCGCGTCCGTGCAGCTGGTCGCCCGCGAGGGCAAGTACGCCCAGCTGCGCCTGCCCTCCGGTGAGATCCGCAACGTCGACGTGCGCTGCCGCGCCACGATCGGCGAGGTCGGCAACGCCGAGCAGTCGAACATCAACTGGGGCAAGGCCGGCCGCATGCGCTGGAAGGGCGTTCGCCCGACCGTCCGCGGCGTCGTCATGAACCCGGTCGACCACCCGCACGGCGGTGGCGAGGGCAAGACCTCCGGCGGTCGTCACCCCGTCAACCGGAACGGCAAGCCCGAGGGCCGCACGCGTCGTCCGAACAAGGAAAGCGACAAGCTCATCGTGCGTCGCCGTCGTACCGGCAAGAACAAGCGATAAGGGAGCAGGGAAGACATGCCTCGCAGCCTGAAGAAGGGCCCCTTCGTCGATCAGCACCTCTACCTGAAGGTTCTGGCCGAGAACGAGAAGGGCAGCAAGAACGTCATCAAGACCTGGTCCCGCCGGTCGATGATCATCCCGGACATGCTGGGTCACACCATCGCGGTCCACGACGGACGCAAGCACGTCCCGGTGTTCGTCACCGAGTCCATGGTGGGTCACAAGCTGGGCGAGTTCGCCCCGACCCGGACCTACCGCGGCCACGTGAAGGACGACAAGAAGGGCAAGCGCCGCTGAGCCTGAGGGCACAGCACGCTTGACCTTCTCGAGAATCGAAAGAGAGAAGCAATGGAAGCCAAGGCAATTGCGCGCCACCTGCGCGTGACGCCGATGAAGGCCCGGCGCGTCGTCGACCTGGTCCGTGGCAAGCAGGCCACCGAAGCACTGGCCATCCTGAAGTTCGCCCAGCAGGGCGCTTCGGAGCCGGTGTACAAGCTGGTGGCCTCCGCGGTGGCGAACGCCCGCGCCAAGGCGGACCGCGAGGGCCAGGCCTTCGACGAGGACGCCCTCTACATCACCGAGGCCTTCGTGGACGAGGGCCCGACCATGAAGCGGTTCCAGCCCCGTGCTCAGGGCCGCGCGTACCGCATCAACAAGCGCACGAGCCACGTGACCGTGGTCGTCGCGTCCAAGGACGAGAAGGGTGGGAACTGACAATGGGACAGAAGATCAACCCCAACGGGTTCCGCCTCGGCATCACCACCGACCACGTCTCGCACTGGTTCGCGGACTCCCACAAGGAGGGCCAGCGCTACGCTGACTTCCTCAAGGAGGACGTCAAGATCCGCGAGCTGATGACCACCGGCATGGAGCGCGCCGGCATCTCCAAGGTGGAGATCGAGCGCACCCGTGACCGCGTGCGCGTGGACATCCACACCGCGCGTCCGGGCATCGTGATCGGCCGCCGCGGCGCCGAGGCCGACCGCATCCGCGGTGAGCTCGAGAAGCTCACCGGCAAGCAGATCCAGCTGAACATCCTCGAGGTCAAGAACCCCGAGACCGATGCCCAGCTGGTGGCGCAGGGTGTGGCCGAGCAGCTCGCCTCCCGCGTGGCGTTCCGCCGTGCGATGAAGAAGGCGATCCAGTCCGCCATGCGCGCCGGCGCGCATGGCATCCGCATCCAGTGCTCCGGCCGCCTCGGCGGCGCCGAGATGAGCCGCTCGGAGTTCTACCGCGAGGGTCGCGTGCCGCTGCACACCCTCCGCGCGAACATCGACTTCGGCAAGTTCGAGGCCAAGACCACCTTCGGCCGCATCGGCGTGAAGGTCTGGATCTACAAGGGCGACCTGACCGCCAAGGAGCTCGCGGCCAAGGAGGCCGCGCAGCCCTCCGGCCGTGGCCGTGGCGGCGAGCGCCGTGGCGGCGGCGAGCGTCGTCGTCGCAACGATCGCGCCGAGCGTGCTCCCCGCCAGGAGAACGCCGGCGCCGGCGCCGAGACCCCGGCCGCCGCTCCCGCTGAAGGAGGCAACGCCTGATGCTGATCCCCCGTCGCGTCAAGCACCGCAAGCAGCACCACCCCAAGCGTTCCGGCGCCGCCAAGGGCGGCACCACCGTGACGTTCGGCGAGTGGGGCATCCAGGCGCTCACGCCGGCCTATGTGACCAACCGTCAGATCGAGGCCGCCCGTATCGCCATGACCCGCTACATCAAGCGTGGCGGCAAGGTCTGGATCAACATCTACCCGGACCGTCCGCTCACCAAGAAGCCCGCCGAGACCCGCATGGGCTCCGGCAAGGGCTCGCCGGAGTGGTGGGTCGCCAACGTCAAGCCCGGACGCGTGCTCTTCGAGCTGTCGGGTGTCACGGAGGACGTCGCCCGCGAGGCGCTCCGCCTGGCCATCCACAAGCTGCCGCTGAAGGCCCGTATCATCCGTCGAGAGGGTGGTGAGTGATCCCATGGCGATCGGCACCAAGGATCTGAACGTCGAGTCCCTGGACGGGATGGACAACGTCCGCCTGCTGGAGGCCCTGAAGTCCTCCAAGGAGGAGCTGTTCAACCTGCGCTTCCAGGCCGCCACCGGTCAGCTGGACAACGCCAGCCGGCTGAAGGCCGTCAAGCGTGACATCGCGCGCATCTACACGATCCTGCGCGAGCGCGAGCTGGGCATCCGCGGCGATGTCGCCGCCGAGGCGCAGGCCGAGAAGAACGAGGAGGCTGCCAAGTGACCGAGCAGACCCCGGCCGTCTCCGAGGAGCGCGGCTACCGCAAGGCCCTCCGTGGCATCGTCGTCTCCGACAAGATGGACAAGACCATCGTCGTCGAGGTCGAGGACCGCAAGAAGCACTCGCTCTACGGCAAGGTGCTGAAGACCTCGAAGCGCGTGAAGGCGCACGACGAGGACAACACCGCCGGCGTGGGCGACCGCGTCCGCATCGCCGAGACCCGCCCGCTGTCCGCCTCCAAGCGGTGGCGCCTGGTGGAGATCGTCGAGCGCGCCAAGTGATCGACCCGGCCCCCTGAGGGCCGGCGACGCAGAGGGCCGCCCCGTGCACTGGCACGGGGCGGCCTTGTGCGTTAAACTCTGATATTCGTGCGCCCTCTCGTTGGCAGGACCATCCATCCTGTGTGCCGAGGGCCGCGCACGCCGATCCCGGATCCGCCTCGGCCCTGCCCTGCGCGCCCCTCCGCTCTCGACCTCCCCGACGCTGTCTGAACACGCGTCGCCGGGGGACGACGGCGGGAGGCCCGCCTCGGGGGAGGGGTAAGCGTCCCGGGATGCCCGTTCAACCGTTCCGCAAGGCTCGCCCATCGTGGGGGAGAACCGGCGCGACGCTAGGAGAGACAAGTGATCCAGCAGGAGTCGCGGCTCAAGGTCGCCGACAACACCGGTGCGAAGGAAATCCTGACCATCCGTGTTCTCGGCGGTTCCGGACGCCGCTACGCAGGCATCGGCGACACCATCGTCGCCACCGTCAAGGACGCCATCCCCGGCGGCAACGTCAAGAAGGGCGACGTCGTCAAGGCCGTGGTGGTCCGCACCCGCAAGCAGTCCCGCCGTCCCGACGGCTCGTACATCAAGTTCGACGAGAACGCGGCGGTCATCCTGAAGACCGACGGCGAGCCCCGTGGCACGCGCATCTTCGGCCCCGTGGGTCGCGAGCTGCGTGACAAGAAGTTCATGAAGATCGTGTCGCTCGCCCCGGAGGTGATCTGACCTCATGGCCAAGATCAAGAAGGACGACCTCGTCCAGGTCATCAGTGGCAAGGACAAGGGCAAGCAGGGCAAGGTCCTGCGCGTGTTCCCGGCGGATGAGCGCGTGCTCGTCGAGGGCGTGAACCGCGTGACCAAGCACCTGCGCGCCGGCCAGGACAACAACGGCTCCACCGAGGGCGGCCTGCAGGTCGTCGAGGCCCCGATCCACATCTCGAACGTGGCCGTGGTGGACCCGGAGACCAAGAAGCCGACCCGTGTGGGCTACCGCTTCGAGACCGTCGAGAAGGACGGCGTGAGCAAGACCGTGAAGGTCCGCTTCGCCAAGGCCTCGGGGAAGGAGCTGTGATGACCGAGGTGCAGCAGACCGAGAAGGTCACCCCGCGTCTGAAGACCAAGTACCGCGACGAGATCCGCGGCGCCCTGCAGGAGCAGTTCCAGTACGGGAACGTCATGCAGGTGCCGGGTCTCGTGAAGGTCGTCGTCAACATGGGCGTCGGCGAGGCCGCCAAGGACTCCAAGATCATCGACGGCGCGGTCGCCGACCTCACCGCCATCACCGGCCAGAAGCCGATGATCACCAAGGCCCGCAAGTCCATCGCGCAGTTCAAGCTGCGTGAGGGCATGCCCATCGGCACGCACGCCACGCTCCGGGGCGACCGCATGTGGGAGTTCCTGGACCGCCTGGTCACGCTCGCGCTGCCGCGCATCCGTGACTTCCGCGGCCTGTCCGACCGCCAGTTCGACGGCAACGGCAACTACACCTTCGGCCTGTCCGAGCAGACCGTGTTCCACGAGATCGATCAGGACAAGATCGACCGCGTGCGCGGCATGGACATCACCGTGGTGACGACCGCCAAGAACGACGACGAGGGCCGGGCGCTGCTCAAGGCGCTGGGCTTCCCGTTCAAGACCGACCAGTAAGACCTCCACGCCACAGGTCCTCCACCGGTGAACCGGTGGCGGAAACCACGGCGAGAAAGGGCGTGAAGCCCACATGACCATGACCGATCCCGTCGCAGACATGCTGACCCGTCTGCGCAACGCAAACTCGGCCTACCACGACACCGTGTCCATGCCGTCCTCGAAGCTGAAGACTCGCGTCGCCGAGATCCTCAAGGCCGAGGGCTACATCCAGGACTGGCGCGAGGAGGAGGCCGAGGTCGGCAAGAAGCTGACCATCGACCTGAAGTTCGGCCCGCAGCGTGAGCGTGCGATCGCCGGCCTGCGCCGCATCTCCAAGCCGGGCCTGCGCGTGTACGCGAAGTCCACGAACCTGCCCCACGTGCTGGGCGGCCTCGGCATCGCCATCCTGTCCACCTCCTCTGGTCTCCTCACGAACCAGCAGGCCGCCAAGAAGGGCGTGGGCGGAGAAGTCCTCGCCTACGTCTGGTGACGGGCAAGACGGAAGAAAGGCTGAACTGACATGTCTCGAATCGGACGTCTCCCGATCACCATCCCCGCCGGCGTCGATGTGACCATCGACGGCGACCGCGTCTCCGTGAAGGGCCCCAAGGGCCAGCTCGAGCACTCGCTGCCCACGCCCATCACGGCCACCCTCGAGGAGGGGCAGGTCACCGTGGCCCGCCCCGACGACGAGCGTGAGTCCCGCTCCCTGCACGGTCTGACCCGCACCCTCATCAGCAACATGGTCGAGGGCGTGACCAACGGCTTCTCCAAGCAGCTCGAGGTCGTCGGCACCGGCTACCGCGTGCAGGCCAAGGGCCAGGACCTCGAGTTCGCCCTGGGCTACTCCCACCCCGTCCCGGTGAAGGCGCCCCAGGGCATCACCTTCACGGTGGAGGGCAACAAGGTCACCGTCGCCGGTATCGACAAGCAGCAGGTCGGCGAGACCGCCGCCAACATCCGCAAGCTGCGCCGCCCCGACCCGTACAAGGGCAAGGGCGTGCGCTACGCGGGCGAGCAGATCCGCCGCAAGGCCGGAAAGGCAGGTAAGTGATGTCTACTCTGAAGGTGAAGGGCAAGGGCAAGTTCAACGCCCGCACCCGCCGCCACCTCCGGGTGCGCAAGCGGATCTCCGGCACCACCGTCCGTCCCCGCCTCGTCGTCAACCGCTCTGCACGGCACATGTTCGTGCAGGTCGTGGACGACACGCAGAGCCGTACGCTCGCGTACGCCTCCACCATGGAGGCCGACGTGCGTGCGCTCGAGGGCGACAAGACGGCCAAGGCCAAGCGCGTGGGCGAGCTCGTCGCCGAGCGTGCCAAGGCGGCCGGCATCGAGGCCGTGGTCTTCGACCGCGGCGGCAACAAGTACCACGGGCGCGTCGCGGCCGTGGCCGACGGTGCGCGAGAGGGTGGGCTGCAGCTGTGACCGAGAACATCAACCAGAAGGACACTCAGGTGACCGAGAGCACCGAGACCACCGTCTCCGAGACCGGGTCGGGCTCGGCGAGCCAGACCACCGAGCGCGCCACCGGTGGCCGCGGCGGTCGCGACGGCGGCCGCGGTGGCCGTGACGGCGATCGTCGTGGCGGCCGTCGCGACGACCGCAACCGTCGTGGCGCCCAGGACGACGAGAAGGACCAGTTCCTCGAGCGCGTCGTGGGCATCAACCGCGTCTCCAAGGTCGTCAAGGGCGGCCGCCGCTTCTCCTTCACCGCCCTCGTGGTGGTGGGTGACGGCGACGGCACCGTCGGCGTCGGCTACGGCAAGGCGAAGGAGGTCCCCGCCGCGATCCAGAAGGCCGTGGAGGAGGCCAAGAAGTCCTTCTTCCGCGTCCCCCGCGTCGGCTCCACCATCCCGCACCTGGTGCAGGGTGAGGACGCCGCCGGCGTCGTGCTGCTCCGCCCGGCCTCCCCGGGTACCGGCGTGATCGCCGGCGGTCCGGTGCGCGCCGTGCTCGAGTGCGCCGGCATCCACGACGTGCTGTCCAAGTCCATGGGCTCCGTGAACGCGATCAACATCGTGCGCGGCACCGTGGACGCCCTCAAGAAGCTGGAAGAGCCCCAGGCCGTCGCCGCCCGCCGCGGCAAGGCCCTGGACGAGATCGCCCCCCATGCGATGCTGCGCACCATGGAGAACGATCGCGCCCAGAAGAGCGCGAAGGCAGGTGCGTGAGCCGTGTTTGAGCCCACTCGCAAGAACATCCAGCCCTCGGACGCCACCCTGGTCATCACCCAGACCCGCGGCGTCACGGGCTCCAAGCAGAACCATCGGGACACCCTGCGCTCGCTGGGCCTGAAGCGGATCGGCCACCAGGTCACCCGCAAGGCCGACGCGGTGACGGTCGGCATGGTCAACACCGTGCCGCACCTGGTGTCCGTGGAGGAGGTCAACAATGGCTGACAACGACGCCATCAAGGTCCACGACCTGCGTCCGGCCCCCGGTGCCAAGACCGCCAAGACCCGCGTGGGTCGCGGTGAGGCGTCGAAGGGCAAGACCGCCGGTCGCGGCACCAAGGGCACCAAGGCCCGTTACCAGGTCCGTGCGGGCTTCGAGGGCGGCCAGCTGCCCCTGCAGATGCGTCTGCCGAAGCTCCGCGGCTTCAAGAACCCGTTCCGCACGGAGTACCAGGTCGTGAACCTGGACAAGCTCTCCGCGCACTTCCCCGAGGGCGGTGAGGTCACCGTGGACGCGCTCGTGTCCAAGGGCCTCGTCCGTCGCGGCCAGCCCGTCAAGGTGCTGGGCACGGGGGAGATCACCTCGGCCGTGCAGGTGAAGGCGAACGCCTTCTCCTCGTCCGCCGTGGAGAAGATCCAGGCCGCCGGCGGGTCCACCGAGACCCTCTGACACGCCGACCCATCGATCGAGGGCCCTGGTCCGGAGCAGCCGCTCCGGACCAGGGCCCTCGGTCCGTCCGTGTAGACTCGCACAGCGGCCGCCCCGGTGTGGCCGCCGTCTCGTGCCCCGCCCCGCGGCCGGCGCGCGCCCCACAGGACCACCGCAGGAGGACTCGTGCTCAAGGCCATCGCCCGGATCGTCCGGACGCCTGACCTGTTGCGGAAGATCGCCTTCACGCTCGGGCTCATCGCCGTGTACCGGATGGGCGCCTTCGTGCCGGCCCCCGGGGTGGACTATCCGGCGGTGCAGCAGTGCCTCGCGGCGGGCAACGCCCAGGGCGGCCTGTACTCCTTCGTGAACATGTTCTCGGGCGGGGCGCTCCTGCAGGTGTCCGTCTTCGCGCTCGGCATCATGCCCTACATCACGGCGTCGATCATCGTGCAGCTGCTGCGCGTGGTGATCCCTCGCTTCGAGCAGCTCCACCAGGAGGGCCCGCAGGGCCAGGCGACGCTGACGCAGTACACCCGCTACCTGACCCTCGCCCTCGCCCTGCTGCAGGCGACCACGATGGCCTCGCTGGCCCGCACCGGGGCGCTGCTCGGATGCAGCCTGCCGCTGCTGCGCGACGGCTCCATCCTCACGGTGCTGCTCGTGGTCATCGCCCTGACCACCGGCTGTCTCATCGTCATGTGGTTCGGCGAACGGATCACCGAGAACGGCGTGGGCAACGGCATGTCCCTGCTGATCTTCACCTCCATCGCGGCGGGCTTCCCGGCCGGCCTCGGCCAGGTGGTCCAGACGCAGGGCTGGCGCGTGTTCGCGATCGTCATGGGGATCGGCCTGCTCACCATGCTGGCCATCGTCTTCGTGGAGGAGTCGCAGCGCCGGATCCCGGTCCAGTACGCCAAGCGGCAGATCGGCTCGCGGACCGTGGGCGGGTCGAGCACCTACATCCCGGTCAAGGTGAACATGGCCAACGTCATCCCGGTCATCTTCGCCTCCTCCGTGCTGATGCTCCCGGGCATCCTCATCGAGTTCAACACGCCGCAGGACGGCAGTGCGCCGGCCCCGTGGATCACGTGGCTGAGCCGGTACTTCGGCCCCGGCGACCACCCGGTGTACATGGCCCTGTACTTCCTGCTCATCATCGGCTTCACGTACTTCTACGTGTCCATCACGTTCAACCCGGTGGAGATCTCGGACAACATGAAGCGCTACGGCGGGTTCATCCCCGGCGTCCGCGCCGGCCGGCCCACCGAGCGTTACCTGCAGTACGTCATCAGCCGCATCACGTTCGTGGGCGCCCTCTACCTCGGTATCGTGGCCATGATCCCGCTGATCGCCTTCGCGGTGATCGGCACCAGCCAGAACTTCCCGCTCGGCGGCACGTCCATCCTCATCATGGTGGGCGTCGGCCTCCAGACCGTGAAGCAGGTCAGCGCACAGATGGAGCAGCGCCACTACGAGGGCCTGCTGCGCTGAGCCCCGACCCGATCCCGCAACGCCGTCCGTATCGACAGTGAGGAACACACGATGACCCGCATGCTGCTCATGGGCCCTCCCGGTTCCGGCAAGGGCACCCAGGCCACCCGGATCGCCGACAAGCTGGGGATCGTCCCGATCTCCACCGGTGACATCTTCCGCCACAACGTGAAGTCGATGACGCCGCTCGGCGTCGAGGCCAAGAAGTACATCGACAACGGCGACTTCGTGCCCGATGAGGTCACGAACCGCATGGTCGCGGACCGCATCGCCCAGGCCGACGCGGAGCACGGCTTCCTGCTGGACGGCTACCCGCGCACGAAGGGCCAGGTCGAGGCGCTGGACGCCATGCTCGCCGAGGCCGGCCTGTCGCTGTCCGCCGTCGTCGAGCTGGAGGTGCCCGACGAGGAGCTCGTGGAGCGCCTGCTCAAGCGCGCCGAGATCGAGGGCCGCGCGGACGACACCCAGGAGGTCATCGAGCACCGCCTGGACCTGTACCACCGCGAGACCGAGTCCGTCATCCAGGAGTACGTGGAGCGCGGCATCGTCGCCCGCGTGGACGGCACCGGCCAGATCGACGACGTCACCGAGCGCCTGCTGCAGGCCGTGTACTCCGTGCGCGCCGCCACGGGCTCCCTGCCCGTCATCCAGCCGGGCGCGGAGTCCTGACCCCGTGATCGGCCGCCGCTCGCTCGAGCTCAAGACCGCCCCCCAGCTGCAGGCCATGCAGCGCGCGGGGGTGGTCCTGTCCGAGGCCCTGGACGCCACGCTGGCCGCGGCCGCGCCGGGCGTCACCACCGCGGAGCTGGACGCCGTGTTCGCGGGCGTGCTGGCCGAGCGCGGTGCGACGTCCAACTTCCTGGGCTACTACGACTTCCCGGCCTCGATCTGCACCTCGGTCAACGACGAGGTCGTGCACGGCATCCCCGGGGACCGGGTCCTGCAGACCGGCGACGTGCTGAAGGTCGACGGGGGCGCGATCGTGGACGGCTGGCACGCCGACTCGGCCCGCACGGTGATCCTGGGCTCCTCCGAGGCCGGCACCGCGGACCCGGCCGACGAGCGCCTCTCGGCGATCACGCGGGAGGCGCTCTGGGTCGGCATCGCGGCCTTCGCCTCCGCCACCCACGTCGGGGACATCGGGGACGCCATCGACGACTTCGTCTCGGCGCAGCCGGGCGAGGAGCTCGGCATCCTCGAGGAGTACGTGGGGCACGGCATCGGCTCGGCCATGCACCTGCCGCCGGACGTGTTCAACTACCGCACCGGCCACCGGGGGCCCAAGATCCGCTCCGGTCTGGCGCTCGCCATCGAGCCGATGCTGGTGCGCGGCTCCATCGACACGAAGGTGCTCGCGGACGACTGGACCGTGGTGACCCTCGACGGCGCCCGCGCGAGCCAGTGGGAGCACTCGGTCTGCCGGCACGACGGCGGTGTGTGGGTGCTCACCGCGCCCGACGGAGGCGCCTCCGAGCTCGCCCGGTTCGGCGTGGTCCCGGTCCCGCCGGGGGAGTGAGGGGCCCGAGCTGTCGGCCGTCCGTCCCGCCCGTCCGGCGGACCGGGCGGCCGTCGTCGTCTGTGCTGGTTCGCAGCTCGAAAATGCGGTATCATCGAATGTTGTTCGTGTGCGCGCACTCGTGTTCGCCCGCGAGCAGACCCGTTCCCGCCCCGTCATCCGGCCCTCCGCGGCCGTGCCCGGGGCATGACGATTGTGGAGGACATGGCTAAGAAGGAAGGTGTCATCGAGGTCGAGGGCACGGTGTCGGAGGCATTGCCGAACGCGATGTTCCGGGTCCGTCTGCAGAACGAGCACGTCGTGCTCGCCACGATCTCCGGAAAGATGCGTCAGCACTACATCCGCATCCTCCCCGAGGATCGCGTCGTGGTGGAGCTTAGCCCGTACGACCTCAACCGGGGTCGGATCGTGTACCGATACAAGTAAGAACCCCCGTCCAAGCGAGCGCAGGAGGAAGAGCCGTGAAGGTTCAGCCGAGCGTGAAGCGGATTTGTGACAAGTGCCAGGTCGTGCGCCGTAAGGGCCGCGTGCTGGTGATCTGCTCGAACCCGCGCCACAAGCAGCGCCAGGGCTGATCGCCTCCCCGGGAGCCCGGGGAGCGACGCCGTCGCGTTGACCACACCACCCACCGGCCATCAGGCCGAACAGCAGGGACAGCGGTCCACCCCGTGAGGGGAGGGCCCCCACCTCCGGCCGCAGGGGCCGGAGACCGACGACGGCGGACGCCCGCCGCGGAGCACGCCGGATCTTCCCCGGCGCCGCGACGACGGGTCCGCGTGGCCGAGCGCCGCGTCGTACGGGACGTCCCTGGTGCAGACCCCTGCTGCAGAAGAACAGGAGGACGGCCACATGGCTCGTCTTGCAGGCGTTGACATTCCGCGCGAGAAGCGCGTGATCATCGCACTCACGTACATCTACGGTGTGGGCAAGACCCGCGCTGAGGAGACCCTCGCCGCCACGGGCATCGACCCGAACATCCGCGTGAAGGACCTCTCCGACGAGCAGCTGGTGCAGCTGCGCGACCACATCGAGGGCAGCTACAAGGTGGAGGGCGACCTCCGCCGCGAGGTGGCCGCCGACATCCGTCGCAAGGTGGAGATCGGCTCCTACGAGGGCCTGCGCCACCGCCGCGGCCTGCCGGTGCGCGGCCAGCGCACGAAGACCAACGCCCGTACCCGCAAGGGCCCCAAGAAGACGGTCGCCGGCAAGAAGAAGTGATCCTGCACCGGCGGTGACCGCGTCCACGTCCGGACGCCCCGCCCGCAGCATCAGCACCAGCAGCTTTCCCGGAGGAGAATCACATGCCCCCCAAGACTCGCGCATCGGCTGCCCGCAAGCCGCGTCGCAAGGCCAACAAGAACATCACCGTGGGCCAGGCCCACATCAAGAGCACGTTCAACAACACCATCGTGTCCATCACGGACACCACGGGTGCCGTCATCTCCTGGGCCTCGTCCGGCGAGGTCGGCTTCAAGGGGTCGCGCAAGTCGACCCCGTACGCCGCGCAGATGGCCGCCGAGCAGGCCGCCAAGCGTGCGCAGGAGCACGGCATGAAGAAGGTGGACGTCTTCGTGAAGGGTCCGGGCTCGGGCCGCGAGACCGCCATCCGCTCCCTGCAGGCCGCCGGCCTCGAGGTGGGGTCCATCCAGGACGTCACCCCCATGGCCCACAACGGCGCTCGCCCGGCGAAGCGCCGCCGCGTCTGACCTGAGCGCTGTGTCCGCGTCCGCCCCCGCCCGGGGCGGACGCGGACAGGTCTGCGGACCTGCCCCCACCCCGTCCTCGTTTCCACCCACCGCGTGCGTCATATGGCGGACGCTCGCCGAAAGGAAATGTCCGTGCTCATTGCACAGCGCCCCACGCTGACCGAAGAGGTCGTCTCCGACCGTCGTTCCCGGTTCGTCATCGAGCCCCTGGAGCCCGGCTTCGGCTACACCCTCGGCAACTCCCTGCGCCGCACTCTGCTCTCGTCGATCCCCGGTGCTGCCGTGACCAGCATCCGCGTGGACGGCGTGCTGCACGAGTTCAGCACCGTCAACGGAGTCAAGGAGGATGTCACCGAGATCATCCTCAACATCAAGAAGCTCTCCGTCTCCTCGGAGAACGACGAGCCCGTGGTGGCCTACCTGCGCAAGCAGGGGGCCGGCGTCGTCACCGCCGCGGACATCACCGCGCCGGCCGGCGTCGAGATCCACAACCCGGACCTGCACATCGCGACCCTGAACGCGAAGGGCAAGTTCGACATGGAGCTGACCATCGAGCGCGGTCGCGGCTACGTGACCGCCGCCCAGAACAAGTCTGCGGACGCGGAGATCGGCCGCATCCCGGTCGACTCCATCTACTCCCCGGTCCTCAAGGTGACCTTCAAGGTCGAGGCCACCCGTGTGGAGCAGCGCACCGACTTCGACCGTCTGATCCTGGACGTGGAGACCAAGGAGAACATGCTGCCGCGTGACGCGGTGGCCTCTGCCGGCTCCACCCTGGTCGAGCTGTTCGGCCTGGCCCGCTCGCTCAACGTCGAGGCCGAGGGCATCGACCTGGGCGATGAGCCCGAGGTCGTCGAGGGCTCCGCCGACTTGGCCCAGCCGATTGAGGAGCTCGATCTCACCGTGCGCTCGTACAACTGCCTCAAGCGCGAGGGCATCCACACCGTGGGTGAGCTCGTGGGCCGTTCCGAGGCCGACCTGATGGACATCCGCAACTTCGGCGCGAAGTCCATCGACGAGGTCAAGGAGAAGCTCCAGGAGCTGGGCCTGTCCCTCAAGGACTCGCCGGCCGGCTACGACCCGCAGGCGCACGCGCGCCAGATGGACGACGACCCGTTCTCGGACTTCTGAGCCGATTCCGCACCACCTGACATCTTCGACCCGACGCCGCAGCCGGCTGAAGGGTCCCACCCGAGGAGAAACACCATGCCTACCCCCACCAAGGGTCCGCGTCTGGGCGGCAGCCCGGCCCACGAGCGCATCATGCTGGCGAACATGTCCGCCCAGCTGTTCGAGCACAAGTCGATCACCACGACGCTCACCCGCGCCAAGCGCCTGCGCCCGTACGCCGAGCGCCTGATCACCTTCGCCAAGAAGGGCGATCTGCCGGCCCGCCGCAAGGTGCAGGGTCTCATCGCCGCCAAGAACCGCACCAACAAGGCGGTCGTGCACGAGCTGTTCACCGTGATCGGCCCGGCGATGGCCGAGCGCAACGGCGGCTACACCCGCATCACCAAGATCGGCAACCGCCAGGGTGACAACGCGCCCATGGCCGTGATCGAGCTGATCATGGACCCGATCTCCGGCAAGCAGGCCGTGGTGCGTGAGGCCGAGCAGGCCGCCGCGTCCGCGCCGGCCGCCCCGGCCGAGTCCACCCCGGTGGAGGCCGTCGACCCGGCCGCCACCGAGGAGGTCACCGTGGCCGAGTCGCAGGAGACCGCCGCCGAGATCGACGGCGCCGTGCCCACCAACGAGGACGGCTCGGCTCCGGCCGAGGCCACCATCAAGGGCAACGCCAGCTCGAAGAAGTACCACGTCCCCGGCTCGCGCTGGTACGACCAGACCACCGCCGAGGTCTGGTTCTCCACCGTCGAGGAGGCCAAGGCCGCGGGCTTCGAGCCCGCCGGTGGCGAGGCCGCCCAGAAGATGGCCTGACGCCATCGCGTGAGTCCGCGTCCGTCCCCGTGACGACGCATCGGCGAAGGGCCGTCCACCTCCCGGTGGGCGGCCCTTCGCCGTCCCCGGCCCCGCCCCGACCCGCTTGAGGAGCAGCATGAGCGAGCAGCACCGCCCGGACGTCCCCCCGGCGCCCGGGGATCCCGCGTCCGTGCGAGTCCGCCTGGACCTGGCCTACGACGGCGGCGCCTTCCACGGCTGGGCCCGCCAGCCCGGTCTCGACTCGGTCCAGGGCGCGCTGGAGGACGGGCTCGAGCGGATCCTGCGCCGGCCCGTGCGCACGGTGGTCGCCGGACGCACCGACGCGGGGGTGCACGCGCACGGTCAGGTCGTCCACCTCGACCTGACCGAGACGGAGTGGGCGGGCCTGACCCGCGGCCGGTCCGGCCTGGAGCCGGCCACCTCTCTCACCCGCCGCCTCGGCGGGGTGCTCTCCGGGTGGGGCGGGGCCGTCGTCCTGCACGGGGCGCGGCGGGCCCCCGCGGGCTTCGACGCGCGGTTCAGCGCGCTGTGGCGCGAATACGAGTACCGGATCGACGACGCGCCCGCCGCGCGTGACCCGCGCACGCGGGGCTTCACCCACTGGCACGCCGCCGCCCTGGACGATCGCCTCATGGCGCTGGAGGCCGACGCCGTCCTCGGACTACACGACTTCCTGTCCTTCTGCCGGCCCCGCGAGGGCGCCACGACCATCCGCGAGGTCCAGCGCCTGGAGGTGCGACGCGACGAGGACGGCGTCGTGCGCGTCCGGATCCGGGCCGACGCGTTCTGCCACAACATGGTCCGGGCGATCGTCGGGGCGCTGCTGCAGGTGGGGGAGGGGGCCCGCGAGCCCGGCTGGCTCGCGCACCGGGTGGCGAGGCCGGCCCGGGACTCCGAGGTGCGCCTCGCCCCGCCCGGGGGGCTGACGCTGCTCGCCGTCGGCTATCCCGACGAGGCGGAGGAGCTGCGCCGGCGAGCCGAGGGCACCCGGGCGAAGCGGACCCTGTGAGCCGGGGTGGCCCGCGGCGGGGGCTTTTGGCTCCGGGGCCCGCGTTCGGTAGGATGGGTGGACGTTGCGCATGCCCGCACCCGGATGCGTCGTGCCGCGAGTGGCTCAGTTGCATGGCCTTCAGCTCGCGCCGCACCCCCGGGGCATCGGGCCCGGACGCCTTCCAGCCCTCACCTGGGGGACCGGCGCGCACGGAGAACTGACAGCGCGAGCGCGCCGGAATCACGACCCGGCGGGCAGGCGCTGTGGACCACCACCGACCCTGAAGGCAGACAACGTGCGTACGTACTCTCCCAAGCCTGGTGACGCCGACCGTCAGTGGCACATCATCGATGCCACCGACGTCGTCCTCGGCCGCCTGGCCTCCCACACCGCCGCCCTCCTGCGCGGCAAGCACAAGCCGACGTTCGCCCCCCACATGGACATGGGCGACTACGTCATCATCGTGAACGCCGAGAAGGTCGCCCTCACCGGCGCCAAGCTCGAGAAGAAGCGCGCCTACCGCCACTCGGGCTACCCGGGCGGCCTGAAGTCGCAGTCCTACGCCGAGCTGCTCGAGACCAACCCGGTCCGCGCCGTGGAGAAGGCCGTCAAGGGCATGCTCCCGAAGAACTCGCTGGCCGCCCAGCAGCTCTCCAAGCTGAAGGTGTACAAGGGCGCCGAGCACCCGCACACCGCCCAGCAGCCCCAGACCTTCGAGATCGGCCAGGTCGCCCAGTGACCCCGGCGGGCCACTGACGCAGACCTTCCCTGAGGAGAACCATGAGCATCAACGAGAACGACGACGTGGAGCTGACGAGCTACACCTCTGAGGCCCCCGTCGCCTCCGAGCGCCCGGCCCTGACCGTGCCCGGCTCCGCCGTCGGCCGCCGCAAGGAGGCCGTGGCCCGCGTGCGCCTCGTCCCCGGCTCCGGCCAGTGGACCATCAACGGCCGCGCCCTGGAGAACTACTTCCCGAACAAGCTGCACCAGCAGGAGGTCTCCGACCCCTTCACGCTGCTGGAGCTGACCGGCGCCTACGACGTGATCGCCCGCATCCACGGCGGCGGCCCCTCCGGCCAGGCCGGTGCGCTGCGCCTGGGCATCTCCCGCGCCCTCAACGAGATCGACCGCGAGCACAACCGCCCGGCGCTCAAGAAGGCCGGCTTCCTGACCCGCGACGCCCGCGTCATCGAGCGCAAGAAGGCCGGCCTCAAGAAGGCCCGCAAGGCCTCGCAGTTCTCGAAGCGCTGATCCTGCGCCGCACGGTGTCCCCACCGTGCCCCCGCCGACGCCCCGTCCCGCTCCTCACGAGCGGGGCGGGGCGTCCGCCGTCTCCGTGGGCCGGCGGGACCTGACCCAGAGGTAATATGGAGACGCATGGCGACGACGCCATGACGGGCCGCTCGCCCGTCCGGTGCGCGGTCCGGTCGAAGACACCCTCAGGAGCCGCCGTGGCCGAGAACACGAGTCCTACGCCCGACCCCCGCACCCGTGGCGAGCACGGCGCGGAGCACGCCGCGCAGGCACCCTTCGCCGTGACCCGTGACTACGCCGCCGAGGTGGACGAGATCCGGGAGCTGGGCCGCAAGCTCGGCGGGGAGAAGAAGACCCCCACCCCGGACCCGCAGGCCTGGCGGGAGGGCTACCCGTACAAGTCCAAGCTCAGCCGCAAGAGCTACGAGCGACGCAAGCGCGAGCTGCAGATCGAGCTGCTGAAGATGCAGCTCTGGGTCAAGGAGACCGGCCAGAAGGTCCTGATCATCTTCGAGGGCCGGGACGCCGCCGGCAAGGGCGGCGCCATCAAGCGCTTCAACGAGCATCTCAACCCCCGCGGCGCCCGGACCGTGGCCCTGGAGAAGCCCACGGAGGAGGAGGCCTCGCAGTGGTACTTCCAGCGCTACATCCGGCACCTGCCCTCCGGCGGCGAGATCGTGATGTTCGACCGCTCCTGGTACAACCGGGCCGGCGTCGAGCGCGTCATGGGCTACTGCACGGCGCAGCAGTATCTCGAGTTCATGCGTGAGACCCCCGAGCTGGAGCGCATGCTCGTCAACTCCGGCGTGCACATCATCAAGTTCTGGTTCTCCGTGTCCCAGCGCGAGCAGCTCAACCGCTTCGCCGCGCGGGAGACCGACCCCGTGCGTCGCTGGAAGCTCTCGCCCACCGACCTGGCCTCCCTGGACAAGTGGGACGACTACACGAACGCGAAGGAGGCCATGTTCTTCTACACGCACACGGCCGACGCCCCGTGGACCGTCGTGAAGTCGAACGACAAGAAGCGCGCCCGCCTCGAGGCCATCCGCCATGTGCTGCACACGCTGCCCTACCCGGACAAGGACGAGCGCATCGTCCACCGCCCCGACCCGCAGATCTGCGGCCCGGCCAACGAGCTGGCCGAGTACGGCGAGGTCTCCGGCGGATCGTTCCCGCGCGTGCGCTGACCGGGCCGCGCACGACGGCGCCCCTCATCTTCCGGTGAGGGGCGCCGTCGTGGGGAGCGGGGGCGGGTTCAGCCGCGCTCCTCCTCCACGTACTCCGGGGTGACGTGGGCGTCGTCGAAGAGGTTGTCCGCCCCGAAGCCCTCCGAGACGTGGTACTCGCCCGAGGCCAGGGAGAGGCGGACGTCCTCGCGCAGGATCGGCAGCTTGGCGTAGAACGCGTCGCCGCAGCAGCTGGTGGCGGTGACGTCGCGGTGGCCGATGATGCGGGACGGCGGCAGCTCGTACTGCTGGCAGATGTAGGCGACGAGCGGCACCAGGCCGGCGTAGAGGCTCTGCGGCGGCGGGTTCAGCATGTACAGCCCCTCGCACTCGATGCCGAGCGCGTACGCGTTGAACCCGAGCGCATGGACGCCGAGCATGAACGTCTGTCCGCCCTCGAGCGCGTGCCGGGAGCCGTGGCGGCCCTCCATCGCGAAGCCGCCGCGGGAGACGGTGAAGTGCTGCCCGGTGTCGCCCCAGTCGTTCGCGGCGCTCATGTGCGCGTTCTGGACCACCTGCGCGATGCTCTCCGCCGCCTCCCGGGAGCCGTCCGTGACGTTCGGAGTGGTGGTGTGGTGGATCACCAGGTAGGAGGGGCGCTCGTTCAGGGTCTGCAGGTAGTAGTTGGGCTGCATGGCGCCCCACTGCGCGGTGGTGATGATGTCCGGGGCGGGCAGGCGGGTGGCCTGCTCGTCGCCCTCCGAGCTCTGCTCGGCCTGCTCATCACGCCCGCAGCCGGCCACGCCGGCGGCGATCGCCAGGCCCGTGCCGCCCAGCACGCTGCGGCGCGTCCAGGGACGGGAGGGCGGGGGCGGGGTCACGTCGGGCATGGATCGAGGTCCTTCGGGTTCGGGGCGGGGCCTCCCGGGCGGATGTGAGCGGACGGGCGCGCGGCCGCGGGGGCTCGACCGGTCCGATGCTACCGCCCCCGGGCCCGTTTCGTGACCCTCCCGTGATGCAGGCCGCAGGGGCGGCCCCTACACTGACTGATCATGTCGAGATTGTTCGGAACCGATGGCGTCCGTGGCCTGGCCAACGAGACCCTCACCGTGGAGTTGTCCGTCCAGCTGGCCCAGGCCGCCTCGCCCGTCCTCGGCGCGGAGGCCTTCGACGCCGGCCGACGCCCGGTCGCCGTCGTGGCCCGGGACCCGCGCATCAGCGGCGAGTTCATCGCGGCCGCCGTGCAGGCGGGCCTGGCGTCCTCGGGCGTGGACGTGTGGGACGCCGGCGTGTTGCCGACCCCCGCCGCCGCCTATCTCGTGGGGGACCTGGACGCCGACTTCGGCGTGATGATCTCCGCCTCCCACAACCCGGCCCCGGACAACGGCATCAAGTTCCTCGCGCGCGGCGGCGAGAAGCTGACCGACGCGCAGGAGGACGAGATCATCCGTCACCTCGAGGGCGTGACGCCGCGGCGGCCCCAGGGCGCGGACGTGGGCCGCGTGCGCGTCTTCGCGGACGCCGAGGACCGCTACGTCCTCCACCTCCTGCAGACCCTCCCGCACCGGCTGGACGGGCTCAAGGTCGTCCTGGACTGCGCCCACGGCGCGGCCGCCGGCTGCTCGCCCGAGGCGTTCCGCGCCGCCGGCGCGGAGGTCGTGGTGATCGGCGCGTCCCCGGACGGGCTCAACATCAACGACGGCTACGGCTCCACCCACCTCGAGAAGCTCCAGGCGGCCGTGCGCGAGCACGGCGCGGACCTGGGCATCGCGCACGACGGCGACGCCGACCGGTGCCTCGCCGTGGACGAGCGCGGCGAGGTCGTCGACGGCGACCAGATCATGGGCGTCATGGCCGTGGCGCTCAAGGACCGCGGCGTCCTGCGTGACGACACCCTGGTCGTGACCGTCATGTCCAACCTGGGCCTGAAGCTGGCCATGGGCCGGGAGGGCGTCCAGCTCGTCGAGACCCAGGTGGGCGACCGCTACGTCCTGGCCGGCATGAAGCTCGGCGACTACTCGCTCGGCGGCGAGCAGTCCGGCCACGTGATCTTCTCGGACCACGCCACCACCGGCGACGGGGTCCTCACCGGCCTGCAGCTCGCCTCGCGCGTCGCCGAGACCGGCACCCCGCTCTCCGCGCTGGCCGCGGTGATGGACCGGCTGCCCCAGGTCCTCGTGAACGTGCGCGGCGTGGACAAGTCCCGCGCCGCCGAGGACGAGGCCGTCCAGGCGGCGGTGGCCGAGGCGGAGGCCCGCCTCGGCGAGACCGGTCGCGTGCTGCTGCGCCCGTCGGGCACGGAGCCGGTCGTGCGCGTCATGGTCGAGGCCCCGGACGAGGAGACCGCCGGCCGGGAGGCCCAGGTGCTGGCCGACGTCGTGCAGCGCGAGCTGCGCCTGCACGACTGACCGGACCGATGACGTCGGACGCGGCCCCCCGGCCCCGCCGCTGGACCCTGTTCGCGGGGCTGCTCGCGGGGCTGGCGGTCCTGTGGTCGGCCGCGTTCCTCGCCGTGGACGCGCCCGTGTGCGCGCGGCAGAGCGCCCCCGTGGAGTGGTTGCCGTGCCTGGATCCGGACCGGCAGGACTCGGAGGTCGCCCCGGACGCCGGGTCCAGCGCGGACCGGACGACGTCGCGCCCCTGAGGGCACGGCCCCCGCGCCGCCGAGGGCATGAAGGAAGGGCCCGGGGCGACTCGCGTGAGTCGTCCCGGGCCCTTCGGCGTCGGACAGGGAGAGATCAGAGGGTGGTGGTCCCGGAGGTGGGGCCGCCGCGGCGCTCGGCGAGCAGGTCGCGGATCTCGGTGAGCATGGCGACGTCGGCGGGCACCTCCTCCTCGGCGGGGTCGATGCCGAGGCGGCGGTTGCGGGCCTCGATCATCTTGTTCATCGGCATCACGATGGCGAAGTACACGGCCGCGGCGATCAGCAGGAAGTTGACGATCGCAGTGAGCAGCACGCCGAACTTCACGTCGTTGCCGTTGAGGGTCAGCACGGCGAACGAGTCGAAGTTCGGCGAGCCCACGGCGGCGGCGATGAGCGGCATGAGGACCGCCTCGACGAGCGCGTTCACGATCTTGCCGAAGGCGGCGCCGATGATGACGGCCACGGCAAGGTCGATGACGTTGCCCTTCATGATGAAGTCTTTGAATCCCTGGAGCATGGGGAGAATCCTACGTGTGACGAGGGCGGCGCGGTACGGGTTCGAGCGAGTCGTGCGTCTCAGCCCGCGTAGTCCGGCGCCGGAGGCAGGCCCCACGCGGTCTCGAGGACGCCGCCGACCGCCTCGACCCGGGCCGCCTCCGCGGACCCGACGTAGCGCAGGTGCCACGGCTCGTGGGCGAAGCCCGTCACGTCCTCGGCCCCGGCGGGGTAGCGGATGACGAACCCGTACTCGGCGGCGTGCGCGGCCACCCAGCGGCCCGCGGCGGTGTCGCCGAAGCACGCTTCCAGGTCACACGCGGGGGTCGCGGCGTCGCCCACGTCCCAGGCCAGGCCGGTCTGGTGCTCGGAGTACCCCGGACGCGCCGAGACGCGGTCGGCCTCGGCGCGGCCCAGCTCGTCGACCCAGTGGCCGTACGTCCGGACCTGGTAGTCGTACGAGCGGTAGGCGCTCAGGGTGGTGAGGCGGTGGCCCGCCGCCGCGGCGGCATCCAGCAGGTCGCCGGCCGCCGTCGCGGCCTCCGCCCGCAGGGGCAGCTCGCTGCCGGGCACGGCCAGCAGATCCGAGGGCGCCCAGTCGGGCGGGGCCATGGGGCGGGTCTTGTTCACGACGACGTCGAGGGCGGCCGGGTCGGCGTGCGCGCTCGACGACGGCGCCGTGCTCGAGGCGGCGCCGGACGACGCGGCCGCGCTCGAGGAGCCGGGAGCCGGCGTCGCCGAGGACGGGCCCGCGGCGGGCGTGCCGCAGCCGGCCGCGAGCAGCGCGAGCGCGGCCAGCGCGGCGCGGGGGAGGGGACGACGCATGGATCAGACCTTCCGGAGCAGCACGCGGGTCACCTCGTGCTGCGCGTTCTTCGTGAGCACCAGCCGGGCGCGCCCGCGGGTCGGGCGCACGTTCTGCTCGAGGTTCGGGCCGTTGATGGAGTCCCAGATGGACTCGGCCGTCGCCTGAGCCTCGGCGTCCGACAGCGAGGAGTACCGGTGGAAGTAGCTGCGCGGGTCGGCGAAGGCCCCCGAGCGCAGGCCCATGAACCGGTCGATGTACCAGGACCGGATCCAGGACGCGCGCGCGTCCACGTACACCGAGAAGTCGAAGAAGTCGGAGACGGAGAGCCCGGCGGTGCCGTCGGCCCGTGTGCGCGGCGGGGCCAGCACGTTGAGCCCCTCCACGATCAGCACGTCGGGACGGTGCACCACCTGCTCCTCGCCCGGCACGATGTCGTAGGTGATGTGCGAGTACACGGGCGCGCGCACCTCCTGCGCCCCGGACTTGACGTCCGCCATGAAGCGCAGCAGCGCGCGGCGGTCGTAGGACTCGGGGAAGCCCTTGCGGGACATGATGCCGCGCTCGTGCAACACCGCGTTGGGGTGCAGAAACCCGTCCGTGGTGACCAGCTCGACGCGCGGTGTGGTCGGCCAGCGGCGCAGCATCTCCTGGAGCACGCGCGCCGTCGTCGACTTGCCGACGGCGACCGACCCGGCCACCCCGATCACGTACGGGGTGCGCCCCGTCCGCTCGCCGAGGAACGCGTTGGTCGCGCTGCGCAGGGCCGCGGAGGCCTCCACGTTGATGCTCAGCAGGCGGGAGAGCGGAAGGTAGACCTCGGCGACCTCGCGCAGGGACAGGTGCTCGCCGAGGCCGCGCAGACGCTCCACGTCCGCCTGGTCGAAGGGCTGCGCCATCTCCGAGGCGAGACGGGCCCAGGTCTGGCGGTCCAGCTCCACGAAGGGGGAGCGCTGCTGGCCGTCGGGCACGGCATCCGCGGACTCGTCGGGGCCCACGAGGGGCAGCTCGGAGGTCGGGGGGGTGTAGGTCACCCGATCCATTATGGCCGCGGCCCGCCGGGAGCGGGCCCCGGCGTGGCGTCACAGGGCCCGGATAGGATCGGCTCATGCGCGTGCTCGTGACCGGTGGCGCCGGATACCTGGGATCCCATACCGTGCTCACCCTGCTCGAGGCGGGCCACGACGTCCTCGTCCTCGACAGCCTGGCCACAGCGACGACGACGTCGCTCGAGCGGGTCGCCGAGCTCGCCGGAACGCGCCTGGGCGGGTCACGGCTGCGCCTGCACGTGGCCGACATCCGCCGCCCCGAGGACTATCGCGGGGCGCTCGCGGACTTCGGCCCGGCCGCACTCGTGCACTTCGCCGGGCTGAAGTCGCCCGCCGAGTCGATGACCCGCCCCGCCGCCTACTACGACGTGAACGTGGGCGGCACGGCCGCCGTCGCCGAGGCCGCGCTCGCGGCCGGCGCCCGCACGGTCCTGTTCTCCTCCTCCGCGACCGTGTACGGCGACCGCGCGCCGGTGCCCGTCGCCGAGGACGCGGCCACGGACCCGGTCTCGCCCTACGGACACTCCAAGCTCATGGCGGAGCAGGTGCTGCGCGACGTCTGCGCGACGGTCGACGGCGGCGGACTGGCGATGCTGCGCTACTTCAACCCGGTCGGCGCGCATCCCTCCGGGCGGCTGGGCGAGGACCCGAGCGGGGTGCCGGCGAACCTCATGCCCTTCGTGGCGCGGGTGGCGTCCGGCGCGTACCCCGAGCTGCGGGTGTTCGGCGCGGACTTCGACACGCGCGACGGCAGCGCCGTGCGCGACTTCATCCACGTGATGGACCTCGCGGAGGCGCACGTGGCCGGGCTCGAATGGCTCGCGGCCCGGGTGGCGGCCGGGGGCGGTGCGACGACCCGGGTCTGGAACATCGGCCGGGGCGAGGGCGTCACCGTGTTCGAGATGGTGCGCGCCTTCGAGGCGGTCACGGGCGGCCGCATCCCCTACCGCGTGGTCGAGCGCCGGCCCGGGGACATCGCCGAGTCGTGCGCCGCCGTGGACGCGATCGGCGCCGAAGTGGGCTGGCACGCCCGGCGCGATGTGACCGCGATGGTGCGGGACCTCTGGGCCTGGCAGGAGGCCAACCCCGCGGGGTTCTCGTCCCGGACGGAGTGAGCCGGCCCGCCGTGCGCCGAAGTCGGGCCCGGCCCGGTATCCTCGTGCGCATGTGCGGAATCGTCGGATACATCGGCCAGCCCCAGTCGGATCGTGAGCACGGCGCTCTCGACGTCCTGATGGAGGGCCTGCGTCGTCTCGAATACCGCGGATACGACTCCGCCGGTGTGGCCGTGGTGGACGGCGGTCAGCTGTACCACCGGAAGAAGGCGGGCAAGCTCGCGAACCTCGCCGAGGAGCTCGCCGAGCACCCCATCCCCACCGGCCTCGTCGGCATCGGCCACACCCGGTGGGCCACCCACGGCGGCCCCACCGACCGCAACGCCCACCCGCATGTGGCGGACGAGGGCCGTCTGGCGCTCATCCACAACGGCATCATCGAGAACTATGCCGAGCTGCGCGAGGAGCTGCTCGCCAAGGGCGTCGAGTTCCTCTCCGAGACGGACACCGAGGTGGCCGCCCACCTCCTCGCCGACGTCTACCGGCACGAGGCCGGCCAGGACCTGACCCGCGCCATGCAGCTGGCCTCCCAGCGCCTCGAGGGCGCCTTCACCCTGCTGGCCGTGCACGTGGACCACCCGGACCGCGTGGTGGCCTCGCGCCGCAACTCGCCGCTCGTCGTCGGCCTGGGCGAGGGGGAGAACTTCCTCGGCTCGGACGTCTCCGGCTTCATCGACTTCACCCGCGAGGCCATCGAGCTCGAGCAGGACCAGGTCGTGACGATCACGGCCGACGCCGTCGAGATCTCGGACTTCCGGGGCGGCCCCGCCGAGGGCAAGCGCTTCACCGTGGACTGGGACGCCTCGGCCGCGGAGAAGGGCGGCTTCGAGACCTTCATGGAGAAGGAGATCCACGACCAGCCCCAGGCCGTGCAGGACACCCTGCTGGGCCGCACGGACGCCGCCGGCACCCTGGTGCTGGACGAGCTGCGGATCGACCCCGAGGAGCTCAAGGCCGTCGACAAGATCATCGTCCTGGCGTGCGGCACGTCCGCCTACGCGGGCACGGTGGCCAAGTACGCCATCGAGCACTGGTGCCGGATCCCCGTGGAGGTGGAGCTCTCCCACGAGTTCCGCTACCGCGACCCGATCATCGACCCGCACACCCTCGTGGTGTCCATCTCGCAGTCCGGCGAGACCATGGACACCCTCATGGCGGTCCGCTACGCCAAGGAGCAGGGCGCCCGCACCGTGTCCATCTGCAACACCAACGGCTCCACGATCCCGCGCGAGTCGGACGCCGTGCTCTACACGCACGCCGGCCCCGAGATCGCCGTCGCCTCCACCAAGGCGTTCCTGGCGCAGATCACCGCCGCCTACCTGCTGGGCCTGTACCTGGCCCAGCTGAACAAGAAGCTGTTCAGCGGCCAGATCAAGGACATCCTGGCGGACCTCGGGGCGATCCCCGGCAAGATCGAGGAGATCCTCGCCGGCAAGGACCAGGTCAAGGAGCTCGCCCGCTCGATGGCCGACGCCACCTCCGTCCTGTTCCTCGGCCGCAACGTCGGCTACCCGGTGGCCATGGAGGGCGCGCTCAAGCTCAAGGAGCTCGCGTACATCCACGCCGAGGGCTTCGCCGCGGGCGAGCTCAAGCACGGCCCGATCGCCCTGATCGACGAGGGTCAGCCGGTCTTCGTGGTTATGCCCTCGCCCATGGACCGTCACTCGCTGCACGCCAAGGTGGTCTCCAACATCCAGGAGGTCCGCGCCCGCGGCGCCCGCACCTTCGCCGTCGCCGAGCGCGGCGACGCGGCCGTGCGCGGCCAGGCCGAGATCGTCTTCGAGGTCCCCGAGACCCAGCCGATGCTCATGCCGCTGCTGACCACGGTCCCGCTGCAGATCTTCGCTCTCGAGCTCGCCACGGCGAAGGGCTACGACGTGGACCAGCCGCGCAACCTCGCCAAGTCCGTCACCGTCGAGTGACGCGCTCCGGCTGAGCGACGACGGCGCCCGCCCCCTCTCCGGGGACGGGCGCCGTCCGCGTTCCGGGCTCTTGCGGCCGGCGCCAGGGTCCCCGTCGCAGGCGGCGTCGCGGGTTAGAGTGTGACCACGCCCGTCCGGGTGATCTATGTCACACTCCCCGAAAGGACGCCTCGATGCGCCCCACCCGCCGCCAGTTCGCCCAGGGCATGGCCGCCGGTCTCGCCGGCCTCGTGCTGCCCTCCGCCGTCGCCTCCTCCGCCGTCGCCGCCCCGCAGGGTCCGAACCCGCGCTCCGGCCGCGGCCTGGACGAGCGGGCGATCCAGGACGCCCTCGACGCCGTCGTGCAGTGGCCCGCCGTCGGCGCCGTCTGCTCCGTGGTGGGCCCGGCCGGCCGCTTCGACACCGCCTCCGGCACCCGTGGCCTGCACGCGAACGCCCCGGCGCGGGCGAACTCGGTGGCCCGGATCGCCTCGGTCACCAAGGGCATGGTCGCCACCGTCGCCCTGCAGGAGGTCGAGCGCGGCACCCTGTCCCTGGACTCCACGATCGGCGACGTCCTCCCGGGCCTGTGGCCCGACGTCGAGGACCGGGTCACCCTCTCGATGCTCCTGAACCACACCTCCGGCATGCCGGACGCCATCTGGGTGATCATGCGCGGGCAGTCCCTCTTCGAGCTGGACTTCGACGAGCTCGCGGACGTCGTCTCCCGCTCCTACGGCCAGCGTGAGCTCGTCGAGCTGGCGAAGCAGGCCGACTGGTGGTTCGAGCCCGGCACCGACTACGGCTACTCCAACACGGGCTACGTGGTGGTGGAGATGATGGTCGAGGCCGTCACCGGGCGCCGGATGCCCGAGCTCATCCGGGACCGCGTCTTCCGCCCGGCCGGCATGCACCGCACCCGCCTCGAGCACGGCACCCTCGTTCGCGGCGCCGAGATGCAGGACGCGGCCGTGCGTCCGCACGAGGCCCAGGCCCTCGAGACCATCGACCAGTCGATCTTCGCCTCCGCCGCCGCGGTGAACACCACCGCCGCGGACGTCACCCGCTTCTATCAGGCCCTCATGCGGGGCGAGCTGGTCTCGCAGCAGACCGTGGACCTCATGGTCACCCCCGTCGGCCCGGCCGCCCAGGCCGGCTACGGCTACGGCCTGTTCCTGGTCGCGGACCCCGCGCCGGAGCACGCCGGCGAGGTGCTGGTCGGCCACGACGGCGCCGGCTTCGGCTCCGTCTCCCTGGCCCTGTGCTCCCGTGACGGCGAGCGTGCGTTCGCGTTCACCTACATCGGCCGGCCGTACTGGCAGGAGGGCTGGGACGAGGTGTTCGCGAAGGAGCTGGCGCTGATGCGCACCGCGTTCGTGGTCAACGCCGCGGACGCCCCGGCCTCCCGCGACCGCCTGGTCCGCGGCGGCGCGGCCGCCTCGCGCCGTGCCGTGGCGGACCTGGCCGCCCGCGGTGCCCGGCTCGTCTGAGCGGATCGACGCGTCCGGGATGGCGTCCGCCCGCGCCAGTAGACTCCCCGGGGAGGCCCGCCGCACCCGGCGGGCCGCACGACGAGACCCCGGAGAGTCATGCACACAGTGGAGATCGGCCAGCCGTACCCCCTCGGGGCCACCGTGGACGAGACCGGCACCAACTTCGCCCTCGCGGTCTCCCGCGAGGTGGAGGCGGTCGAGCTGTGCCTCGTCGCCGACGACGGCACGGAGACGCGCATCCCCCTCGAGGAGCGGCACGGCACCACGTGGCACGCTCACGTGGCGGGCATCGGGCACGGGCAGCGCTACGGCTACCGCGTGCACGGCCCCTGGGACCCCGCCCGCGGCCTGTGGCACAACCCGGCCAAGATCCTGGTGGACCCGTACGCGCGGGCGTTCACCGGCGACTACGAGTGGGGCCAGCAGCACCACTCGTACGACTTCGACGAGCCGGACCGCATCGACACCTCGGACAACCTGGGCGCGAGCATGCTCGGCGTCGTCGTCGCCGAGGACTTCGACTGGGGCGATGACGCCCCGCCCGCCGTCGAGCTCACGGACACGGTGATCTACGAGACCCACGTCAAGGGCATGACCAAGCTGCACCCCGCCGTCCCCGAGGAGCTGCGCGGCACCTACGCGGGCATGGCCCACCCGGAGGTGGTCCGCCACCTGACCGAGCTCGGGGTGACCGCCGTCGAGCTGATGCCCGTGCACCAGTTCGTCAACGACGCCACCCTGCAGGAGAAGGGGCTGAGCAACTACTGGGGCTACAACACGCTCGGCTTCTTCGCCCCGCACGCCGCCTACTCCTCCTCCTCGGAGGTGGGCGGCCAGGTCCGCGAGTTCAAGCAGATGGTGAAGGACCTGCACGCCGCCGGTCTCGAGGTGATCCTCGACGTGGTCTACAACCACACGGCCGAGGGCAACGACAAGGGCCCCATGCTCAGCCTGCGCGGGCTGGACAACGCCGGCTACTACCACCTCGTCGAGGGCGACGAGCGGCACTACATGGACTACACGGGCACCGGGAACTCGGTGGACCTCTCCAGCCCCAAGGCCCTCCAGCTGGTCATGGACTCCCTGCGCTACTGGGTCACCGAGATGCACGTGGACGGCTTCCGGTTCGACCTGGCCACCACCCTCACCCGGGTGGAGGGGGAGCAGGGCCCGGACATGTTCTCCGGGTTCTTCGACGTGGTCCGCCAGGACCCGGTGCTGCGCACCGTCAAGCTCATCGCCGAGCCGTGGGACGTGGGCTGGGGCGGCTACCAGGTGGGCAACTTCCCCGGCCTCTGGTCCGAGTGGAACGGCATGTACCGGGACACGGTGCGCGACTTCTGGCGCGGCGAGCCCGGCACCCTCGGCGAGTTCGCCACCCGCCTGACCGGCTCGGCCGACCTCTACGAGGGGGACGGGCGCAGCCCCGGCGCGTCCGTGAACTTCGTCACGGCCCACGACGGCTTCACGCTGCGCGACCTCGTCTCCTACAACGAGAAGCACAACGCCGCCAACGGCGAGGACAACAACGACGGCGACGCGCACAACCGCTCGTGGAACTGCGGCGTGGAGGGGGAGACCGACGACCCCGAGGTCGTGACGCTGCGCGCCCGCCAGCGCCGCAACTTCCTGGCCACCCTGCTGATCAGCCAGGGCGTGCCCATGATCAGCCACGGCGACGAGCTGGGCCGCACCCAGGGCGGCAACAACAACGTCTACTGCCAGGACAACGAGATCTCATGGATCGACTGGTCCGCCATGGACGACTCGCTCGTGGCGTTCACCCGCGACCTGATCGCGCTGCGCCGTGACCACGCGGTGTTCCGCCGTCGCCACCACTTCGACGGTCGCCCCGCGGCCCGCGACGTCGAGGCGCCCCTGCCGGACATCGTGTGGCTCGAGCCGGACGCGACCGCCAAGACGGAGGACGACTGGGGCGCCGAGGCCCGGTCGATCGGCTTCTACCTCAACGGGCACATGCTCACCCGCGGGGACGAGGACGGGGAGGAGCCCTACCGGGACTTCTACGTCCTCATGAACGCGTGGTGGGAGCCCGTGCCGTACACCCTGCCCGGACCCACGTTCCCGGCCGAGTGGGAGGTCCTCGTGGACACCTCGTCCCACGTCGCCCCGAGCGGCGCGCACCCCCGCGTGCGTGCCGGGGACGTCCTCGAGGTCCAGGCCCGTTCCACCGTCGTGCTGCGGCAGGTCCCCGAGGACGCATGAGCGCGCAGGTCGACCGGGGGCGCGTCTGCCGTGGCCTGCCGCGGTGGGCGCACGCCCTCTGCGCCACCGTGGCGACCCTGGCGGCGCTGGGACTGGCCTTCGGCGCGGGGTGGGCCATGCACGCCGTGACGGACCCGCACCCGGATGACGCACCGCGTGTGGACGCCCTCCTCGTCCTCTACAGCCAGCCCCGCGTCTACGACGCCGCGATCGAGCTCGCCGCGTCCGGCGTCGCCGACCGGCTCTTCGTCTCCGCGTACCTGGGGCCGGACGGGCACGAGAAGCTGTGCGGCGGCCCGGAGGAGCGCGACCCGCGGCTGGCCGGCGTCACCGTCGAGTGCTTCGCGCCCGATCCGGTGACCACCCAGGGCGAGGTCGTCCACGCGGCCGACCGCATGCGCGAGCTGGGCCTGCACCACCTGGGCGTGCTCACCTTCCACCAGCACGTGGAGCGCGCGCGGCTGCTGGCGGAGCGGTGCCTCACCTCCGAGGAGGGCCGTGTGTCCCTGTACGCGTTCGATGCCGGCTTCGACCGGCTCGGCCGCCTGCAGCACGGCGTCTACGGCGTGCTGGCCTACGGGAAGGCGATGCTCACGCCGGGCTGCGACCAGCAGCTGCCCGGCGTGCTGCAGTGGCCGCTCGACCTGGCCAAGCGACTGCGCGGGCAGCCCGTCGGGGACGAGGCCGGCGCCGTCGTCGTGGGCGCCCGGCGGGCGGGGGCGGCGTGATCGTCGGCGTGGGGGTGGACGTGGTGGACGTCCCGCGGTTCCGGGCGCAGCTCGAGCGCACGCCCGCGTTGCGCGCGCGCCTGTTCACCGAGGACGAGCGGGACCTGCCGCTGCGCTCGCTGGCCGCGCGCTTCGCCGCCAAGGAGGCGATCGCCAAGGCCATGGGCGCCCCGCCCGGGATGATGTGGCACCACTGCTGGATCCCGCGCCCGGACCACGGCGACGGCCGCCCCACCGTGCACCTGACCGGCACCGTCCAGGCCCAGGCCGAGGCCCTGGGCATCACCCACTGGCACCTCTCCCTCAGCCATGACGGGGACGTCGCCACCGCCTACGTGGTCGCCGAACGCCGCGCGGCCGAGGAGGAACCCGCATGACCCCCGATGACCTGACCCGCATCGCCGTGACCGGCTCGGCCGTGCGCACGGCCGAAGAGCCCCTGCTCGCGGCCGGCCGCGGCCCGGAGCTGATGCGCGCCGCCGCCTGGGCCCTGGCCGAGCACGCCGCCGCCCTGCTGCGTGAGCGCGGCCCGGTGGCCGGGACGACCGTGGCCGCCCTCGTCGGACCCGGCAACAACGGCGGGGACGCGCTGTTCGCCCTCGCGTTCCTGCGCCGCCGGGGCGTGGCCGCGGTCGCCGTGCCCGTCCGCCGGGACGACGACGGCGCCCCGCGCTGGCACGCCGAGGGCTGGGCTGCGCTGCGAGCGGCCGGGGGACGCCGCGCCGACGCGGTGCCGCCCGAGGCCGCGCTCGTGGTGGACGGCGTGCTCGGCACGGGCTTCACCGGCGAGTATGAGCTGCCCGCCGCGGCGCGCGCGCTGCCGGCGGATGCGCTCGTGCTGGCGTGCGACGTCCCCTCCGGCGTGGACGCGGACACCGGCGAGGTGCGGGGGGAGGCCCTGCCCGCGGACGCGACCGTGACGTTCGGCGCCCTCAAGTCCGGTCTCGTCCTCGGGGAGGGGGCCGCGCGTGCGGGCACCGTGCACGTGGCGGACATCGGGCTGGGACCGCACCTGCCGACGTCGCCGGCCGCGCCGCTGGGCGTGATGGACGAGGCCGCCGCACGGGCCGCCCACCCGGTCCCTGCGGCCGAGGCCCACAAGTACACGCGCGGCGTGGTGGCCGTCGTCGCCGGATCGGAGCGCTACCCGGGGGCCGCCGTGCTCGCGAGCGCGGGTGCGCTGCACACGGGCGCGGGCATGGTGCACCACGCCGGCCCGCAGACCACCCGGGACCTGGTGCTCGCCGCCCACCCCGAGGCGCTGGTCTCGGCGGAGGGGCCCGAGCCCTCGCGGGCGGACGCCTGGGTGGCCGGCCCCGGCCTGGACACCGAGCACGACGCGCGGCGGCGCTGGGCCGGCGTCCTCGCCGCGCTCGAGGAGCGGCCGGAGGCGGCCCTGGTCGCCGACGCCTCGGCCCTCGCCCTCGTCACCGCCGCCGAGCTGCGGACGCTGCGCGCGGCCGGCACGCCCGTGGTCCTGACGCCGCACGCCGGGGAGTGGTCCCGGCTGCGCGAGCGCCTCCCCGCGGACGGCGCCGACGCCGCCGACCCGCTCGCCGCCCTCCGCGCGTGGACGGCCGAACACGGCGCCACGGTCCTGCTCAAGGGCCCGCGCACCCTTGTGGTCGCCCCGGACGGCGAGGCGTGGGCCGTGACCGGCGGCGGCCCCGAACTCGCGATGGGCGGCACCGGCGACGTGCTCTCCGGGGCGATCGGCGCCGTCCTGGCCGCGGACGTGGCGCGGCGCTCGCGGGCACGCCGGACCGGGGAGGATCCCGGCCCGGCGCCCACGGCCCGGCTCGCGGCGGCGGCCGCCTGGCTGCACGCCCGGGCCGGGGCCGACCAGGCCCGCGCCGGGCGGATCACCACGGCCACGCTGCCGGCCGCGCTGGGCGCGCGCGTCGCGCGCCTGTGGTGGCCGGACGACGCCGAGCCGGAGGCCGTCCGATGAGCCGCGCCGACGTCAGCCCGACGGACGCCGAGCGCGCCGCACGCATCGACCTGGCGGCCGTCCGGCACAACGTGGGCGTGCTGCGGGAGCGGATCCGCCGCCCCGACGGCAGCCGGCCGCTGCTGACCGCCGTCGTCAAGGCCGACGCCTACGGCCACGGCGCGGTGGCCGTCGCCCGCGCCGCCGCGGCCGCCGGCGCGGACCGGCTCGGCGTGGCCCACGTGCGCGAGGCCCTGGCCCTGCGCGCGGCGGGGGCGCGCCTGCGCGTGCTCGCGTGGCTGCACACCGGGGCCACGGACTTCGCCGCCGCGGTGGAGGCGGAGGTGACCCTCGGCGTCTCGGGCTGGGACCTCGACGCCGTCGCCGACGCCGTCCGCGGGCTGCGGGCCCGCGGCGGGGCCGGACCCGATGTCCGCGCCGTCCTGCACCTGAAGGCGGACACCGGCCTGGGCCGCCACGGTTGCCCGCCCGAGCGGTGGCCCGCGTTCGTCGCGCGTGCCGCCGAGCTCGAGGCCGCGGGCCTCGTGCGGGTGGAGGGCGTGTTCTCCCACCTCGGCGTGGCGGACGAGCCGGACCGGGCCGCCGAGACCACGGCGCAGCTGCTGCGGTTCGAACGGATGGCCGCCGAGGCCGCCGAGGCGCTCGGCCACCCGCTGCTGCGGCACCTGGCCAACACGCCCGCCACCCTCGCCCGGCCGGACACGCACCTGGACATGGTGCGCGTCGGCCTGGGCCTGTACGGGCTCTCTCCGTTCGAGGACGTCACCGCCGCCGAGCTCGGGCTGCGCCCGGCCATGTCCCTCGTCACCGTCCTGGCCAACGTCAAGGCCGTCCCCGCCGGGCAGGGCGTGTCCTACGGGTTCCGCCACGTCACGGCGGAGCCCACCACCCTCGGGCTCGTGCCCGTCGGCTACGCCGACGGCGTCCCGCGCGTCGTCGAGGGCACGCGCGTCCACGTCGGCGGCCGGACCGTCCCCGTGGTGGGCCGCGTCGCGATGGACCAGTTCGTGGTGGACCTCGGCCCGGACGCCGCGGACGCGCCCGGTGACGCCGTCGAGCTGTTCGGACCGGCCTCCGGCATTCCGGTGGAGGAGTGGGCCGCGGCCGCCGGGACGATCAACTACGAGTTGGTGACCCGCATCGGAGGCCGCGTGGACCGGCAGCACGTGGACCCCACGCCGACCCAGGAGGCCCGCCCATGAGCGACCACGCGATCCCCGCCCCCGGCCCGGCCCTGCCGGAGCCCGTGCTGACGGCGACGGTCCCGCTCGAGGGCGCCGACGGCACCCGGGCGTTCGGCCGCGCCCTCGCCGGGGTGCTCCGCGCCGGCGACGTGCTGATCCTTACGGGCGACCTCGGCGCGGGCAAGACGACCTTCACCCAGGGGCTGGCCAGCGGATTCGGCGTGGCCTCCGGCGTGGTCTCGCCGACGTTCGTCCTCTCCCGCGTCCACCCCGCCCCGGCCGACGCCCCGGCGGGCACCCCGGACCTTGTGCACGTGGACGCATATCGGCTGCGCTCGGCGGGGGAGCTCACGGACCTCGACCTGGACGCGAGCGTGGACCGCTCCGTGACCGTCGTCGAGTGGGGCCGGGGCATGGCCGAGTCCCTCGCCGGGTTCCCCGAGGACCCGGACGCCTCGTGGCTGGACATCGAGATCGTCCGGGCCCGCGGGGGTGAGGACGCCCCCGCGGCCTCGGCGGGGGAGCGCGAGGACGGCATCGTCACCGACTTCTCCGACGAGGACGGGGGCCAGGCCGAGGAGCTGCGTTCGGCCGTCGTGACCGGCCGCGGCCCGCGCTGGGCCGGCGTCGTGCTTCCGTAGACTGGCGGCCATGGCCCTGCTCCTCGCGATCGACTCGTCCGCCGCCGCCTCCGTCGCCGTCCTGCGGGACGGTGAGGAGCTCGCGCGCTGGGCCACGGACGACACCCACGCCCACGCCGAGGTGCTCGCTCCCGCGGTGCAGGCCGTGCTCGGCGAGGCCGGCGTCACCGGCACCGCGCTGGACGCGCTCGCGGTCGGCGTCGGCCCCGGGCCCTTCACGGGACTGCGCGCGGGCCTGGCGACGGCGGCCGCCCTCGGCCTGGCGTGGGATGTGCCCGTGCACGGGGTCCGCAGCCTCGACGCGCTCGCCCACACGGCCGGCGTCGACGCCTTCCGCCACGGGATCGAGGAGTTCGTGGTCGCCACGGACGCCCGCCGCCGCGAGGTCTACTGGGCCCACTACGCGCAGGTCGGCGGGCAGCCGACGCTGCTGCACGGTCCCTTCGTCTCGCCGGCGGACGAGGTCACCCCGCTGCCCGTCTACGGCGCGGGGGCCGGGCTCTACCCCGAGGCGCTGCGCGCGGTGCCGGACTGGGAGGCGGCCACGCCGTCCGCCGTCGGGGTGGGGCAGGTGGCCGAGCTCGCCCTGCGGCGCGGCCGCGGCCTCGTCCCGGCCGAGCCGCTCTACCTGCGCGAGTCCGACGCCAAGGTCCCCGGCCCCCGCAAGCGGGCGGGCGCGTGAGCCCGGCCGAGCCGGCCCCGTCTGGTGACGGGCGCCCCGCCGAGGACGGGCACGGGCTGCCGCCCGGATACCTGCTGCGCCCCATGACCGTGTGGGACGTCCCCGAGGTGCTCGCCCACGAGGCCACGCTCTTCCCGCTCGACGCCTGGCCCGCGCACTTCTACGAGGAGGAGCTCGCCCAGACCGGCCCTGCCGGCGGACGGGACGCGCACGGCCGCCCGCCCACCCGGGACTACCGCGTGGTCGTCCGCGACGTGCCCGCGCCCGGCGCCGCGGACGACGACGGCCCCGCCCCCGGCGAGATCGTCGGCTACGGCGGGATCATGGTGGTCGGCGACGTCGCCGACGTGCAGACCGTGGGCACGGTCGCGGCGGCGCAGGGGCGGGGGATCGGGGCGGCCCAGCTGCGCTGGATGGCCGCGGAGGCCGCGGCGCGCGGCGCGAGCTCGCTCATGCTCGAGGTCCGGGCCTCCAATGCCGCCGCCCGGCGGCTCTACGCGCGCCACGGATTCGAGGAGCTGCACGTGCGTCGCCGCTACTACCCGGGCGGCGAGGACGCCGTGATCATGCGCAAGGCCCTGTGACCGGGCCGCTCACTAGACTGGAGCCCATGCCCACCGCCACCGCAGCCCCCCTCGTGCTCGGCATTGAGTCCTCCTGCGACGAGACCGGCGTCGGCGTCGTCCGCGGCACCGCCCTGCTGGCCCACGAGGTCGCCTCCTCCGTCGAGGAGCACGTGCGCTTCGGCGGCGTGATCCCGGAGATCGCCGCCCGCGCGCACCTTGAGGCCCTCGTGCCCACGATCCGCCGCGCCCTGGACACCGCCGGCGTCACCCTCGCGGACCTCGACGCGATCGCCGTCACCTCCGGCCCGGGTCTGGCGGGCGCCCTCATGGTGGGGGTCGCGGGGGCCAAGGCGCTCGCCACGGCCCTCGGCACGCCCCTCTACGGCATCAACCACCTCGTGGCGCACGTGGGCGTCGGCATGCTGGACGGCGTGCGGCCCGCGCAGTGGGACGACCTGCCCGCGGACCTGGGCGCGCTGCTCGTCTCCGGCGGGCACACCGAGATCCTGCGCGTGGGCCGGATCAGCTCCGAGGTCGAGTTGCTGGGCTCGACCATCGACGACGCGGCCGGCGAGGCGTACGACAAGGTCGCCAGGCTCATCGGGGCGGGCTACCCCGGGGGCCCCGTGATCGACCGGCTCGCCGCCGAGGGCGACCCGACGGCCTTCCGCTTCCCGCGCGGGCTCACCGCGGGCAAGTTCGTCGGCAGCGCCGAGGAGCCCGGCCCGCACCGGCACGACTGGTCCTTCTCCGGGCTGAAGACCGCCGTCTCCCGCGCCGTGGAGCAGTTCGAGGCCCGCGGCCTCGAGGTGCCGCGCGCGGACATCGCCGCCTCCTTCCAGGAGGCCGTCGCGGACGTGATCACCGCCAAGGCCGTCCGCGCCTGCCGCGAGCACGGGCTCACCCACCTGATGCTCGGCGGCGGCGTCGCGGCGAACTCGCGCCTGCGCGCCCTGCTCGCCGACCGGTGCCGCTCGGCCGGCATCGAGCTGACCGTCCCGCCCGTCAACCTGTGCACCGACAACGGGGCGATGGTCGCCGCGCTCGGCGCACGCCTGGTGCGCGACGGCGTCGCCCCCTCCGACGCGTGGTTCGGCGCGGACCCGGGGCAGCCGGTCGAGGTCGTCAGCGTCTGAGCGCGCCCGGCCTCTTGCCGCCACGCCCGCGCGTTCCGTAGACAGGGCCCATGACCGGTCACGAACACCCCCGCCCCGAGTCCACCTCCGCCGCCGTGGACGAGCAGATGCTGGAGGACTTCCTCAATCAGCACCTGCTCGGCTCCCGCTCCGGTGTGAAGGCGTTCCGCGCCGCCGAGCAGACCTGGGCCGGCACCCCGCAGGAGGCCGCGCTGCGACGCCTCGGCGACGCCGTCCAGGACGACCAGGACCGCCTCGAGGCGCTCATCGGCGAGCTGGGTCTCCGCACCCCGCTCGTGGACCGGGCCGCCGGCGCGGCGGCCGAGGCCGGCGGACGACTCAACCCCGTGAACGCGCTGCGCACGCGCGGCTCCGGCTGGACGCAGATCGAACTGGACCTGCTGCAGGGCATGCTCCAGGCCAAGTCCGCGATGTGGCATGTCCTCGAACAGCTCGCGCCGCACCTGCCGGCGGTCGACGCCGCCGAGATGCACGCCCTGCGCCAGAGGGCCGCCGACCAGCAGCGCGAGGTCCAGCGCATCACCTCCGCCACCCTCGAGGGACGGTTCCTGGCCGGCTGAGGCCCGGGCTACTCCTCGCCCGTCTGATGCTCCCCGGACCGTCCGCCGTGCACCTCGGCGGGCAGCTCGTCCACCGGGGCGACGACGACGTCCTGCAGCTTCCAGTCCAGGGCGGCGATCGCGTCCCGCAGCGCGCAGCAGCGGCCCACCGTCACGTCCGCCCCCTCGTGCGGCACCACGAACATCTCGACGTGGAACACGTGGCCCTCGTCCCGGACGCGGGCGCCCGCGCGGCGCACCCACGGCTCCGCCCAGGCAATCCGCTCGGCACGGTCGATGAGCGGGTGCGGCCGGGCGCCGTCGATCGTGGCGGCGCGGCGGTCCGCCAGGTTCGTGACGGCCTCCTTCAGGTTCTTCCAGCCGTCCAGCACGATGCTCACGCCCACGAAGATCGCCGCCGCGGCGTCCGCCCACCACCAGCCCAGGCCGATGCCGGCCACGCCGACGATGGTGGCCACGCCCGTCTGCCAGTCCGCCTTGTTCATGTCCGCGTCCGCGTACAGCACGCGGTCGTGGAGCTGCTCGGCCAGCGCGAGCTTCTTGTGGCCGAGGATCATGGGCCCGGGCACGGACAGGGCCATCACGGCCATCATGAACCAGCCCTGCCACACGGTGTGCCCGAACAGGTCGAACGTGCCGATGGGCGGGTGCTCCGCCGTCACCAGGCCCAGGAGGGAGTCGCCGACGAGGACCACGCCCATCACGGACAGGGCGACGGCGGCCACGAGGTGCCCCACCCCGACGGACCGGTGAGAGCCGTAGGGCCGGGCCCGCGTCGGGGCCATGCGGGCCACGCGCAGGGCGACGAGGAACGCGATCGGCGGGATCAGGGAGAGCAGGTCCTCGATCCACGCGGCACGCATGGCCTGCGAGGAGCCCATCACGACCGCCACGAGGACGATCGTGACCACGATCACCCCGAGCGTCGCCCATTCGAGCCGCTTGGCCTGCTGGACCACGCGCTCGATCTCCGGGGGCAGCTCCGTGGCGCCGAAGCGGCGCCCGCTCGGCCCCTTCTCCCGGGTGTCCCGCCGCGTCATCGGGCCTCCTCCGCTGCGCGCTGGTCGAAGTACTCCTCGAGGGCCGTGAGCATCTGGTTCTCACCCAGGGGCACGGCCATCACGAGCTTCACCGGCTCGCCGTCCGGACCCTGGGCCTCGGCGTAGTCGCGGGTGATGCTCGCGTGCGACGTCCACGGGGACGCGGAGGTCAGGCCGCCGGCTACCAGGTCCATGTCGCCCTTCTCCAACGCGGTCATGAGCGCCTCCTCCCCGGCCACGGTCCACTCGACGCGTGCGTCGTGCGCCGCCGCGAAGCCGCGGATCAGGTCGGGCTCGGGGCCGACGGGCTCGGCGCCCGAGGCGTCCACGTGGGGCGGGTGGTGCACGACGCCGGCGCGCAGCACCCCGCCCGTGACGCGGTCCAGGGTGCCGTCCGGGTCGGCGGGGTAGCCGGAGGAGGTGCAGGCGGTGAACCCGAGGGCGGCGCCCCCGAGCAGGCCCGTCAGGGCGGCCCGGCGGGTGATGGTCATCGTCCTCATTCCGTGGGCGAGTGCGAGCGGTGCCCGGCGTTGCCGAGGCCTTCGGCGCCGTCGAGATGGTCGAGCACGAGGCGGACCGCCTCCCGGGCGTCGGTGGTCTCGGACCAGCCGGTCGCGGCGCGCAGGGCCGTGGTGTCCATGATGGGCGCCGCCGCGGCCATATCCACCCACCCCGGGTCGGTGGGCTGCAGCCGTGCCCGGTAGCTCAGCGCCGCGGCCGCGCGGAACAGGCCCACGGGCAGCTCCAGGATGCGGCGGGCCCCGAGGACGGTGCCCAGGGTGTGCGCGTCCAGCACGGGTTCGGCTGCCACATTGAAGGCGCCGCCCGCGCGGCGGGCGATCACGCGCCAGTACGCGTCCGCCACGTCCTGGGCCGTGAGCGCCTGGAATCGCAGGCCCCGCGGGAACGGCAGCACCGGGGTACGCAGGCGGGCGACCAGCCGGGCGGGGACGAGGTCGCCCAGGAAGTAGTCCTTGATCTCGGGTCCGGCGGCGGACTGGAAGATCAGCCCGGGGCGCAGCCGGGTCACCAGCAGCTCGGGGTGCTCGGCCTGCACACGGTCGAGGATCGACTCGACCTCGGCCTTCTGTGCGGCGTAGTGCGAGGTCGGGACCCCGGTGGTGGGGTGGGACTCGGCCACGGCGCGGCCCTTCGGCCCGGGCCCGTACGCGCCCACCGAGGACGCGTAGACCAGGTGGGGCACGCCCGCCTCGGCCACGGCCCGGAACACCCGCTCGTTGCCGGCCACGTTGACGGCGCGCAGGTGGTCGCGGTCGCGGTTGGGGCGGATCACCCACACCAGGTCGACGACGGCGTCGGCGCCGGCGACGATCTCGCGCAGCCGCCCCGCCGCCGTGGGCTCCGCGACGTCCAGGCGGTGCCACTCGACGCCGTCGTAGGGCGCTCCGGCCCGGTCCGGGCCGCGCCGGCTCACGCCCACGATCGAGCTCACCCCGTCCGCGGCCTGGAGGCGGTGCAGGACAGCGGTGCCGACGTTGCCCGTCGCGCCCAGGACGACGATCCTCACGGCTTCAGGACCACCTTGATGCAGCCGTCCTCCTTCTTCTGGAACGTCTCATAGAGGGCGGGCGCGTCGTCGAGGGGGGCGGTGTGCGTGGCCAGGTCGAGCACGCCGAGGGGGTCGGACGGGTCGTCGAGCAGGGGCAGCAGGTCGTCCACCCAGCGACGGACGTTGCACTGGCCCATCGTCAGGGTGACCTGCTTGTCGAACAGGGTGAGCATCGGCATCGGGTCCTTCATGCCGCCGTAGACCCCGGAGAGCGACACCGTGCCGCCGCGCCGGACCGCGTCGATCGCGGTGTGGAGGGCGCTCAGGCGGTCGACGCCGGCGGTCTTCATGGCCGCCCGGCCGAGCGCGTCGGGCAGCAGGCCCACGGCGGTGTGGGCCGCGTGCCCCGCCGGGGAGGCGTGCGCCTCCATGCCGACCGCGTCCAGGACCGCGTCCGGGCCGCGGCCGCCGGTGCGCTCGCGGAGCACCTCGGCCTCGCCGCCGTCGGCGTCCAGGACCTCGATGCCGTGCCGGGCCGCCATCGCGCGTCGCTCGGGGACCGGGTCGACGCCGATCACCCGGTACCCCAGGTGCACGCCGATGCGCGCCGCCAGCTGACCGATGGGCCCGAGGCCGAGCACCGCGAGCGTGCCGCCGTCGGGGACGTTCGCGTACTGGACCCCCTGCCAGGCGGTGGGGACGACGTCCGAGAGGAACAGCCACTGCTCATCCGGACCGGTGTGCGGCACCTTCACGGGGCCGTAGTCCGCGTGGGGCACGCGCAGCAGCTCGGCCTGTCCGCCGGGGACGGAGCCGTAGAGCCGGGAGTAGCCGAAGAGTGCGGCGCCGGAGCCCTGCTCCCGCACCTGGGTGGTCTCGCACTGGGACTGCAGCCCGCGCTGACACATCCAGCACCGGCCGCAGGAGATGGTGAAGGGCACGACCACGCGGTCACCGGGCCGGATGTGGGTGACCTCGGACCCGACCTCGCGGACGATGCCCATCGGTTCGTGGCCGATCACGTCCCCCGCGTCCATGAACGGCCCCAGGACCTCGTACAGATGCAGGTCCGACCCGCAGATGCCGGTCGACGTGACCTCGATGATGGCGTCCGTCGGCTCCTGGATCCGCGGATCCGGGACGTCCTCGACGGCGACGTTGCGCTTTCCCTGCCATGTGAGTGCTCGCATGGTGCGACCGTAACCGCACCGGGCGGGCCGGCGGAAGCGTGCAGGCGCGGCGGGGCCGCCACCTCGCCGGGGGAACAGCCGCTCAGCCGGCGCGGCCGTCCAGCGACGCGCGGGTGCGGGCGGCGGCGTCCAGCACGACCGCGCGCAGCGGGGCCACCGCGTCATCCGTGTCCTCGCCCGCGGCCGGCGGGCCGGCCAGGGCCTGCGCCTCCACGCGACGCTGACGCGCGGCGCCGCCGTCGTCGATCATCGCCTGGACGCCGGCGAGCTCCGCCGCGCAGCCCAGCCGCTCGGCGACCGGGGTCAGTCGCTCGATCTCCGCCGGCAGGTGCTCCGCCAGCGGGACCTGGGTGCCGCGGGCGTCCACGATCACGGTGGCGTCCATGCCGTACCGGGCGGCGCGCCACTTGTTCTCCTGCACGTGCCACGGCGGCAGGACCTCGACCGTCTCGCCGCGCTCCAGGCTCGCGGACAGGTCGTCCACGAGGCACTGCGTGTAGGCGGTCACGGCGGCGATCTCCTCGAGCGTGGCCAGGCCGTCACACGCGCGCATCTCCACCGTGCCCAGGCGGGGCACGGCCCGCACGTCCCAGCGGCACTCGGTGACGTCCGCGATCATGCCCACCTGCTCCATCTGGGCCACGCAGCGCTCGAAGTCCTCCCACTCCTGGAACTGGAACGGCAGGCCGGCCGTGGGCAGCTGCTGGAACAGGAGGGTGCGCTGGGACTGGTAGCCCGTGTCCGTGCCCGCCCAGAAGGGGGAGGAGGCCGAGAGCGCGAGCAGGTGCGGCACGCGGTTGACCAGGCCGTTCACCACCGGCATGGCCTTGGAGACGTCGTCCAGACCCACGTGCACGTGCACGCCGAAGATCAGCATCTGCCGACCCCAGTACTGGGTGAGATCCAGCATGCGGTCGTAGCGCTCGCTGGGCGTCGAGGGCTGCGCGATCGCGTCCGCGAACGGGTGCGTGCCCTGGCAGAACAGGGAGATGCCCCGCGCGGCCGCGGCGTCGGCCACGCGCGCGGCGATCCGGCCGAGGTCCGCCGTCGCGGCGTCCACGCGCTCGTGCACGCCCGTGACGAGCTCCACCGTGTTCTGCAGGAGCTCGCTGGTCATGTGCGGGTTCACGTCGTCCTCGGCGAGGCCCTCGGTCACATGCAGGGCGCGCAGCAGGTCCGGGGCCTCGGAACGCAGCTCGCCGGACACGGCGTCCACGAGCGCGAGCTCCCACTCGATTCCGAGAGTGGACTGCGCGGAGTCGGCGAAGGGCAGAGTCATGTCGCCCATCCTAGAAGCCCCGGCCCGGTCTGCGCCCGGTGTCCACGCTTCGGACCTAGGGTGGGGCGCATGGCCCGTCCCCGCCCCGCCTCCCGCCCGCCGCGCCCCACGGCCGCCGCTTCGGAGGCGGACGCCACCGCCCTGGCCCCCGTCCTCGAGCCGGAGGGCCGCGCGCTCCTCGACTCCCTCGCCGGGTACCGCGAGGCCGACGCGCTCGCGGTCTCCTCCCGCCTGCGTGCGGCCGGGCATCCGCCGGAGCGCGTGGCCGCCGCGCTGACCCAGGCCGCGCTGCGGTCCCGGGCGGAGGCCCGCCTCGGGCGGCAGGCGCGCCGGATGCTGTTCACCCGCGACGGCCTGGAGCAGGCCACCCGCCCGCTGGTCGCGGGCCTGCACGCGGACCGGCTGGCGGCCGCGGGGGCCCGGTGCGTCGCCGACCTCGGCTGCGGTCTCGGCCTGGACGCGCGCGCCTTCGCCGACCGGGGCCTGGACGTCGTGGCGGTGGAGCGGGACGCCGTCGTCGCGGCGGCCGCCGAGGTGAACCTCGCCGGCTACGGCGGTGCGCGTGTGGTGCACGGCGACGCCGTGGCCTGGGCCCGCGCCCACGTGCCCGCCGAGGCGGATGCGGTGTGGCTGGACCCCGCCCGCCGTCAGGTCGGCGGGGGCGGGTCCGCGCGCGTGTTCGACCCCGAGGCGTTCTCCCCGCCCCTGAGCGTCGTGACGGACATCGCCGCGACGGGCGTGCCGGTCGGGGTCAAGCTCGGCCCGGGGCTCCCGCACGAGGCCGTGTCGGCGGGCGCCGAGGCCGAGTGGGTGAGCGTCGACGGCGACGTCGTGGAGGCCGCCCTGTGGTTCAACGCGGCGGCCCGCCCCGGGGTGCGGCGGGCGGCGCGCGTCATGACCGTCCGGGGCGGGGAGCCGACGACGGCGCAGCTCGTCTCCGGCGCGGACTTCGGCGACTCGCCCGAGGTCGAGGCCGTGGGGGAGGAGGGCATGGCGGGGCTCGTCGGCGCGGTCCTGCACGAGCCGGACGGCGCGGTCATCCGGGCCGGACTCGTGACGGACCTGGCCGCGTCCTGGCCCGTGCCGACGCGACAGCTGGACCCCCACCTGGCCTACCTCGTCGCGCCCGAGCCCGTGCACGACGGCCTGGCTCGCGCCCATCGGATCGAGGCGGTGCACGGCTTCCACCTGGCCTCCCTGCGGCGCTGGGCGAAGGAGACCGGGGTGGGCCGGCTGGACGTGAAGAAGCGGGGCATCCGCGAGACGCCCGAGGAGGTGCGGCGCGCCGTCCTCGGCGGGGCGAAGCCGGGCCGGCGTGGTGGGGCCGGACGGCACGCCACCCTCGTGCTGGCGCGTGTGGGTCGGTCGCGCTTCGCCCTCGAGGTGACGCCGTTGGACTGACGGGTCTCCAGGCCGCGGGCTCCAGGCGGCGGGAGCCGTCGCACGCCCCGTTGGGGGATTACGGCACCCTCGTGTACGGTATTCTACTGAGGCAAGGCTCACCTCCACGGGAGCGCGCCCACCACCCCGACTGCTCATCCCGGGGCGGCCTCGCCGCCCAGAAGGAGAACCATGCCGCGTTCCGCCCGCGCCCCCCGCCTCGCCAGTCTCGCCCTGACCTCGGTGGCGGCCCTCGCCCTCGTCGGCTGCTCCGCCGGCGGCGCGGCCACGGGCTCATCCTCCGCGAGCGCCTCCGGCGAGTCCTCGTCCTCCGCGAGCGCCGCCGGCGGCTCGGGCGGCGTCGCGGCCGGGGTCACCGTCACCGACATGTCCGGCACCGAGGTCACCCTGCCGGAGGAGGTCGACTCCGTCATCGCCACGGACAACCGCATCTTCCGCACCCTGGACGACTGGGGCGTCGAGCTGTCGGCCGCGCCGAAGCAGATCATGTACAAGGGCGAGGGCGGGCCCTCCTACCTCCAGGACGACTCGGTCGCCGACATCGGCAACCACCGGGAGCCGGACATGGAGCTGTTCGTCACCGCCGAGCCGGACGTCGTCTTCAACGGCCAGCGGTTCAACGAGCGCAAGGCGGAGATCGACGAGCTGACCGGCGACGCCGCCGTCGTGGACACGAACTTCGACGTCACGCAGACCCCCATGGACGAGGGCCTGAAGAAGTTGACCACCCTGCTGGGCGAGACCACCGGCCACGAGGCCGATGCCGAGAAGCTCGTCGCCGACTTCGACGCCGCCACGCAGCGCGCCAAGGACGCCTACGACCCCGAGCAGACCGTCATGGGCCTCATCGCCTCGGGCGGCGAGCTGTCGTACGTCGCGCCCAGCACCGGTCGCGCCATCGGCCCGTTCTTCGACATGCTGGAGCTGACCCCGGCCCTCGAGCAGTCGGGCACCGACAACCACCAGGGCGACGACATCTCCGTCGAGGCCATCGCGAAGTCGAACCCGGACTGGCTGATCGTCATGGACCGCGACGCCGCCGTCGGCGAGGAGAACGCCACCGCCGCCGAGCTGATCGAGCGCTCCGAGGCCCTCCAGGACGTGACCGCGGTGAAGGAGGGCAACATCGTGTACCTGCCCGCCGACTTCTACGTCGCCGAGGACATCCAGAATCACACCACCGTCATGGAGGACCTCGCGAAGGCCTTCGAAGGCGCGCTGTGATCGTCGACGTACGTCACCACGTCGCGGACGCCCCGCCCCGGCTCGAGGAGCCGGGGCGGGGCGACCGCGTGTGTTGGGTCCCGCCCGCCGTCCTGCGGCCCGAGCGCACCCGCTGGCAGCGCACCTGGCCGTTGCTGGTCGGCGTCGTGGTGACCGCGGCCCTCATCGTGGTCTCGCTGTTCGTGGGCGTGTACGACGTCGGCGCGGAGGGCGGACGCGAGATGTTCGCCATCACGCGCGTGCCGCGCACGGTCGCCCTCGTGCTGGCCGGCGCCTCGATGGCGATGTGCGGGCTGATCATGCAGCTCATGACGCAGAACCGCTTCGTGGAGCCCAGCACCACGGGCACCACCGAGTGGGCCGGTCTCGGCCTGCTGGTGACCATGGTGCTCGTGCCGGGGGCGGGCCTGGTGACCCGGATGGTCGGGGCCATCCTCTTCGCCTTCGTCGGCACCCTCGTGTTCTTCCTCTTCCTGCGGCGGGTGCGCCTGCAGTCCTCCCTCATCGTGCCGATCGTGGGCATCATGCTCGGCGCCGTCGTGGGCGCCGCCTCGACGTTCCTCGCCCTCCAGACGGACATGCTGCAGCAGGTGGGCGCGTGGTTCGCCGGCTCGTTCACCTCCGTGGTCCGCGGCCGGTACGAGCTGCTCTTCCTCGTGCTGATCGTCTGCGTGGCGGTCTTCGTCATCGCCGACCGCTTCACCGTGGCCGGCCTCGGCAAGGACGTCGCCACGAACGTCGGCCTCAACTACGACGCCGTGATCCTCACCGGCGTGGCCATGGTGGCCGTGGCCACCGGCGTGGTCACCGTGGTGATCGGGGCCCTCCCGTTCCTGGGACTCGTGGTCCCCAACCTCGTGTCCATGGTCCGCGGCGACAACCTGCGGACGAACCTGCCCTGGGTGGTCATGGTCGGCGTGTGGATCGTGATCGTCTGCGACCTGATCGGGCGCACCGTGATCGCCCCGTTCGAGGTGCCCATCTCGCTGATCCTGGGCCTCGTGGGCGCGATCGTGTTCCTCGCCCTGCTGCTGAGGCAGGCCAAGCATGGCTGAGCCGCTCGCGACCGCCCCGGGTCACATCCCCGCCCCGCCCGGCGGCGCCACCGCGGCCGGGCCCGTCGAGGCCGACGCCCCGCGCCGGTCCGGCGCGTTCGTCACCGCCGCCGACCGCCGGAGGTATGCGGTCGTCGTCGCGGTGCTGGCCGCCGTCGCCGTGCTCTCCACCGCCGGGATCCTGCTGTGGGGCAACGAGGCCGAACCCGGCTCGCGCGCGTTCTGGATGATCGCGCGGATGCGCGTGGAGTCCCTGGGCGTGATCGGGATCGCGGCGCTGTGCCACTCCTTCGCGACCGTCAGCTTCCACACGGTGACGGGCAACCGCATCATCACGCCCTCGATCATGGGGTTCGAGGCGCTCTACACGGCCGTGTCGACCGCCGCCGTGTACGTGCTGGGAGCCGCCGGCGTCGCGGTGCTGACCGGGGTGGGGCCGTTCCTCGCCCAGGCCGCGCTCATGGTGGCGCTCGCGACGGCCCTGTACTCGTGGTTGCTCTCCCGGCCCTACGGCAGCGTCCATCTGATGCTGCTCGTGGGCGTGGTGCTGGGCGGCGGGCTGGCCGCGCTGAGCACGTTCATGCAGCGGCTGCTGGACCCGAACTCGTTCGACCTGCTGAGCGCGCGGCTCTTCGGCAACATCTCGAACGCCCGGACCGAGTACGTGGCGATCGCCGGGCCCATCGCCGTCGTCGTGTGCGCGCTGCTGTGGCTGCGCTCCCGCCGCCTGAACACGGTGGCGCTCGGCGCCGACGCCGCGACCAACCTGGGCCTGCACCACCGGCGCGAGCTCATGGTGACGCTGCTGCTGGTCTCCGTGCTGATGGCCATGACCACCGCGCTCGTGGGCCCGATGACGTTCCTCGGCTTCCTCGTGGCCACGCTGGCGTACAGCCTGGTCGACACCCACGACCACCGGTTCATCCTCCCGGTGGCGGCGTTGGCCGGGTACGCGGTGCTCACGAGCGCCTACTTCGTGCTGCGGCACGTCTTCTACGCGGGAGGTGCGGTCACGGTGGTCATCGAGCTGATCGGCGGCATCACCTTCCTGATCGTCGTGATGAGAAAGGGACGTCTGTGATCGAGCTGCGCGGCGTGGTGAAGCGCCACAGCGACGAGGTGTGCATCGGACCCGTGGACCTGGACATCCAGGCCGGGGGAGTGACCGCGCTCGTGGGGCCCAACGGGGCGGGCAAGTCCACGCTGCTGACGATGATCGGCCGGCTGCAGGACGCCGACGCCGGGACGATCGCCGTGGGCGGGCACGACATCACCACGACGCCGTCCCGGAAGATCGCGCAGACCCTGTCCATCCTGCGGCAGGAGAACCACTTCGTGACGCGGCTGACCGTGCGGCAGCTCGTGGGGTTCGGGCGCTACCCGTACACGCGCGGGCGGCTGACCCTGGAGGACGAGCGGCACGTGTCCGACGCGATCGACTTCCTCAACCTCGGTCCGTTCGAGAACCGGTACCTCGACCAGCTCTCGGGCGGCCAGCGGCAGCGCGCGTACGTGGCGATGGTGCTGGCGCAGAACACCGAGTACGTGCTGCTGGACGAGCCGCTGAACAACCTGGACATGCAGCACTCGGTGCAGATGATGCAGCAGCTGCGTCGGGCCGCCGACGAGCTGGGCCGGACCGTGGTGATCGTGCTGCACGACATCAACTTCGCCGCCCACTACGCCGACCGGATCGTGGCCATGGGCGACGGTCAGGTGGTGGAGACCGGCACCCCGGCCGAGATCCTGCGCCCTGAGGTGCTGGAGCGGATCTTCAAGACCCCCTGCAGCGTGGTGGACGGACCGCACGGGCCGCTGGCCGTGTACTACTGAGCCGGGCGACGGTGAGGCCGGCGCGAGCGTTCCGTGGGCAGAACCCGCCGGGTCTCGCCTTCCGGGGGCAGAACCCGCGTGTTTCCAGGTTCCGTGGGCAGAAGCACCCTCGCTTCTGCCCACGGAACCCCTGCGCATGGACGGCAGGGCCATACGCGACGACGACGTCAGGCATCCCAGCCGTTCGAGACCTGTGCCCGTCGTCTGAGGACGGCCTCGATCACCCGCGCGTATCCCTCGCCGACGTCCCGGCCCGTGACGTGCAGGGTCATCTGCCCACGCTCCGCGTAGTACTGGTCCCGCCGGGCGTCCCGGGCGTGCTGCTCGGCACTCCGGTGCACCTCGCCGTCGTATTGGAGGACGAGCCGGCAGTCCTCGAACCACAGATCGGCCTCGGGGGCGTCCCGCCGCCCGGGGTCGAACACGTGCTGCAGCGTCGGCTCGCCCAGCCCCGCCTCGACGAGCGCCAGCCTCAGCCGGGTCTCCTGCGGCGAGTCGGCACCCACCCGTACGCGCTCGAGCGCCGCCGTCGCCCGCGGTCTTCCGACGAACCGCCCGAGCGGCCGCATCGCCTCGCGCAGCGCGGTGACCGTGGTGATGGGAGGCCGCCGGCCGCGCGGGGACCAGGGGTGACGGACCAGGTGGTCACCCGCCGACACGAGGGATGCCTCGTCCCAGGGGTGGCCGATCGAGCACAGATCGAGCCAGGTCCGTTCCGGCGTCGTCACCCGTAGCCCGAGCACGGAGGTGACGTGGCCGGCGGGCAGGGGTCTGCGGTGCTCCATGACGCCGGGGATCCGCGCCCGTGCGGTGCCGCGGTGCAACGTGATCTCGACGGCGGCGCGTCGCGTGGCCCCGCCCGGGGGAAGCGGGAGACCGTGGAGGTGCGCCGCCGTCTCGTGGGAGAGAACGGCGTCGGGACGGGACCGCAGGAGGGCGGTCAGCAGGTCGAGGCCGACCGCGTGGTGCGGCGGCGGGAGCCCGGCCGACTCCCAGGTGCGCAGCGGCATGTCACGGCGACGGTGGATGCCGCGGGCGAGGCGGAGGACGTCGGACCGCCGCACCCGGCTGGGCGGCAGACCGCGTTCGAGCACGTCGCGGGTGGTGAAGACGGGGAAGAGGGGGAGGTCGGGGGCGAAGGACATGGGTCGACCCTGACGCGGTCGGCCCGACGGCGGCCGGGCGGGCCGCGTGTCTGTGCACACCGGCGCGGGGTGGGCCGGCTGTGCAGGACTCGGCGTCGGCCGGTTGTCCCGCCGGGACGACGTCGTCATGGCTCGGTGGGCAGAACTGCGAGGAGTTCCGCCCACGCAACATCCGTGGGCAGAAGAGAGGGCGCTTCTGCCCACGGAGATCGAAAACCTGCGGGTGCTGCCCACGCGATGGGCGGTGGTGCGGTTTCTGCCCACGGATGCTGGCGAGGAGGGAGGGTGGCGAGTGGGGGAGGGACAGGAGCCCGGCCACAGTCGTGACCACTCCGTGTGCTCCTGGGCCCGGAACCCGCCCCACGGTGTCCCGCCGCACCATGCCCCACGCCTCCTCCCACGGCGGACGGCGGGGACACGGCTGGCACTCATGTTGAAGGAGTGCCAAAACCCGGAGTAGAGTCTGGACTGGCACTCGGGGGTACCGGGTGCCAATGCCCGAGGTGGACCGTCCGGCACCGCGACGACGGAGGGTCTGACGCCCGTGGCGCACCCGCAGACCACAGCATCAGCGGACCGGCGAGCCCGCCGGAGCCGCACGTCGACGAAGAAGGAGTGTGCAGCATGTCTGTCTCCATCAAGCCCCTCGAGGATCGCATCGTTGTCCGCCCCCTGGAGGCCGAGCAGACCACCGCGTCGGGCCTCGTGATCCCGGACACCGCCAAGGAGAAGCCGCAGGAGGGCCAGGTCGTGGCCGTGGGCCCGGGCCGGGTCGCCGAGAACGGCAACCGCGTGCCCGTCGACGTCGCCGAGGGTGACGTGGTGCTGTACTCCAAGTACGGCGGCACCGAGGTCAAGGTCGGCGGCGAGGAGTACCTGGTGCTCTCCGCCCGCGACGTGCTGGCCGTCGTCACCAAGTGACCCCGCCGCGACGGGCCCGGTGAGCGGCGCGCACCGCACCGGTGCGCGCGCCCCGGGCCCCTCGCGTCCCCGCACCCCCTGACTCCCTGAACGAAAGGAGCGTCCGTCATGGCCAAGCAGCTGGCTTTCAACGACGACGCACGCCGCGCCCTCCAGGCCGGCATCGACAAGCTCGCCGACACCGTCAAGGTCACCCTCGGCCCCAAGGGCCGCAACGTGGTGCTCGACAAGGCGTGGGGCGCCCCCACCATCACCAACGACGGCGTCACGATCGCCCGTGAGGTGGAGCTGGAGGACCCGTACGAGAACATGGGCGCCCAGCTCGCCAAGGAGGTCGCCACCAAGACCAACGACATCGCGGGCGACGGCACCACCACCGCCACCGTGCTGGCCCAGGCGCTCGTGAACGAGGGCATGCGCCAGGTCGCCGCCGGCGCCGCGCCGGGCGAGGTCAAGAAGGGCATCGAGGTGGCCGTGGCCGCCGTCGAGCGGCGCCTGCAGGAGAACGCCCGCCCGGTCGAGGGCCAGGAGGTGGCCCACGTGGCCGCCATCTCGGCCCAGAACGACGAGGTCGGCGAGCTGCTGGCCCGCGCGTTCGACACGGTCGGCACCGACGGTGTCATCACCATCGAGGAGTCCTCCACGACCTCCACCGAGCTGGACGTCACCGAGGGCATGCAGTTCGACAAGGGCTTCCTGTCCCCGTACATGGTCACCGACGCCGAGCGCCAGGAGGCCGTGCTCGAGGACGCCTACGTCCTGATCAACTCGGGCAAGATCTCCAATGTGCAGGAGCTGCTGCCCCTGCTGGAGAAGGTCCTGCAGGCCAACAAGCCGCTGTTCGTGATCGCCGAGGACATCGAGGGTGAGGCCCTGTCCACCCTCGTGGTCAACAAGATCCGCGGCACCCTGAACGTCGTGGCCGTCAAGGCCCCGGGCTTCGGTGACCGCCGCAAGGCCATGATGCAGGACATCGCGATCCTCACCGGCGCCCAGGTCGTCTCCCCGGACCTCGGCATGAAGCTCGAGCAGGCCGACCTGGACGTGCTCGGCTCCGCCCGCCGCATCACCGTCACCAAGGACGAGACCACCATCGTCGACGGCGGCGGTGCGGCCGAGGACGTCGAGGCCCGGGTCGCCCAGATCAAGGCCGAGTCCGCCGCGACCGACTCCGACTGGGACCGCGAGAAGCTCCAGGAGCGCCTCGCCAAGCTCTCCGGCGGCATCGGCGTGATCCGCGTGGGCGCCGCCACCGAGGTGGAGCTCAAGGAGCGCAAGCACCGCATCGAGGACGCCGTGTCCTCGACCCGCGCCGCCCTCGAGGAGGGCATCGTGGCCGGCGGCGGCACCGCGCTCATCAACGCGCTGACCGCGCTCGACACCGACGCCGACGTCCAGGCCCTGACCGGCGACGCCGCCGTGGGCGTGGACATCGTCCGCAAGGCCCTGAAGCAGCCGCTGCGCTGGATCGCCCAGAACGCGGGCGAGGACGGCTACGTGGTGGTCTCCAAGGTCGCCGAGCTGGAGCCGAACCACGGCTTCAACGCGAAGACCGGCGTCTACGGCGATCTGATCGCCGACGGCGTGATCGACCCGGTCAAGGTGACCCGCTCCGCGCTGGCCAACGCCGCCTCCATCGCGGCCCTCGTGCTGACCACCGAGACCCTCGTGGCGGACAAGCCCGCCGAGGAGGACGAGGCCGACCACCAGCACTGACCCCTGAGTCGGCCCTGACGCGGCCGGCCGACGACGACGGCCCCTCGCCCGCCCGGGTGAGGGGCCGTCGTCGTGCGGGCGGGAGACGACCGCCGTCCGGCGCGCCCCCTATGGTGTGCCCATGGACACACCCACGCCGCCCCGTCCCACCGGGTCCCACCCGACCCGGACCCCGGCCCGGCCACGGCTGCGCCGCTTCGTCCGCGAGTTCTCCTATCCGCACGGCATCCACCCGGCCCTCGTGCCGGGCGTGTCCGTGGAGGACCGCCGGGTGCGCTACGGCGTGGACCGGGTGATCCTCGCCGTCGTCGGCCTGCTGGTGGTCGGCTTCGTGGTGTGGGGCGTGCTGCAGCCGGACGCCGTGCTGGCCGTCTCGAGCGCGGCCCTCGACTGGGTGATGCTCCACGCCGGCTGGCTGTTCGCCCTGCTGGCCATCGGGATGGTGGTGTTCCTGCTGGCCCTGGCGTTCTCCCGGTACGGCGAGATCCCGCTGGGACTGGACGGGGAGAAGCCGGAGTACTCCACGGCGAGCTGGTCGGCCATGCTCTTCGCGGCCGGCATCGGCATCGGCATCATCTTCTTCGGCCCGTACGAGCCGCTGACCTACTACCTGGCCCCGCGCCCGGGGGCGTACGAGGCGGCGAGCGAGGAGGCGGTGACGGGCGCGCTGGCCCAGGCCGCGCTGCACTGGGGCGTGAACGCGTGGGCGATCTACGCGGTCGTCGGCCTGTCGGTCGGCTACGTGTCCTACCGCCGGGGCCGGGTGCCGCTGATGAGCTCGATCATCGCGCCGCTGTGCGGCGACTCCCCGCGCAGCGACTCCGTCGGCGCGCGCCTGATCGACGGGCTCGCGATCATCGCCACACTGTTCGGCACGGCGGCCTCGCTGGGCATCGGCGCCCTGCAGATCGGCCGCGGCGTGGAGATCGTCTCGGGCTGGTCGGCGCCGGGGAACACGGTGGCGCTGGGGATCATCGTGGTGCTCACGATCGGCACCATCTTCTCGGCGGTGTCCGGTGTGGCCCGCGGCATCCGGTGGCTGTCCAACATCAACATGCTGCTCGCCCTCGGCCTGGCGCTGTTCTTCTTCGTCGTCGGCCCGACGGCGTTCCTGCTGAACATCGTGCCCGGCGTCCTGATGGACTACGTCTCCTCCGCCCCGGACGCCCTCGGCGCCTCGATGGCCCAGGGGGAGGACATGCAGCAGTTCCTCTCCAGCTGGACGATCTTCTACTGGGCGTGGTGGGTCAGCTGGGCCCCGTTCGTGGGCGTGTTCATGGCGAAGATCTCGAAGGGCCGGACCATCCGCCAGTACGTCCTCGGCGCCCTGTTCATCCCGGCCGCGGTGATCGTCGGCGCGTTCACGATCATCGGCGGCACCACCATCTGGCTGCAGCGGACCCAGGGCTCCGTGGCGCCGGACGGCACGGCCGCGTCGCTGCCCGCGCCGGCGGAGATCTTCTGGGTGGTCCTGGACCAGCTGCCCGGCGGCGCGCTGGTGGCCCCGGTCGTGATCGTCATGCTGGCGGTCTTCTTCATCACGACGGCGGACTCCGCCTCGATCGTGAACTCACAGCTCTCACAGCGCGGCGCCCCGGCCCCGCGCCGCACGATCACGGTGTTCTGGGCGCTGTGCATGGCGGGCATCGCCGTCGTGATGCTGCTGACCGGCGGCGACACCGCGCTCACCGGCCTGCAGAACCTCATCACCATCACGGCGCTGCCGTTCACCGTGGTGCTCGTCCTCATGGCGGTCGCGCTCCAGCGCGAACTGGCCAACGACCCCTTCGCGATCCGTGACCGGTACCAGCGGGCCGCCGTCGAGAAGGCGACGGTGCGGGGCCTGGTGGAGTACGGGGACGACTTCGCGTTCACGGTGGAGCGCACCCCGCCGGGCAGCTGGTACGCGGCCGGCGAGGGGTTCGACTCCACCGCCGCGGAGATCACCGACTGGTACCGCCGCACGGACGAGGACGGGAACCCCGTGGACTACGACTATGTGCTGGGCGAGTACCTGGACGAGGGGGACGGGGACGGCGCGGACGGGCCCGCCGGAGCGGGCCCGTCCGGCCGCTGACTCAGGCGCGCGGCTCCGGGGTGCCGACGAGCTGGGCGCGGGAGTCGGCGGTCGCGTGGGCGCGGGCCTCGACGATCTCCTCCTCGTCCTCGCCGAAGATGTCGCCGCGCGGGGCGTCGTAGCGGTCCCGGTCGAGGATGCCCTCCTGGGAGGCCACGAGCGCGGGGATGAGGGCCTGGCCGGACACGTTGAGGGCGGTGCGGCCCATGTCCACGATCGGGTCGACGGCCAGGAGCAGGGCCATGCCCTCGAGGGGCAGCCCGGCGGTGGACAGCGTGAGCGTGAGCATCACGGTGGCGCCGGTGGTGCCGGCGGTCGCGGCCGAGCCCAGCACGGACACGAGTGCCACGAGGGCGTACTGGCTCAGGCTCATGTCGATCCCGTAGAACTGGGCGATGAACACGGCGGCCACGGCCGGGTAGATCGCGGCGCAGCCGTCCATCTTGGTGGTGGCGCCCAGCGGGACGGCGAAGGAGGCGTAGCCGGTGGGCACGCCGAAGTTGCGCTCGGCCACCCGCTGGGTGACGGGCAGCGTGCCGAGGGAGGAGCGGGAGACGAAGCCGAGCTGGAACGCCGGCCACACGCCGGTGAAGAACTGCTTGACGGAGAGCCCGTGCAGGCGCGCCAGCACCGGGTACACCACGAGCATCACGAGGGCCAGGCCCACGTAGATCGCCACCACGAACTTGGCCAGGGTGCCCATGGTGGACCAGCCGTACGAGGCCACGGCGTTGCCCAGCAGGCCGATGGTGCCGATCGGGGCCAGACGGATGATCCACCACAGCAGCTTCTGGATGATCGCGAGCACCGAGCGGGAGAACGTGAGGAACGGGGCGGCCTTCTCGCCGACCTTGAGCGCGGCCACGCCCACGACGATCGCGATCACGAGGATCTGCAGCACGTTGAACGTGGGGGAGGAGGCGAGCGCGCCGTCCTCGCCCGCCGTGGTCTTGACGGTCAGGCCGAGGAAGTTCGCCGGCACCAGGGAGGTCAGGAAGTCGAGCCAGCCGACGTCCTTGGCCTGGTACGACGCCGGCGCGGTCTGGCCGGTGCCCACGCCCGGCTGCAGCACGACGCCGACGGCGAGGCCGATGAGCACCGCGATCAGGCTCGTGATGGCGAACCACAGCAGGGTCTTGGCGGCCAGGCGGGCCGCGTTGGTCACCTGGGCCAGGTTGGCGATGGAGGCGACGACGGCGAAGAAGACCAGCGGGACGACCGTGGCCTTAAGCAGGCTGATGTAGATGCTGCCGACGGTGGCCAGCGTCTCGCCGAGCCAGGTCGGGTGCTCGGAGGTGTGCCCCGTCGCGCGGGCGATCAGGCCCAGGACGAGGCCGAGGACGAGGGCGGCGGCGATCTGCCAGCCGAAGTTCGACGTCCAGGCGGGGAGCCGGCGTCGGGGCGCCGGTGCGGGGGAGGACTGTGCGGAGCTCATCCGGGGAGGGTAGGCGCTCCAATACCACGACGCCGAAACGGATTGCGCCATGTGACGTCGTGGTGACGCCCGTCTCGCCCCCGCGTGGCCCGGCGCGGAGGCCCTGTGACGTGGCCCGCACCCGGGTCGCCGGTTTGACCCCCGGGCATAGAATCGCGGAAACACCCGTCCCGAAAGGCGCCTTCGTGACCAACACCAGCACCGGTCCCAGCCCCGAGCCCGTCCACTCCTCCTCGGATCCCTTCGGCTTCTTCGGCCTCACCTATGACGACGTCCTGCTGCTGCCCAACGCCACCGACGTGATCCCCGCGGACGCGGACACGGGCACCCGGCTGACCCGCAACATCCGCCTGAACATCCCCATCGTCTCCGCGGCGATGGACACCGTGACCGAGGCCCCGCTGGCCATCGCCATGGCCCGCCAGGGCGGCATGGGCATCATCCACCGCAACCTGTCCATCGAGGACCAGGCCCGCCACGTGGACACCGTGAAGCGCTCCGAGTCGGGGATGATCAAGGACCCCGTGACCATCGGCCCGGACGCCACGCTCGCGGACCTGGACGAGCTGTGCGCCCAGTACCGCGTCTCGGGCCTGCCGGTGGTGGCCGAGGACATGACGCTGCTGGGCATCATCACCAACCGCGACACCCGCTTCATCCCGCGCGAGGAGTGGGCCACCCGCACGGTGGACACCGCCATGACCCGCATGCCGCTGGTCACCGCGCAGGAGGGCGTCTCGCGCGCCGAGACCATCCGCCTGTTCTCCCAGAACCGCGTGGAGAAGCTGCCGCTCGTGGACGACGCGGGCCGCCTGACCGGCCTGATCACCATCAAGGACTTCGACAAGGCGGAGCAGTACCCGGACGCCGCGAAGGACGACGAGGGCCGACTGCTCGTCGGCGGCGCCGTCGGGTTCTTCGGCGACGGCTGGGAGCGCGCCATGGCGCTCGTCGAGGCGGGCGTGGACGCCCTCGTGGTGGACACCGCGAACGGCCACACGCACGGCGTGCTGGACATGATCGCGCGCCTGAAGAAGGAGAAGGCGGCCGCGCACGTCGACGTCATCGGCGGTCAGGCCGCGACCTACGCGGGCGCCAAGGCGATCGTCGACGCCGGCGCGGACGCCGTGAAGGTGGGCGTGGGCCCGGGCTCGATCTGCACGACCCGTGTGGTGGCCGGCGTCGGCGTCCCGCAGATCACCGCCATCTACGAGGCGGCCAAGGCCACGCGCCCCGCAGGCGTCCCGCTGATCGCCGACGGCGGCCTGCAGCACTCCGGTGACATCGGCAAGGCCCTCGTGGCCGGCGCCGACTCGGTGATGCTCGGCTCCCTGCTGGCCGGCACGGCCGAGTCCCCGGGCGACCTCGTGTTCTACCAGGGCAAGCAGTTCAAGACCTACCGCGGCATGGGCTCCCTGGGCGCCATGCAGACCCGCAACGGCACGCGCTCCTTCTCCAAGGACCGCTACTTCCAGGCGGACGTGCCGGACGAGGACAAGCTGATCCCCGAGGGCATCGAGGGTCAGGTGCCCTTCCGGGGCCCGATCGCCTCGGTGGTCCACCAGCTCGTGGGCGGCCTGCGCCAGACGATGTTCTACACGGGCGCCTCCACGGTGGCCGATCTCAAGGAGAACGGCCGCTTCGTGCGCATCACCGCGGCGGGCCTGAAGGAGTCCCACCCGCACGACATCATGATGACCGTCGAGGCCCCGAACTACCGTTCGCGCTGACCCGCACGTCGGGTGCGGGGGAGCCCCCGGACGGGGCGGCGTCGACGACACGGTCGGCGCCGCCCCCGTGGTGCCTGGGCTAGGCTGGCCCGGTGACGAACCAGATTGAGATCGGCCGCGGCAAGCGCGGCCGCCGGGCCTTCTCCCTCGACGACGTGTCCGTGGTGCCCGCGCGGCGCACCCGGGATCCCCAGGACGTCAGCCTCACGTGGCGCATCGATGCCTACACGTTCGACATGCCCGTGATCGGTGCGCCCATGGACTCCGTGATGAGCCCGGAGACCGCCATCGCGATGGGGCGGCTGGGCGGTCTCGGCGTCCTCAACCTCGAGGGCCTGTGGACCCGCCACGAGGACCCGCGCCCGCTGCTCGAGGAGATCGCCGCCCTCGAGGCCGGCCCGGCCGGGACCGAGGCCACCCGCAAGCTGCAGGAGGCCTACGCGGCCCCCATCCGCCCCGATCTGATCACCGAGCGCCTCGCGCAGATCCGCGAGGCCGGCGTCGTCGTCGCGGGCTCGCTGACCCCGCAGAACACGCAGGAGTTCTACCGCACCGTCGTGGCGGCGGGCGTGGACCTGTTCGTCATCCGCGGCACCACCGTCTCGGCCGAGCACGTCTCCTCCACCCAGGAGCCGCTGGACCTCAAGCAGTTCATCTACGAGCTGGACGTGCCCGTGATCGTGGGCGGGGCGGCCGGCTACACGCCGGCCCTGCACCTGATGCGCACCGGCGCGGCCGGCGTGCTCGTCGGCTTCGGCGGCGGGGCGTCCACCACCACGCGCCGCGCCATGGGCATCCGCGTGCCGATGGCCACGGCCATCTCGGACATCGCCGAGGCGCGCCGCGACTACATGGACGAGTCCGGCGGCCGCTACGTGCACGTCATCGCCGACGGCGGCGTGTCCACCTCGGGGGAGATCGTCAAGGCGATCGCCATGGGCGCGGACGCGGTCGTCCTGGGCGCCGCCCTGGCCCGCGCCACCGACGCCCCCGGCGGCGGCTGGCACTGGGGCCTCGAGGCCGCCCACCCGGAGCTGCCGCGCGGGCACCGCACGCACGTGGGCCAGGTGGCTCCGCTCGAGGAGGTCCTGTGGGGGCCCGGCCGCCACGCGGACGGCACGTCCAACCTGATGGGCGGCCTGAAGCGCGCCATGGCCACCTGCGGCTACACCGAGCTCAAGGACTTCCAGAAGGTGGAGGTCCTCGTGACCCCCACCCAGACCGTCTGATCCCCGCCGCCGCGTGGCGGCACCCCGACCGGAAGAGTTGATACGGCGTGCTGCGCACCGCCCTCAAGCCCGTCTGGCTGGCCACCCTGGTGCTGGCCCTCGTGGCGGCCGCGGTCTTCGTGGCGCTGTCCAAGTGGCAGTTCGAGTCCGCGGAGACGAACGCGCCGCCGCCGCGCACCCAGACCGAGAACGCCGTGCCGTTCCTGGAGCACGTGCGCCCCTACGAGGCCCTGCTGGGCTCGCAGGCCGACCAGGTGGTCACGGTCGAGGGGGAGTTCGTGCCCGGCACGGACGTCCTGGTCGGCCCACGCCTGCTGAACGGCCGCGACGGCTACTGGACGGTCACGGCCCTGCGGGTGGTCGGCGCCCCGGACGGCGAGGTCGTCCCGGTGGTCCGCGGCTGGTCGGCCGACGCCGACGTCGTGGACCCCGCGCCCGCCGGGCAGGTCACCGTCACCGGACGCCTGCTGCCCCCGGACGGGCCCCTGCCGCGCGAGGCAGCGGCCGAGGACACCGCCGACCGGCTCCTGTACCGCAGCCTGGCCCCGGCCCAGCTGGTGAATGTGTGGGACGAGCCGTCCTATGCGGCGTTCGTCGCGGCGTTCGAGATGGTCGACGCCGCGGGCGCCGAGACGGGCGCGGCCGGTCCCGGCGGGCTCGAGCCGGTGTGGGTGGCCCCGCAGCCGGAGGAGACCCAGGTCATCTGGCTCAACGTCTTCTACGCCGTGGAGTGGATGCTCTTCGCCGGCTTCGCCCTGTTCCTGTGGTGGCGGTTCGTCCGCGACGACCACGTCCGGGACGAGCACGAGCGCCGGCTCGACGAGGAGTGGGCCGCGCAGTGGCGCGCCGAGGAGCTCGAGCGGCGCCGGGCGGCCGCGCGCGAGGCCAAGGAGCGGGCCGTCGCGGCGCAGGCCGCGACGCACCCCCGCCAGGACCACGACGACGACGGGGCTGCGCGCCCCGACCCCCGCGACCCGGGCCCCCGTGGGCCCCGAGAGGAGCAGAGCCGATGAGCACCCAGCACCCCGGCCCCCAGCCGGTGGACCCGGCGAGCCTGCCGGATCCCGAGGACATCACCGAGGCCGACCTGCCCGAGCCGCCCCCGCGGCCGGGCCGGGAGCAGCGCCGTTTCGCCGGCACCCAGCAGCAGATCCGCTCCGCCACCCGCCTCTACGTGGTGTGCGCGTGGATCACCGGCATCATGCTCCTGCTGCTCGTGGCGGAGATGGTGCTGAAGTACGGCATGCACGTGGAGCTCTACGCGGGCGGCACCACCCTGGACGGGGACGCCAACGGCCTGGGGCTGCACCCCACGGACAGCGTGACCGGGGGAGTGAACCTGTCCCTGTTCATCCTCATCGCCCACGGCTGGATGTACGTGGTGTACCTGCTCGCCTCGTTCCGCCTGTGGTCCCTGATGCGCTGGGAGCCGCTGCGCCTGCTGGCGATGGCCGGCGGCGGCGTCGTGCCGTTCCTGTCCTTCGTGGTGGAGAAGCGCATGACCCGCGTGGTCCGGGACGAGCTGCACCGCTTCCCCGACGCCGCGCGGCGCTACTGAGCGCCTCGACTATCCTGGACGGGTGACGCAGAACGCCCCCCACCCCGACACCCCCGCCCCGCTCAGCGACGTGATGCCCACGGTGCTGGTGCTGGACTTCGGCGCCCAGTACGCGCAGCTCATCGCACGTCGTGTGCGCGAGGCCAACGTCTACTCCGAGGTCGTGCCCGCCTCCACCCCGGCGGCGCAGATCCTGGAGCGCGAACCCGCGGCGCTGATCCTCTCGGGCGGGCCGTCGTCGGTGTACGAGCCCGGCGCCCCGCAGCTGGACCCGGCGCTGCTCGAGGCCGGGGTGCCCGTGCTGGGCCTGTGCTACGGCTTCCAGTCGATCGCGCACGCCCTCGGCGGCACCGTGGCCAAGACCGGCACCCGGGAGTACGGCTCCACCCGCCTGGACTCGGTGGATGCCGACTCCGTGCTGTTCGCGGACCAGGACCTCGAGCAGGTCGTGTGGATGTCCCACGGGGACGCCGTGACGCAGGCGCCCGAGGGTTTCGCCGTGACGGCCTCCACCGCGGGCGCCCCCGTCGCCGCGTTCGAGGACCGCGAGCGCCGCATCTACGGCGTGCAGTGGCATCCCGAGGTGGGCCACTCCTCCCGCGGCCAGCGGGTGCTCGAGCAGTTCCTGCACGTGGGTGCGGGCCTGGGCGCGGACTGGACGGCCAGCGGCGTGATCGAGGAGCAGGTCGAGCGCATCCGTGAGCAGATCGGGGACAAGCGGGCCATCTGCGGCCTGTCCGGCGGCGTGGACTCCGCCGTGGCCGCGGCCCTCGTGCAGCGCGCCATCGGCGACCGCCTCACCTGCGTCTACGTGGACCACGGCCTCATGCGCGAGGGCGAGTCCGCCGAGATCGAGCAGGCCTTCGGCGAGGCCCACGGCGGCGCCCGCCTCGTGATGGTGGACGCGCGCGAGGACTTCCTGTCCGCGCTGGCCGGCGTCACCGACCCCGAGGCCAAGCGCAAGATCATCGGCGAGCGGTTCATCCGCACCTTCGAGAAGGCGCAGGCGGACATCGTCCTCGAGTCCGAGCACGACCCGGACGCCACCGAGGTCCGCTTCCTCGTGCAGGGCACGCTCTACCCGGACGTCGTCGAGTCCGGCGGCGGGGACGGGGCGGCCAACATCAAGTCCCACCACAACGTGGGCGGCCTGCCGGACGACATCGAGTTCGAGCTGTGCGAGCCGCTGCGCGAGCTGTTCAAGGACGAGGTCCGCGCCGTGGGCGCCGAGCTCGGCCTGCCCGAGGGCATCGTGCACCGCCAGCCGTTCCCGGGCCCGGGTCTGGGCATCCGCATCATCGGCGAGGTCACCCAGGAGCGCCTGGACCTGTTGCGCCGCGCGGACGCGATCGTGCGCGCCGAGCTCACCGCGGCCGGGCTGGACCGCCAGATCTGGCAGTGCCCGGTGGTGCTGCTCGCGGACGTGCGCTCCGTGGGCGTGCAGGGTGACGGCCGCACCTACGGCCACCCGGTCGTCCTGCGCCCCGTCACCAGCGAGGACGCCATGACGGCGGACTGGGCGCGGATCCCGGACGACGTCCTGTCCCGCATCTCGAACCGCATCACCAACGAGGTCGACGGCGTCAACCGCGTCGTGCTCGACGTGACCAGCAAGCCGCCGGGCACCATCGAGTGGGAGTGAGCGGCGCGTCCGGCGCCGCATCCGGCCGCCCCTGACCGGGGCGGCCGTCCGCACGAAGACCGCCTGGACCCAGGCGACGGAGGAAGGACCGCACGCACGTGACCGAGCAGGAGTTCCCGCGCCTGGCCCGCGCCCGCGCCGCCGCACGCCCCGACGAGGGGCAGACCCGCCCCGACCCGGCCGCCTGGGTGTCCTCCCTGGGCTCGGGCGCCGAGAACGACACGATGCTGCGGTTCGCGCCCTCGGCGGCCAACAGCATCGACCTCACGGAGGCGAACTCCTCCGGCGTCTCGCAGCTGCTGCTGGGGCGGCGCACCCGCCTGTCCACCCTGCTGCCGGCCGGCCCGGAGCTGGACGCGGCGCACGAGGTCTCCCTCGGCCTGCGCGCCAAGGTCCGCGAGCTGGCGGAGGAACGCGGCATCGACGTCGGGGCGCTCGCCGTGGGCGTGGCCACGTGGACGGCTGAGGAGGACGGCCGGCGGGAGCGCCGCTCCGCCCCCGTGCTGCTGGCCCGCGTGGCCCTGACGGTGCGCCGCGGCGCCCGGGGCCGGGACGAGCTGGAGGTCCAGATCACCGAGCCGGCCCGCCTGAACCCGGCGCTCGTGCGGAATCTGCGCCGGCACCACGGCATCGCCCTGGACCCCGAGGCGTACCAGCAGGCCGCCTACGCCACGGCGCGCCTCGAGCCCGCCCCCGCGTTCGCCCGCCTGCGCGAGGAGACCGCCGCGATCGCGGACCTGCACATCGAGGACTGCCTGCTCGTCTCCACGTTCGCGGACCTCGGGGAGACCGCCTCGCTGCCCGCCTCCCTCGAGGATCTGCCCGTCGTGCAGGCCCTGTACGACGCCGGCACCGGCATGGTGCCGCGCCCGGCGGCACTGCAGCCCACGGGCGCGCCCGCGGAGGACGACGTCGCCCCGGCCGGCGAGCACCTCGTCCTGGACGTCGACGCCGCCCAGGCGCGTGTGCTCGAGCACGCCGCGGCGGGGGAGTCCCTCGTGGTGGCGGCCGCCCCCGGCACGGGTCAGACCCAGACCGCCGCCGCCCTGGCCGCACGCCTGGCCTGGGAGGGCCGGCGCGTGCTGGTCGTGGCCGAGCGCTCCGCCGCCCTGGCCGATGTGCTCGACCGCCTCGAGGAGGCGGACCTGCGCTCGATCGCGCTGGATGTGCCCGCCAACGCGGACCCCGAGCTGCTCCGCCGCCAGCTCGTGCAGGCCGTCCTGCGCTCCGAGCGGGCCGTGGACCCCGACACCGCCCGGGACGAGGCCGCACTGACCGAACGGCGGCGCCGGCTGCAGGAGCACGTCGGCTCGCTGCACCACGTCCGCCCCCGCTGGGGTTGCTCGCCGTTCCAGGCGATGCAGGCCCTGGCCGCCCTGACCGGGCTCGAGACGCCGCCGGCCACCACCGTGCGCCTCAAGCGCTCCGTGCTGGACTCCACCGTGAATCGGCAGGCCGTGGGCGAGCAGCTCGTGCGCGCCGGGGAGCTCGGCGCGTTCTCCGCCGCCGCCACCGAGAGCCGCTGGTTCGGCGCCCGCGTGCGCAACGTGCAGGAGACCGAGGCCGCCTCGGAGCTGGCCGACGAGCTGGCGGCCGCCCTGCACACCACCCGGCGCGCCGTGGACACCGCCGCCGCCCAGGCCGGCCTGCGCCCCGAGCGCACGGTGGCCGGCTGGGCGGAGCAGGCGGACCTCTACCGCCGCGTGGCCCGCACCCTCACCGAGTTCACCCCCGAGGTGTTCTCCCTCGACGTGCCGCAGCTGGTCGCGGCGACCGCCACCAGCGCGTGGCGGCGCCTCCACCTGGTCGAGATGTCCTCGGTGGCCCGGTCCCGCCTGCGCCGCGCGGCGAAGGACGCGGTCCGCCCGGGCGTGCAGCCCACGGACCTGCACGGCGCCCTCGTGGACGCCGCCGCCGTCCTGGAGGACTGGAACCGCCACGCCGCCGAGCCGGGCACGCCCCCGCAGGTGCCGGACCAGGGCGAGCACGTGATGGGCCATGTCGGCCAGGTGCGCGAGCACCTGCGCCGGCTCGAGGGCGTCCTCGCCCCGGAGGCCGTGGCCGAGGGGCCGCTGGACGAGCGCGACGTGGACGATCTCGTGGCCGCCGTCGACGGGCTGGTGGCGGACCGCGACACCCTGGCCACGCTGCCCGAACGCACCCTCGTGCTGGACAGCCTGCGCGACCACGGCCTGGCGGAGCTGCTCGAGGACCTGCGCGAGCGCGAGGTGCCCACCGAGGCCCTGACCGCCGAGCTCGAGCTGGCGTGGTGGCAGTCCGCGCTCGAGGCGATGATCTCCGGGGACGACTTCCTGGCCATGATGAGCGGCACGGACCTGGCCGAGGTCGAGCGCGGGTTCCGCGACCTGGACCGCGCCCATCTCGAGCGCGGCGGCGCCCGGCTCTCCGCCGCGCTGGCCGCGCGCTGGCGGGAGGCGCTGCGCACCTATCGCGCGGACGCGGCCGTGCTGCGCACCCTGCTCAAGCAGGGCAGCCCCACGGTCGAGTCCCTGGCCACGATCACCCCCGAGCTCCTGCAGCCGCTCGTGCCGGTGGTCACCACCTCGCCCATGGCCCTGTCCGAGTTCCCCCCGGAGTGGCGCGCCGACGTCGTCGTGCTGCTGGAGGCCGACGCGACCGCCCTGGCCACCGCGATGGGCGCGCTCACCCGTGCCCCCCAGGTGGTGGCCCTCGGCGACCCGGTGATCGGGCGGCCGCAGTCGTTCCAGGTGTCCGTGGACCCGACGGCGACCGCCGGGCCCCTGCGCCCGCTGCGCTCGGCCCACGACGCGCTGGACGAGGTGCTGCCCACCCTGCCGCTGCGCACCGTGCACCGCCCCCTCGAGCGGCGCCTCGTGCGCCTGCTCTCCGCGCTCGCCTATGACGGCGCCCTGGACGCGCTGCCCACCGCGGGCGAGGCCACCGGCCGGGATCGTGCCGTCACGGCCGAGTACCTGCCCGAGGGCACCGGCATCCCGATGACCGGCGGCGACGTGGTCGAGTCCACGAACGCCGAGGTCGCCCGCACCGTGGAGCGCGTGTTCGAGCACATCCGCGACCGGCCCGAGCAGTCCCTGGCCGTGGTCACGGTGTCCGAGCAGCACGCCCGCCGGGTGGCCGCCGCCGTGCAGGCCACGGCCGCGCAGGCGCCGTGGGCCCACGAGTTCCTCGCCCGGGGCCGCGGCGAGGACGCCGCCGACGCCGAGCCGTTCGTGATCGTGCCGGTCGTGCGCGCCGCCTCCGTGGTGCGCGACGCCGTGATCCTCACCCCCGGCTACGGCCGCACCCCGCACGGCCGCGTGGTGCACCACTTCGGCGCCTTCTCCGACCCGGACGGCGAGCGTATGGTCACGGTCGCGCTCACCCGCGCCCGCCGGCGCCTGCACCTCGTCTCCGCGCTGCGCGCCGCGGACCTGGACGAGGACCGGCTCGACGGCGGCGCCCTCTGGTTCCTGCGGCTGCTCGAGGCCTACCTGGGCGACGACGCCGCGGACCCGGTGGGCATGGTGGGCGATCCGCTGCTGGCCGATCTGCGCGACCGCCTCGAGGAGCACGGCGCCCGCGTCCTGCCCCGCTGCGGCGGCGTCATGGACCTGGCCGTGCTCGATCCGCGCGCGGACGAGGCGCCCCGCCCGCTGGCCCTGGCCGGCGACGGCGGCGAGGTGTACCGCGCCCTCACGGTGCGGCAGCGCTCGCGGACCCTGCCCGAGGGGCTCGAAGCCCGCGGCTGGGAGCCCCGGACCCTGTGGGCGATCGACGTGTTCGCGGACCCGGAGTCCGTGGCCCGCGAGCTGGCCGATCGGCTGGGCGTGGAGCCGGCGGACGAGACGGACGAGACCGACGACGATGTCCGCTGACGGCGCGCCGCGCCGCCGCGGCCCGCGCCGGGCGGACGCCCCGGGCACCGGCCCGGCCGCCGCCGACGGTCGCGAGCCGCGCCTGCCCGGGATGCCCCGGCTGGCCGGGACGTCGCCGGCGACCACACCGACCGGACATGGGGCCGGGGTCGAGTCCGGCCCGGCCGAGGCCGAGCGCGACCGCTGGCTGCGCGAGCAGCGCCCGCCCCACTGGGGCTGAGCCGGCCCGATCCGGCCGGGTCAGTCCGCGGCGGCGGAGGACGAGGACGACGTCGACGACCCGGCGGCCGAGTCCGAGGTCGATCCGCCGGCCGGGCCGGTGCCGGAGCGCGAGTCGGTCCGGTAGAACCCCGAGCCCTTGAAGCTCACGCCGACCGAGCCGTACTGCTTGCGCAGGACGCCGCCGCACGCGGGGCACTCGGTGAGGGCGTCGTCGGTGAAGGCCTGGACGACGTCGAAGGCGTGGCCGCAGTCCTTGCAGCGGTAGGCGTAGGTGGGCATGCTCAGCTCCAGCTCGCTCGGGGCGCGCCGGGGCGCGCGGTTCTGGGGGGATCCGACCCCCGATGCTACTCCGCGCCGTGGGGCGGGCTCAGACCCAGCGCAGCCCGGCCGCGGTGACGACGCCGTCCACGGGCCGGTCCGTGGGCTCGGCGGGGATGGCGCCCGCCGGCAGCAGCTCGTCCTGGAACACGAGGGCCACGGTGGGCACGGCCTGCGGCAGCTCGGCGAGGACGCGGTCGTAGTAGCCCCCACCCTGGCCCAGGCGCATCCCGTCCTCGGCCACCGCGAGCGCCGGCATGACCACCGCGGTCGCCGCCGCCAGCGCGTCGGTCCCGAGCCGTTCGCCCACGGGCTCGTCCACGGGGGCGTTCGCCGCGCGCGTCGTCGCGACGTCCGGGTGCCACGGAGCCCAGCTCAGGCGTCGTTCCGGCTCGATCACGGGGACGAGCACCCGCGCCCCCGCGGCCAGCAGGCGGGTGCGCAGCACACCGGTGTCCGGCTCGGTGGCCATCGGCAGCACGGTGGCCACCACCGGGGCGGTCCCGTCCGCGGTCGCCGCGGCCACGCGCGGACCCAGCCACGCCCACAGGTGCCCGACGGCGGCCGCGGACTCGGCGGCTCGGCGCGCGGGGGAGCGGTCGCGGCGGGCGGCGCGCAGGCGGGCACGCAGGGCGGCCTTGGCGTCCACGACGTCGTCGACGCCGGCGACGGGGCCCGTGGCGGCGGGCTCGGGCACGGGAGGGGGAGTGCGCATGTCCCCATGATGCCCGCCGCACCGGTGCCGCGCCCGGCCGCGCATAGGATCGACGCCATGTCCTGGCAGCGTTCCCCCTGGCCCGTGACCCTGCGGCACGGCACCCTCGCCCTGCGGCCGCTGCGGCGGCGGGACCGGGAGGCGTGGGAGGAGCAGCGGGCGCACAACCGGGAGTGGCTGACGCCGTGGGACGCCACGAGCCCCGTGCCGGGCGCGGGCCCGGCGTCGTTCGGGCAGATGGTCCGCTGGCACGGCCGCCAGGGCCGGGACGGCAGCGCCTACACGTGGGGCATGGTCCTCGACGACGACCGCCCGGACCGGGACCGTCTGGTGGGGCTGCTGTCCCTGGGCGGGGTCCAGTACGGCTCGGTGCTCTCCGGCTCGATCGGCTACTGGATCGACCGTCGCGAGGCCGGCCGGGGGCTGACGCCGACGGCCGTGGCCATGGCGACGGACTGGGCGTTCCGCAGCGCCGGTCTGCACCGGGTCGAGGTCAACATCCGCCCGGAGAACGCGGCCAGCCTGCGGGTCGTGGCGAAGCTCGGCCTGCGCGACGAGGGCCTGCGGCGCGCGTATCTGCACGTGGACGGCGCCTGGCGGGACCACCGGACGTTCGCGGTGACCGCCGAGGAGGTCCCCGACGGCCTGCTGGCCCGGTGGCTGGCCACCCGGCCGCGCCCCTGAGCGGCCCGGCGGGACACGCCGAGTGCGGACACGCCCCGATGGCCGGGCCGGTCCGCCCGCGGCGCTAGGCTGACCGCATGGACGAGACCACCGCGCCGACGAGGGCCGTGCAGGCCGCGCTCGACGCGCTGGCCGACGCCCGGGTGAGCGCGTCGCTGGTCATCGTGGCCCTCGTGGCCTTCCTGGCCTGGCGGCTCGTGCTGCGCCGCCATCGTCTCGCGTCCGCCCCCGCCCGCCCGTCAATGCCGAGGTCCTTCATGCACCGCCTGCAGAGCTCGCCCGCCGTCCGTGCCCTGACCGCCCGGTTCTCGGGCCGCCTGAGTGCCGCCGCCGACGCGGCGCGCGCCGCCCGCGGCCGGACCGGCCTGCGCATCCGGTGGGGGCGCACGGCGCTGTTCCTCGCCGCCCTCGTGGCCCTGCTCGTGTTCCTCGTGGCCGGGGTCGCCGCGGCGTTCGGCGCGGGCACGCTGTCCCTGGCCGGCTGGTCCCTCCTGTTCGCCGTGGCCGGGCTGGCCGGCCTGCGGGCCCTCGCGGTCCGCGACCGCTCCCGTCGCGCCCGGCCCGCCGCCGTCGTCGTTCCGGAGCGCCCCGCCGCCCCGGCGGCCGAGGAGCGGCAGGCCCCGCCCGCGGACCCCGAGCGGGACCGCCGTGTGCTGGAGACCGTGCTGGCCTTCGAGACCGAGGCGCCGCGTCCGGCCGCGCCCGCCGTGCCCCGGGTCGAGCCCGTGGTGGTGACCGCCTCCGCCGTCGCCCCCGCAGCGGACCGCGCCGTGACCATCCCCGCGGTGCCGCGCCCCACCTACCTGGACGCCCCGGAGATGGCCCGCCCCCTGCCGGTGCCGCTCGAGACCCCCGCCCCCACCGGCGCGGACACCCGGCTCCAGGACGCCGCGCGCACGGCGGACGATCAGATCAGCGCCGCCGCCGAGCAGGACATCGCCGCCCTGGACCTGGACAACGTCCTGGCGCGGCGCCGGGCCTGCTGAGCCCCGCCGGGCGGCCGCGCCCGTGAGCATCGACCGAGCCGCCGCGCGCCAGGCCGTCCGCGCGTCGGGCGAGCGCTGGCTGCGCACCCGTGCCGACGCCCTCCACCTGCAGCGGGGACGTCGGCTCGCGCGCGTCCTGGACCTGGACGTGATGACCGGACGCGCGGGCGACGCCCGCGTGCGCTCCCGCACCCTCGTCCTCGCCCGCGACCCCCGGCACCCCGCCGCCCCTGCCGCGGCGTGCCCGCCCGTCCCGGGCGAGCGCGGGATCCTGGAGGACGGCACCCTGTGGTGGTGGGCCCCCGCCGACCCCGTCCTGCCGGGCCTCACGCTGACCGCCGACCCGGACGCGCTCGCGGCCCTGCTCGGCACGGCGCCGGGCCGGGCCTGCCTCACGTGGCGCGGCTACCGGCCGCGGGACCGCGCGGTCCTGGCCGTCGAGGCGACCGGCGACGACGGCGTCGTGGCCCGCACGTTCCTGAAGGTGCTCCCGCCCGCGCGCGCCGCACGGGTCGCCCGGTGCATGGCCGCGGCGGGGGCGGCCGGGGTGCCGGTGCCCGCCGTCCTCGCGGCGCCGGAGCGCGGGGTGCTCCCGCTCGCGAGCGTGCCGGGCCTGCCCTGGCGGGCGCTGTTGGCCGGGCCCGAGGCCGCCGCGCTCGACCCCGCGGGGGTCGCCGCGCTGCTGGACCGGCTGCCGCCGGTGCCCGAAGAGCCCCCCGGCCCGGCGGGCCCCACGGCCGGGGCGGCCGGGGGCGCCGACGCGGGCGACGGCGGACCCGCCGTCCTGCTCGAGCACGCCACGTGGGCCGCCGCCGTGCTGGACCCCGAGGCCCAGGACGAGACCGCCGCCCGGGCGGACCGGCTCCGCGGGGCGCTCGCGGCCGGGGATCCCGGCCCGCGCGTGCCCGTGCACGGCGACCTGCACCCGGGGAACCTGCACGTGGACGCGGCGGGGGAGCGGATCACCGGCGTGCTGGACGCCGACGACCTGGGCATGGGACACCGCGTGGACGACTGGGCCGTCCTGATCGCCCACCTCGAGGCGGGCGCCGTGGACCTCGGCGCCGGCGGCGCCGCGCTGCGCGCCGTGGCCGCACGGTTCCGGCGCCACGCCCGCACCCAGGTCGACGAGGTGGCGCTGGCCGCCCGCGTCGCGATCGTCCTCGCCGCCCTCGCGGCCCAGCCGACCGCGCCCCGCGCCGTACGGTCCGCCCGCCGTGCCGCCGCCGACGCCGCCCTGGCCCGCGTCGGCCTCTGACCCGCGACGGCTGCCGCCGCCGTCGGGCCGGGCCGCAGGGCCGGGCCACCCCCTCGAGCGGCGGTCAGTTCGCGCCGAGCCCCTCGCGGAGCGCGTCGAGCTCGTCCCGGACGCGCGCGGCGCCGTCGTGGTCCCCGAGGGCGGACAGGCACTGGTGCAGGCCCGTGAGCGCCCCGAGGCGCACGAGCGTGGAGTCGGTGGAGTCGCACACCAGGCGGAAGAGCGTCGCGGCCTGCTCGGGGCTGCCGTCCTCGGCCACCACGTAGGCGGCGAAGAGCTCGGCCTGCGCGGCGCCCTCGCGGTCCCCGGCGGCGGTGAACAGGTCGGCGGCCTGCAGCGCGGCGGCGATCGCCTCCGGCCCCCGCTCGAGCGACCACAGGGCCCGGGCGCGGGTGTCCGTGTAGTCGGCCACCTGCCAGTCGGCGCCGGCGTCCCGCACGAGGGCGAGCGCCTCCTCGAGGAGGTCGAGGCCCTCCTCCTGGCCGGACTCGCACAGCAGGTACCCGTGCGCATGCAGCGCGGCCGGCAGCACCGCCGGGTCCTCGTCCACCGCCTGACGCGCGGCCGCGACCGCCCGCTCGAACAGGTCGAGGGCGGAGGGCCGGGTGCGTTCGTCGCGCTCGCGGTTCACAAGGGCGCCGGCGGCCAGGAGCGTGCGCGCGGCGTCCTCCCACTGGCCGTGGGCCTCGAACAGGCCGGCCGCCTCCCGCCACAGGGGCAGCGCGTTCTCGGCGCGGTCCTGGTCGTGGTGGGCGTGGCCGAGGTCCACGAGGGCGCGGGCCTGCTCGACGTCCCGGCCGTGGGTGGCCTCGCGGCGCACCAGCCGGGCGAGCAGGGGCTCGGCCTCGTCGGCGCGGCCGGCGAGCACGAGCTGGTGCGCCCACCAGTAGCTCAGGCTCGAGGCCTCCGGCGCCTCGGCCTTCTCCGCGTGCACGGAGGCCAGCTCCCACGCGGCCACGGCGACCTCCTCGTGCCCGTCGAGGTCGCCGGCCACGCGCCCGGCCAGGGCCGCCGCGGAGGCGGCGCCGCGCCGCAGCCCGACCGAGGCCATCCGCTCCGCCGCCTCGAGCGCCAGGTCGAGGGCGGCCGTCGGACGGTCCAGCTCGTGGGCGGCGATCGCCCGCACCGTGGTGGCGGAGGCGAGGACGGCCCGGGCGGCGGGCAGCGCGGTGACGACGGCGGCCGCCGCGTCCGCCTCAGCGTGCTCGCCCCGCCACAGGTGCAGGCGGGCGAGCAGCAGATGCGCGCTGGACCACGAGCCGGTGGGCAGCAGGGCACCGGCCGCGCGCAGCCCGCCCAGGACGGCGATGACGCGGCGGGCCAGCTCGAGTGCGGCGTCCAGGTCCCCGGTGTGCACGCGATGCACGGCCAGCGCCAGGGCGGCCTCGGGCAGGACGGTGTCCCCGGGGTCCTCGCCGGGAGCGCCCGGCTCGTCCTCCACGACGCCGGCCAGCACCGCCGCCTCGACCGTGTCCGGATCGCGCACGAGGGCGGCACCGAGCTGGGACTCGAGCCCCGCCTGCCGGGGCCGGCCGAGGTGGCGCAGCAGCGCCGCCCGGGCCTCCACCCAGCGGGTCAGGGCGGCCTCGTCCCCGACCTGGCCTGCGGCGACGGCGAGCGCCCGCAGCAGGGCGAGGCGGACGTCGTCCTGACCGGGCACGAGCGCGGCGAGGCCGGAGTCGGCGAGGCGGGCGGACTCCCGGGGCTCGTCGCGCAGCGCGGCCTCGAGGGAGAGCTCCCACCAGCCGCGGGCGTCCAGGGCGGTCGGGGCGTCGGGCGCCGCAGTGCCGCGGGCCTGCCGGAGCAGGGCGCGCACCCGGTCCAGGGCGGCGTCGACGGCCGGCTCCACGGAGCCGCCGGAGGGGTCGTCCCGGCGGGGCGGGTCCTGCGGGGTGTCCACGGGCGCTGCTCCTTCCGGGGGCGGGACGGGTGGTCCTCCAGCCTAGGGCGCGGGTCGGTGGGCCGTGCCGCTGTTCGCGGTGGGCGGTGCTCGTAGACTGGCCGGGCCCCGGCGTCGCCCGCCGCGGGCCGTCCCACCGCCGCCAGGAGCCCGCAGCCATGAGCACCACCCCCGCCGCCCCGGACGCCGCCGGAGCGCACCCCGCCGGCCCGTTCCAGACGCGCGCCGGCGCCTACGCCCTGATCGTGGACGGCGGCCGCGTCCTGCTCAGCTCGTGGCAGGGGCCCGAGTTCCTGCAGTGGACGCTGCCCGGCGGCGGCATCGAGCTCGGCGAGAGCCCGGAGGAGGCGTGCCTGCGCGAGGTCTGGGAGGAGACCGGCCACACCGCCGAGCTCACGGGCCTGCTGGGCGTCACGACCGGGACGATCCCGGTGGAGAAGCGCCTGCGGGGCGAGCCGCTGCCGCTGCTCACCGTGCAGGTCCTCTACACCGCCCGCATCACGGGCGGCGTCCTGCGCCCTGAGGTCGGGGGATCCTCGACGGACGCGCGCTGGTTCGACCTCGCGGAGCTCAGCGGGCTGCGCACCGCCTCCTGGGTCACCGAGGCGCTCGCCCGTGCCGGGGTGGCCGCGTGAGCCGCCCCGCGGCCCTCGCCGCCTCCGCCCTCGTGCTGTCGCTGGCCCTGGGGGCGTGCGCGACGCAGGCGGACGCCCCGCCGACGCCCTCGGCGTCAGGCGCGCCGATCACGGTCGTGCACGGCGGCGAGGGCCTGGAGGCCGCCGTCGCGGCGGTCCTGGCCCGTCACCTGCGCCTGCACGGCCACGCCGTGGCGGACGAGGACGGCGTCGCCGTGGAACAGCCCGCGTGGTCCGCCGCCGGCGGGGACACGGTCGCCGTCGTGGACACCCTGGCCCTGGCCGCCGCCGCCGACCCCACAGCGGCGCTGCCGTCCCCGCCCACGCCGACGCCGACCGGGACGGAGGCCGGCACGTCCACGGGCACCGTGCCCACCCCCTCGGCCACCGCCTCCACCGCCGCCCCGAGCCCCACCGCGCTGCCCGTCGGCGACCCCGCGGCGGACGCCCCGGCGGCCGGGCGCGTCCTCGAGACGCTGCTCGCCGAGGAGACGGCCGCGGCGGGGACACCGCAGGACGAGGCCCCGGCGGCGCTGTCCTCGTCGGCGGGCGTGCTGCGCCTGACCGCGGTCGTCACCCAGACGACCGCGGCCCGGCTCGAGCTCGAGTCGATCACGGACCTCAACGGCCGGTGCGAGTCACTCGCCGCCGTCGCACCCCCGGCCCTGACCTCCGCGGCGGACGCGGCCGCGGCCGCGGCCCTGCGCGTCCGCCTGGACCGGCTCGCCGGCTGTCGTCCCGAGACCTGGCTGGCCGACACCGAGGACCCGGCCGCCGCCGTCGTCGCGGACGAGGCCCAGGTCGCGCTGCTGACCAGCACGGATCCGGAGATCGACGCGAGCACGCTCGTCCCGCTCGAGGACGACGGCCGCGTGCTCCCCGAGGGGCGACTGACCGCCGTCGGCTCCGCCGCGATGCTGGACGACGACGCCGAACGGCGCATCGCCGAGGTGATGTCCGCCCTCGACGGCGACGGCCTGCGGGAGCTCGAACGGCTCACCACGGGCGACGACCCGCTCCCGCCCGCCGAGGCCGCGCAGTACTGGCTGGTGGACCATGGCCTGGAGGACGCGCCCGAGGACTGGTTCGTGCCCCGCGGCTCCTGGTTCTGAGCCCGCGCGAGGGAGGGGCGCCGGCCCGCGTCGCACGAGCGCGACTGTGATGCACACCGCCCGGGGGGTGCCATGATGGGGGCATGCCGACCCCGCATCCCCGCCAGATCCGCCAGTCCGCCAAGCTGCTGAACGTCCGCTACGACGTGCGCGGCCCCATCCTGGAGGAGGCGCAGCGGATGGAGGCCGCGGGCCACCGGATCATGAGGCTGAACATCGGCAACCCGGCCCCGTTCGGCTTCGAGGCGCCGGACGCCGTCCTGGCGGCGATGCACCAGCACCTGCCGCACGCGCAGGGCTACTCGGACTCCAAGGGCATCTACTCGGCGCGCACCGCCGTCTCGCAGTACTACGAGTCCCGGGGCATCCGGGACATCGGCGTGGACGACGTGTTCATCGGCAACGGCGTGTCCGAGATGATCACGATGGTCCTGCAGGCCCTGGTCGACGACGGCGACGAGATCCTCGTCCCCTCGCCCGACTACCCGCTGTGGACCGGCGCCACCACCCTGGCCGGGGGCCGGGCGGTGCACTACCGCTGCGTCGAGGAGGAGGGCTGGGAGCCCGACCTCGAGCACATCGAGTCCCTCATCACGGAGCGCACCAAGGGCATCGTCCTGATCAACCCGAACAACCCCACCGGCGCGGTCTACTCCCGCGCCGTGCTGCAGGGCATCGTGGACGTGGCCCGCCGCCACAACCTCGTCCTCATGGCGGACGAGATCTACGAGAAGATCACCTACGACGGCGCCCGCCACATCAACGCCGCCGGCCTGTCCGACGACGTGCTCACCCTGACGTTCTCCGGCCTATCCAAGGCGTACCGGGTGGCGGGCTACCGCTCCGGCTGGGTGGCCGTGTCCGGGCCGAAGCACCGGGCCGCCGACTTCCTCGAGGGCCTGACCCTGCTGTCCAACATGCGGATGTGCGCCAACGTGCCCGCGCAGCACGCCATCCAGGTGGCACTGGGCGGCTACCAGTCCATCAACGACCTCGTCCTGCCCGGCGGTCGGCTGCTCGAGCAGCGCAACCTCGCCCAGGACCGCCTGAACGCCATCCCCGGCGTGTCCGTGCAGCCGGCCCACGGCGCCCTCTACCTGTTCCCGCGGCTGGACCCGGAGGTCTACGCGATCGACGACGACGAGGCGTTCGTCATCGAGCTGCTGCGGGCGAAGAAGATCCTCGTCTCGCACGGCGGGGCGTTCAACTACCCGCACAGCGACCATTTCCGGCTCGTCACGCTGCCCAGTGTGAAGGACCTGAGCGTGGCCCTGGACCGCCTCGAGGACTTCCTCGAGGACTGGAGGGAGCGCCATGGCTGACACCCCGGCCGCCGAGGCGGGCCGGCCCGCCCGCGCCACCGAGGACGACGGCGTCTTCGACGCCCCCGCGCGGAAGCTGTTCGCCGCCCGCCGCGGGGACGAGGTCCGGGGCCCGGCCGACGTCGACGCCGCCGCGACGCCCGGCTACGGCGGGGACAAGGCGAAGGGCAAGAAGGACCTGGCCGCGCGCGGCCGGGCGCTCGCCGACCTGCAGGAGCTGCTGTTCGCCCAGTCGGTGCGCGACGCGCCCGTGGGGGAGGTGCCGTCCCTGCTGGTGATCCTGCAGGGCATGGACACCGCCGGCAAGGGCGGGATCATGCGCCACGTGATCGGGGCGATGGACCCGCAGGGCGTCCACCTGCACGCGTTCAAGGCGCCGACCCCGGAGGAGCGCGCCCACGACTTCCTGTGGCGCATCCGACCGCATCTGCCGCGGCCCGGCCTGGTCTCCGTGTTCGACCGCTCGCACTACGAGGACGTGCTCGTGCACCGCGTGCGCGGGCTCTCCCCGCTGGCCGAGGTGGAGGAGCGCTACGGGGCGATCCGCGAGTTCGAGGCGGCCGTGCGCGCCGCGGGGACGCGGATCGTCAAGGTGATGCTGCGGATCTCGCCGGAGGAGCAGGCCGAGCGCCTGCTGGCCCGCCTGGACGACCCCACGAAGCACTGGAAGTTCAGCGAGGGAGACCTCGACGACCGCGCGTACTGGGACCAGTACACGGACGCGTACCGGATCGCGATCGAGCGGACGGACACCGAGGACGCGCCGTGGTTCATCGTGCCGGCGGACCGCAAGTGGTTCGCGCGGCTGGCGGTGCAGCAGCTGATCATCGAGACCCTGCAGGGGATGGGGCTGGACTGGCCGGAGGCGGACTTCGACGTCGCGGCGGCCCGCCGTCGCCTGCTGGCGGGCTGAGCGCCGCCGTCGTCGCGGTGGGCGGGGCAGTGGTGGTCGGACCTTGCCAGGCCCGGGGCCGCAGTGAGTGGATGGGGGAACACCGGGCGCCGCAGAGGCGTGCCGGACCCGATCCGAAAGGTGGACTCATGACTGAGAACGCTGTCCAGAACGCCCCGCTGACCGGCAAGACCGTCGCGTTCCTCGCGACCGACGGTGTCGAGCAGGTCGAGCTGACCTCCCCGTGGGAGGCCGTGATCGCCGCGGGTGCGACCCCCGTGCTCGTCTCCCCGAAGTCCGGCACCATCACCGCGATGAAGTCCGACTGGGAGCACGGCGAGTCCTTCGAGGTGAACACCACGGTGAAGGACGCCAAGGCCGAGGACTTCCACGGCCTCGTGATGCCGGGCGGCACCCTGAACGCGGACGCCCTGCGCATCGACACGGACGCCCAGGCGTTCGTGCGTGCCTTCTTCGACCAGCACAAGCCGGTGGCGGCCATCTGCCACGCCCCGTGGACCCTGATTGAGGCCGGCGTCGTGGACGGTCGCCGTCTGACCAGCTACGCGTCCCTGGAGTCTGACCTGAAGAACGCGGGCGCCCAGTGGGTGGACGAGGAGGTCGTCGTGGACAACGGGCTGACCACCTCGCGCACCCCGGACGACCTCGACGCCTTCAACGCCAAGCTCGTGGAGGAGCTGGGCGAGGGCAAGCACGAGGACCAGACCGCCTGACCGACGTCGGGAGCGAGCCGCGTGGGGGCGGGGGCCGACGGCCCCCGCCCCCGCCGTTTCCCGAACGAAAGCGCCCCGGAGGCCGCCGTTTCCCGAACGAAAGCGGGGGGCGGGGTCAGTCTGCGTCGGGGGCAGCCTCGCCGCGCACCTGGTCGAGGCGGGCGCGGGCGCCGTCGAGCCAGGTCTGGCAGCGGTCGGCCAGCGCCTCCCCGCGCTCCCACAGGGCCAGGGACTCCTCGAGGCCGGCGCCACCGGCCTCCAGCCTCCCCACGGTCTCCACCAGCTCGGCGCGCGCCTGCTCGTAGCTCATCCGGGCCACGTCCGAGACGTCCGCGGAGGTGAAGCCCTCCACGCCGCTGGGGCGGCCCGCGTCCTGCGTCTGCTCCATGCCCTGTTCACTCATGCCTGTCGTGTCCTCTCGTGGGATGGGGTCGGGGTGGTCCGATGCGTCGCGACGACGTCCGCGGAGATCCGTCCGGCCGCCACGAGGATGTCGAGCCGGTCGTCCGGGGCGACCTGGTCCGCGTCGCGCACGACCTGTCCGGCGTGCTGGACCACGGCGTAGCCGCGGTCCAGGGTGCGCTGCGGGGACAGGGCGCGCACGCGGGCGCGCAGCTGCGTGAGGGCGTCCTCCTCGCGGACGAGCCGGTGGCCCAGGGCGGACCGGCCGCGCTCGCGCCACCGGTCCGTCTCCTCCTGCCGGGTGTCCACCATCACGTGCGGGCGCGCCAGCACGGGCCGGGAGCGCAGGGCCGCGAGCCCCTCGGCCTCGGCGCGCACGCGGCGCTCGACGGCCGCGGCCAGCCGCAGGCGCGCGTCGGCGAGTCCCGCGGCCTCCTGGGCCGCGTCCGGGACGATCCGCTTGGCCGCGTCCGTGGGCGTGGAGGCGCGCAGGTCGGCGACGTCGTCGAGGACCGGGCGGTCCGCCTCGTGGCCGATCGCCGAGACGACGGGCGTGCGCGCCGCCGCCACGGCGCGCACCAGCGACTCGTCCGAGAAGGGGAGCACGACCTCCTCGAGCGCGCCGCCGCCGCGGGCGATGACGATGACGTCCACGGCCGGGTCGGCGTCGAGATCGGCGAGCGCGGCGGCCACCTGCCGCGGGGCCTCGGCGCCCTGCACGGCGACCTCACGGATCTCGAACTCGGCGGCGGGCCAGCGCAGCAGGGTGTTGCGCAGCACGTCCTTCTTCGCGTCCGAGTCGCGGCCGGTGATGAGCCCGATTCGGTGGGGGAGCAGGGGCAGCGGCCGTTTGCGTGCGGGGGAGGTCAGCCCCTCCTCGGCGAGGGCCCGGCGCAGCAGCTCCACGCGGGCCAGCAGATCGCCGAGGCCGACCGGGCGCATCTCCTGCACGTTCATGGACAGGCGCCCGGCCTTGAGCCAGAAGTTCGGCTTCACGCGCGCCACCACGCGGGAGCCCTGCTGGACGGTCCCGTCCAGGGTCATGGCGACGTTCCGCCACGCGGTGAGCGGCAGGGAGACCTCCTCCTCGAGGTCCCGCATGGTCATGTAGACGTTGCCGCGGTTGTTCTTGAACTCGATGAGCTGGCCCTCGATCCACGTGGCGGGGGCACGCTCGATGTGGGCCTTAAGGTTCTCGGAGAGCCGGCGCAGGGGCCACGGCCGCTCGGCGGAGGTCTCGCCCGCGCGGGCGGGTGCCGAGACGGGCACGTCCGGCGCCGCCGAGGCGCCCTCGGTCACGGGCTGGTCCATCCGGGTCCCTCCTGTCCGCGCCCGGTCCGCCCGGGCACGGGCCCACCGTACCGCCCTCGCCGGACGCGCAAGACGGCGCCCCGGCGTCCCCGGACCCGCCGCCGGCCCGGTCGGGGCGCTCAGACCGGGGAACCTCCGGCCAGGATCAGTACGCTCGACGGGGTCGGAACGGAACGGAAAGGACCTCATGCGCACCACCCTCAGCTTCCTCGTCGCGGCCCTGGCGGGCCTGCTGGCGGTGCTCGCGACGGCCGGCGCCCTCGTCGACGAGGCGACGCACCGCCCGGAGCTGCTGCGCGGGGTGACGGAGCAGGTCGCGGTGGACCCCGAGGTCCGCGCCGCCGTGCCGGGGGTGATCGACGACGTCGTGCACGACGCCATCCCCGAGCAGGTGCCGGGCCCGCTGGCCCAGACGGCCGAGGACCTGCTGCGCCCGCTGGCCCAGCGCGTGGCGGACGACCCGCAGGTGGTGCAGGGCTGGTCCGACACCGCCGACGAGGCCCGGCGCGCCTGGCTCGCCCAGCTCGAGGACCCGGAGGGCGCGGACGAGCCCGGCTCGGGCGCGGACGTGACCATCCCGTTCGGTCCCGTCGCGCAGTCCGGGATCACCGCCGCCCTGGGCGACATCGAACGTGACCTGCGCGAGGACCGGTTCGACCTGCCCGCGCAGGCGCTGCTGGAGAGGATCGTGGGCGCGGACGTCGGCGACTGGGCCGCGGATACCCTGCTGGCGCCCCTGTACGACCGCGCCGCGAACCTGCGGGACAGCACCGCGCTGCGCATGGACGCGCGCATCGACGCCCTGGCCGGCACGGACCGGGCCACCGTGCACCGCTGGGTGGACGCCTCCACGCACTGGCGCTGGGCCGCCGCGGCCTCCGTGCTGGCGCTCGTGGGCGCCCTGCTGCTCGCCCCCCGACGGCGGCGGGGCCTCGCCGTGGCCGTGGCGGGTGCGGTCGCCCTGACCGGCGGGCTGATCGGCGGCGCCCGTCTGGGTCCGGACGCGGTCCACCTCACGGCGCCCGAGGGGGCCTCCCCGGGGGTGGCCGCGTTCGTCCAGCAGATGGAGGACGCCGCGGGCCCGGCGTTCGCGGCCGCCGTCGCCCCCTACCCCCAGACCCTGACCACCCTGGGCTGGATCGTGCTGGCCGCGGGCCTGCTGCTGGCCCTGGCGGAGCTGTGGGTCGCTCGGCGTGGCCGGGTCCGTGCCGCCCGGGCGGGCGGTTCCTCCACGGTGGGCCGCTCTCACACCGCGGCCGACGTCACGTCGCGCTGAGCCCGCGGCGAAGCCCGGGGCCGGTCTGCGTCCCGGCCGATAGCATGGAGGGCATGTCCGCTCCCTCCGTCTCCGCCCGTCCGTCCGCCGTCGGCCTCGGGATGCCGCAGGTCCCGCGCGTTCGTCGTTCCCGTGAGGAGGTGGAGGCGGCCGCGCCCGTGTCCGGTGAGAAGCGCGTGCTGCTGGCCGCCCCCCGTGGCTACTGCGCCGGTGTGGACCGCGCCGTGGTCGCCGTCGAGAAGGCCCTCGAGCACCACGGCGCCCCCGTGTACGTGCGCAAGGAGATCGTCCACAACCGGCACGTCGTGGACACCCTGACCGAGCGCGGCGTGGTGTTCGTCGACGAGCTGGACGAGGTGCCCGAGGGCGCCCTGACCGTGTTCTCCGCGCACGGCGTGTCCCCGGCCGTCGTCGAGGAGGCCGCCCAGCGCAACCTGCGCACCATCGACGCCACGTGCCCGCTCGTGACCAAGGTGCACCGCGAGGCCGTGCGCTTCGCGAAGCAGGACAAGCGGATCCTGTTGATCGGCCACGACGGTCACGAGGAGGTCGAGGGCACATTCGGCGAGGCGCCCGAGCACACCACGGTGATCAACGACGTTGCCGAGGCCCGCACCGTCCAGGTGGAGGACCCGGACAACCTGATCTGGCTCTCCCAGACCACGCTCTCCGTGGACGAGACCCTCGAGATCGTCTCCGTGCTGCGCGAGCGGTTCCCGAACCTGCAGGACCCGCCCTCGGACGACATCTGCTACGCCACCTCCAACCGGCAGGCGGCCATCAAGTCGATCTCGCCGGAGTGCGACCTGGTGATCATCGTGGGCTCGGCGAACTCCTCGAACTCGGTGCGCCTCAAGGAGGTCGCCGCGGAGTACGGGGCCTCCCGCGCCGAGCGCGTGGACTTCGCCAACCAGGTGGACGAGTCCTGGTTCGAGGGCGTGGCCACCGTGGGCCTGTCCTCGGGCGCGTCCGTGCCCGAGGTGCTGGTCCAGGAGGTGCTCGCGCTGCTGGCCGAGTACGGCTACGGGCAGGTGGACGAGGTGGTGACCGCCGAGGAGGACATCATCTTCTCCCTGCCCAAGGAGCTGCGCGCCGAGCTCAAGCGGGTGGGTGACGAGTCCCGCTCGCTCGGCGGACGCCGCCGCGACGCCGAGGCCTGACCGCGCCCCGTCTCCTCGCTGAGGCCCGCAGACTCGCCGTCACGACGCCGGCGTAGCGGCGAGTCTGCGGGCCTCAGTGTGCCCGGGCCTCGGCGTTCCGGGCCGGCGGGTGGTCAGGGACTCAGAGTCCGAAGACCCAGACGAGCAGGGTCATCGACGCGATGGAGATCAGCACGGCGGCGATGATGTTCAGCCACACCCCGCCCTTCACCATCTGGCCGATGGTCACGTAGCCGGAGCCGTACGCGATGGCGTTCGGCGGGGTGGCCACGGGCAGCATGAACGCGCAGGTTGCGGCGAGGGCGACGGGCGCGGCCAGCATGAGCGGGGCGACGCCGGTGCCCAGGGCCACGCCGGAGGCGACGGGCAGGAACGTGGCCGCGGTGGCCGTGTTCGAGGTCATCTCGGTCAGCAGCAGGATGCCGACGGCGGCGATCACCACGAGCACCCACACGGGGATGTCGCCGAGGCCCTTGACCTGCTCACCGAGCCACGTGGACAGGCCCGACTTCGAGAACTGACCGGACAGGGCCAGGCCGCCGCCGAACAGCAGGAGCACGCCCCACGGCAGCTCCTTCGCGGCCTCCCAGTCGAGCAGGCGCACGCCGCGCCCGGCCCCGCCGCCGGCCGGCAGGAGGAACAGGACGAGCCCGACGACCATGGCGATGGCCGCGTCCGAGAGCAGCGGGGACGTCAGGTCCAGGACGTACTCGGAGATCAGCGGCACGGTGATCCAGGCCAGTGCGGCGAGGACGAAGACGGCGAGGACCTTGGCCTCGGGGGCGCTCATGCGGCCGAGGCGGGCCAGCTCGGTGGCGATCAGGTCGCGGCCGCCGGGGACCTCGTCGATCTCGGGGCGGAACAGCACGCGGGTGAGCAGGAACCAGCACGCGAAGAGCAGCACGACGGCGATCGGCACGCCGACCAGCATCCACTGGCCGAAGCCGATCTCCACGCCGTGCTCGGCGGCCATGTGGCCCGCGAGCAGGGTGTTGGGCGGGGTGCCGATGATGGTGCCGAGCGAGCCGATGGACGCGGCGTAGGCGATGCCGAGCATGAGCGCGGTGCCGAAGTTCGTCTTCGTGAGGGAGCGGATCTCGGCCTGCGTGGGGGCCTCGCCGGGCGCGGATGCGGGCGCGGCGGGGCGGTCGGCCCGGTCCGCTGCCTCGTCCGCGGTCAGGGCGCCGTCCGTGCCGTAGCGCTGGACGAGCACGAGGATGGACACGCCGATGGGGAGCATCATCACGGCGGTGGCGGTGTTGGACACCCACATGGAGATGAACCCGGTGGCGATCATGAAGCCCAGGACGAGGTTCACGGTCCTGGCGCCCATGAACTTCAGGACGCCGAGCGCGATGCGCCGGTGCAGGTTCCAGCGCTGCATGGCCAGGGCGAGCATGAAGCCGCCCATGAACAGGAAGATGACGTTGTTGCCGTAGCTCGCGCCGACGGCGTCGAAGGTGATGCCGCCGTCGGACTCCTCGGCGGGCACGCCGAGCGGGAAGACGACGAGCGGCAGCAGGGCGGTGGCGGGGATGGGCAGGGCCTCGGTCATCCACCACACGGCCATGAGCACGGCGGTGGCGGCGACGAGGCGGGGCCAGACGCCGAGGTCGCCCGGCATCAGCAGGAACAGGGCGACGGCCAGCAGGGGGCCGGCCACGAGGCCGATGATGCGCTTGACGTTCTCGCCGCCGGTCAGCGGCTCGTCACGCATGCCCGGGGAGAGCTCGTGTTCGAACTCCTGGGCGGCCGCCCGGGGGTCGAAGCGGGAGACGTGCTCGTTGACGTTGCTCGGCGGGGGGATCGATCGGGACTCCACGGGGCCTCCTCCTCAGGTCAGGCCCTTGGCGCGGCCTGGCAATTCTCTGGGAGTTTCACGGTAGCAAGTGGCCTGGGACACGGAAAGACGACCTCCGGGCCGCGACGGCCCATCCGCCCGGCCCACCGACCCGGCCCCGCTCACGCCTCCCGCGCCGACTCCTGCCGACGACGGCGCAGCTCGTCCTCCTCCACACCCGCGACCAGTTCCGGGGCGGCCAGGGGTCGGGGCGCGGACTCGAGCGTGCGGATGTCCGGCGTGGGGGCCAGGCCCGGGTCGGCGTCGCGGAGGCGCCGGGCGGCGGGGAGCACGCGCGACTCGACGTTGCCGACGAGCTGGTTGTAGCGGTCCACGGCGGTCTTGAGGGAGCCGCCCATGCGGTCCAGGTGGGTGCCGAGCGTGCCGAGACGCTCGTAGAGGTCCTTCGCGCTGGCCACCACGGTGTGGGCGTTCTCGGCCAGGGTGTCCTGCCGCCACGCGTAGGCCACGGACTTCAGGGCGGTCAGGAGGGAGACGGGGGCGACGAGGGCGACGTTTCGGGAGAACGCGTGGTCCAGCAGCCCGGGGTCCGCGTCCAGCGCCGCGGCCAGGAGCGACTCGGCGGGCAGGAAGCACAGGACCAGCTCGGGGGAGTGCTCGAGGCCGGCCCAGTAGGACTTCGCGGAGAGCTGATCCACGTGGCGGCGCACGGCCGCGGCGTGCTGGGCGGCCAGCGCCTGGCGCCGCTCGTACGCCTCCTCGCCGGGCTCGTCCGCGAGGGCCTCGGCGGCCAGCGCGTCCCCGATGGGGGCCTTGGCGTCCACGGCCATGGCCTTGCCGCCGGGCAGGGACACCACGAGGTCCGGGCGGAGGCGCTCGCCGTCCTTGCCGGACAGCGTGGCCTGCTCGGTGAAGTCGACGTGGTGGAGCATGCCCGCCGCCTCGACGACCCGCCGCAGCTGCGCCTCGCCCCAGTGGCCCCGCGCGGAGGTGGACTTGAGCGTGGCCATGAGCGACGTGGTCTGGTTCAGCAGGTCACGGTCGGTGGCCGCGGCGGCGCGGAGCTGCTCCCCGAGCCGGCCGAACTGGGACGCCCGATCCCGTTCCAGCACGCTCACCTGCTCCTGGAGCGCCGCCAGCCGCTGGCCCAGCGGCGCGAGCGTGGACATCACCTGGGACTCCGCGCGCTGGCGTTCGGCGTCCTCGGCGCGAGCGGCCGTGAGCGCCCGCTGCTCCGCCCGGGCGGCCGCGAGCTCCTCTCGCACCCCCTGGTGCTCGGTGCGCAGCGCGGCCAGCTCGGCCTGGGCCCGGCGGGCCTCCTCACCGCCGCCGGCCGCCCGGCGCCACATGAGCCACGCGCCCACCAGGGCGCCCAACACGAGTCCGAGGATGAGGGCGAGCAGCAGGCTGAGGATCTCCATGCCCCCACCCTCGCAGGCCGCAGGGACACGTTAGGCGGCGGCGCGCCGTCGTCGTGGTGGGCGGCTCAGCCGAAGAGCGGGTTGGGGCCGTTGGCCACGACCTGCGGGTCGCCGTCGACGCGGGCGGCGATGCCCGCCGCGGCGACGCCGGGCAGATAGGGGAAGACCATGCGGGTCGAGGCCAGGGCGGCGGCGTCGAAGGCCTCCACCGCGACGGCCGGGCGGGGTCCGTCCGCCGTCTCGATCTCGCCGTCGAACACGGCCACCGCCCGCGTGGGGCGCGGGCTGATCTTCGCGACCGTGGCGGCCGCCTGCTCGGGCTCGAGGTCCGGGTGCTCCCACATGCCGCGCTGGCCGTCGGCGGTGACGGCGAGGATCGTGGGGGCGAACACGGACTGCCGGCCGAGCGTGTCGAACACGTGCTCCACCGCGAGGCTGATCAGCGGCAGCAGCTCGCCGCCGGGAGGCGTGGGGGTCGGTCCGGTGGGCGTCGGGGTGCTCATGGGGCCGAGGCTACCGGCCCTGTCCGACGGCGCCCACCCGCGCCTAGCGTGAACCCATGCAGCTCACCATCGCCCCCGGGGACATCACGGCCACGCACGCGGACGCCGTCGTCAACGCCGCCAACTCCACCCTGCTCGGCGGCGGAGGCGTGGACGGCGCCATCCACCGGCGCGGCGGCCCCGAGATCCTGGCCGAATGCCGCCGCCTGCGCGAGACCGACCTGCCGGAGGGGCTGCCCGCCGGGCAGGCCGTGGCGACGACGGCGGGGCGCCTGCCGGCGCGCTGGGTCATCCACACGGTGGGCCCGGTGTGGGCCAAGACGATCGACAAGTCCGACACGCTGGCCTCGTGCTACCGCGAGTCCCTGAAGGTGGCGGCCGGGCTTGGCGCCCGGACGGTCGCGTTCCCAGCGATCTCCGCGGGGATCTACGGCTGGCCCATGGAGGACGCCGCGCGGATCGCCGTCGAGACCTGCCACGCGATGGCGGACGAGGTGGGCGGCACCGTGGACGAGGTGTTGTTCGTGCCGTACGGCGAGACGGCGGAGGCCGCGTTCCGTGCGGCGCTCGCGCATCTCACCTGAGCTCCTCCGCTGAGCCGCCCCTACAACCACCCGCGGTCGCGCGCGACCGTCGCGGCCTCGCCGCGCGTGCTGGTGGCCGTCTTGCCGATCGCCGCGCTCAGATGGTTGCGCACCGTGCCCGCCGAGAGGTGCAGGCGCGCGGCGATCGCCCGGACGGAGGCCCCCGTGAGCGCTTCGCGCAGCACGTCGACCTCCCGCGGGGTCAGCGGGCTCGGCCCCGCCGCGAGGGTGTCCACCGCGAGCGAGGGATCCACCACGCGCTCACCGCGGGCCACCGCGCGCACGGCGTCGGCGAGCTGCTCGGCCGGGGTGTCCTTGACCACGAATCCCCGGGCCCCGGCGGCCAGGGCCCGCTCCAGGTAGCCGGGGCGGCCGAAGGTCGTCACCATCAGCACGGCGCAGTCCAGGCCGCGGTCCCGGATCCGGCGCAGGGCCTCGAGCCCGTCCACGCCGGGCATCTCGATGTCCAGCAGGGCGACGTCCACGTCATGGGCCTCGACGGCATCCGCCACCTCGTCCCCGGAGGCGGCCTGGGCGACGACGGTCAGGTCCGGCTCGGTGTCCAGGAGGGCGGCCAGGGCGCCGCGCACGAGCGCCTGGTCGTCGGCCAGCAGCAGGCGCAGCGGAGCCCCGGGCCCGCGACCGGTCGAGGGCGGCGTCGCCGGGGATGAGGTCGAGTCGGCTGCCTCTCTCATGCGTCCATCCTGCCCTCGGCGGCGGGCAGCACCCCGCGTGCGGCCTCCGTCGCGCTCCCGCCCCAGTGCACGGCCACGCCGGTGCCGGCTCCGCCCAGCCCCGGCCCCACCTCGAGGCGTGCGCCCTCCGCGGCCGCCCGCTCGGCGAGGGTGCGGGGGCCCACACCCGCCGCGACGGAGGCCGGCAACCCGGCGCCGTCGTCGAGCACCGCCACGTGGTGGGCGTCCAGGCTGATGCGCACCCGGCGGGCCCCGGCGTGGCGGAGCACGTTGGTCACGGCCTCGCGCACGATCCAGGCGGCCAGGGCGCGGCGACGCTCCGGCACCTCGGTGACGGCGCCGGGCGGCGGGGCCTCGACGGCCGTCCCGGCGTCCCGCAGCGCCCCCACGGAGAGGGAGAGCTGCCCGCCCAGCTCCGGGGCGGCGAGCTCGGCGACGGCGGCCCGCGCCTCGGCGAGGGCCGTGCGGGAGAGGGCGATCACCTCGGCGGCCTCCTGCTTGGCCCGGGCGGGGTCCGCGTCGATCAGTCGGTGCACGAGCTGGGTCTTGACGTTGATGGTGGTCAGGGAGTGGCCCAGGATGTCGTGCAGATCCCGGCCGAGCCGTTCCCGCTGGCCGGCGAGGTCGAGTTCATGCGTCATCTCCATGACCCGGTCGTCCCGGCCGATGGCCAGGCGCATGCCCACCAGCACCACCAGGACGACGGCGAGGTTGCCCAGCACGACGGGCAGCGCCGGATCGCCGGGGAAGAACAGCAGCCCGGCCGCCAGCACCGCGGCCACCGTGACACCGGCGCCGATCAGGCCCACGCGGAGCCGGTGGGGGAAGAGCCATGCGGCCACGAGGAAGGGGGAGTAGAGCAGGGCGTGGACGCCCAGGATCCGGGTCAGCACGGCCACGCACGCGGCGAGCACGAGCCAGGTGAGGATCGTGTTGGCCCAGGCAGGCCACGCGCGCACCGGGCGAGGCACCACGAACGCGGCCAGGTAGACGAGGACGAAGACCGCGATGGCCGCCACCCCCAGGATCGCCTCGCCCCGCCCGTCCCCGGGCGTGAACGCCCGGCGGAGGAGTTCGACGAGGACGAAGCCGAAGCTGATGAGCCACACCCCGGCGAACCCCAGCGTGGACGGCCACAGGTGCAGCGGCAGGACGGCGGGGTCGTGCTCCGCCGTGCCGACCGCCGGGCGGGCCGGAGCCGGGGATCCTCCGTCGGGGCTCATGCGCGGGCCGTCCGGGAGCGGGAGGCGAGCAGGCAGACCACCGCGAACACGGCCGTCCAGGCCAGCAGGTTCACGAGCGGCAGCCACAGCGGGTCCGCGGCGGCGGCGGGTTCCGTTCCCATCGGTGCCCTCTCTCCCTCCATCTGCGGCCACCGGGCGAGGGCGCCGGCCCCGTACACCGGAGTGAAGCGCCCGATGTCCAACATGATCCCCGAGAGCGGGACGAAGAGGTTCCCGAGGAAGCCGAACACCACCAGGATGCCCGACGCCGCGGACACGGCGCCCTCCGAACGGAAGAGCAGGGCGGCCGCCAGGCCGAACAGCGCGAACGGCAGCGAGGACACCAGGGCGAGGGCGCCCGTCGTGAGCCAGCGCAGCGGGCCGTCGAGCTCCGCGCCCGTGAGCGCGCCCGCGGCGAGCACGGCGAGCACGGGCAGGGCGGCCATGGCCAGGGCCACGAGGCACTTGCCGGCGAGGTAGGCGCCCGGGGTGAGCGCGGTCAGGGAGAGCTGGCGGCCCCAGCCGGACTGGCGCTCGACGGCGGCCGAGCCGGCGATCGAGGTGGTGGCCATGACCGCCCCGTACACGGCCATGCCGGTCATGGTGTACGCAGACACGTTCCCGTGGCCGACGGGGAGGTCACCCCAGTCGGAGAGCGCGCCGAACATGAGGTAGAGCGCCACGGGGAGGACGACGATGAAGAACGAGCTCTCGATCATCCGCACGTTGCGGACGAACTCGCGGCGTGCGTAGCCGACCAGGCGGCCGGGGGCGGTGGTGGTCGTGCTCATGCGAGGGACTCCTGCGGCTCGGAGAGTGCCGGCTGGCCGGCGTCGGTCAGGGAGAGGAACACGTCGTCGAGGGAGGCGTGGGTGATCGCGAGGTCCTCGACGAGGCGCTCGTTCAGCAGGTGGCGGGCGACGTCGTCGCCGGTGACCGAGCCCCCGGCGGGGACGCGCACGCGCAGGCGGCCGGGGGAGGGGTGCTGTGGTTCGAGCTGGACGGCGTCCTGCGGCAGGCCCAGGGCGGCGGCGAGGCGGGCGGGCGCGTCCGGATCGTCTCCGCCGCCGGCCCAGCGGCCCGTGAGGGTGACGGACCCACCGGTGGCGAGCTCGGCGGGCGTGCTGTCCGCGTGGATCCGGCCCTCGCGCATCAGGACGATCCGGTCCGCGAAGTCCTCGGCCTCAGGGAGGAAGTGGGTGGCGAACACGATGGTGCGGCCCCGGTCCGCCTCGGCGTGCATGGTGTCCCAGAAGTCGTGGCGGGCGCGGACGTCCATGCCCGCGGTGGGCTCATCCAGGATCAGCAGCTCGGGGTCGGTGAGCAGGGCCAGGGCGAAGCGCAGCCGCTGGCGCTCGCCTCCGGAGCACTTCTTCACCCGGCGGCCGGCCAGCCCGGTGAGGCCGGCGCGCTCGAGGGCGGCGGGCACGCCGATGTGGCGGCGGTGGCAGCCGGCCACCATGGCCACGGTCTCGCGGACGCTCAGATCCTCCAGCAGGCCGCCCGTCTGCAGCACCGCGCCCACCCGGCCCTGGCGGACGGCGGCGACGGGGTCGGAGCCGAGGACGCGGACCGTGCCGTCCGAGGGCGGGCTGAAGCCCAGGGCCATGTCCAGCAGCGTGGTCTTGCCGGCGCCGTTGGGCCCGAGGAGGGCGAGGACTTCGCCGGTGGGGACGGTGAGGTCCACGCCGTCGACGGCCCGGACCGGTCCGAAGCGGCGGGTGAGTCCCCGGGTTGCGAGTGCGGGTGCGTTGCTCATGGCTCCAGCCTCGCCACGGGGCGCGCCCCGCGGGAGCGGCAGACGTCAGGAATGCGCCATGACGAATGTCATGGGTGGGGCCGCGCCGCGGCGGGCGGGCCGTCCTCCAGAAAGTTGAGCGGAGTTCACGCAGATTTCTGGAATAGGTTCGCCGGGCGTGCTGTTGTGGTGATCAGACGCCGCGGTGTCAGCGGCGCCCACCCGACTCCCGAGGAGAGTGAACCGACATGGCCCGTCCCATCGATCCGTTCCGCGAGATGGAGCGTCCCTTCCGTGAGATGGAGCGCCTGGTGAACGGTCTGACGACCCGCGCGACCGGCACCGCGTCCATGCCCATGAACCTGTACCGCGAGGGCGACGCCTTCGTCGCCGAGGTCGAGCTGCCCGGCGTCGACCCGGCCTCCATCGACGTGGACGTGGAGGAGCGTACGCTCACCGTCCGCGCCGAGCGCAAGGAGGACCCGGCCCGCGAGGACCGCCGCTGGCTCACCCGTGAGCGCTCCGCCGGCACCTTCGCCCGCCAGCTCACCCTGGGCGAGGGCCTGGCCCTCGACCGCATCCAGGCCGACTACAGCGACGGCGTCCTGACCCTCACCATCCCGGTGGCGGAGCAGGCCAAGCCCCGCAAGATCTCCGTCACCCACGGCGGTGCCGCCCCCGCGGCCACGCAGACCGTGGAGGGCTCCGCCGCCGAGGCCTCCGGCGAGTGATCGCCCTCTGACGGAGCCGCGCGGCCGGCGTGACCGGCGCGCGGTCCGCCCCCGAACGCAGATGCGGCGGGCCCCCACCGGGGGCCCGCCGCATCCGCGTGGTGGTCAGGCGCGATCGGCCAGGATCAGCTGCGCCGCCTTCTCACCGATCATGAAGCACGTGATGTTGGGGTTCACGGTCACGTGCTCGGGCATCACGGAGGCGTCGGCCACGCGCAGCCCCGTCACGCCCTTGACGCGCAGGCGGGCGTCCAGGGGGCTCATGGCGTCGTCGTCGGCGCCCATGCGCACCGAGCCCACCGGGTGGTACACGGTGTTGTGGGTGCGGCGCACGTAGTCGGCGATCTCCTCGTCCGTCTGCGCCTGCTCGCCCGGGGCCAGTTCGCGCCCCGCCCACTCCGCCATCGCCGGCTGGGAGACGATCTCCCGGGCCAGTCGGATCCCGGCCACCGCGACGGCCATGTCATGGCCCTCCGGGTCGGTGAAGTAGCGCGGGTCCACGGCCGGCTTGTCCCGGTAGTCGTTGGAGCGCAGGCGCACGGTGCCACGGGACTTGGCGTGGGTGACGTTGGGGGTCAGGCAGAACGTCTCGTCCGCCGTCGGGTACCCCTGCCGGTAGGTGTGCATGTCGAACGGCACGGAGCCGTAGTGCATCATCAGGTCGGGGCGGTCCAGCCCCTCCTTGGTCGGCGAGAAGATCCCGATCTCCCAGTACTGCGTGGCGTCGCGGTACATGGGCTGCTTGGACTCCCAGGAGATGACCGCCTCGGGGTGATCCTGCAGGTGGGAGCCGACGCCGGGGGCGTCCACGCGCACGTCGAGGCCGTGCTCGGCCAGGTGCTCGGCGGGGCCGATCCCGGAGAGCATCAGCAGCTTGGGCGTGTTGATCGCCCCAGCGGAGAGGATGACCTCGGCGCGGGCGTGGATCTCGGCCTGCCGGCCGTGCCGGTCCGCGACGTGCCGGACGCCGTAGGCGCGGCGGTCCTCGTCGAAGAGCACCTCGCTCACCCAGTGGTCCGTGAGGATGTCCAGGTTCTCGCGGTCGAGGATCGGGTGGAGATAGGACACCGACGACGACGCGCGGGTGCCGTCCTGCTTGCGGTTGATCTGGAACCAGTTGGCTCCCTTCACGACGGTCTCGCCGGTGTTGAACGCCGTCGTCGGGATGCCGGCCTGGGCGGCGGCCTCGAGCAGGGCGACGCCGGTCGGGTCGTCGGCGGGCACGTCCATCAGCTCGACGGGGCCGTCGTGGCCGTGGTGATCGCCCTCGGCCCGGTTGTTCTCGAGCTTCTTCACCAGCGGCAGGGTGTGCTCGGCGCCCCAGCCGGTGGCGCCCATCGCCTCCCACTGGTCCAGGTCTTCGCGGGGAGGCCAGAAGGCGATGCAGGAGTTGTGGGAGGAGCAGCCGCCGAGCACCTTGGCCCGGGAGTGGCGCATGAAGGAGTTGCCGTTCTCCTGCGGCTCGATGGGGTAGTCCCAGTCCAGGCCGGACTCGAGCAGCTCGGGCCACCGGCGCAGCTCGAGGACCTCGTCGAGGTCCACGTCGGTGGGGCCGGCCTCCAGCAGGGCGACGCTGATCTGGGGGTCCTCGGACAGGCGGGCCGCGAGGGCGGCGCCAGAGGAGCCGCCGCCGACCACGATGTAGTCGTAGACGGGCGTGTCGGGCTGCGGGGTCGAGGCGTCGGGGGTGGTGGTGGTCACGATCCGGGGATCCTTTCGGTGGTCACGGGTGGGCGCGGGGTCTGGCCCCGCGCCCACGGGGAGGGGGCTCAGCGGCGGTCGGCGAACCAGCCGGTCACCGCGGGCTCGGTGTTCTGGTAGATGTGCTTGTGCTCCACGTATTCACCCAGCCCGGTGGGGCCGAGCTCGCGGCCGATGCCGGAGGCCTTGAAGCCGCCCCATTCCGCCTGCGGCAGGTAGGGGTGGTAGTCGTTGATCCACACGGTGCCGTGGCGCAGGGCGCGGGAGACCCGGTGGCACGTGCCGGCGTCGGAGCTCCACACAGCCCCGGCGAGGCCGTACTCGGTGTGGTTGGCGATCTCGACGGCCTCGGCCTCGGTGGAGAACGTCTCCACGGTGAGCACCGGGCCGAAGCCCTCCTCGACGACGGCCGGGTTGTCCCGGTCGCAGCGGTCCAGCACGGTGGGGGCGTAGAAGTAGCCGTCCTTGTGCTCCTCGCCGCCCCAGTGGCCGCCCACCCGCAGGCGGGCGCCGGCGTCGATGCCTCGCTGGACGTAGTCCGTCACCTTGTCCCGGTGGGCCGCGGAGATCAGCGGGCCGGTCTCGGCGTTCTCGTCGAAGGGGCCGCCCATCACGATGTGCCCGGCGCGCTCGACGAGGTCGTCCACGAAGCGCTCGGCGATCGACTCATGGACGATCAGCCGGGTGCCGGCGGAGCAGACCAGCCCGGAGTCGGTGAACGCCGCGTTCAGGGCGTTGTCCAGGGCCGCCTCGTAGTCGGCGTCGGGGAAGATCACGTTGGGGTTCTTCCCGCCCAGCTCGAGGGCCGTCTTCTTCAGGGACGCCGCGGCGGCCTCGGCGATCTTGCGGCCGGTGGCCAGGCCTCCGGTGAAGGAGATGAGGTCGACGTCGGGATGCGAGGACAGCGGGGCGCCCACCTCCGCCCCGGCGCCCAGCACGAGGTTCCCGACGCCGGCGGGGAGGCCGAGCTGCTCGAGGGCCCGCATGGTGAGGATGGCGGTGTGGGGGGTGAGCTCGGCGGGCTTGAGCACGAAGGTGCAGCCGGCCGCGAGGGCGGGGGCGATCTTCCAGGAGGCCTGCAGCAGCGGGAAGTTCCAGGGGGTGATCATGCCGCAGACCCCGATCGGCTCGTTGACCACGCGGGAGAGCACGGTCGGGTCGCCGGCGTCGACGAGCCGGCCGGGGTGCTGATCGGCGATCTTGCCGAAGTAGCGGAAGCAGGCCGCGATGTCGTCCATGTCGGCCTCCGCCTCCACGAGGCGCTTGCCGGTGTCCAGGGCCTCGGCGCGAGCGAACTCGTCCTTGTGCTCGACGATGTGGTCGGCGAGGCGGATGAGCAGGTCACCGCGCTCGGCGGCGGGGGTGGAGGACCAGACGCCGCTGTCGAACGCGCGGCGGGCGGCGGCAATCGCCGCGAGGGTGTCCTCGCGGGTGCCCTCTGCGACGACGCCGACTTCGGTGCCGTCGGCGGGGCAGAAGATGGTGCGGGTGCCTCCGTCGGACGAGGGCACCCAGGCCCCGTCGATGTACTGGGTCGCGGTGGGGTCGGGGGTGGGGGTCACGGTCGTGCTCCTTCGGTCTCGGGGTTGGTGGTCTGCAGGGCCACAGTCGGCAGGGCGTCCGTGGCGGGGGAGTGATCGGCGTCGGTCCAGACCTCGGGTGCTTCGGCGTCGATCCGTGCGGCCAGGAGGGAGTCGTCGCCCGTCATGGTCATGAAGGCCAGGTGCGCCTCGTAGTCGTCGAGGATGTTGGCGCACAGCTGTTCGCGGCTGTAGCCCATGACGTCGCGCCCACGGGAGCCCTTGGCCGAGAACACCTCCAACTGGACGTAGGTGTCCTGCGCCGCGGACAGGCTGCCCGCGAAGCTGGGCACGGGGTAAGCCACCGGGTACACCTGGTACTTGAAGTCGGTCTGTCCCGGGAACCGGACGGTGAGGTCCACCCAGGGCACGCCCGATTCGGGATGCGTGCCGCGGGTGACGTCCACGTCCGCCCCGTGCTCGCGCAGCTCCGCGGCGACCTCGCTCAGCGCGGGGGACACCTCGCGGTCGACGTAGGCCGCGGCCTGCTTGGCGGTCGCGAAGTTCATGCGGCGGGCCAGGCGCTGCCGCCACGTGGCCCGGCTGTTCGCGTCCCGGACCCGGCCGGAGAGCACGTGCGGCAGGGACGCGGTGCGGGAGTCCATCGCGAGGGCCTCGGAGTGGAGCACCCGCCACAGGCTGATCATCACCAGGTACACCAGCACGGACAGCGGCAGTCCGACGATCACGGTGGCTTTCTGCAGCGTGTAGACGCCGTCGATGAACAGCATGGACAGCGTCAGCAGCCCCGTGATGACGGCCCAGGTGATGCGCAGCCAGGGGGCGCCGTCGGAGTCCTCCACCGAGCCCTTGGACGTCATGTTGGCCATGATCAGGGAGCCGGAGTCGGCGCTGGTCACGTAGAAGAACAGGCCGGTGAACACGGCCAGGCCGATCAGGAACGTGGCGCCGGGGAACTGCTGCAGGAGGCTGAAGAAGCCGGCCTCCGGGGAGTTCACGGCCTCCTGCAGCAGCGCGTCGTCGCCGCCCCGGAACAGGCCGATGGCCGCGTTGCCCATGATGGACACCCACAGCATGATGAACGCGAAGGGGATCAGCAGCACGCCCAGCACGAACTCCCGCAGGGTGCGCCCCCGGGAGATGCGGGCCAGGAAGAGGGACACGAAGGGCGACCAGGCGATCCACCAGGCCCAGAAGAACAGCGTCCAGTCGGACATCCACTGCTCCGCCGGGTAGGCCGCCGTGCCGTCGGTGTAGGCGAAGGTGCGCATCATCATCGAGGGGAACGAGGCGAAGAAGTCGCCGATGTTCTGCACCAGGGCGTTGAGCAGGTCCGTGGTGCGGCCGGTGACCAGCACCCACAGCAGGATGACGACGGCCAGGTACACGTTGAGCTCAGAGAGCCGGCGGATGCCCTTGTCCACGCCGGAGACGGTGGAGATGATCGTGATCCCGACCGCCAGGGCCATGAGGGCGATCTGCACACCGGTGGTCACGGGCACGTCCAGGATCAGGGCGAGTCCGGCGTTCAGGAAGACGACGCCGATGCCCAGGGAGACGGCGATGCCGAAGATCGTGCCGACGGTGGCGCCGATCTCCGCGGCGTGGCCGATGCCGCCGTGGACGCGGCGGCCGAAGATGGGGGCGATGGCCGATCGGATGCTGAGCGGCATGTGGTACCGGTAGGCGAACAGTCCGAAGGCCATGCCCATCAGGGCGTACATGGCCCACCCGGGGATGCCGTAGTGGAAGATGGTCCACAGCGGGGCCATGCGGGCGGCCTCGTCGGACATCGGCTCGAGGTCAGGCGGGGTGAGCAAATTGGTGGCCGGGCCGGAGGTGGCGAAGAACATCAGGTCCACCCCGATGCCCGCGGCGAAGAGCATGGCCGACCATGTGAACATGCTGAACTGCGGGACGGCGTGGTCCGGGCCGAGCCGCACGCGGCCCAGGCGGCTGAGCGCCACGACCACGACGAAGACGACGACGACGCCCGCCGTGAGCACGTAGTACCAGCCGAAGCTCTCGGCGATCCAGCTCACCGTGGCGGAGATGACGGAGTCTGCCTGGGCGGGCAGGAGCATGGCCCAGAGGGCGAAGCCGACGACGATGCCCGCGGTGCCGGCGAACACCGGCCAGTTCACCGGGGAGTGGGAGGCTCCTCCGGCGTCGGGAGGACCCGGTGGCCCTGCGGTCTCGGCTGTCGTCCTCTGTTCGGCAGACACAGGTGTGCGTCCTCTCGTCGGGGTCTGGGCGGCCCGACCACCCTAGCCATACGGCTCCGGACGGGCCCGCCGGTAGACTGCCGGACTGTGGCTTTGACTATCGGATTCGTGGGACTGCCCAACGTGGGCAAGTCGACCCTGTTCAACGCGCTGACGCGCCAGACCGTGCTCGCGGCGAACTACCCGTTCGCGACGATCGAGCCGAACGTGGGCGTGGTGAACCTGCCGGACGAGCGGCTGCCCCAGCTGGCCGAGATCTTCGGCTCCGAGCGCATCCTGCCGGCGACCGTGTCCTTCGTGGACATCGCCGGCATCGTGAAGGGCGCCTCCGAGGGGGAGGGCCTGGGCAATCAGTTCCTGGCGAACATCCGCGAGGCCCACGCGATCGCCCAGGTGGTGCGCGCGTTCGACGACGGCGACGTCGTCCACGTGGACGGCAAGGTGGACCCGGCCTCGGACATGGAGACCATCAACACCGAGCTGATCATCGCGGACATGCAGACCGTGGAGAAGGCGATCCCGCGCGTCGAGAAGGAGGTCAAGGGCAAGAAGAAGGAGCCCGCAGACCTCGAGGCGCTCAAGGCCGCGCTCGCGGTGCTGGAGCGGGGCGAGACCATCTTCGCCGCCAAGGACAAGGACAAGCTGGACATGGACCGGCTGCGCGAGCTGAGCCTGCTCACCGCCAAGCCGTTCATCTACGTGTTCAACTCCGACGAGGGCGTGCTGGGGGACGAGGCCAAGCAGCAGGAGCTGCGTGATCTGGTGGCCCCCGCCGACGCCGTGTTCCTGGATGCCAAACTTGAGTCCGACCTCGTGGAGCTCTCCGAGGAGGAGGCCGCCGAGATGCTGGAGATGGCCGGGCAGGACGAGTCCGGGCTGGACCAGCTGGCCCGTGTGGGCTTCTCAACCCTCGGCCTGCAGACGTACCTGACGGCTGGTCCGAAGGAGACGCGTGCGTGGACCATTCCGGTCGGTGCGACGGCGCCCGAGGCTGCCGGCGTGATCCACACCGACTTCCAGCGCGGCTTCATCAAGGCGGAGATCGTGAGTTTCGACGATCTGGTCGCCGCCGGCTCTATGGCCGATGCCAAGGCCGCCGGTAAGGTGCGCATGGAGGGCAAGGACTACGTCATGAAGGACGGCGACGTGGTGGAGTTCCGGTTCAACGTGTGACTTGGGTGCACCTCGGTACCGCGTATTTCAAGGTGTCCTAATCAGCGATAGGGGTAGGATTTATGGAATCTAGTCTGAGTGCATCAGCGGTTTCCGCAGGTGAGTTGTTTTCGAATTCTACATTTCTGATTCCACCATACCAGCGCGAGTTCGCCTGGACCGACGAGAATCTCGAACAGCTTTGGGGTGATCTCCGAGACGCTCTCCATCAAAAAGAGTACTTCCTAGGGCTCATTGTCCTAACCAAGGACGGACGGAGGTACAGCGTAGTCGACGGCCAACAGCGAATTCTTGCTGTTACCCTACTCGCCGCGGCAATCCGCAAAGCTGCCAAGGATCTGGGTCGTATCGCGCTCTTTAATCGTTTGACGTCCACCTTCCTCACCAGCATTGACTATGCTACGGATGAGGATGTGCCGAGAGTTCGCCTCTCTAATGCCCATGATGACCAGGTGCTGCGCGACCTTGTGTCCGTTGGCCACGCAGAAGGAGCCAGTGAATCGAAGCTCGCCCAGGCATACGCACGTTTCAGCCGTTGGGTATCTCAGGACATAGAACCTGATCCATTCGGCCGGCTCGGGGCGTGGGCAGAGTTTCTTATCGAGAAGCTGATGGTCGCACTCTTTGTCCATCCGGATCGCTCTGCGGCTTATGGCGTGTTCGAGGTTATCAACAATCGCGGTCGGGGATTAACAACAGCTGATTTACTAAAGAGCTACATCTTGAGCGAGACCTCTGAAAGCGACCGCGATGACCGATATGCTAGATGGCAAGAAATTGCGATTCCACTCAATCAGGCCAGTGATGCTGCTCTAGTCCAATTCATCCGTCATATTACCATGATGGACGCGGGGTTTATTCAAGCGAAAGAATTGTATTCATTCTTGGCCGATAAAGGGCAGGGCGCGGGAAGTGATGAAAGAAGGCCTCCCTCCGTCGATGCTCTTGTCGAAAAGATGGACGAATATTTCCCACTTTACATGCAGATCCTGGATCCGGCGAATGAGGGGCCGTCTGAAGGCGAATGGATCAACATATTTAACGCATTTAATGATCTAGGTGTCATTACGGTGCGACCTCTGCTGATGGCGATCACCCGCACGCCTAATGCAACGGAGGGGCTTGCCAGCGTTCTCCGAATCGTTGTTCGACGAATAGTCGTTGGGAATCTTGGTACAGGTAATGTAGAGCGTCGATTCGCGGAGTGTGCTAGGCAGGTAACTCAGGAAGGTTCTTGGGAAACTCCGCTCCGAAGCCTGGGGGACCTGAATCCGTCCGCGGATGACTTCCGTGACCGTGTAGCTGAGCGTTCTTTTAATCGTGGAACTCTGTCATTTCTTCGGCGCTCTCAAGTGGAAGGTACGATTTCTCCAGCATCCGTCAGCACGCTTCACCTCATTCGTCCACGGCAGGCAAATGACTGGACCGATTTTCCGCCAGCTGATTTCACATTCTGGGGATCCACCGTGGGTAATACCGTTTTGATTGAGCAAAATAAGAGGCCAAACGGTGCCGTCAATTGGGAAGCGTTCAAGAAAATTGCGCTTCCATTAGTGTGTGATCAGGATAAGGAGGAGCTTGAAAAGCTCGATTCCTGGACGGCGCGCGATGTGCAGCTGCGAGGTAAGAGCATCGCCGACGAGTTGACAGGTCTTTGGTATGAATGAGCGCCAGCTCGAGAGTGCTCAATGGGACATTCTGAAGGTTCTCGATCGGACGGTGTCTACGCCGCTCCTTCCCTTTCTCCGCTCTTCCCTAAGGGTGGCAGGAGGCGAAGGGTCAAGTGCGCCGCGAGTCGAAGGTGAATTGAAACAATTTGCTATTGGATTTGACTCAAATGTTCTCCTTAATCTTGCAAAGGGTAGGAGGGGTACAGAAGTCATTGACTATCTGTCCAGCCAACACAAAGGTCCATTGATTCTTCCGTCCCAGGTGGTTCAGGAGTTTTGGAACAATAGTATCCAATCTGTTTCCGGGGTCGTTGACGACGTGAGGCAAGCATTCGAGCGTCTGGAAAAGGCGATCAAGGCGATCGAATCAAACTTCCAGGGGTTTGGAGAAAAACTGCGTCCCCTAGTGGAAGAATTTGAAGATGAATACGGACACGTAATTCAAAAGGGCACTGGTGGCGACATTGAGTCACTCCTGGAGGTGATTGATAAGCGGGGGATCGTTCCGGAAATGCGCCGCGCGTCTCTTCATGGGATCGAACGTCAGCGAAAGTTGGCTAAGACCCCGCCTGGATTTAAGGACGACGGTTCCGGCGACTTTTTGGTTTGGTGTGACTTTCTATTGGGCCTCAAGATGGCAGCAAATAGAGGGGTGAATTTTCAGCATGCGATCTTGGTCACCGATGACAAGAAATCAGACTGGAGCCTGAAGGGATCTGTACATCCAGTTCTGGTCGCAGAAGCCCGGGCTACTGCCAACTGTTCATTTACTACGGTGAGCTGGAAGTGGCTTACCGACATGATCAGCGGGGATATCAAGAGCATGTCGATGGTTGACAAACCGTAAACATTGCATAGCTGGGGGCCGTGTTAACTTAGGCCCATCTCTTACTCGGTGTTATATGTGCGCCTGTCTAAGTTTTGGGCGCGAATGGTTAGGGGTGAATATTGTGATCGCGGTAGCTGTGTCTAATTTGTTTTCTATTAGAGGGTGCCCATGGCGTGCATGACCATGACGGAGTATAGATTCGAACACTATAGTAGGGTTTACTTCCTCATGAGACTGCCCGAAGTCGATTATAGATCTTCTAACTTGTTTTAATTAGCGCTCCTGCTTCAATGGGAGTGGCGGAAGCAGGCTCAGGATATATCTGGGTGCAGTCACTGGCGTCTCCGGTAGGTAGTCGCTGCAACTTGGTGGGGGTGCACCGCGGCTTCATTGGGGATCTAACGGCAACTTCTCTTGATCACTCGAGGAACCTTCAGGATCGGGACGACGGGCGTAGGTGTTCTTAGGAGTTGCTGCGAGTGCTTTATGCGCTGCTGGCGTCAGGAGGTGCTTCAAAGCTGAGGCACAGTGACCCTGGCGGGCTGTGTGGTTATTTATGGCTACGGGTTTCAAACAGCGGCCAAGGCACGGCCGGCGTCCGGCCGCTCGGGGCGGGGAACCGTCCGCCGTCGAGCAACGGGGTGCAGCGTTCGGCGAGGGCTTCGACTTCCTCGGCGCCCAGCAACCCCACCAGCCCGCGCCCCAGCTCACGGTCGAGCCCCGCGACTATCCGGCCGACGCCGTCGCGCTCCTCCTCGCTCAGCGTCTCGCCCAGCCATCCCCACAGGACCGTGCGCAGCTTCTCCTCATGATGGAAGGTGAGCCCGCGCTCCACGCCGGGGCGGTGTCTGCTGGGCACGGTGAGGATGTGGGCACCCTCGCGGTCGGCGTGATTGACGAGCACCTCGGGCACCGCCATGCGGCGCAGCGCCGCCGAGTCCTCGTGGGCCAGGACGAGCGTCTGCCTGTCCTCACCCTCCTCAGCGTGTGAGCCCGGTGGGGGAGCAGGCCATCACCAGCCGCCCGATGTCGCGGGCGGTCGCGGTCAGGTCCTCTGCTGTACGGCGGATCGCTGTCGCCAAGTCCTGGGGACCGCGGCCAATGGGCACGATCGCGGTGATGCCCTCGTCGTAGAGGGTGTCCGCGTCCTGTCCCACGGAGCCGGCGAGGACGATCACCGGGATCGCACGGCCGGCTGCGCGCACGGCCTGGGCCACCCCGATCGGCACTTTCCCGGCCAAGGACTGACCGTCGATGCGCCCCTCCCCGGTGATGACGAGGTCAGCGGTCTTCACGAGGTCGTGGAAACCCGCCGTCTCGAGGACGACGTCGATACCCGGCTTCAAGGTGGCTCCGATGAAGGCGTGCAGGCCACCGGCCAGTCCCCCCGCCGCCCCCGAACCGGGGAGCGCATCGATCGCGACCCCGAGGTCTCGCTCGACGATGCCCGCGAGATGGACCAGTCCGGTGTCGAGGCTCGCCACTGATGCAGGATCCGCCCCCTTCTGGGGGCCGAACACGTGGGCTGCACCCTGCGATCCCGTGAGGGGGTTGCTGATGTCGCACATCACCTCCACGTCGACGTCGCGGAGCCGCTCTCGTGCCGGGGTGGAGTCGATCCGCGCAATCCGGGTGAGGGTGTCGCCGGTCGGGACGAACTCCTCACCTGCGGCGTCGAGGAACCGGACGCCGAGGGCTGCGGCAGCGCCCGTGCCGCCGTCCGTCGTGGCGCTCCCGCCGGCCCCGACGATGACTTTGCGCGTGCCAGCGGACACCGCGTCGAGGATCTGCTCGCCGACCCCGAACGTCGTGGCCCGTCCCGTGTCCTCGCGTCCGGAGGCGAGCGGGAGCCCGGCACATGAGGCTGTCTCCACCACCGCCACGTCCGGGTCGATCAGTCCGTAGTGGACGGGCACGCGCTCGCCGTAGAACACCCCGCAGACGGTCGCGGATCGCAAGGCGCCCCCTGCGGCAGCCACGAAGGCCTCGACGGTGCCCTCCCCGCCGTCGGCGATGGGCACCACGAGGACCTCGGCGTCGGTGACCGACGCGAGACCCGTCGCGATCGCGGAGCCCGCCTCACGCGACGACAGGGCCCCCTTGAACGAGTCTGGGATGACGATGATGCGCTGCACGCGTGGATCTCCTGAGTCAGGTGACAGGGTCAGACGAGGACGAGGCCGAGGAGCCAGATGAACACGATGGAGGTGAGTCCCATCAGGAGCGTGACCATCGTCTGGGTGCGGTAACCCTGCGAGGGCGTCATGCCGCTGAAATTGGTGACCACCCAGAAGTACGAGTCGTTGGCGTGGGAGACGGTCATGGCGCCGGCCGCAATGGCCATGACCACGAGCGCGCTGGCCACCGGAGTCTCGAAGCCCAAGGCAGGCATCATCGGGAAGACCATGGCCGACGTGGTCGTGAGTGCCACGGTGGAGGAGCCCTGCGCGGTCTTCAGGACGGCGGAGACGAGGAAGGGGAAGAACAGTCCGATGACCGACAACTGTGCAGCGTTGCTCTCGATGAAGGTGACGAGGTCGGTGGCGGCGATGACGCGCCCCAGCACACCGCCGGCCGCCGTGATGAACAGAATGGGGCCGACGACCCGGAGGGTCTCCTCTGTCAGGTCGTAGAACGTCTCGCCACGGCGCACGCTGAACAGCACGCCGACTGCACAGAGGGTGCCGACGGCGAGCGCGATCATCGGCGTGCCGAGGAATCGGGCGAAGTCACCCGTGGGGCCGGTCCACTTCAGGACGGATGCGAGCGAGCCGAGAGCCATCAGCAGGATGGGGGCGATGATGGGCGCGAAGGACGCAGCGGTCCCAGGCATCCGCCCGTAGGACCGGCGAAGCGCGTCGTAGGCCGCTTCCAGCTCATCCGCGTCCTCCGTGCCGGTCTCCTCAGGGGAGCTCACCCTCTTGCCGATGTAAAGGGCGTACAGGTACGCGACGAGGAGTGCGGGGATCGAGACGAGGACGCCGAGGCCGATCACCAACAGAAGGTGGTCACCGATGCCGAGGTTCTGGGCGGCTGCGATGGGCCCCGGGGTCGGCGGGATGAAGACGTGCGAGGTGTACAGGCCTGCCGCCAGGGCAACGGTCATCGCCACGGGTGACGCCCCGGTGCGACGGGCCAGGGCCTTGCGGATGGGGTTGAGAATGACGAATCCGGAGTCGCAGAACACGGGGATGGAGACCACCCAGCCCATGAGCTGCATAGCCAGGACGGGGTAGCGCTTGCCGACGACCCTCACGAGCGCATCGGCGATCCTGAAGGCGCCGCCGGTGCGCTCCAAGATGAGACCGATGAGCGTGCCCAGGATGATGACGATGCCGATCGACGTGAAGATCCCGGAGAATCCCTCCCCGATCACGTCGGCGATGCCCTTGACGGGCGCTTCCCCTTCGGCGCCGGTCGACTTCACCAGCGGGATCCCACCGATGATCCCCAAGGCGAAGGCGACGACCATGATCGAGAGGAAGGGGTGGATCTTCCATCTGGAGATCATGACGATCATCAGGGCGACGGCGAGGATGAAGACGAGCAGAAACGGTATTCCAGTCATCGGAAGTCCTTTGTGCGGCAGGGGATTCCAGCCAGACTAGGGCGTGTCTCCCTTATGCGCGTAGCCAGGTGAAGATGGCGCAGAGGGTGACGGCGGCGCGGTAGGTGATCGCTAGCTTGTCGTAACGAGTGGCCAAGCCGCGCCATTGCTTGGCTAGGGCATGTCCCGAGCCACCCTCTACCGACGCATCCGCGCCGTACCTGCTGCAAATTAGCGCTCTTGGCGCTGCCCCATCGTCTGCAAGCGACAACAGGGGAGGGGGGGCCATCCAGACTTGTGTCATATGACGCCCCATCACCGGGAGGACCACGGGACGGGGCCGACGGGACGCGGCCCAAGGCATGTCGACGTTCGTCCACGTGAGCTGCTGGCGTGTCCGGTGGGGTTCGGTCGGCGGGACAGCGGGGTGGGCACGGTGGCTGAGGTCTCCTGAGATCGAACGGCCCCGAGGCTTTCGTCTTGCGGGGCCGTCCCGGAGTGGTGGCGTGCCGTTCAGTAGCGGGCGGCGGTGCCCATCATGTTCCAGGGGCTGTAGTCGACAGCGGTCACGGCCACGCCCATTTGCGGGTTGCGGGCGTGGGCGATCTGGCCGTCGCCGATGTACATGGCCACGTGGCAGATCCCGGAGGCCGAGCCGTTGTTGGACCAGAAGACCAGGTCACCGACCTGGAGGTCGTCCAGGGAGACGTATTGGCTAGCGGCCGCATACTGGGCCTTGGAGTTCAGAGGCAGCTCAATGTCGGCCTGCGCGAACGCGTTCTGAATGAAGCCGGAGCAGTCGTAGCCGGTCGGGCCATTTCCACCCCAGACGTAACCGACGCCCGGATCGGCAGCCTTGGCCGTAGCCCACTGCACGGCCGCCCCCAACCAGTACTACTGGAGGAAGCGGTGGAGTAAGAGGCCCGCTGGATATCCTGGGCCGGCTCACTGCTGGTCGCGGACGAGTGCGTGTGAACCCTGGAAGAGCGGGACGTCTCGGCGGCGGTACCGCCCTCCCACGTCCAGGAATTAGCAGTGGAGCCGCTGGGCGCGGAGTAGGCGCCCTCGTTGGCTGCGGCCGGGCCCATGTCGGCCACCGTGGCTCCCACCACGGTGGTCAGGCCTATCGCACCCATGGTGAGGGAATGGCGGTACTGGGAACGGCGGGCCTGTGCTTCAGCCTCGATGCGGGCACGGCGGGTGGGGTAGGACATGGGTTACCTCGGTAGACATTGGCGTACATTTTCTGGACTTTTTCCGCGGCCTCCTAATTCGGCGTCGATCAAGTTATGACTTAGTCGAAATGGTCCGTGACCAGAACGTTATGCAACAATGCGGATTCGTGATCTGGTCGCAACTTACCGGAGTGCCAAGTTCCGAGCCGATTCAGGGTTGAGCCGGGCCCGGAAAGGCCGTCATTTCGGGCCTAGCCGCCCGCTTGAACGGCTCGGGCGGAGCCCGTGGCCGGCTGGGATCTTCACGGAATCTTCAAAGTTGAGCCCTTTTTCCGGGCCGGGCGGGGGTCTATGGTCGGTTGCATGGCGGGCCGGTTCCGGCCGGTTCGTTTTCCGAACCGCACCGATGAAGGAGTAAGCCATGACCCATCACGTGAGCTCGATGCTGGAGACCTACCCGAAAGACTTGGGGGACATCGACCGGCAGAAGCTGGCCGAGTGCATCGAGGCCTGTTTCGAGTGCGCTCAGACCTGTACGGCCTGCGCGGACGCGTGCCTGGCCGAGGACATGGTCGCAGAACTGAGGCAGTGCATCCGGTTCGATTTGGATTGCGCCGACATCTGCGCCACCACCGGGGCGGTGCTGTCCAGGCAGACCGGCAACAACGTCGAGACCACTCGTGCCCTGCTGGAGGCCTGCCGGACCGCCTGCAAGACGTGCGGGGACGAGTGCGCCTCCCACGCTGAAATGCACGAGCACTGCAAGATCTGCGCTGAGGCTTGCCGGCGCTGCGAGCGAGCCTGCGCCGAGTTGCTCGCCTCCCTGGGCTGAGCGGAGTCCAGGCCCATGCCGTAATGCCGGTCAGGGCCAGCAGGCGTGGAACATGTGCTGCTGTCCCTGACTGGCCCGGCGGTACAAGAACATCCCCGCAGGAGGAGAACTCGACGTGTCAAAGACAGAGCACAGCAGTGACCTGTAGCGCCCGTTGCGTCCTGGCCTCGGAACGAAACCCAGGCGCTTCACTTGTGCATGGCTGCATCCAGTTCCGTCCCGCTGTGGTCAGCGCAGCAGGACGGGTCGGGCGTCGATGCGGGTGCGGAAGAGGGTGTAGGGCTTGACCCGTTCATCCTGCCCCTGCCGGTAGTCGGCCTGGCGGTGGAGCTGGTTCGCGGTGATGTAGAGGTAGCCGTCGGCCGCGACCGAGAGCGTGTCCGGCCACAGCAACCGAGGGTCGCTGACCACGGTCTCCCACGCCCCGACGGTGTCGACCCGACGCCGCAGCACCGCGTTGTGCTCGTAGTTCGTCGCATACACGTTGCCCTGTGCGTCGGACTCCAGGCCGTCGCCGGCCCCGCCCTTGTCGCCTTCATCACGCACGGTCGCGGCCACCGCCGCCTCATCCAGGGCTCGGTCCACCAGCGCGTCGGTAGCCACACTGTAGAGCCGCCGGGATGCCAGCGGGCAGTAGTAGAGGCGGGCGCCGTCGGCGCCGATGGCGATTCCGTCCGCGCCCATCGCGATCGCCGGCGCCACGGTCCCGTCCTCCTGGCGGGCGACCATCGGGCGGCCCTCGACAATCGGCACGAAGTCTGTGAGCGGCTCGGCCTTCGTGGAGGGGTGCTCGTGCAGCCGCCGCCAGCTCTGACCGGTGGCCAGGTCCACCACCACCAGCGCGTTGGGTCCCTGGTCGGAGGAGTCGGTGAGGTAGGCGACGCCCTCGGCTCCGCGGCGCAGGTCGAAGCGCACGTCGTTGAGGTAGCTGGTGGGCAACGCGACATCCTGGGTGAACAGGATGGTCTTGACCACTGTGTCGCTGGTCAGGTCGACGCAGACGAGCTTGGGCCCGCCGTAGGTCGTGGGCTTGAATAGCGGGCTTCCGGTGTCCAGGATCCACAGCCGGTCGGCAGGGTCCACCACCACGCTCTGCACCGAGACCAGGGTGTTCGCCAGGTCGTCGGAATCGGTGCGATTGATGGCCTCGTTCGGGTAGGCCACCGCCTCGCCGTCGCGAATTTCGGCCACCGTGAAGGCGACGTCATCGCCCCACTTCGGGTAATTGACGAAGATCCGCCCCCGGTGCGAGACCGTGACGCCGGTGAGCATGGGGCCGTGGAAATGGGCCACCTCCTCCAGCTCGCCCACCGGCTGCTCCGCGGGCAGGCTTTCCGATCGATTCTCCATCACATCGCTCCTGTCGGTCGGGCTCGTGCTCGAAACGGTACACCGGGTTCCCGGCCGCCGGGGCGGGAGCCTTCGGGCAGGACCAGTTCTGCCCGGCAGTCCCAGTGGGTTGCGGTGTGCGGTGCCCAGGACCCCGGTGCATGGAGAGCCCCCGTCCAAGTCACGTAAGGGGAGTGGTGCGCCGGTCAGCTGGTCCGGGCCACGGCGCTGAGCAGGGTGACCGCGACCGCGTCGATCTCGTGCGCTTCCACGCCGCCGACCTGGTTGAGCACCCGCAGCCGCGCCAGGACGCTGTCTCCGATCGCCAGGACACCGTCTGATGAGACCAGCTCGACGTCGAAGTGTTCGGCCCACTTATCCCAGACGCCGCGGCTTTCGCGCGCGAAAGCAACGAGTCGCGGGTCGTCGTGGGCATGTCGGAAGATCCGCGACTCGCCTCCGGACTGACCCGTCCCGGGCAGACCAGCCTCGTACAAGCGCACCGGCACGCCCTGCTCCCGCAGCGCGTACGCCGTCGACAGACCAACGATCCCACCCCCGATCACTGCTACCTCGGGTGAACGCGTCGTGGCAACGCCGTCGTCAGTTCCTGTCATCGTGGTTCCTCGATCTGTTGGTGATGAGCGATACGCCGCAGGAGAAGGGCCGCTGCCACGACGTCAGCGGGCTGTGTAAGCCCGCAGTCACCGCGCACAGCGACCCCTCCTCTCTGGGCTAGGGCGCGTCTCCCTTATGCGCGTAGCCAGGTGAAGATGGCGCAGAGGGTGACGGCGGCGCGGTAGGTGATCGCTAGCTTGTCGTAACGAGTGGCCAAGCCGCGCCATTGCTTGGCTAGGGCGAAGTAGCGTTCCACGACGTTGCGCCCGCGGTAGGCCTGGGCGTCGAAGGCCGGCGGCCGCCCGCCGCGGCTGCCGCGACGGGCTCGGGCCGCGATCTGGTCCCGTTTCTCCGGAATTACCGCGGTGATTCGGCGGCGGCGCAGCTCGTTGCGAATCACTCCGGTGGCATAGGCCCGGTCGGCGATCACCGCCTCCGGGCGGCCTCGGGCGGCGCCGGCGCCGAGTCGGGGAATCTGGATTTCGGCCAGCACCTGCGCCAGCACGGCCCCGTCGTTGCGCTGCCCGCCGGTGACGATCGCGGCCAGCGGCCGGCCGCGGCCATCGACGGCGTGGTGAATCTTGGTCGTCAGCCCGCCGCGGGAACGCCCGATGCCGTGCCCGGGCGGCTCAACCTCATCCAGCGGCAGTTTCTTGTGATTCGCCCCGGCCCCCTGTGTCCTGGTCCGGACGAGTGGTGTTCGTGGCGTGCTGATGGGCCCGGGCGATGGTCGCATCGACCGAGACGGCCCAGTCAATCATCCCGGCCGCGTCGGCCTCGGCCAGCACCTGGGTCAGCACCCGATCCCAGGTCCCATCCGCGTCGTAGCGGCGGTGGCGCTTCCACACCGTCTGCCAGGGCCCGAACTGCTCCCGGGGCAGATCCCGCCACGGGACCCCGGTCCGATACCGGTAGGCGATGCCCTCCACCACCCTGCGGTGCTCCCCGAAGGGGTGCCCACGCTGGCCCTGATTCGAGGGCAGCAACGGCTCGATCCGCTCCCACTGCGCGTCCGTGAATACCTGATACCGCGACCCTGTCGACCTCACCCGACCAGCCTGCCGCGAGCCTCACCACCGATAAGGGAGACACGCCCTAGGGCAGATGGGACTTCAACGGCGATGTTGTGGCGAACAGGGTTCGGCCGTCTCGATGGTCCTCAGGACAATAGAACGGCCCGCGGGGGCCTGCGTCAGAAGAGCGGGTGTGGACATCTTCGGGAAGCCCAAGGCGCTCCTGGGAGAGCAGGGGACGCCGTCGCCGCGCCCACGGACCACGAGGGCAAGGAGATCTGCATCCCGCACGGCACCCCCGAGTTCGACAGCTCCAACTGGTACCATAAGCAAGTACCACATCGTACCCGAGGAGGCCAGCATGTCCATCAGCGCCAGTGAAGCCCGCAAGACCCTGTTCCCGCTCATCGAGCGAGTGAATGCGGACCGCGACGCCGTAGAGATCGTCTCCCGCAAGGGGAACGCCGTCCTCATGCCCGCGGACGAGTACGCCGCCTGGCAGGAGACCGCCTACCTGTTCCGCTCCCCGGCCAACGCCCGACGGCTGCTGGACGCCTACGAGCGAGCCCGCGCAGGGAGCGTTGAGGAGCACGCTCTGGACCGCCTGGACGGGGACGCCTGAGTGCGCCTCGTGTGGGACCGCTCCGCCTGGGAGGACTACACGCACTGGCAGACCACGGACCGCAAGGTCCTCAAACGGATCAACACCCTCCTCGACGCGGCCCTGCGTGATCCCTTCGAGGGGATCGGCAAGCCCGAGCAGCTGAAGTACGGCGCGGCCGGGGCATGGTCCCGGCGCATCACGGAGGAGCACAGGCTCGTCTACCTCGTCGACGGCGAGGACCTGATCATCCTCCAGGCGAGGTATCACTACTGACATGCGCTTCACCCAGGCCGAGCTCCAACAGTTCCGCGACCGCACCGTCCCCGATCTGCTGCCGGACCCGCTGCGGCTGCTGTTCATCGGCATCAACCCCGGCCTGTGGACCGCCGCCACCGGTGCGCACTTCGCCCGCCGCGGCAACCGCTTCTACCCGGCCCTGTACCGCGCCGGGCTCACCCGACACCTGATCGACGCCTCCGACGGCTACAAGGCCGAGGACCTCGCCGAGCTGCACGCCCGCGGCATCGGGATCTCCAACCTCGTCCCGCGTGCCTCCGCCCGCGCCGACGAGCTCACCGCGGAGGAGCTCGCCGCCGCCCCCGCCCGTCTGGACGCGCTCGTGGCAGCGCATGCGCCGGCCGTCGTCGCCGTGTTGGGGGTGACGGCCTACCGGCAGGCGTTCGGACGCCCGAAGGCGGCGCTGGGGGAGCAGGAGACGCCGTGGCCGGGCACGCGCCTGTTCGTGGCGCCGAACCCCAGCGGGCTCAACGCTCACGCCACCCTGGACTCGCTCGCCGCGGACTACCGTGCGGCCGGTGCCGCGGCGGGGCTCGTGGACTGAGTGCACCCGCCGTCCCTGCGGCCGCGCTGCACGGTCGACAAGGCTCGCCGCCGGGCGCTGCCCTTGGGCGCCGATATGCTTCCCGCATGACGAGCGGGCAGAAGGAACGGCGCATGAGCTGGCGAGCGATTCGCACGGAGGCGGGTTCGGCTGTGCTCTTGGTCGTCGTCACAGCGGTCGCCCTGCTCTGGGCGAACTCGCCACTCTCCGAGGCCTATTTCGGGCTGTGGGATGTCGAGATCGGGTTCGACGTCGGCGGGTTCGGACTGCACATGAACCTGCACCACTGGATCAACGACGGCCTCATGGTGGTCTTCTTCCTCGTCGTTGGCCTCGAGGTGCGACAGGAGTTCGCGCATGGGACGCTCCGAGACGCCAGCCGCGCGCGTCTCGCGTTGATCGCTGGCGTCGCCGGCGTGGCACTGCCCGCAGTTCTCTACATCCTGATCGTGGCCGCCGCGGGCGGCGACGGGCTCGGTGGATGGGGCGCGGTGGTCGGTACCGACACCGCATTCCTGTTGGGTGCCCTCGCGCTCGTCGGCCCGAAGCTCTCCGGCCAGTTGCGGGTGTTCCTCCTCACCCTCACCGTCGTCGATGACTTCCTCGCCGTCTCCATCATCGGCATCGTCTACAGCGACGAGATCCGGCTCGTTCCGCTGCTGATCGCAGTCGCCTGCCTTGCCGGGTTGTGGCTTCTGAGCCGTTCGCGGCAAGGGAGTGCCACACCGTACGTGCTGATTGTCATTGTGCTCTGGTTCGCGACCGTTGATTCCGGAGTCCACGCCTCCCTCGCGGGCATGGTCGCAGGACTCCTCATCCCCGCCTACCCGACGCGTCGGCAACAGGTGGTCGAGGCTCGTCAGCTGTTCCGCGACTTCTGGCAGTCGCCGAGCGCGGCATCGGCCCGCGCAGTCGATCGAGGCTTGGCACAAGGTATCTCGGTCAATGAACGCATGCACGAGGTCTTGCGCATGCCCACCGCGCTCGTCATCGTCCCGATCTTCGCGCTCGCGAACGCCGGCGTCGACCTGCGCGGCGGCGTGCTCGTCGATTCCTTCCAGTCCTCCGTGACGTGGGGAGTCATCGTGGGTCTCGTGCTCGGCAAACTTCTCGGCATCGGTCTCGCCACCTTCGTCGCTGTGAAGCTTGGAGCCGGTCGGCTGCCCGAGGGTGTCGGGATGGGCAGCGTGTTCGGCGGCGCGGCGCTTTCGGGGATCGGGTTCACCGTGTCGCTCCTGGTGATCGGCCTCGCGTTCGGCTCGACGTCCGACCTGGGTCGGCAGGCGACCGTCGGCGTGTTGGTCGCGATGGTGCTCGCGACCGCGCTTGGTTGGCTGATTTTCCGGGTTGCTGCGAAACGCTGGGGAGAGGAGACGGCAGATCTGCCGATGGTGCTCACACCACCCGTTGATCCTGAGGTCGACCACATCCGTGGACCCGAGGACGCCCAGCTCACGCTCGTCGAGTACATCGACTTCGAATGCCCCTATTGCGCGCACGCAACGGGTTCCTGGGAGGACCTTCGCAGCCGGTTCGGGGACGATCTCCGGTATGTCGTTCGCCAGCTGCCACATCACCCTCACGGCCCCATAGCCGCACGAGCGTCGGAGGCGGCATCGAATCAGGGGATGTTCTGGCCGTGGCTGGACTTCGTCTTCACGCGGCAAGATGCGCTCGAACGCGAAGATCTGATCCGCTACGCCGAAGAGCTGGGCCTGGATGTCGCCCAGTTCACGGCTGACCTCGATAGTGCCGCCGTACGTGCCCGTGTGGAGCGGGATCTCGAAAGCGCCGATGCAAGCGGGGCGCACGCCACCCCGACGTTCTTCGTCGACGGCCGACGGTTGCTGGGCAGCTACGACGCTCGAACGCTCACCTCAGCCCTTGAAGCCAGCCGCCGAGGCACACGAACCCAGGAAGTGCGCCCCTGAGTCATCAGGCATCGCGGGGCCCGTCAGAAGAGCGGCCAGGGCACGGCCGGCGTCCGGCCGCTCGGGGCAGGGAAGATGCCGTCGTCGAGCAACTGGGCACAGCGTGCGGCAAGGGCTTCGACTTCCACGGCACCGAGCAGCTCCGCCAGCCCCCGCCCCAGCTCACCGTCGAGCCCCTCGAGAACCCGGGCGACGCCGTCGAGCTCCTCCTCGCTCAGCGCCTCGCCGAGCCAGCCCCAGAGCACGGTGCGCAGCTTGTCCTCCACATGGAAGGTGAGCCCGTGGTCCACGCCGTGCCGGTGCCCGCCGGGCATGGCGAGGATGTGGGCGCCCTTCCGGTCGGCGTTGTTGACGATCACGTCGAACACCGTCATGCGGCGCAGCGCCGCCGAGTCCTCGTGGGCCAGGACCAGCCGATTCCCGTCCTCGTCCTCGCCCTCCAGGATCGTGAGCCATCCCGAGGCCGGCACCTCGTCCGCCGGGAACAGGTCCACCGCGTCCTGCTCAGGATCCTGCTCCTGCCACAGCTGCACCATGCCCTCCCCGAACGGGCCCTCGCGCAGCCACGTGCGCGGCACGACGTCCCACCCCAGTGCCTCGGACACCAGGTGCGCGGCCACCTCGCGGCGGGCCAGAGTTCCGGCGGGGAAGTCCCAGAGCGGGGCCTCGCCGGCCACCGGCTTGTAGACCACCGGGGTGTCACCGATCGCGCCGAGGAACGTGGCGTTGGACGCCGTCGTGATGCGGCCGGTGAGCGTCAGCTCCCCGGCCGTCAGCTCGCCGGCGGGCACGTCCGCGGCGCCCATCAGGAGTCGGGGAGAGTGCAGTCGTGGCCGTCGGGGTCGATGGGCTGGCCGCAGTCCGAGCAGATCGGACGCCCGGCGTCCACGACCTCCCGGGTGCGCCGGGCGAACGCCCGGGCGGCGCCGACGGGCATCCGCACGCGCACGGCCTCGGCGTCCGCCTCGAGCGCCGGGTCGGCGTCGTCGTCGGTCAGCGGGTGCGCGTCGACGAGCACCTGCGCGGTGGTGGGGTCCCAGCCCAGGCCGATGGCCCCCACCCGGAACCACTCCTGCACCGGGTCCAGCGGATCGTTGTCCACGAGTTCCACGGGCGTGCTGGCCGGGACGCTGTGCGGATTGCCCTCCAGCGCCATGAGATCGTCGAGGATCTCGTCGATCATCTCCGCCATCAGGGCCGACTGCTGCTTCTCCAGGGCCAGGCTCACCAGCCGGGGCCCCGTGCGCACCTGCAGGTAGAACGTGCGGGCTCCGGGACGCCCGAGCGTCCCGATCACGACCCGATCCGGCCAGTCGAACTCATGGGCGGGGGCAGGTGCATCAGTCATGTCACGATCCTAGGCGTCTGCTCGTCCACCGCGCCGGGGCCGGTGCCCGCGCCGCCGCCCACCGGGGCGTCGTCGGACGGGCCGAGGCTCGAGAGCCAGGACAGGTCCCCGGCGTCGGTGTTGGTCGCCCAGACCCGTGGTCGGCTTGGTCCGTAGCTCACGATGGACACGGAGGCGGGCCCCACCTCGATCCGCTGGAACAGATCCAGGTGCGTGCCGAGCGCGTCGGCCAGTATCGACTTGATGACGTCCCCGTGGCTCACCGCCACCCACACCGCCCCGGGCCCGTGCTCGGCCTCGACCGCGGCGTCGTGCCGGCGGATCGCCGCCACCGCGCGGGCCTGCATGCCCGCCATGGACTCCCCGCCGGGGAAGACGACGGCGGACGGCTGGGTCTGCACCGTCGCCCACAGGGGCTCGGTGGCCAGGTCGCTGAGCGGGCGCCCCTGCCACTGGCCGTAGTCGCACTCGGTGAGGTCGTCGTCGACCAGCGAGGGCACCGTCCCCGGCTGGCGATCGAGGAGGGCGCGGGCCGTCTGCGCGCACCGCTCCAGGGGACTGGCCACCACCGCGGCCACGGGCACGGCCGCGATCCGGTCTCCGGTGCGGGCCGCCTGCTCCCGCCCGTGGTCGTCCAGGCTGGCCCCGGGGGTGCGGCCGGCCAGCAGTCCGGTCGCGTTGGCCGTGGTGCGGCCGTGCCGCACGAGAAGTACCGTCGCCATCACTCCAGCCTACCGACGGGGCGCGAGGGCCTCAGCGGGACGGGTCACGGGGCAGGGGAGTCCACCGCAGGGTGAGGCCCCCGATGGCGGCCAGCGCCGCGTGGGCGTCGTCCGCGGCGTCCTCCAGCCCGTCCGCCACGTCTTCACCCGCCGAGGTGAGCAGCAGGACGGCGTGGTCGTCCGCGTCGGGCTGCTCGCCCGGGTCGGCGCGCCAGCCGCCCCTGCCTCGCACGCCGTCCTCGTCCCCGGGCAGGGAGTGCAGCCACGCGGCGGCCGCCCGGGCCGCCCCGGGGCCGACGACGTCCAGCCGCAGGGTCGCGGGGGAGCCGTCGTTGCCCGGCGGGGTGCCCCACAGCCAGTCCAGGTCCACCTGCCACGGCTGGGCGCCCGCGGGACCGCCCGGGGACGGAGAATGCATCACGCCTCGGCGTCCAACTGGTCCGAGGTCCAGCCCGCCTCACCGATCCACCGCAGGGCGCTGAGCGAGGGCATGAAGAGGTACTCGCCTCCGGCCATCCGGTTGAAGGTGGTGATGCCGTCGATGCGCTTGCGGGCCGGCTCGGCGGGGATGGTGAACCGTCCCTGCGTCGGGTCGTCCTCGTGCAGACCGACGATCGGATCCCGCTCGGAGCCGAGGTCGACGAAGTTGCCTCCGTTGATCCACTCCTGCTGCATGAACTCGATCGTGTCGAAGGCCCGGGCGCTGATGAAGATGAAGTAGATCCCGCGGTCCTCCTTCGCGTCGTCGGCCGAGCTCACCTCCGGCGACCACCCGGGACCGTAGGTCGAGGAGCGCCGGATGATCCGCTTGATGTTCACGTCCGTCATGATCGACAGATCGCTGTCCCGCGGGTTGAGGCGACGCATGTGGCTGGAGTGCGGGCACATCAGGCCCTTCGGGTCGTCCTCGAAGGTGAAGTCGTTGCGCCGCTCCGGGTCGTTGCCCAGCTCCTCGTCGTCGTGGTCCGGGGAGAGCACGAGCGGGGCGCCGCTGCGCCACCGACCGAACATCTTCGCGGCGATCCGGTGCTGCTCCTCCGGGTCCGGGCTCTGCGAGGCCAGGTACTCGTTGAAGGCGCCCACCCGGCTGGCGAACTTGCGCAGCACCACGTAGGTCCCGTTGCGGCCCAGCACATCCGGCTGCGGCACGGCCAGCGGGGAGCCGGTCTCGCTGTTCTCGCCCAGGATGAACTCGCCGGCGGAGATGGAGCGCTCCTGGCCCGGCTGCGGCCGGACCCCGCTGCCGGCCACCGTCGGCTGCGAGATGGAGTCCCGGAAGCCGAAGGGGTTCTTGTTCAGCTCGTCGACCCCGAACCGGTGGGTGGCCACCAGGGTCACTCCGGTGGAGTGCTCCAGCACCTCCTTCGCCTGGTCCAGGGCGGCGTCCAGGGCGTCGGCGTCGGCCGCGTAGATCGTCAGCGCGATGTGGCAGGCGTCCTGGGTGAACGCCTCGTCCCAGTGCTCCGGGGCGTTCGGCCCGGTGTCCATGAGCTGCTGAGCGCGGGCGGCCATCCCCTGCTGGTAGGGCAGCGGGAAGCTGGCCAGGGAGTCCTCGGGCAGCCCGAGGGCACGCAGGCCGGCGTAGCTGATCGCCGCACCGGTCCAGGACTGGAGGTCGTCGGCCCAGTCCTGCGCGGAGGTCACGTGCTCGGCCAGGCGACGGACGAAGTCCCGGCCGCCTTCGGCCTCGTCCACGGTCAGCATGGCGTGGGCGCCGACGTAGGGCTCGGGCCGCGACCGCAGCACCAGGCCCTGGATGTCGTCCAGGTCCAGCTCGACCCGCTCCCGATCGAAACGTTCCTTCAGGTCCTTGAGCACGCCCATCTCAGTAGTCCACCGCCTCGGGGGTGGAGATCGTGTCGGTGAGCTGCTTCAGGGCGGCCGCGGTGTCCTCGTCCAGGTCGGTGCGCCCGGCCATCTGGTCCAGGAAGGTGTTCACCGCGTCCTCGGTGCGCTGCAGTCGGCGCGTGTCCACCACGGTGACCTGCGGGTTCGCCACGAACCACCCGGAGGCGGTGATCTGGTGCTCGGCGATGAAGTCCTTCACGGTCGGGCTGTCGATGCCCGGCCACCCCTCCACGTTCTGGAAGAGGAGGTCCATCAGCTCGGGGATCTTGGTGGCGAAGTCGTTGATGTACGCGTCCCAGTCGCCGTCGTAGGCCGTGGCGAAGAGGATGCGGGTGTTGTCGTCGAAGAAGACAAAGCGCATGTCGTGGAGCGTGGACACGCGCTGGGCGCCGTCCATGTTGCCGCGGGTCAGGTCGAAGATGCGCTGCAGCCGTTCGGCGCCGCCCGGCTTGAGGCGGGCGATCGCGGTCAGCTCCGAGACCTTGCCCGAGCGCATCCCCACGCGGCCGGCGGAGTCGGCGGTGCCGGACAGGTCCGGGTTGTGCTCACGGATCATCGCCTCGAGGGCGATCTTGGCCAGCGTGGGGGCGTCCTGGGCGACGTCCTCGACGGCGCGCTTGACGGCGTCGAGGCGGCTCTCGTCCTGCAGTCGGGGGTCGGGGCGGTCGTTCATGAGGTCCTCCTTCGAGAAGCCTTCGGGATGAATGGTGAGGGGCGAGGCCGGGATCAGTCCGGGATCTCGTCCAGCGTCGCCGGCTCGGGGGCCGGGCGATCGTTGAACTCGTGGCGGTAGCGGGTGGACTGCTCGTAGGCGTGCCGGCGGACGCGCATGATCGAGCCCAGCGGCTGGTGCTCGACCACGCCGTTCCACGGGTTGAAGGTGAGGACGTCGTCGCCGTAGACGCGGCGGCGAGGGCTGTAGGTGTCCTGCGGGGCGATCCGCAGGGTCGCGACGGGCTGGTGGGGGGCCTGCTCCTCGTCCCAGAGCACGGAGGCGTCCTCCACGGGCATCTGCTCCAGGTCCGTCGCCAGCTGGGCGCGCAGCGTGTACTCCGCGCCCTCGTGGGAGAAGAAGTCCGCGACCACGTCCCGGATCGAGGAGAAGTCCTCCACGTCCATGTCCTGACCGGTCAGGGCCCGCACGTTCGCGGACTCCGGCGCCAGCGAGACCTTGGCGATGTGGTCGCCGTAGCGCAGGGCGCCCTGGGTGAAGTACGTCTCGCCGAGGACGTGGGCGTTGTCCCGCCCCAGGCCCTGCAGGGTGGCGCCGGGGGTCCCGCCCACGGCCTCCACGGCCCCCCGCACCACCCGGGCGGCGCCGGTGGCGAGCCGCTGCAGCAGCTCCGGGTTCTGGGAGTTCTTCTCCAGCAGCCCCAGCATCTCCTGGTAACGGCCCACGGTGCCGAAGGCCAGCGTGGGGAAGTTGACCATCAGGAAGTCCTGGTTGTGGCCGGCCGGCTCGGACAGCAGGCGCTCGCCCTCCACGCCGAGCACCTTCAGGGCCCAGCCCCGCGGGGCGGGGGTGCGGTCGGTGTGGATGTCTCCGGGGGCCGAGGACAGCCGCGCGACCGCCTCGTAGCGTCCCGGGCGGGCGAAGATGCCCTGCGCCAGCTCGGGAGCCAGGCCCTCGTGCACCTCCAGCGTGGCCTTGAGGATGGCGTGGCTCTTGGCGTGGGCGTCTCGATGGGCGTGCCGATGCCGGCCGGCGGCCTGGCGCTGGGCCTCGCCCATCTGCTCGAGGATCTCCCGGGTGATGGTCTCTTCGCGTTCGGCGGGGTGCTCGACGTCCGGTGTGAATCGCACGGGGTCAGTCATGAGTACTGCGCCTCCCTCTCTACGGGTGCATTTACGCTACGATCAGTCGCGCAACCGTCAACAGCGATGCTAGGGCGGTCACAGGATCCGAGGCAAGGGCAGGAGGACGGTGCAGACGAAGACCGCGAACCGAAGCGCGGGCAGGCCCCGCCGTCACGGCGTGGAGGAGACGGTGCTGGCGGCCGCCGTCGCGCTGGCCGGTGACGAGGGGTACGTCGGCGCCACCGTGGACGCCGTCGCCGCCCGGGCGGGAGTGGCCAAGACGACGGTGTACCGGCGGTGGCCGTCCAAGGAGGCGCTCGCCGTGGACGCCCTCGCCGCCGCGCTGGACCTGCCGCCCGCCGATCCCGACGGGCCCGAGCCGGACGCGACGCTGTGTCGCGCCGTCCGTCGTCTGGCCGCGCAGATCCAGACCACCCCGGTCCGGGCACTCCTCGGCGGCCTGCTGACCCAGGCGATGCGCGACCCCGAGACGCGGGCGCGGCTGCGCTCGCGGTTCCGCGAGCCGTTCCTCCGGGAGGCCCTGGCGGATCCCGCCGGGGACGCCGACCTGGACCCCGCCGCGGTGGACCTCGCCTTCGACCTGGTCGTCGGCACGCTGCTGCACCGGCTGGCGACGGTGGGCGACGTCAGCCAGGCCGAGCTGGAGGCCGTCCTGGGGGCCGCCGTCGGTCTGCTCTCGGGTCGGCCTGCGTCCGGGTGAGGCCCGAGGCGCTGCGTCAGCTCCCGAACACGGCGCGCAGCGCCGTCACGCCGAGGGCGCCGATGAGCGCGGCGGCCGGGAGGGTGATGACCCAGGCCAGCGCGATCGGCTTCATCAGGCCCCAGTTCGCCGCGCGGTTCACGATGCCCACGCCGAGCACGGCGCCGATCAGGATGTGCGTCGAGGAGACCGGCAGCGCCAGCATGGACGCGGCCATGACGACGCCGGCCGCGGCGAGCTCGGCGGTGAAGCCGGAGGCGGGATGCATCTCGGTCAGCCCGGTGCCGACGGTGTTGATCACGTTGCGGCCGATGAACCACAGACCGCAGACCAGGCCGATGCCGCAGGCCAGCATGAGGGCCCCGGGCACGGCGGCCTCGGCGTTGATCTCCTCGGTGCGCAGCACGTCCACGATGGCCGCGAACGGACCCACCGCGTTGGCGATGTCGTTCGAGCCGTGGCTGAACGCGAACGCGGACGCCGTGAACACCTGCATCCAGCTGAACAGCAGGTAGGTCGACCGGGACAGGGACTGCTTCTTCAGGGTCTTGGCGAAGATGAACACGGCCATCCACACCGCGGCGCCCACCATGAGCATGATGAGGATGTTGCCGACGTTGTCGATGTTCAGGTCCAGGTTCTTCAGGCCCTTGAACAGCAGCATCGAGAAGATGACGATCGAACCGCCGGCCGCCAGCAGCGGCACCCAGATCTCCAGCGCGTGCTGCGAGTTGACCTCGTCCTCCTTGGACTCGATCGCGTCCAGCTCGCGGTAGTAGTCCGACTCCAGCTCGTCCGCGTCGTAGTCGTGACCGGAGGACTTGGTGGCGGCGTCACGGGCCATGGCGTTGGTGTAGGCGATCTGCTGCACCTCGGAGAGACGCTCGAACGCCGTCTTGTGCTTCGTCCGCAGCTCGATGCGCTCCAGCCGCAGCTCGCGCATCTTGGCGTCGGCCTCCTCGTTGTAGACGAGGATGTGCTTCTTGATCGCCCGGTACAGGGCCCAGGCCACCAGCCCGCCCAGCGCGGGGGAGAGGACCCAGGACAGCGCGATCGTGCCGATCTCGCTCCACTGCACCATCTCGAAGCCGCCCGCGCCGGTCTGCAGGCCCAGGGTCACCGCGGCACCGACGATGCCGCCGACGATCGAGTGCGTCGTGGAGACCGGCCAGCCCATCTTGGTGGCGATGAGCAGCCAGACCGCGGCGCCGATCAGGGCCGCGAGCATGATGTACACGAAGTCCATCGGCGGCAGCGCCACGCTGTCGAGGTCCACGATGCCGCTGCGGACGGTCTCGGTGACCTCACCGCCGGCGATCACGGCGCCGCTGACCTCGAAGACCGCGGCCACCAGCAGGGCCTGCTTCAGGGTCAGCGTGCCGGCGCCCACCGAGGTGCCGAACGAGTTCGCGACGTCGTTGCCGCCGATGTTGAAGGCCATGAACATGCCCACGACGATCGTGGTGATCAGCAGCGTCGTGTGGGCGGTGTCGGTGTAGCCGAGGGCCCAGGAGATGCAGAGGGCGAGCGCACCGACGGTGAGCACGCCGAAGGCGAGGTGCCAGGTGGTGTCGGGCCCTAGGAGACCGGTGCGCTGCAGCTTCGGGGCTTCGGTGGTGGAGGAGGACATGACGGGTCCCTTCTGCTCGGAGTCGGCCCCGCTGGTCGGGGGAGACCACGCTCGCCACCCTCGGGCAGGGACCTGACGCCGTCGTGACGGCCGGCTTGCGCGCACATGAACCGCCCTTGACGGGCCCGAGTCCTGCACCCGGGGGCGGGTTCGCCGTCGCTGCGGCGTGAGGCTGGTGGGCGCCGTCACCCTTGCCCGAGATTCGGTTGTGTACGACCATGAGAGTTCAGTCCCCACCGACGAAAGGGCCCCAGACATGTCCCGCATCCTGATGATCCTCACCTCGCACGACCAGCTGGGTGACACCGGCCGCAAGACCGGGTTCTGGCTCGAGGAGTTCGCCTCGCCCTACTACGTTTTCACGGACGCCGGCCACGAGGTCACCCTCGCCTCGCCCCGCGGCGGCCAGCCGCCCATCGACCCGACGAGCTCGCAGCCGGAGATGCAGACCGACGCCACCCGCCGGTTCGACCAGGACGAGGAGGCCAAGGCCGCCCTGGCCCACACCACGCCCCTGGCCCAGGTGGACGTGGACGGGTTCGACGCCGTCTTCTACCCGGGCGGTCACGGCCCGCTGTGGGACCTGGTGTCCGACGCCGACTCCACGCGGATCATCCTCGACAGCGACGCGGCCGGGCGCCCGCTCGGCCTCGTCTGCCACGCGCCCGGGATCCTGCACCCGATCACCGCCGCCGACGGCACCCCGTTCGTGCGCGGCCGTCAGGTCGCCGGGTTCACCAACGGCGAGGAGGAGGCCGCCCAGCTGACGGACGTCGTCCCGTTCCTCGTCGAGGACTCGCTGATCGCCGCCGGCGCGGACTACCGCAAGGGCCCGGACGGGGAGAGCTTCGTGGTCACGGACGGCACCCTGGTGACCGGCCAGAACCCGGCCTCCTCCGCCGACGCCGCCCGCCGCGTCCTCGACCTGCTCGCGCGCTGACCCCCCGCCGAGCCCGCCCCCCCGACTCCTGAGGAGACCACCATGAGCACCCCCAACCGCACGCGCGAGATCCACCTCGCCTCCCGCCCCCACGGCGCCCCGACACCAGAGAACTTCCGCCTCACCGAGGTCGAGCTCCCCGAACTCGCCGAGGGCCAGGTCCTCGTGCGCAACACCGTGATGTCCGTGGACCCGTACATGCGCGGCCGCATGAACGACGTCGAGTCCTACGTGCCCCCGTTCCAGCTCGACGCCCCGCTCGACGGCGGCGCGGTGGGCACCGTGATCGCCTCGCGCCACGCCGACGTGCCGGAGGGCACGTCCGTGCTCCACGGCCTCGGCTGGCGCGAGCACGCCGTCCTCGACGGCGACACCGTCCAGGCCGTGGACACCTCCCAGCTCTCGGACAGCGCCTACCTGGGCGTGCTGGGCATGACGGGTCTGACCGCCTACACCGGCCTCGTGCACGTGGCCGAGATGCAGGAGGGCGACGCCGTGTTCATCTCGGGCGCCGCGGGGGCCGTCGGCTCGGTCGCCGGCCAGATCGCCCGCCTCCTGGGCGCCTCGCGCGTCGTCGGCTCGGCCGGCACGGCCGAGAAGGTGGCGTGGGTGAAGGAGCTGGGCTTCGACGCCGCGTTCAACTACCACGACGGCTCGCCCACGGACCTGCTGGCCGAGGCCGCGCCGGAGGGCATTGACGTCTACTTCGACAACGTGGGCGGCGACCACCTCGAGGCCGCCATCGCCGCGATGCGGGTCGACGGCCGCGTGGCGATGTGCGGTGCGATCGCCCAGTACAACTCGACGGAGCCGCCGGCCGCCCCGCGCAACCTCGCCCTGGCGATCGGCAAGCGGCTGACCCTGCGCGGCTTCGTCCTGCAGAAGTACGCGGCGCAGGTCCGCCCCGAGTTCCTCGAGCGCGTGGGCCCGTGGGTCGCCGACGGGAAGATCCAGTGGGACGAGACCGTCCGGGAGGGTCTGGAGAACGCGCCCCAGGCGTTCATCGACCTGCTCGACGGCGCCAACACGGGGAAGATGGTCGTGCGGCTGTGACGAGCGACGGCGCACTCGGGGGCGGCATGGTCACCTTCCGGCATCAGGGCCTGACCTTCGACGTCCGCGACGGCGGACCGGCCGAGGGGGAGGTGGTCCTGTTGCTGCACGGCTTCCCGCAGGACGCCACGTCCTGGAAGCACGTCGAGCCGCTGCTGCACGCCGCGGGTCTGCGCACCCTCGCGCCGGACCAGCGCGGTTACTCCCCGGGGGCCGCTCCGCGGGCGACGGCGGCCTACCGCCTCCCGGCGCTCGTGGGGGACGCCGTCGCGCTGGCGGACGCGGCGGGGGCGCGGCGCGTCCACGTCGTCGGCCATGACTGGGGCGGCGCCGTCGCCTGGGCGATGGCCACCGCCCACCCCGAGCGCGTCGCGTCCCTGACCGTCCTGTCCACGCCGCACCCGGCCGCCCTGGCCCGCGCCCTGCGCGGCCCTGACCAGCTGCGCCGCAGCTGGTACATCGCCGCCTTCCAGGCACCGTCCCTCCCCGAACGGATCCTCGCGCGACGGCTGGGCTCCCTGCTGCAGCGGGGGCAGGTCCCCGGGGCGGAGCACTACGCCCGCCGGTTCTCCACCCCGCAGAGCCTGCGCGGTCCGGTGAACTGGTATCGGGCGAACCCGGATCTGGTGACCACCACGCGCAGCGCGCCCGTGTCGGTCCCCACCACGTACGTGTGGGGCGCCCGGGACGCGGCCCTGGGGCCGCGGGCCGCCGAGCTCACGGCCGGGCAGGTGGCGGGGGAGTACCGGTTCGTGAAGCTCGACGCGGACCACTGGCTGCCCGAGCGTGAGGCGGACGCCGTCGCCCGGGCGATCCTGGACCGGGTGCGCTGACCGCGCTCCGCGCGCGGGCCGCTCCCGCCGTCTCAGCGCGGCCCGACGGCCTTGGTGATCCGGTTCAGCTGGTCCATGAGGACCTGGCGCTCGGCGACGTCGAGGGGGATCCGGGTGAGGGCGTCCGCCGGTACCGTCCGGGCGGACGCCCGCAGCGCCCGCCCCTCGTCCGTCAGCCGCACCAGCACGCGCCGCTCGTCGCGGACGTCGCGCTCCCGCGTGACGAGCCCCATGCCGGCCAGGCGCCGCACCAGAGGCGTGATGGTGCCGTTGTCCATGCCGAGTCGGTCCCGCAGCGCGCCGACCCCCAGCGCCCCGGCGTCCGGTGTCGACGCATCGGTCTCGGCCGAGGCATCACCCTCCGCCTGCCACAGGGTGAGCATCACGAGGTACTGCGGGTAGGTGAGGCCGAGGCGGGACAGCAGGGGGCCGTAGCCGCGCGTGACGGCGCGCGCCGCCCGGTGCAGGGCGAAGCAGAGCTGGTCCTCGAGGGCGAGGCTGGGGGTCGGCGCGGCATCCATGGGAGCGATTCTAGTGGTCGCTGGGGAGCGACTTGGTTGCGCACGACCTAACCGGGTGGCAGGCTGGAGCCGACTCGTCCCGCACGGGGCGGGCGGATGAAAGGACCTCCCATGGAGACCATCTACACCGCCGAGGCGCTCAGCACCGGCGCCGGCCGCGACGGCCATGTCCGCACCACCGACGGGCGGGTCGACCTCGACCTCGCCGTGCCCACCGAGATGGGCGGCTCCGGTCAGGGCAGCAACCCCGAGCAGCTGTTCGCCGCCGGCTACGCCGCGTGCTTCCACTCGGCCCTGCAGATGGTCGCCCGCTCCTCCCGTGCCGACATCACCGACTCCTCCGTCGGCGCGCGCGTGGGCATCGGCCGCCAGGGTGAGGGCTTCGGCCTGGAGGTCACCCTCGAGGTCGTGCTGCCCCACGTCCCCGCGGACCAGGCCCGCGCCCTCATGGAGCAGGCGCATCAGGTGTGCCCCTACTCGAACGCCACCCGGGGCAACATCGACGTCGTCCTCGAGCTCGGGGAGGCGTGATGACGAAGCGCCGGCAGTCCATCCCCCTCTCCCAGACCGCCGCCCGCCTCGGCCTCGGCGGGTTCATGACCGCCGCGGGGCTGTCCCACCTCACCGTGGCGCGCCGTGAGTTCCGCGCCCAGGTGCCCTCGTGGATCCCGCTCCCGGCGGACCTCGTGGTGCTCGGATCCGGCGTGGCCGAGATCGGCCTCGGGGCCGCTCTGCTGGCGCTCCCCGGGCAGCGCCGCCTCACCGGCACCGCCCTGGCGGCCTTCTACACGGCGATCTATCCCGGGAACATCGGGCAGTACGCCGAGCGCAAGGACGGCTTCGGGCTGGACACGGACGGCCGCCGCCTGGCGCGGCTGTTCGGCCAGCCTGCCCTCATCGCGGCCGCCCTGTGGGCCGCGGGAATCCCCGAGCGGAAGCAGGGCGGGCGCCGCTGACGCCGTCGCCGGTCCTGCGGCCCTGGGCCGGCTCCGGGCACGTGCCCGGAGCCGGCGTGATCTCACCCCGCCGCGAGGCGCGGCCCGTTCCGCAGGACCTCGACGACCAACCGCAGGGCGATCGGGAAGGCGTCCTCATCCAGCCCGAACCGCGGGTTGTGGTGACCTGCGTCGAAGCCCTTGGCGGCGTTGCCGGCCCCCACGAACACGTACGTGGCGGGCGCGGTCCGGGAGAAGGCCGCGAAGTCCTCGCCGCCGAGCATCGGCGGGTCGGTGATCACCGAGCCCGGGAACAGGTCCTCGCACAGCTCATGGACCACAGCGGTGCGGGCCGGGTCGTTCCACACCATGTCGTAGCCGCGCAGGTAGTCCAGCTCGCAGCGCAGACCGGGGTTCGCCGTCTGCAGGCCGCGGACCATGTCCCGCATCGCCGCCTCGACCGTGTCCCGCACGTCGTCGTCGTGCGTGCGGACCACTCCACCGATGTGCGCCTCCGGCGGGTACACGTTCAGCGCCGACTGACGCCCGGCGTCCATCCAGGTGGTGGACACCACGCACGGGTCCAGGCCGGCCACCCGGCGGGACGGGATGAGCAGGAACTGCTGGATCAGGGAGCTGGCCGCGGTGACCACGTCCACGGCGTCCTCCGGGGTGGACGCGTGGGCGCCCTCGCCCCGCAGGTGCACCTCGAACAGGTCCGAGTTCGCCGAGGCCGGGCCGGGCTTGATGTCCACCGTGCCCGTGGGGAGGGTGCTCCAGTAGTGGAAGCCGAAGAAGTAGTCGACGTCCGCGAACCGGCCCGTCTCCACCATCTCCTTGGCGCCGCCGGGCGGGGTCTCCTCCGCATGCTGGAAGATGCCGAGCACGGTGCCGGTCAGCTCGTCCAGGTGATCGTGCGCCCAGACCAGGGCGGACATGATGGTGGCCGTGTGCCCGTCGTGACCGCAGCCGTGCATGCGACCCGGCGTCGTCGAGGCGAAGTCCAGGTCGGGGCGGTCCTCGGTCATGGCCAGCCCGTCGATGTCCGCGCGCAGACCCAGGGTGGGGCCGGGGCGGCCGGTGTCCAGGGTCACCACGAGGCTCGTCGGCGTGAGGTTCTCGAACGTGGCGCCCGGCAGGCGCGGCTCCAGCTCGGCACGGATGTAGCGGACGGTCTCGTGCTCCTCGAACGAGGCCTCCGGGTGCTGGTGCAGGTGACGGCGCCAGGCGACGAGCTGGTCCTGGTAGGCGTCGATGTCGGTGGACATGGGGTCTCCTCTCGGTCGGGGCGGGTCGTCACGGGGTGGGCAGGTGGATGGGACCGTCCGGACCCATCGGCCAGCCCAGCAGGAACCAGACGACCATCATGGCGGTCCACGCCAGGCCCATCGCGAGCGAGTAGGGCACCAGCGTGGAGATGAATGTGCCGATGCCGAGCTTCTTGTCGTAGCGCTGGGCGTAGGTCAGCACGAGCGCGAAGTACGGGAACATCGGCGTGATCGGGTTCGTGACGGCGTCGCCGATGCGGTACACCATCTGCGTGAACGCCGGGTGGTAGCCCAGCAGCATCATCATCGGGATGAAGATCGGCGCCAGGATCGCCCACTTGGCGGAGGCCGACCCGACGAAGAGGTTCACGACGGCGGAGATCGCGATGATCCCGAGGATCAGCACGATGCCGTCCTGGCCCTGGAGCAGTTCGGCGCCGCGGATGGCCAGGATGGCGCCCATGTTGGACGCGCTCACGTAGGACAGCAGCTGCGAGGCGAAGAACACGACGACGATGAAGCTGGCCATCGTGGCCATGGAGTCCACCATCATGCGGGCGACGTCCGAGGAGCCCGTGATCGTCTTGGCCCGGATTCCGTAGACCAGCCCCGGGATGAAGAACGCCAGGGCCAGGATCAGCCCGATGCCGTTCATCAGGGGCGCGTCGGTGGTCAGGGAGCCGGTCTCCGCGTTGCGCAGGAACGAGCCCTGGGGGATGCAGGCGGCCACCACGAGCGCGGCGAACAGCGCCAGCGCCACCAGGGCCCAGCGGTTGGCCCGGCGCTGGACGTCGGTGATCTCCATGTCCCCGGCCTCGACGTCGTCCGCCTCCTGGTAGGCGCCCAGGCGGGGGATCGCCACCTTGGTGGTGATGAGCCACAGCACCGGCAGGAGGACGACGACGGAGGCGGCGATGAACCACCAGTTCATCGGGACGGTCGTCTCGATGTCGGGGTCGATGATGACCGCGGCCTCCTGGGTGAAGCCCTGGACCAGGGCGTCGGACATGCCGATCATCAGGTTCGCCGCGAAGCCCCCGGTCGCGGCCGCGTAGGCCAGGGCGATGCCGGCGATCGGGTGCCAGCCCAGCTTGTGGAAGATCAGGGCGGCCAGCGGGGGCAGCACGATCGGGGCGGCGTCGCCGGCGATGTTGCCCAGCAGGCCGATGAGCGCGATCGCGGGGATGATCAGGCCCTTGGGGGCGCTGGTCATGGCCTGCGTCAGGCCGACCTCGAACCAGCCCGACCGCTCGGCCACGCCGATGCCGAGCATGATGATGAGCACCTGCCCCAGCGGGGCGAAGGCGCCGAAGGTCTTTGCGGCGTCGCCGATGACGACGCGCATGCCCTCCGTGCTGAGCAGATTGGTCGCCACGAGGGTCTCACCCGTGCCCGGGTGGACCGCGCTCCAGCCGCCCAGGCCGGCCACGGCGGACGCCACCAGGGTCAGGGCGCAGAGGCCCGCGAAGATGATGATCGGGTCCGGGAGCTTGTTGCCGCTCCATTCGATCACGTTGAGGAACCTGTTGAGCAGGCCCCCCGGAGCGCGATTCCGGGGTGAGGCGTCGGCGGCGGTGGACCCACCGGTGGGCGAGGTCATGGGACTCCTCCGAGGTGCGAGAGACGGTGAGACCTCGGCCACAGGGGCGAGGCACGGCCCACTGTAGGGTGCCTCGCCGCAGGTGTCCCGCAGGTGTCCCGTCGGTGTCTCGCCGGTGTCCCGTCCGGCGGGCCGTCAGCCGAGACGCATCGTCCCGGTCTCGAGGAAGCGCTGGTGCCAGGACAGGGCCTCGCCCAACAGGTGCGGGGTGTGCAGGCCGCCCGACTCGCGCATCGCGCGGTCGAAGTAGTCCCGCAGCTGCTCCCTGTAGTCCGGGTGCGCGCACGTGTCGATGATCGTGCGGGCGCGCTGCTTGGGGGAGAGGCCGCGCAGGTCGGCCAGCCCCTGCTCGGTGACCACCACGTGCACGTCGTGCTCGGTGTGGTCCACGTGCGAGACCATCGGCACGATGCAGGAGATGTCCCCGCCCTTGGCCGTGGAGGGGGTGAGGAAGAACGAGGTGAACGCGTTGCGGGCGAAGTCGCCGGAGCCGCCGAGGCCGTTCATCATCTTCGTGCCCATTAGGTGCGTGGAGTTCACGTTGCCGTACAGGTCGGCCTCGAGCATGCCGTTCATGGCGAGGATGCCGAGGCGGCGCACGAGCTCGGGGTGGTTGGAGATCTCCTGGGTGCGCAGGATCAGCTTGTCCCGGTACTTCGCGGCGTTGTCGTTGAACCGTTCGGCGGCCTCGGTGGACAGGGAGAACGCGGTCGCGGACGCGGTCGCCAGCGTGCCGGAGTCCAGGGCGTCGAGCATGCCGTCCTGCACCACCTCGGTGAACGCGGACAGGCCCGTGAACCGGGACTTCACCAGCTCGGACATCACCGCGTTCGCGATGTTGCCCACGCCCGACTGCAGCGGCAGCAGCCGCTCGTCGTACCGGCCCTGGGCCACCTCGTGCTCGAAGAACTCCACGAGGTGCTGGGCGATCGCGATCGAGTCCGCGTCGGCGGGCTTGAAGGGGGAGTTGCGGTCCGGGGCGTGGGTCTCGACGACGGCCACCACCTTGGCCGGATCGCACCGCAGGTACGTCTCACCGATGCGGTCTGCCGGGTGGGTGAGCATGATCGGCGTGCGGTGCGGGGGCAGCGCGGTGCCGTAATAGACGTCATGCAGACCCTCGAGGTCCTCGCTCTGCCACGAGTTGACCTCGAGGATCACCTGATCCGCCAGGTCGATCCAGGACTTGTTGTTGCCCACGGAGGAGCTGGGGACGAGACGGCCGTCCTCGCGGATCCCGGACACCTCGATCACCGCGGTGGTCATGGGCCCGTAGAAGCCGTTCCACACGGTCTGCGCCAGGTGGGACAGGTGCGTGTCGATGTACTCGATCGCGCCCGCGTTGATCTTGGCGCGCATCGTCGGGTCCGACTGGAACGGGGTGCGCAGCGCGACGGCGTCCGCCTCGGCCAGCGCACCGTCCATCTCCGCGGAGGTGGACGCCCCCGTGTGGAGGTTGATGCGGAACTCCTCGCCGCGCGCGTGCAGCTCCTTGGCCCGCTCGGCCAGCGCCATCGGCACGGCCTTCGGGTAGCCGGACCCCGTGAACCCGCTCATGCCCACGGTGGTGCCGTGCTGGATGAACGCCGCCGCCTCCGCGGCGGACATCACCTTCGACCGGAGGCCGGGGTGGTGGATGCGGGACGACATGGGTGAGGCCTCCGTGCGGGTGAGACGAGTCGAGCGAGAGCGCTGTGACGTGGAACAGCGATCAGCGTACCCGCGTCACGGGTGGCCGTGGGGATGATCACGCCGGAGGTCGCCGAGCCCGACCTGCGTGATCGACGACGGCGAACAGGGCTCGGCACTCCGGGTCGGCGCGCCTAGGCTCGGCGGCATGCGAGCACTCGTCCTCCAGTCCTACGGCGGCCCTGAGGCCATGGCCCTCACCGACGTCCCCGCCCCCACGGCCGCCGCCGGCGAGGTGCTGATCCGCACCCGCGCGGTCGGCCTCAACCCCGTCGACGCGATGCATCGCGAAGGCGACTTCAAGGCCATCGCCCCCGACGACTTCCCCACGGTCGCCGGCAACGAGCTCAGCGGCATCGTCGAGGCCGTGGGCGCCGGGGTGACCGCGTTCGCCCCGGGTGACGCGGTGATCACCCGCGTGGACCCGTCCGGCCACGGGGCGTTCGCCGAGCTGGCCGCGGTGCGCGCGGACTGGGTGGCCGCCGCGCCCGCCCGCATGCCCCTGACGGACGCGGCCGGCCTGCCGCTCGCCGGCCTGACCGCCCAGCAGGCGCTCGGCCCGGAGCACCTGGACCTGCAGCCCGGGGAGCGGCTGCTGATCACCGGGGCCGCCGGCGGCGTCGGGCTGATCGCCACACGCCTGGCACACCTGCGCGGCGCGCACGTGACCGTGACCGCCTCCGCGGCGGGTGAGCCGTACGTCCGCGAGGCCGGCGCCGACGCGGTGATCGACTATCGCGCCCGCACCGTCGCAGAGGGGGGCGAGCGCTTCGACAAGGTGTTCGACCTCATCGGCGGTGATCAGATGGCCGAGCTGCTCGGCTCGATCGAGCCCGGCGGCCGGCTGGTGACCATCGCGGGCCCGCCGAGCCCCGGTAGCCTTCGCGAGACCGCGCGCCCGTCGCGTCGACCCCTGGCCGCCGTCGTCTCCCGGGTGGCCAGTGCGAAGGTGCGCCGGGCCGCGAAGAAGGCCGGGGTGGCCTACGAGTTCTTCCTCATGCATCCGGACGGGGTGGGCCTGGCCGAGCTCGTCCGGCTCGTGGACGCCGGCGAGCTGGCCGTGACCGTGGACAGCCGCTACCCCCTGGCCGACTGGGAGCAGGCGTTCGAGCGTCTCGAGTCCCACCACGCCAAGGGCAAAGTGCTGCTCGAGTTCTGACCGGCGGGCGCGTCGGCGCCGGCCTGCCCGGGCCGGCACCGCCTCGTATCCTGGCCTCGTGCACCCGTCTGTGAGCGAGCCCCTCACCCGACTGCCGGACGGCACCGTCAAGCAGCGCAACCCCTTCACCGGCACCGAGGTCTGGACCGTGCCCGGCCGCGGCCACCGCCCGCTCGGCCTCGTCCGGCCCGCCCCGCAGCCGCTCGACCCCGCCCAGCACGGCCGGCACTGCGCCTTCTGCGAGCACCGGCTGCTGGAGACGCCGCCGGAGAAGTCACGCATCGTGTCCACGAGGGCCGACGACGGCGCCCCGGCCTGGCAGATCCTGCGGCACCCGGCCGCGGAGCGGCTCGGGGAGACGATCCCGGCCTTCCGCCGGGTCCCCAACCTCTTCGAGATCCTCAGCTACGACTACTGGCGTCTCAACCACGGCTACGAACTCCCCCCGGACGCGCGCCGCCGCCGTGACGAGTACCTGGCCGCCGAGGCCGGCCGCGCCCACGTGCGCGCCGTCGCCACCGCGAAGCTGCGCGCCTCCGGCCGCTCCGCCGAGGAGGCGGCGGCGATGTCCGAGGCGGAGCTGATCGCGGCGTCGGCCGGGTTCTTCGGCGGCACGCACGACGTGGTGATCGCCCGGCGCCACTTCGTCGACGGCGCCGTGGACGACCACCAGCTGGCCTCCTCAGGCACCCTCACCCCGGACGAGCACCACGCGTTCCTGGCCCTGACCGCCGACGCGATGCGGGACCTCTACGCGACCACGCCCGCCGTGCGGTACGTCTCCGTGTTCCAGAACTGGCTCAAACCCGCCGGCGCCTCCTTCGACCACCTGCACAAGCAGCTCGTGGCCATCGACGAGGTCGGCGCGCAGAACGCCGCCGCCCTGGACCGGCTGCGCGAGGACCCGCAGGTGTTCAACCACGCCGCGCTGGACGTGGCCGTGGCGCACGGCCTCGTGATCGCCGCCCACGAGCACGCCGTGATGTTCGCCGGCTTCGGCCACCGGTATCCGACGGTCGAGGTCTACTCCACGAGCCCGGTGGGGCAGCCGTGGCGGCAGTCCGCGGCCGAGCTGCGCGCCATGTCCGACCTGCTGCACACCGCCCACGCGGCCACCGGGCCCGAGGTCCCCTCCAACGAGGAATGGCACACCCGCCCGCCCGGCGTCGCGTGCCCGATGCCCTGGCGCGTGATGCTCAAGTGGCGCGTCTCCACACTCGCCGGCTTCGAGGGCGCCACCAAGATCAACGTCAACACGATCAGCCCGTGGGACGTGCGGGACCGGGTGCTGGCGCGGCTGCGGGAGCTGCGGGCGGCGGGCGCGCTCGCGGACGGGGTGCGGATCGGGGCCGACGCCCGGGTCCGGCCGGGCGCCCTGCGGTACGCCGACTGAGCGGCGAGGCTCACCCCTCCGCGCGGTCGGTAGCGTGGGCGCCATGGCCCTCCACCTGCAGCGCTACCGCGAGATCGCCCACGTCATGGCCCGCAACGGCCTCAGGGCCACGGCCGTGCAGGCCGGGCTCTCCCGGTGGCTGCCCCTCGAGGAGGGGGAGCCGCACCTGGGCATCGACGCCGAGGCCCGCCCCGAGCTGTTCGTGCGCACGTTCGAGGAGCTGGGCGTCACCTTCGTGAAGCTCGGGCAGCTGATCTCGGCGCGCCCGGACCTGTTCCCCGAGGCCTACTGCGCGGCGTTCGCCCGCCTCACGGACAGCACGACGGCGGTGCCCTTCGAGGCCGTCGCCCGGACGGTCGAGGAGGACCTCGGCGCCGACGTCGACACCCTGTTCGCCTGGTTCGACCGGGCGCCCCTGGCCACCGCCTCCATCGGTCAGGCCCACCGTGCGCGCCTGCATGACGGGCGCGCCGTCGTCGTGAAGATCCGCAAGCCCGGTGTGGTGGAGCAGGTCCAGGCGGACCTGGAGATCCTGCGGACGCTGGCGGCCACGTGGTCGCGGGCCTCACGGACCTTCGCCGACCTGGACGTGCCGACCATGGTGGACGAGTTCGACCGGTCCCTGCGCGCCGAGCTGGACTACGTGGTGGAGGCGCGGGCCTGCGAGGAGATCGCCGCCGGCTTCCGGGACACCCCGGGCGTGCGGTTCCCGTGGATCGAGTGGGACCTGACCACCTCGCGCGTGCTGACCATGGAGGAGCTCTCCGGGCTGCGCGTGGACGATCTGGCCGGACTCGACGCCGCCGGCATCGACCGGGAGGAGCTGGCGTACCGGGCCGCCGACGTGCTGCTGGCCATGGTGTTCGAGCACGGCGTGTTCCACGCGGACCCGCACGCGGGCAACCTGTTCATCGAGCCGGACGGGACCGTCGGGTTCATCGACTTCGGCTCCGTCGGGCGGATCTCCCCGTCCCTCCGGCGCCGGTTCGCGGGCCTGGCCATGGCGCTGGCCCGGCAGGACACCGACGGGCTGGTGCGGGCCCTGCTGGACATCGCCCCGCCGCGCGGACCGGTGGACCGCCGTCGGCTCCGGCTGGAGGTGGCCCGGATCGTCGGCCGCCTCGAGGGGCGAGAGCTCGAGGACATCCGCGTGGCGCAGCTGGTCTCGGAGATCTTCGCCCTCGTGCGGCGCCACCGGCTTTCTCTTCCGCCCGAGCTCGTGCAGCTGCTGCGGATGCTGATCATCGTGGACGGCATCGGCCGCCGCCTGCACCCCGGCTTCGACTACACCCGCGTGCTCGACCCCTTCGCCCTGCGCCTCGTGGGGGAGCACCTCGACCCCCGACGGGTGGCGGGCCGGATCGGCCGGGCCACGATCGCGGCGGCCGAGCTCGGCATCGACCTGCCCGAGTACGCCCGCAAGGTGATGGAACGCATCGACGACGGCGGGATCGACGTCACCGTCCGCGCGAGCGAACTCGAGCCGCTCGTGACGCGCCTCGAGCGGACGGGCGACCGGGTGGTGGCCGCCATGGTGGTGGCCGCGATGATCACCGGCGGCACGAACGTGCTCGTGGCGTACAAGGACCGGCTGGGCCGCTTCGCCGGGCCGGTTGTGGCCGCCGGCGGCGCCGCCCTGACCGGCGGCAGCGCCTATCTGGCCTGGATCAGCCGCCCCCGCCGCCGTCCCCGCTGAGGGCCGCGGGCGGGTTCAGCCGTCGGGATCATGCCCGCACCAGACCGGCCGCGGCGCAGGCCGCCTCGAAGTCGTCGAGGCCGAACGCCTGGATCGGGCTGACGACGCCGGCCTCGCGGGCCCGGCCTGCGGCGAGCTGCCGGGCGCCCCAGGCCATGAGGTCCCCGGTCAACGTGTAGGCGTTGGGGCCGCTCAGGTGCACGTCCGCCACGACGCGGCCGGCCGCGTCGCGCGCGATCGCCCCGACCCGGGAGCCCGTGCGGGCCCGGTCCGCGGCGTCGGGACCACCCGGGTCCCCGGCCAGGGGCCGCAGCAGGGCCTGCACGCCGCGGGCGACGCCGGGGAGCCACCCCACCGCGCCGAGGGCGGCCGCGCCGATCTGCGTGGGCCGGGCCGGGAACCAGCCGTTGAAGACCTCGACCTCATCCAGGCCGGGCTGCATCCGCGGCAGGAACAGGGACTCCGTGCCGCCGAACAGCACGCCGCGGCGGTCCTGCCCGTCGACCCCGAAGACGGCCGATCGGCTGGCCAGGCCCGTGGTCGCCAGCCGCCCGCCGCGCCACGTGATCGTCCGCTCGGTGAGGGCGTCCACCATCGTCTGCCGCGTCCCGTGGCTGAGGTCGACGCGCGGGTCCAGCTCGCCGTCGGCGAAGTAGCCGATCTGCAGGGACCGTGCCCGTCCGGCGGCCTCCGCCAGCGCGAGCCCGCCCGCCAGCATGCCCGGCGCGTAGTCGAAGCCGAGGGCAGGCAGCAGGGTGGCGCCCGTGCGTCGGGCGGTGGCGTCCAGGTCCGCCTTGAGGTCCTTCACGAAGCCGACCTCACCGGTCGAGTCCACGTAGTGCGCGCCCCGCTCCGCGGCGGCGCGGGCGACGGGCCGGCCGTAGCGTTCGAAGGGGCCGACCGTGGAGACCAGCACATCGCCCTCCGTGACCAGGGCCCTCAGCGAGGCGGGGTCCCCGGCGTCGGCGACGGCGACCTCCAGCCCGTCGTGCCGCTTCGCCGCGTGCTGGAGCGAGTCCCGGTTCCGGCCCGCGAGCACGGGCCGTGCGCCCTGGGCCACGAGGGCGTCCACGACGAGGGATCCGGCGTAGCCCGTCGCGCCGAGCACGATGATGCGGGGGGCGTCGGGGTGGTCGAGGTGCAGGGGAGAATCCGTCATGGTGCCACGCTAGGCCGCGCACGCGGAGACCTCACGGGCTCGGCGACGCCGATCCGCGTGGACCCCATGCCGCGCTCATGGGCCGGCGGACCCGGACATGGCGAGCCTGGTCCGGCACCCGCCTGCAGGGGCAGACTCGGAGGATGACCCGTACCCCGCCCGCCGTCGCCCCGCCCGCTCACTCCGCCTCGCCCGCCGCCGAGACCGGCGGCGAGAGTCTGCTGACCGTCCTGATCGCCCTCGGCGTGAACACGGTGATCGCCGTCGTCAAGTCGATCGTGGGCGCGGTCACGGGCTCAGCCGCGATGGTGGCGGAGGCCGCGCACTCCTGGGCCGACGCCGGCAATGAGGTCTTCCTGCTCCTGGCGGAGCGTCGGGCCGGCCGAGCCCCCGATGCGCGGCACCCGCTGGGCTACGGGCGGGCGGCCTACGTGTGGTCGATGGTCGCGGCCTTCGGCCTGTTCGCGGTGGGCTCGGCGGTCTCGGTCTGGCACGGGATCACGGCCTGGTCCGCCTCCGAGGAGGAGGCGGAGTACACGATCGCGTACATCGTGCTCGCCGTCGCGTTCGTGCTCGAGGGCGTCTCGTTCCTGAACGCGCACCGGCGCGTCCGCCGCGACGCGGAGCGGCGGCACATCAGCGATGCCACGTTCCTGCGCCAGACCTCGGACCCCACCCTGCGCGCCGTGTGGGTGGAGGACGCCTCGGCCCTGATCGGCCTGGCCATCGCGGCGGGCGCCCTCGCCCTGCACCAGCTCACCGGGGACCCCCGGTGGGACGCCGCCGGCTCGATCCTCGTGGGCGTGCTGCTCGGGGGCGTCGCGATCTTCCTGCTCTCGCGGAACATGGCGTTCCTCGTCGGCGAGGTCGCCGACCCGGTGATCCGGACCCGGGTGCTGCGCTGGCTGCTGGAGCGGCCCGAGGTGCTCTCCGTGAGCTACCTGCACCTCGAGTACGTCGGCCCGGAGAAGCTCTTCGTCGTCGGGGCCGTGGACCTGGCCGGGGATGAGCGGGAGAGCGAGGCCGCGGTCCTGCTTCAGCGCGTGGAGGACGCCCTCCTCGAGCACCCGCGCGTGGCCGCCGTCGTGCTCTCCCTCTCCAACCCCGCCCACGCGCCCCTGGCCCCGGAATCGCAGAACACCCGCGCCTGAGCCTGGGCGGCCGGCATCGTACAGTGGTCTCTCGTGACCCAGCCCACCCCCGCCCCGCCGCCCGCTCCGCCCCTCGACCGCCTCCGGGAGGCGGCCCCGTACCTGTCCCGGTGGCTGGCCACCCAGGTGGAGACGCAGCACGCGCCCGGCGCCCAGGTGGCCGTCCGGCTCGGCGACGAGCTGGTGCTCTCCGCCGCGTTCGGAGTGGCCGACGAGGACACCGGGGCGGAGCTCACCACCGGCCACCTGTTCCGCGTGGCCAGCCATTCCAAGACCTTCACGGCCGTCGCCGTGCTGCGCCTGGTCGCCGCCGGTCGTCTGCGCCTGGACGACACCGTGGCCGAGCGACTGCCCGACTGTGCCGACACCCCGCTGGCCCGGGTCACCGTCCGCGAGCTGCTCTCGCACACCTCCGGCGCCATCCGCGACGGGGTGGACGCGGACCACTGGCAGCTCGAGGGCCCCTTCCCGGACGCCGACGCCCTGCGCGCGATCGTCCGGGAGCACGGCGCCACCTACGCCCCGCAGGAGCGGTTCAAGTATTCGAACATCGGGTACGGCCTGCTCGGGGCGATCATCGAGGCAGTCACGGGCCGCGGCTACGCCGAGCACGTCACGGAGGACATCCTCGTCCCGCTCGGCCTCACCGACACCCGTTCCGAGATCGACGACGACGCGGCGGGCCGGGCCGTCGTCGGCCACACCCGGGCCCACGGCCGTGGGCGTCGGGTGAGCGTGGCACCGACCGCCACCGGCGCGCTGGCCGCGGCCACCGGCTTCGTGTCCACGGCGGAGGAGCTCAGCCGCTTCTTCTCCGCTCTCGCACTGGATCGGCGTGAGCTGCTGGACGAGCACGCGCTGCGCCTGATGCACCGGGCCGAGGCCTCCTTCCCGCGGGGGACCGGGACCGGCACCTACGGGCTCGGCCTGATCGGGATCAGCGTGGGCGGACGACGGCTCGTGGGCCACTCCGGCGGCTTCCCCGGGCAGATCACCCGGACCCTGGTGGACCCGGTGACCGGTCTGACCGTCAGCGTGCTCACCAACGCCGTGGACGGTCCGGCGGACGCGCTCGCGGTGGGCCTCGTCGAGCTCGTCGACCTGCTCGCCCAGGACGCCGCCGACGGGCAGGCGCTGCCCGCCGGTGTCACGACCGACGACCTCGACCGGCTGACCGGCCGCTACGTCTCCCTGTGGGGTGAGACGGACGTGGTTCGCGCCGGTGAGCGCCTCGTGCTGATCGACCCCGGCACGCCCGGCCCCCGCGACAGGATGCACGAGCTGCGAGCGCTGGACGCCACCACGTTCCTGCCCGAGGACGAGGACGGCTTCGGCGCGTCGGGGGAGCGCATCCCGTTCGACCTCGGCGACGACGGCCGGGTGGTGAGGATGCGCGTGTCCGGGGTGAGCAGCTGGCCCGAAGAGGACTACCTCGCCCGGCGTGGCGACGCGTGGAGCCACCGCTCGGCCGCGGGCCGTGGGGTGACCGGGCGGGGCTGAGCCGCCGCCTGTGGGCGAGCGTCCTCAGTCGAGGCCGGGGCGGCGGCGCGTGCGCTTCACCTCGGAGCGACGGCGTTTGGCCTCCAGCCGGCGCCGTCGGGAGCCGCGCGTCGGCGTCGTGGCCCGCCGCGGCGTCGGCGGGGCCAGGGCCTCGCGCAGCAACGCCGCGAGCCGCTCGCGGGCGGCCACCCGGTTGCGCCGCTGGGCCCGGTGCTCCGCCACGCTGACGGTGAGCACCGTGCCGGCCAGCCGGGGCGCCAGCCGCGCGAGGACGCGGGCGCGCTGGACGTCGTCGAGGGCGGAGGTGGCCGCCAGGTCCAGGCTGAGCTGAACCCGCGAGTCCGCCGTGTTCACGCCCTGACCGCCCGGGCCGGAGGCGTGGGAGAAGCGCTCGACGAGTTCGCCCGCGGGAATGACCAGCCCGCGGGGTGCGCCGGGGCCGGGGGTGACGCGCACGTCGCCGGGGCGGGGTTCAGCCACGGGGGGCCGCCGTCCGTGGCCCGCGCAGGTCCGCGAGTGCGACGAGGAGCGCGAGGGCCATGCACCCGGCCACCAGCGCGAAGGCGGCCATGAACGCCCCGTCCCAGTCGGCACCGGAGGCGACGCCCAGGAACACCCCCACGATCACGGCGGTGCCGACGGCCGTGCCGACGCGCTGGCCGGTCTGCAGGACGCCGCCGGCCGTGCCGGAGTGCCGCGGTGGGACTTCGGCCAGGCTGAGGGTCTGGTTGGGGGAGACCACCAGCCCCTGCCCGGCACCCACGATGGCGAGGGTGAGCAGCAGCCACCACGGGCTCAGGCCGAACTCCCGGTTGGCCCACGCCACCCCGATGGAGCCCACGACGGCGAGCAGCGCCAGCGCGATGCCGAGGACGACGATCCTCCGGCCCGTGCGCAGCACCACGCGTCCGGCCACGGTGGCCATCACGCTCGACATGACCGCCGAAGGCAGGCCGATGAGCGCGGCGTGCAGCGCCGGGTAGCCCAGCCCGTTCTGCATGAACATGGCGATCACCACGAACATGCTGGTCGAGCCGGTGAAGTAGATGGCGATCAGCAGGGCGCCGCACGCGAAGCTGCGGGTCTGGAACAGGCGCAGGTCCACCATCGGGGCGCGGCCCCGTCGGGCGTAGCGGGCCTCCCACCGCGCCCACAGGGCGGCCAGGCCGATGCCGACGGGCACGAGCACGAACCGCCACGGCCCGAGCCCACGGTCCAGGAACGGGAGCATGACGGCCACGAGGGCACCGGCCAGCAGGACGACGCCGACCGGGTCCAGGTCCGGACGCCGCGCCCGCTCGGGGACGGTGCGCGGCAGCCAGTGGCGGGCCACGACCAGGGCGCCGAGGGCGATGGGCACGTTCACCAGGAAGGTCGCGCGCCAGCCGAGGTCGCCGCCGAGCCACGCGATGAGCCCGCCGCTGAGCAGCGGCCCCACCGCCACGGACACCCCGACGACGGCGCCGAGCGCCCCGAACGCCCGGGCGCGGGCGGCGCCGGAGAACTCGCCCTGGATGAAGCCGGTGACCTGCGGATTGAGCAGGCCCGCGCCCACGCCCATGACCAGGCGCGCGAGCACGAGCAGGACGCCCGTGGGCGCCAGGCCGGACAGGAGCGCACCGAGCGCGAACACGCCGAGGCCCACCATGAACAGCCGGCGGCGTCCGAAGAGGTCACCCGCCCGGCCCGCCGGCACGAGCACCATGCCGAACACGAGGGTGTAGCCGGAGATGGCCCACTGCAGCTCCGCATCGCTGGCGTCCAGGCCCCGCTGCAGGGCGGGCAGGGCCACGTTGATGCTGGACACGGCCAGCAGGGACATGAAGATCGGGATGAGGAGCACCGCGAGGATGCGCTGCTGGTGCGGGGTGAAGACCGAGGACGCGGCGCCGTCGGACGGACGCGGGGCGACGGGCATGCGGTCTCCTTCACAAGGGTGTCTCGGGCGCTCTCCAGGATCGGCCCTCGTCCCGCATCGTGCCAGGTCCCAGGGTCCTCGGCCCGGTGCGGCGCATGGAGGCCGTGAGCGCGACCGACGCCCTGCCCCCCGTCGCTCACTTCGCGTCGGCGTACGACCCCATGCTGGAGACGGTGAGCGGGAAGTCCACGGGGGCGGGACCGAACAGCAGGCGGCCGGCGGCGCTCGCGGACTCCGCCACGACCGTCCGCACCGCCTCGGCCTCCGTGGCCGGGCCGTGTAGGACGACCTCGTCGTGGACGAAGAACACGAGTTCCGTGCGCATGCCGGCCGAGCGCAGTCGACGGCGGATCTCGCCCATCCAGCACAGCGCCCACTCGGCCGCGGTGCCCTGCACCACGAAGTTCCGGGTGAAGCGGCCCTGGGAGCGCCGCCGTCGCCGGGCCGCGGACTCGGCGGCCTGGGTGCCGACGTCGGACACGGACTCCTGCCACTTCCGCCCCGGCGCGGGGGACCAGCGGCCCAGCCACGTGGACACCTGGCCGCCTCCCTCGCCGACGGAGGCCGCCCGCTCGAGCAGGCCGATCGCCCGGGGGTAGAGCCGGCGCAGGTGCGGCATGAGCGCCGCGGAGTCGCCCGTCGTCGAGCCGTACATCGCACCCAGCAGGGCGATCTTCGCGCGCCCCCGGTCGGCCAGCGCGGTGCCGGCCGCCCGGCCCTGCTCCGCCACCTCCCGGTACAGGTCGGGCGTGGTCCCGGCACGGGCCAGCGCCTCGTCGGCGGCCATCGCGGCGAGGATGCGCGGCTCCACCTGGGAGGCGTCGGCCACGGTCAGCGTCCACCCGGGGTCTGCGCGGACGGCGTCGCGCACCCCGGCCGGGATCTGCATGGCCCCACCGCCGTGGGCGGCCCACCGCCCGGTCACCACGCCGCCGACCAGGTAGGCGGCGTGGAACCGGCCGTCGTCGCTGATCCACTGGTCCAGCCAGTGCCAGCCGTTGGCCGTCCACAGCCGGGCCAGGGCCTTGTACTCCAGCAGAGGCGCGAGCAGCGCGGCCCGCGCCTCGCGTTCCGCGCCGCCGGCGTCGATCCAGTGCTTCAGGTCCCACTGCCGCGTGGACTCCACGGCCACGCCCGCCGTCTGCAGCGCCCGCAGCAGGCTGGGCTGCGAGTCGGGGCTCAGCCCGGGGGAGCCCAGGACCTCGGCGATGCGTTCGGCCAGGGCCTGCAGGCGGGTGGGACGCTCGCCCGGTGCAGGCCGGGGGCCGAGCTGCTCGGCGAGGAGTGCCTCGTGCACGCCCCGGTCCCACGGCAGACCCGCCGCCCGGATCTCCGCGGCCACGAGTACGCCCTGCGACTCCGCCGCCGCGAGCAGCCGCAGCCGGTGCGGGTGGGCCGAGTCCTCGACGGCCGCCCGCTGCGCGGCCAGCTCGGCCGCGAGCACGGTGACGTCCGGGGCGGGGCCGGACTCGTCCGGCAGGTCGAAGAAGGACTCCTGACCGGCGGGCACCCGCGCGGGGCGCTCGGGCTCCGTCGGGTCGGCGACCTCGAGCTGCGCCACGGGCGTGTAACGCACCCCGCTGCCCGGCGCCGTCGCCGCGTGCCGCAGGATCCGCTGGACGAGGGCCACGTCCCAGCACCGATCCACCCGCACCCCCGCCGCCAGCCAGGCGGCGTACTCCGTCCCGACGTCGGCGAGCACCCAGCGGACCGTGCTCGGGTCCACGCCCAGGCGGGCGGGCAGACCGGCCACGAGCCCGGCCACGGACCCGGCGGGGCAGGAGCCCAGGGGAGCGGCGTCGTCCCCGTCCAGGGCCCACCAGGTGCCGGGGCTGCCGGCGGAGGCGGGGGCGGGGCCCAGGACGACGAGCATGGTCCTCATTCTGCCCCGTCGCCGGGCCGTGACCCGAGGCGCCGTCCGCCGCACACCTGTGCGGCAGACCTCCCGGCCCGGCGGCCCGCAGGAGGTTGCGATCCGATGACGATCTCCCCTCGGCACTCCCCGCGCCGCCGGCCCCTTCCTAGAGTGAGCCGCGTCCACGGAATGTGCACGGGATCGGAGGCGGACGCCGACGGCGCCGCGCCCACGCAGCCGTGGTGGAGGGACCATGACCGAGGCAGAGCATCCGCATCACGGTCAGCGCCACGAGGGCGCCAGGACGCCGGCCGCACCCGGAGCCCCGACGACGGCCCCGGAGGCCCCGGCCCTCGGCACACAGGCCTACAAGGACCTGGCCGAGACCGGCCGTGCGCCCGTGGCCCCGGCCGATCCGCAGGTGCAGATCCGTCCGCTGGGCGGTGCCGGAGGCGAGGCAGAGGCCGGCGCCACCGGCCGGCCCGGGAAACCCGGACGCCCGGGGTGGCCCGGCCGGCCGCGTCCCGGCGTGGCGTCCGGACTGGGCTTGGCGAAGTTCCGAGACCGTCTGACCCAGCCTCCCGTGGTGCGGGCCGGGCAGGGCCGGGGTCGCGGACCGGGCGGCCGCCCCGGGAAGGACACCACGCTGACGGTGCGCGCGGAGGTCGCGGAGGTCCGGTTCCATGCGGACCTGCCCGTCGCCACCGCCTGGACCTACGAGGGCACGTTCCCCGGACCGACCATCGAGGTGGAGCATGGCACCGTCGTGGACGTCGACTGGGGGAACGCTCTGGTGGACCGCCGCGGCCATGCCGCGCACCTGCCCTACGACGTGGTGCGCGTCGAGCCGCTGGCCGAGCGCCCGGCCGGCGGCATCGACGCGAACTTCGTGGAGGCGATGGCACCGGGCGGCCGGTCCACGGACCGCGGCGGCGGCACGGACGCCCACCCGCCGCTCGCCGGTGCCGCGGACGTCACCGGCGCCACGGTCACCCACCTGCACGGCGCCGTTGTCCCCGCCCACTCGGACGGCTGGGCGCACAACGTGAACCTGCCCGGCCAGTCCGCCCGCTGCCGGTACCCGAACCGCCAGCCCTCGGCCACGCTGTGGTACCACGACCACGCGATGGCGGCCACGCGCTGGACCGTCCACGCGGGCCTGGCCGGGGTCTGGCTGATCCGAGACGAGGCCGAGCGGGCCCTGGGGCTGCCGGACGGAGACCGCGAGCTCGTGATGCTGCTGGCGGACCGCAACCTCGAGTCCGCCGAGTCCGATCCGGCGGCCCCGGAGTTCACCGGCCGCCTGCTGTACAAGCACGCCGGGTTCACAGACGTTGCCACCGGCAACGCCGGCGAGATCCCGGTGACCGGCCCCTACAACACGGTCAACGGCCTGATCTGGCCGACGCTGGACGTGCCCGCCCGCTGGCACCGCCTGCGCCTGGTCAACGGCTCCAACTCCCGCGTCTACCGCCTCGGGCTGTACGACGTCACCGACGAGCAGCGCCCGCCGGCGGACGGTGTGCCCCGCCCCATGGACGACCCAGCCGTCCTCGAGGCCGGCCTGCTCCGCGAGGCCCTGCACGTGATCGGCACGGACTCCGGCCTGCTCCACGCCCCTGCCCACCTGGTGGACGGACTGCTCACGCTCGGCCCGGGCGAGCGCGCGGACGTGCTCGTGGACTTCGGTGAGCTGGCCGGGCGGACGCTGGAGCTGCGCAACACGGTCGGCTGCGCCGTGCACGCCGGCCGCGGCCAGGCCGAGTCCTCCATCATGGAGTTCACCGTGGGGCAGCGCAAGGGCCGGGACCGCTTCGACCTGCCGGAGATGCTCCGGACCGACGACCACGCCTACGCGCTGGACCCGGACGGGACGCTCACGGTCGGCGGCGAGCCGGTGGAGACCGGTGAGGAGGTCTGGATCGCCGTGGCCCCTCCGGGCCTCGACGGCGCCCTGCATCCGGGGATGTGGGAGCTGCGTCCGCCGCACGAGGGCGAGGACGTCTCCGTCGGGCAGCTGGTCCGCGTCACCGCCCCGGATGGGACGGTCCACGAGTTCGTCCCCGGTGCCAAGCTCTTCGACGACGCCGTGATCACGCACATCGCGGAGGGCGACTGGGCGGTGTGGAACATCGTGCACCTGGGCGGCCCCGACCATCCGATGCACATCCATGCCACGCACTTCCAGATGGTCCAGCGCTTGGCGCTGCCGAGGGGTGCGGACGGCCGGATCGCCGGCTTCGACCCCGCCATCGGACGCACCGAGGGGACACCTGCTCCTGCTGCTGCGGGCCGGCCGATCGACGACGTCGCGGCCGGGCCGAAGGACACCTGGGTGGTCCGGTCCGGCGAGTGGGTCCGGGTGGCCGGGTGCTTCGCGGAGGTCAGCGGCAGCTACATGTACCACTGCCACATCCTGGACCACGAGGACCACACGATGATGCGGCCGTTCGTGGTGCTGCCCGCCCCTCTGCTGGCCCTGCACGCCGGCCACGGCCGTGGCGGCGACCACGGCGGGCACAGCGGGCACAGTTCCCCCTGACACCCGCCGCCTCGCCGGGAGGCGGGGCGAAGGGCTGGGCGACTTGCACGCTCGCCGAGCGGAGAACACACTGTGCGGACGCACCGGCGCGCAGCGGGCCGTCGGGCGCCACCCAGAGAGGACCCACCATGACAGCGACCCGGTCCGGCGGCGGCGCGACGTCTCGCCTCAACGCCAAGGTGGTCGGCATCTCGGTCGCCGCCGCGCTCGGCGGCTTCCTGTTCGGCTTCGACACCTCCGTCATCAACGGCGCCGTGGACGCCCTCGCCGGGGAGTTCGGCCTCGGCGCCGGTCTCACGGGCTTCGCCGTCTCCTCGGCGCTGATCGGCTGCGCGCTCGGCGCCTGGTTCGCCGGGCCGATCGCCAACCGCCGCGGCCGCGTGCCCGTGATGGTGATCGCCGCGATCCTGTTCCTGGTCTCCGCCATCGGCTCGGGCCTGGCGTTCGGCGTGGTCGACCTGATCGTCTGGCGCATGGTCGGCGGCCTGGGCGTGGGCGCCGCATCCGTGATCGCTCCGGCATACATCGCGGAGGTCAGCCCGGCCCATGTGCGCGGTCGCCTCGGCTCGCTCCAGCAGCTGGCGATCGTCCTCGGCATCTTCGCCGCGCTGCTCACGGACGCGCTCTTCGCGACGATGGCCGGGGGAGCGGCGCAGCCGTTCTGGCTCGGCGTCGATGCCTGGCGCTGGATGTTCCTGGCCGAGGCCGTCCCGGCGGTGCTGTACGGCCTGTTCGCCCTGAAGCTGCCGGAGTCCCCGCGCTACCTGGTCGCCCGCGGTCGCACGGACGAGGCGGCCGAGGTCCTGCACGAGTTCACCGGCGTGGACCGGGTGAACCTGATGATCGAGGACATCCGGCGCTCGCTGGACTCGGAGCGCCGCGAGTCGCTGGCGGACCTGCGCGGACCGTCGGCGGGCCTGCAGCCGATCGTGTGGATCGGCATCCTGCTCTCCGTCTTCCAGCAGGCCGTGGGCATCAACGTGATCTTCTACTACTCCACCACCCTGTGGCGTTCGGTGGGCTTCGGGGAGTCGGACGCCCTCACGGTCACCGTGATCACCTCGGTGACGAACATCGCCGTCACCCTCATCGCGATCGCCCTGGTGGACCGCGTCGGCCGTCGCCCCATGCTGATCGCCGGCTCCGCGGGCATGACGGTCAGCCTCGGCCTGATGGCACTGGCCTTCTCCTTCGCGCAGACCGGCGGCGCCGAGTCCGTGTCCCTGCCGCAGCCGTGGTCCACGGTGGCGCTGGTGGCCGCGAACGCCTTCGTGGTGTTCTTCGGCGCCACCTGGGGTCCGCTGGTCTGGGTGCTGCTGGGCGAGATGTTCCCGAACCGCATCCGCGCCGGCGCGCTCGCCGTGGCCGCCGCCGCGCAGTGGGCGGCGAACTTCACCGTCTCCACCACGTTCCCGTGGTTGGCGGACATCGGCCTGACCCTCGCCTACGGTCTGTACGCGGTCATGGCGGCGCTGTCCCTGGCCTTCGTGGCGGCCTTCGTCCCCGAGACCAAGGGCAAGACGCTCGAGGAGATGAGCGACGTCGTCGTGCGCTCCCCGGGGCAGCGGCGCGCGGTGCGCGCCGAGGCGGAGCGGGACCTGCGCGGCTGACACCGCCCGTCCCGACGACGGCCCCCTCCCTGCGCTGCGGACAGGGAGGGGGCCGTGGTGTGTGCGGGGCGGGTCAGCCGGCGTCGGCGCCGGTGGCGACCTCCTCGTCGTCGCGGTGCTCCAGGCCCTCGTCCTCGGAGTCCTCGATGAGACGGTCTCCGGCGATCCTGTCGACGACCATCGCGATGGCGGCGTCGCCGGTCACGTTGGTGGCGGTGCCGAAGGAGTCGATGGCGATGTACGTGGCGACCATGAGCGCGACCTGCGGCTCGGTGAAGCCGAGCATCGAGGACAGCAGGCCCGAGGCCGCCACGATCGCGCCGCCGGGCACGCCGGGCGCCGCGACCATGGTGACGCCCAGCATGAAGATGAAGCCCACGAACACCGGGATGTCGATCGACTGGCCCGAGAGGAACAGCACCGCGATGGAGAACGAGACGATCTTCACCGTGGAGCCGGCCAGGTGGATCGTCGCGCACAGCGGGACGACGAACGAGGCGATCGGCCGGCGCACGCCGAGCAGCAGGGTCTGGCGCAGGGTCACCGGGATGGTCGCCGCCGAGGACGAGGTGCCCAGGGCCGTCGCGTAGGCCGGCAGCATCGTCTTCAGGGCCGTGAACGGGTTGCGGCCCGCGATCGCGCCGGCGACGACGTACTGGACGAGCAGCAGCACCACGGTGAGGCCGAAGACCAGCAGGATCACGCCGAGGAACGTGGTGATGACCTTGAAGACCTCGCCGGCGGCGGTCATGTTCAGGAACACGCCGAAGATGTAGACGGGCAGCAGCGGCACGATCAGGCCCATGACGACCCGCTCGATGATCGATCGCAGCTGGTCGAAGCCCTCGTGCAGGGCGCCGCGCGGCAGCATCGTCAGACCGATGCCGAGCACGAACGCGAGCAGCAGGGCCGTCATCACGCCGAAGGGCGGGTCCATCTGCACCTCGAACAGCGGGCCGAGCAGCGCGTCCTCGGGGTTGGCCATCGCCTCGAAGGACCCGGGCGTGAGAATCAGCGGGAAGACGAGCAGGCAGACCAGCAGGGCGCCGAAGCCGCCGAACAGGGTGGAGCCGTAGGCGATGCCGCCGGTCAGGGCCAGCAGCTTGCCCGCGCCCCGGCCGATGTCGCCGATGGCGGGGGCGACCAGCGCCAGGATCAGCACCGGGACGATGAAGCCCAGGAAGTTCGAGAACAGCCCGTTGAAGGTGGCGAAGGCCTGCACGAGCCAGGTCGGCGCGACCAGGCCGACGAGGACGCCGGCCACGATCGCGAGGAGGATGCGGGGCAGCAGGCCGAAGCGACAGCGGGGCGCGACGACGGCGCCCCCGGAGTCGGGGCCGGACGCGTCGAGGGCGTCGGAGTGGGAGCGAGACATGGCCGACACGCTAGCGCAGGCCGTCCTGCCCGTCGCCTGGGCGTCGGGCCGTCCGCGGCGGCGTCGGCGGCCCCCGTCGTGGTGCAGAACACAGGGAGCGCCACCGTCTCGGGTAGCGTGCAAGAGCACGCCCGCCCCACCCGGACCGAAGGAGACGACGATGACGGTCCTGCCCCGCCCCGCAGACGCACGGTCCGCCCAGGGACACGCTGCCGGCGCGGAGGCCGCATGAGCGAGTTCCTCGCCTCACGCTGGCCGGACATCCTCTTCCGCGCCTGGCAGCACGGGTGGCTCGTGCTGCAGGCGCTGGCCATCGCCACCGTGCTCGCCATCGCGCTGGCCGTGATCGCCACGCGGATCAAGGGCCTGACCCCGATCGCGAACGCCTTCACGGCCGTCGGGCTGACCCTGCCCTCCTTCGCGCTCATCGGCGTCCTGATCCCCCTGGTGGGCATCGGGACCGTCCCCGCCGTCGTGGTGGTGGTCTTCTATGCCCTGCTGCCCATCCTCCGCAACGCGCTCGTGGGTCTGCGCGGCGTGGACCCGGAGGTGCTGGAGGCCGCCCGGGGGATGGGCATGGGGCCGGTGGCGCTGTTCACCCGGGTACGTCTCCCGCTGGCCTGGCCCGTGATCCTCACCGGCATCCGGGTCGCCGGCCAGCTCGGCATGGGCGTGGCCGCGGTCGCGGCCTACGTCCTGGGGCCCGGACTGGGCTCGTACATCTTCACGGGGCTGGTCTCCCTGGGCGGCGCCAACGCGTTGAACTACGCCCTCGTGGGCACCCTCGGCATCGTCGTCGTCGCCCTCGTCCTGGACGGGCTGCTCGTGCTGCTCGGCCGGCTCACCATCTCGAAGGGACTGCGCGCATGAGCACCGACCGTGACGCCGGGGCCGAGATCCGTCTCGAGTCCCTCACGAAGCTCTATCCGGGGCAGGACCGTCCCGCCGTGGACGCCCTGGACCTCACCATCCCCGCGGGGGAGACGGTGGTGTTCGTCGGCCCGTCCGGCTGCGGCAAGACCACCTCGCTGAAGATGATCAACCGCCTCATCGAGCCCACCTCCGGGCGGATCCTGATCGGTGGGGAGGACATCACACGCCGTGACCCCACCCGGCTGCGCCGTCAGATCGGCTACGTCGTGCAGGGTGGTGGGATGATGCCCCACCTGTCCGTCGCCGAGAACGTCGGCCTGGTGCCGCGCCTGCTCAAGTGGGACCGCCGGCGCATCGCCGACCGCGTGGACGAGCTGCTCGACCTCGTCGGCCTGGACCCGGCGATCTATCGAGACCGTTTCCCGCGCGAGCTGTCCGGCGGACAGCAGCAGCGCGTCGGCGTGGCCCGGGGCCTCGCGGCGGATCCTCCCGTGCTGCTCATGGACGAGCCCTTCGGCGCCGTGGACCCCCTCACCCGCCAGCGCCTGCAGCAGGAGATGCTCGACATCCAGGCCAGGGTGGGCAAGACCATCGTGATGGTCACCCACGACGTGGACGAGGCCGTGCTCCTGGGCGACCGGATCCTGGTGCTCGAACCCGGTGCGCACGTGGCCCAGTACGCCACCCCTGAAGAGGTCCTGGCGCGGCCGGCCACCGAGTTCGTGGCCGACTTCGTGGGGTCGGGGGCGGGGCTCAAGCGGCTGGCGCTGCGGTCGGTCGACTCGCTGCCGCTGCGCCCGATCGCACACCACCCGACGGGCCCGCTGCCGGGCGGGCCCGTGCTCGACGCGGCCACCCCGATCAGCGAGGCCCTCGCGGCGCTGGTCACGGCCCCGACGGAGGAGATCGCCGTGGTCCGTGATGGCACGGTCATCGGTCTGCTCGACTATCCGACACTGCGCGCGCACGCCCGCGCCGGCGACGAGCAGGCTCGGCCATGATCGCCCGGCTGCGTGCGGCCTCCGCCGAGGACCGCCTGCTCCTGATCGGCCTGCCGCTGCTGGTCGCCGCCCTGCTGATCGGGTGGACCGTCTGGGTGCGCGGAGCCGCCCTCGACGACGTCGAGGCCCGGCTGCTGACCTGGCCCACCGTCCTGCGCCTCACCGCCGAGCACCTGGCCCTCGTCGGCGTGTCCACCGTTCTGGTCGTGGGGACGGCCGTCCCGCTCGGCGTGCTGCTGAGCCGCCCCACCGCCCGGCGGTTCACCCCCGTCGCCATGGGACTGGCCAACGCCGGCCAGGCCGCTCCCGTGATCGGTGTGATCGTCCTGCTCGCCATGGCGTGGGGGTTCGGCTTCCGGGTCGCCGTCCTGGCCCTGTCCCTCTACGCGTTCCTGCCCGTGCTGGCCAACACGCTGGCCGGGCTGCGGGGCGTCGACCCCACCGTCGTCGAGGCGGCCCGCGGCATGGGCATGTCGCCGCTGCAGACCCTGCTCCGGGTGGAGCTGCCCTTGGCCCTGCCCGTGATCATGGCGGGTCTGCGGACCGCCCTGGTGCTGCTGGTGGGCACCGGGGCGTTCGCGACGTTCATCGACGCCGGCGGCCTCGGCCTGCTCATCCAGACCGGGATCGTCCTGTTCCGTTTCCCGCTGCTCGTCTCGGGGGCGATCCTCGTGGCCGCCCTCGCCCTGATGATCGAGTGGATCGGCCGCCTCGTCGAGACGCTGGCCACGCCGAGGGGGCTCGCATGACCACCCCGCGCGCGACCACCCCGTCCCGCCCCCGCGTCCGGACCCCCGCCCGTGCCGCGCTCGCCGCGCTCGGCCTGGCGACCTCCCTGGTCCTGTCCGGGTGCGGGCTGAGCACCGCCGGCGGCTACCTTCCCTCGGGCACGCCCGCCGGCGACGTCGCCGGGATCGACCTCGAGGGCGCCCACGTGGCGGTGGGCTCCAAGAACTTCAACGAGGGCGTCGTGCTCGGCAAGATCACCGCGATCCTGCTGCGCTCCGCGGGGGCCGACGTCGAGGATCTGACCAACATGCCGGGTTCGCTCAGCGCGCGCCAGGCCCAGGTCGCAGGCGTCGTGGACGTCGAGTGGGACTACACGGGGACGGCCTGGATCACGTACCTGGGCCACACCGATCCGATCCCGGACGCCCAGGCGCAGTGGGCCGCGGTCCGGGACGAGGACGCGCAGCAGGGCCTGGTGTGGCTGCCGCCGGCTGGTCTCGACAACACCTACACCTTCTCCGTGCGCCAGGACCGGGCGGAGGAGCTCGGCCTGGAGACGCTCGCGGACATCAAGGACCTCCCCACGGAGGAGCAGTCCTTCTGCGTGAGCGCCGAATTCGCCGCCCGCAACGACGGGTTCCTGCCCATGCTCGAGTCCTACGGGATCGAACGGCCCACCGGATCCCGGCTGCGCCAGATGGACCTCGGGGCGGTGTTCGCCGCGGTGGCGGACGGGTCGTGCACCTTCGGGGAGGCGTACGCCACGGACGGGCGGATCGCCGCGCTGGACCTGACGACCCTGCAGGACCCGCTGGGCTTCTTCCCGAAGTACAACGCGGCCCCCATCGTGCGCGAGGAGGTCCTGGCCGAGCACCCCGAGATCGCCGACCTGCTGGCGCCCGTGACCGCACGCCTGGACAACGCGACGGCCGCGCGCCTGAACGCCCGGGTGGACGTCGACGGCGAGGAGCCCACCCAGGTCGCGTGGGACTGGCTCCGCGAGGAGGGCCTGATCACCGACTGACGGTCCGCCGACGCCGCCGACGCCGCGGGTGACGCCCCGTTGGGGGCGTCACCCGCCGCGTGGCACGGCGGATCAGGCCGCCGTCAGCGTGCGCGAGTACACCGTCCGGCCGGCGGCGTTGATCAGACGCACCCGGAACTCGCGGCCGTCCTCGGGGATCTCGACGTGGCCGAAGTACTGGTGCTCACCGGAGCGTGGCGAGCCCATGACCGGCCCGTGCGCCTCGAAGTCCAGGCGCGGGCCGAAGGTGCCGTCCAGCGTGTTCGGGCCGAACGATCCGGCGTTGATGGGGCCGGCCACGAACTCCCAGAACGGCTCGAAGTTGGTGAACGCCGCGCGGTCGGGCGAGTAGTGGTGCGCCGCGCAGTAGTGGACGTCGCCGGTGAGGAACACGACGTTCTTCACGCCGTGGTCCTTGATCGCCTTCAGGAGGCGGGCGACCTCCAGCTCGCGGCCCAGCGGGGCGCCGTCGTCGCCGTTGGACAGGGACTCCTGCCCCGTGCCGTCGGGGACGATCAGGCCCAGCGGCAGGTCGTTGGCGATGACCTTCCACGTGGCGGTCGACGCGCGCAGCCCGCGGATGAGCCACTGCAGCTGCTCCTCGCCCAGGATCGGGGTCTCGTGGGTCTCGAGCCCCGGGGTGTTCTCACCCTTGTGGGTGCGCATGTCCAGGGCGAACACGTCGAGCGTCGCGCCGCGGGGGATCCTGCGGTAGATGCGGGCGGGTTCGAAGCCGGAGCCGCGGCGCAGGGCCGTGGAGTCGGCGATCGGCATGTACTCCTGCCACGCGCGGCGGGCGCGGGCGGCCAGCGTGTCCACGTCACGGACCTGGGTGTAGCGCGGGTCCTCCAGGACCTCGCCCGGCCACCAGTTGTTGGTCGTCTCGTGGTCGTCCCACTGGGCGATGACGGGGACGTCCGCGTACAGGGCGCGGAGGTTGCCGTCCATCATGTTGTAGCGGTGGCGGCCGCGGAACTCGTTCAGCGTCTCGGCGACCTTGGACGTCTCCTCCGTGACGAGGTTGCGCCAGGTGGGCTCGCCGGCCACCTCGAGGGTCTCCGGGATGGGGTTGTCCGCGTAGATCGTGTCGCCGGAGTGCAGGAAGAAGTCGGGCTTCGTGGCGTGCATCGCCGCGTAGCCGCGCATGCCGCCGATCTCCGGGTTGATGCCGTAGCCCTGCCCCGCGGTGTCCGCGGTCCACACGAAGGACTGGGCGGCGGAGGTCTTCCGTCCGAACCGCGCGCCGGGCGCCGTCGTGAAGCGGGCCACGGCCGACTCGCCCAGGCGGCCGGCCTCGTCCTCGAACGCGTACGTCACCTCGAAGCGGGTGCCGGAGGGCAGCGTGTCCGCGAGGATCTTCGCGGTGTGGTCGGTGGCCCCGTCGACCCAGCCGGAGCGCAGGGTCAGCCCGCGAGCGAAGCGGCCGCGCAGCACCTTCCCGTCCTCGTCGACCGCGCGCAGCGTGGCGTGCAGGCGCGAACGGCCGGACGAGCGCGCCCACAGCACGGCCGAGTTCGAGGTGACGTCGCCGGTGGCGACGCCGGACGGCAGCGTCAGGCGGGACGCGACCAGGCCCCCGGGGGTGTGGCGGGCCGGACGGGCGGCGGCGGGGCCGGCGAGGGCGGCGGGGGCGAGCACGGCGGCGGACGCCGCGGCGAGCACCGAACGGCGGGAGGCGGAGTGGGACAGGGGTGCGGTGGTCTGCTTCACGGAGCCAGGGTGGGGCACGCAGGCGAGGGACATGTGGCGTCGGGCTGACCCCCGGGTGAACTTCCGACGCCGGCCCCCGGCGGCATCGGGGTCGACCGGCCCGGGGCCACTCAGCGCAGGGCGGTGACCGTCCGGACGGCGTCGACGATCGCGTCCGCGGCGGCGTCGAGCAGCGGGGCGTCAGCGTGCGGGCCGAACGTGCAGCGCAGGGCCGTGCGGGCCTCGTCCTCGCTGAGGCCCAGCGCGAGCAGGGCCGGGGACGGCTCGGCGTCGTGGGCCGAGCACGCGGACCCCGCCGAGGCCAGCACGCCCCGGCGGGCCGCCTCCTCCAGCACCGACTCGCCGTTCACGCCGGGCAGCACGAACGAGGCGTGACGCGGCAGCCGCCGCGTGGGATGGCCGGTCAGCCTCGCGTCGGGCACGAGCTCCCGGACGCCGTCGAGCACGCGCGCCGCGAACCGGTCCCGCAGCCCGGACCACGCGTCCGCGGCCGCGGCGCGCTCCGCCTCGGCCTCCTCGAAGGCCGCCGCGAACCCGGCCGCGCCGGCCACGTTCTGCGTCCCGGACCGCCGGCCCCGCTCCTGGCCGCCGCCGGGCACGAGCGGTTCCAGGGCGTGACCCGGGCGCACCCACAGCGCGCCGACCCCCTTGGGCCCGCCGACCTTGTGCCCGGACAGCGCCACGAGATCCGCCCCGAGGGCGCGCACGTCCACCGGGATCTGCCCCGCGGCCTGCACCGCGTCCACGTGCAGCGGCACGCCCGCCTCCCGGGCGACGGCGGCCAGCTCGGCCACCGGCTGCACCGTGCCCACCTCGTTGTGGGCCAGGTGCACGCTGACCAGCGCGGTGTCCGGGCGCAGGCGGGCGGCGAGGTCGTCCGCACAGGTCAGGCCGTCACGGTCCAGCGCGAGGTGCTCGACCTCGACGCCGTGCAGCCGGGTCAGCTGGTCACAGGACTGCCGCACCGCGCTGTGCTCGATCCCCGTGGTCAGCACGTGGCCCGCCGGGCGGCCGGCGAGGATCCGGGCGCGCACCGTGCCGAGCACGGCGAGCGCGTCGGCCTCCGTGCCACCCGAGGTGAACACGACCTGCCCGGCCCGGGCGCCGATCGCGCGGGCCACCCGCGCGCGGGCGTCCTCGAGCAGGGCCGCCGCCGCCCGGCCGGCCTCGTGCGCCGAGGACGGGTTGCCATAGACGCCGGTGAGTGCGGGCCACATCGCCTCCAGCGCGCTGCGCCGGACGGGCGCGGTGGCCGCGTGGTCCAGGTCGAGGGTGGTGCTCATCGGCGCGGCGAGACCTCCTCGACCACGGCGTCCAGGCCCAGGTCCAGGGACCGGACGGTATGGGTCAGCGCCCCCACCGAGATCACGTCCACGCCCGTGGCCGCGATCGCCCCGATCGTCTCGAGGCTCACCCCGCCGGAGGCCTCGACGACGGCGCGGCCCGCCACGAGCTCGACGCCGGCCCGCAGCTCGGCCGGCGAGAAGTTGTCCAGCATGATCGAGTCGACCCCGGCGGCGAGCACCGCCGGGATCTGCTCGAGCCGGTCGACCTCCACCTCCACGTGGGTGGTGTGCGGCAGGCGTGCCCTCCCGGCGCGCAGGGCCGCGGTGAGGGCCTCGCCCGGGTCGCCGCCGCCGCCGAACCCCAGCGCGGCCAGGTGGTTGTCCTTCAGCATCACGGCATCCGAGAGGCTGGAGCGGTGGTTGTGCCCGCCGCCGTCCCGCACCGCCTGCCGCTCGAGCACGCGCAGACCCGGCGTGGTCTTGCGGGTGTCCACCACCCGCGCGTGCCCGCCGCCGGCGCGCACGGCGGCCACGTGGGCGGCCGTCGTCGTGGCGATCCCGGACAGGCGCTGGACGAGGTTCAGCGCCACGCGCTCGGCGCGCAGCACCGAGCGGGCGGGGCCCGCGACCTCGGCGACGACGGCGCCGGGGGACAGGTCGGCGCCGTCGGCCAGGTGCAGGGTGACGGACACGGCCGGGTCGACGAGCCGGAAGGCGGCCTCGAGGGCGTTCGTGCCGGAGAGCACCCCGGCCTCGCGGGCCACCACGCGCGCGGTGATCCGGGCCTGCTCCGGGACGAAGACCTCCGAGGAGACGTCGCCCCAGGGCGCGTCCTCGGCGAGCGCGGCGGCCACGATCCGCTCCACGTCCGGCTGCGGGGCCGGCGTCGCGGGGGCGCGGTCGGCCGGGGTCACGTCCCGGCCCCGGCGGACTGCGCGGCCGACTGCTTCGGCGCGACGGCCAGCATCCGCTCGAGCGCGGTGCGGGCCGGGTCGGCCACGGACGCGGGTACGGTGATCCGGTTGACCACGCGGCCGGCCACGAGCTCCTCGAGCACCCACGCGAGGTAGCCGGGGTGGATGCGGTACATCGTGGAGCACGGGCAGATCACGGGATCGAGGCAGAAGATCGTGTGCTCGGGGTGCTGGGCGGCCAGGCGCTGCACGAGGTTGATCTCGGTGCCGATCGCGAAGGTCGAGCCGGCCGGCGCCGCCTGGATCGCCTTGACGATGAAGTCCGTGGACCCGGAGGAGTCCGCGGCCTCCACCACGGGCAGGGGGCACTCGGGGTGCACGATCACCTGGACGTCCGGGTGCTCGGCGCGGGCCTGCTCGATCTGCGCCACGGTGAAGCGGCGGTGCACCGAGCAGAAGCCGTGCCACAGCAGGACCTTCGCGTCCCGCAGGGCGTCCTCGGAGTTCCCGCCCAGCGGCAGGCGGGGGTTCCACGTCGGCATCTGCTCGAGCGGGATCCCCCTGGCGCGGCCCGTGTTCCGGCCCAGGTGCTGGTCCGGGAAGAACAGGACGCGCTGGGCACGCTCGAACGCCCAGTCCAGCACGGCCGAGGCGTTGGAGGACGTGCACACGATGCCGCCGCGCGCGCCGACGAAGCCCTTGAGGGCCGCGGAGGAGTTCATGTAGGTCACGGGCAGCAGGGGCACCCGCCCGTCGTCGTCCGGCTCGGTGCCGTAGACCGCCTCGAGCTGCTCCCACGCGTCCTCGACCGAGTCCAGGTCGGCCATGTCCGCCATGGAGCAGCCGGCCGCGAGGTTGGGCAGGATGACGGCCTGGTCCGGGGTGGAGAGCAGGTCCGCGGTCTCCGCCATGAAGTGCACGCCGCAGAACACGATCGCCTCCGCCTCGGGCCGGCCCTGGGAGGCCCGCGCGAGCTGGAAGGAGTCGCCCACGACGTCGGCGTGCTGGACGACCTCGTCGCGCTGGTAGAAGTGGCCCAGCACGACGACGCGTTCGCCGAGCGTCTGCCGCGCGGCGCTGATCCGAGCGTGGAGCTCCTCGTCCGAGGCCCGCTGGTACTCCTCGGGGATGCGGCCCTGCACGGGGGTGCCGGCCGGGACGGCGTCGTCCTGCGATGCGCCGGGGCCGTAGGCGGGCAGGCCGGCGTCGAACGCCCAGGGGCCGCGGGTCAGGTCGGGGGAGCACGAGGAGCCGCGCGCGCCGTCCTTGTCGATCAGGGTCAGGGTGCGGGCCACCGAGGCGGTGGTCCCGGTCGGGGTGGTCATGGGTGACTCCTGGGTCGGGGCTGGTGGTCAACGGCGGGCCGGTAGCGGTAGAGCTTGGGCGGGCGGTGCGGGGTGCCGGCGCGGACCTCGCCGGTCTCCTCGAGGGTCCCGGCGACGAGGGTGGCGCGGCGGAAGTTGGCGGCGTCGAGGCCGCGGCCGAGGACGGCCTCGTGCACGGAGCGCAGCTCGGCGAGGGTGAAGGAGGGCCCCAGCAGCGCGTGCCCGACGCCGGCTCGCGGCAGGTCCGCGCGCAGGCGCGCCACGGCCGCCGCCAGGATCCGGGCGTGGTCGAAGGCCAGCGCGGGCGGCGCGTCGGCCCGGTGCCAGCGCACATGGACCCCGATGGGCAGCCCGGCCACGTCCGGGTTCGGGCTGGACGCCGGGGCGGCGCCGTCGTCCAGGGCGGGGCTGAGCGCCCAGTGGGCCACCGTGAGGACGCGTCCGGTGGGGGAGCGGTCCACGGCGCCGAACGCCGCCAGCTGCTCAAGGCGACGGACGGGACCGGGCACGCACTCGGCGGCCACACGTGCGGCGACGTCGGCCAGCTCCTCGTCCGCGCCGAGCCACGCGCCCGGCAGCGCCCACCGGTCCAGGAACGGCTCGCGCATCCGCGGGACGAGGGCGACGCAGAGGCGGGGCACGCCGTGCGGATCCGGGCGCACGCCGAAGACGGCCGTGGACACGGCGACGCTGACGCGGGCCTCAGCGACGGGCATGGGACCTCCCGGGGCGGACTGGCGGGGCTGTTCTGGTCAGTATGACACTGTTCCCGCCCATCTCAGAGGGTCGAGATGACTGTAAGGCGGGGGAGGTGCCGGCGCGGTCCCGCGCTAGCCTGAGTCGGGTGAACACGACCGCCGCCTCCGCCCCGTCCGACGCCCCCCTGGCCTCCACCCGCATCGGGGAGGGACCGCGCCGCGTCGCGTTCCTGCACGGCCTCATGGGCCGCGGCCGGAACTTCACCGGCCCGGCCAAGGAGCTGGGCGACGACTTCACGGTGGAGCTGATCGATCTGCCAGACCACGGCGCCTCGCCCTGGACGGACCGGGTGGACTACCGCGAGATCGCGGACCGGGTGGCCGCCCACCTGCGCGCCGGCCTAGCCGCCGACGGGCCGGTCCATCTGCTGGGCCACTCGATGGGCGGCAAGGTCGCGATGGTGCTCGCCCTGCGCCACCCGGACCTCGTGGACCGGCTGATCGTGGAGGACATCTCCCCGCGGCTCTCACCGCAGGCCACGGACGAGTTCGTCCACCTGCTGGGCACCATGCTGCGCATGGACCTGGACGCGTACGACTCGCGGGCCGAGGCCGACGCCGCCATGGCCGAGCACGTCCACGACGAGCGGGTGCGCGGCTTCCTGCTGCAGAACCTGCGGCGCACGGCCGGGCACTTCGCGTGGCAGCCCAACGTGGCCATGCTCTTCGAGCACCTGCGGGAGATCGGCTCGTTCCCGGACCCGGTGGTCCCCGAGGATCCGGAGCGCGTGTTCGACCATCCGGTCCTGTGGCTCGCCGGCGCCGAGTCGGACTACGTCCAGGACGAGGACGTGCCGCGGATGAAGGAGCTGTTCCCGCGCGTCATGCGCGTGACCGTCCGGGACGCCGGCCACTGGCTGCACGCCGACCAGCCCGAGGCTTTCGTCTCCGCGGTGCGCACCTTCCTCACCGCCGACTGACGGGGCCCGCCGGGAGGCGGAGCCAGCGTTGAGGCCCGCAGACGCGCCGCTACGTTCCGTGCGTAGCGGCGCGTCTGCGGGCCTCGGCGTCGGGCGCGGGTGGGGGCGGACCCGTCGGCCGCCGCATCAGTGGGCGGGCGCGGCCTTCTTCCCGCGCAGGCGTCCGACGAGCAGGACCACCCCGAGCGCGACCGAGCCCCAGAGCAGGCCCCACACGGCCGACGTCGCGGTCTCCGTGAGCCAGCCGAGGAACGTGCCGGCGGCGTGCGTGACGGGCTCGACGATCCCGTGCTGCACGGCGTAGGGCCACGGCACGCCCAGCGCGTCCAGCTCCACGAGGGCGATGTGGCCGCCCACCCAGAGCATCGCCACGGTGCCGATGACCGTCACCACGCGGAGCACGTGCGGCATGGCCTTGACCAGCCCTGCGCCGAACGAGCGGCCGCCGGAGGTCGACGCGTTCTGGTGCAGGTGCAGGCCGACGTCGTCCATCTTCACGATCAGCCCCACCACCCCGTACACGCCCACGGTGATGAGGACGGCCACCACCGCCAGGATCGCCGCCTTCATCCAGAAGCCCAGGTCGGCCACCTCGTTCATGGAGATGACCATGATCTCCAGGGACAGGATGAAGTCCGTGGTGATGGCCCCGCGCACCACGGTGTCCTCGGCCTCCGGACCCCGCTCGACGGCGGGCTCCGCGTCGTCGGCATGCCCGTGGCCGGTGAGTTTGCCCCACACCTTGTGCGCGCCCTCGTAGGACAGGTAGGTGCCGCCGGCCAGCAGCAGCCACGGCAGGATCCAGGGGGCGAGCCAGTCGAGCAGCAGCAGCGCGGGCAGGATGAACACGAGCTTGTTGCGCAGGGAGCCCTTGGTGATCCGCCAGATCATCGGCAGCTCGCGGGCCGCGGCCGCGCCGGCCATGTACTGCGGGGTCACTGCGGCGTCGTCGACCACCACGCCCGCCGCCTTGGCCGCGGCGCGTCCCGCTCCGGCGGCCACGTCGTCCACGCTCGCGGCGGCGAGGCGGGCGAGGGCGGCGATGTCGTCGAGCAGGGCTACGAGTCCGACCATGGTTCCTCCTGGGGTGGGGCCGACGGGCGCGCCGGTGCGCGGGCAGGGCGCAGGTCGAGCATAGCGGCGAGGACGGATACGGCACCGGCCCGGTCCCGTGGGGGACCGGGCCGGTGCGTGCGCGGCCGACGAGGCCGCCGGTGGGCTCAGGCGTCGTTCTCGGTGGTCTCCACGGGACGGGAGCCGAGGCGGCCGTCGATGCGGAGCAGGCCCGAGCCGTCGTCGCCGACGAGCTCGAGCTGGCCCACGATCTCGGAGACGGTGGCCTCCTCCTCGATCTGCTCGTCCAGGAACCAGTTCAGCAGCGGGCGCGAGTTGAGGTCGCCCGCGGACTCGGTGGCCCGGTACAGCTCGCGGATCGCCTCGGAGACCTTCTGCTCGTGCGCGAGCGCGGCCCGGAAAATCTCCAGGGCCGACATGCCGGCCTGCACGGGCGGGGCCGGGATGGCGCCGATCGTCGGGAAGCTGTCCCGGTCGGCGACGTGGTCGATGAACTTGTTCGCGTGGACGATCTCCTCGTCCGCCTGGTGCCGCAGCCACGCGGCCATCCCGGACAGGTCCAGGTCGTCGGCGGCGATCGCGAGCTGGCGGTAGACCATGGACGCCTCGAACTCGAGGGTGATCTGGTCGTTGAACTTCTGCAGCAGGTCTTCGGTGAGCTTCATGCCTCGAACTCTAGGCAGGCGGCCGGGGCGCGGTGAAGGCGCGCCCGCCCCGTGGGCGGGGCGCGACGACGGCGGGCGGCCGGTTCCGCCGGATTCGGCGCCCCGCGGCCCCGGCCCTAGGCTGGGCGCCGTGTCCGAGACCCACCGCGCCCGCCCGGGCGTCGACCCCGCGTCGACGCCGCCCTCCGACGTGCCGCGGGGCCCGGGGGGCCGGGACGCGCTCGTGCGCCGCCGCGTGTTCCGTACGCCCCTGGTGCGCCGCGTGGTCTACGCGGTGGTCTTCGAGCTGCTCGCCATCCTCTTCACCACCGTGATCCTGGCGGCGCTCGGCAACGGCGGCGGGCCCTCGCTCGCCGTGGCGGTGGTGTCCTCGACCGTGGCCCTGCTGTGGAACATCGTGTTCAACTCGGTGTTCGAGACCCTCGAACGCCGCCTCGGGATCACGGGCCGGCCCTGGTGGGTGCGCGTGGCCCACGCCGTCGGCTTCGAGGGCGGGCTGATCGTGTTCCTGGTGCCCGCGGTGGCGCTGATCCTCGGCATCGGGCTGGGGGAGGCGTTCCTCATCGAGGCCGGCCTGCTCGTGTTCTTCCTCGTCTACGCCGCGGTGTACGCCTACGCGTTCGACTCGGTGTTCGGCCTGCCGGACTCGGCCGCCCGCGCCGAGGCCTGACCCGTCGCTCGGGGCAGGCGCGGCTCAGCGGGACGCCGGCAGCCCCAGGAACGCGCGGATCGCGGGCATCTCGCGGCGCACCTGGCCCAGGCCGAGCTCGTGGGCGGCGGCCAGCTTGGCCACGGACCGCTCGCCGTTGGAGATGGGCATGGTCTCGGGCACGAACAGATAGGCCCGTCCCTGCCGCTCCATCTCGAACAGGCGCTCGCGGGTCGCGTTGTACCGGCGCCAGCGCGTGAGGAGGGCGTCCGCGACGGCGGGGTAGCGCCGGAAGGTGCGCTGGTAGAACGAGGGGAACCGCTCGGGCCGCTTCACGTACCCGCGCTCCCGGGTCAGGACCACGAGGACCTTCTCGAACCCCGCGTCCTCCGCCGCGGTCAGCGGGATCCCGCCGTCCGCGCCGAGGGCGCCGTCCACGAACACGGTGCCCTCGGCGTGCACCGGGGGCATGAGGACCGGCATCGTGGACGACGCGCGGACGCGGACCATCAGGTCGGTCAGGGTGGTCAGGTCGGAGCGGTCCCACCAGCGGGTCTCGCCGCTCGCGGCGTCGAACCCGCCCAGCACGAGCCGGGCGGGGTTCGCGCGGAACGTGGCGAAGTCGTAGGGCAGGTCCGCCTCGGGCAGGCCGGCGTGCTCGTAGATGTACTCGGCGTTGAACAGGCCCTTGCCGCGCAGGAAGCTCAGCCAGTTGCCGAACCGAGGATCGTCGGCGAAGTCCACGAACGAGCGCCGCGCACGGGCCGGGTCGCGGGACAGGTAGTTCACGGCGTTGGACGAGCCTGCCGAGATGCCGGCCACGAAGTCCACGTGGATCCGCTCGCGCAGCAGCTCCGCCACCACGGCCGAGGTGAGCGCGGCGCGCATCCCCCCGCCCTCGAACAGCAGCGCCGTGTCGGTGACGTTGGACGTCATGGGCTCGGTCATGGTCGGTCCCTCCGTGTTCGCCGTCCGCCGAGCCGGGCGCGGAGTGCTCCCGTCCGGCCGCGCCCATCCTAGGCTGTCCCCATGGCGACGACCCACATGAGGAGCACCCCCGTCCACACCGTCGGCGAGCTGCCCCAGGTGGGCGCCCCCGCCCCCGACTTCACCCTCACCGGGGCGGACCTGTCCCCGGTGACCCTGCAGGAGCTGCGCGGCCGCCGCGTGATCCTGAACATCTTCCCGTCCCTGGACACCGGCGTGTGCGCCGCCTCCGTCCGCGAGTTCGACTCCCGCGTCGCGGACCTCGGGGACACCACCGTCGTGGCCGTGTCCGCGGACCTGCCGTTCGCCGCCGCGCGCTTCTGCTCGGTCGAGGGCATCGACCACGTCCGCAGCGGCTCCGTGTTCCGCTCGTCCTTCGGCGACGACTACGGCGTGCGCATGACCGACGGTCCGCTCGAGGGCCTGCTGGCCCGCGCCGTCGTCGTGGTCGATGCCGACGGCGTGGTCCGTCATGCCCAGCTCGTCCCCGAGATCTCCGCGGAGCCGGACTACGAGGCCGCCCTGGCGGCCGCCCGGGGCTGAGCGTGACGCCGCCGGGCTGGCCGCCGCGCGCACGACGCTCGCCCCTGGCGTTCGTCATCGCGCTGTTCGGCGTGCTCGGCGCGCTGGTCCTGGCCGGGGGCCTCACCGCGCTCCTCGCCGGCCGGATGGTCGACGTCGCCGCGGACTCCGCCCCGACCGTGCCCGCCGCCGAGGCCCCCGCCCGGGAGGCGGGCGAGCTCGCGACGGGCCTGACCCACATCCACGACGGCGTGGCGGTGGACTGGTCCGCATCGGCCCACGAGGGATCGTCCCTGGACCCGGGCCAGCCGGTCGCGGACGCGCCGGGCATCCTCCTCGTGGAGACCGCCCTCGGCGCCCGCACCGGCACGGGGACGGGCATGGTGCTCTCCCCGGACGGGCTGGCGGTGACCAACTACCACGTGGTCGAGGACTCCTCGGAGGTGCACGTGGTGGTCGCGGACACCGGCGCGCGGCACACGGCCACGGTGCTCGGGCGCGACGCCGAGCACGACATCGCGGTGCTCGACGTCGAGGGCGTCTCAGACCTGCCGGTGGCCAGCGTCTCGCTGGACCCGGTGCGCCGCGGGGAGACGGTGGCCGCCGTCGGCAACGGCAGGGGCCAGGGCCACCTGACGGCCGTGCGCGGCACCGTGCTCGGCACGGACCGCTCGATCATGGCCGCGGCCGAGGGAACCGATCAGTACGCGCGCCTGTCCGGCCTGATCCAGACGGACGCGGACGTCGTGCCCGGCTACTCCGGCGGCCCGGTGGTGGACGACGCCGGCCAGGTGGTCGGCGTGACCGTGGCGGCCAGCGACGGGACCACCGCAGACGAGGTGGACGGCTTCGCGATCCCGCTGGAGGTGGCCTTCGACGTGGTGGACCAGGTCCTCTCGGGTGAGGAGACGGACACCGTGAGCATCGGCGCGGACGGCGCCCTGGGCATCATGGTCGGCGCGGATCCCGATGTCGGCGTCGTGGTCATGCAGGTGGACGCGGGCTCGGCGGCCGAGCAGATCGGCCTGGTCGAGGGCGATGTCATCCTCGAGATCGAGGGGCGGCCCGTCGGCGACAATGCCTCCCGGATGTCCCGCCTGGTCAACGACCACAACGTGGGGGACCGGATCACCGTCCAGTGGCGCACCGCCGACGGCGAGGTGCGCGAGGCCGAGGCGGTCCTGCAGCCGGCCCTCGTGAACTGACCGGCCCCGGCGCTCAGGAGAGCAGGTCCAGCGAGAGGGCCATCGCGGCCACGCCCAGCAGCACGCCGCCCAGCACCGCGGCGCGGCCCCCGGCCGCTCGGGCGGCGGGCAGCAGTGCGTCGAGGCTCACGGTCACCATCACGCCCGCCACGGCCGCGAAGACGGCGGCCACGAGCGCGGGCGTGAGGAACGGGGCCAGCAGCAGCCAGCCGATCAGCGCGCCCAGCGGCTCCGCGATCCCCGTGAACGCGGCCCACGCGAAGGCCTTGCGCCGCGACCCGGTGGCCTGCCGCACGGGCACGGCCACGGCCACGCCCTCGGGCACGTTGTGCACGGCCATCGCGACGGCCAGCGCGAGACCCACCGACGGATCCTGCAGGGTGCCGGCGAAGGTGACGAAGCCCTCCGGCAGATTGTGCAGGCCGATCGCCAGGGCCGTCACCGTGCCCAGACGCAGCATCCGCCGCCGGTCCAGGCCGGCCGGGTCGTCGACGTCGCCCGGCACCTCCGAGACGGGGTCGGGGACGGCGCGCTCGAGCAGCACGTAGGCGCCTGCGCCGAGGGTCAGGGCGGCCACCGCGACGGCGGTCGCCGCGGGGCCGACCGCCCCGCCCAGCCCCTCGACGGCGGCCGGCAGCATCTCCAGGAAGGAGACGGTGAGCATGACGCCCGCGGCGAGGCCGAGGGCGGCCCCCAGCCCGCGGCCCGAGGGCTCGCGTCCGACGATCGCCAGGACGCCGCCCAGCACCGTGGCCAGCCCGGCGAACGACGTGAGAGCGAGCGCGGTCCAGAACGGGTCCACGGGGGAGGACCTCCTGACGGGTGGCGGACGGGGTGCGACCATCCTAGGGACCACAGGAGGAGACCATGACCGACACCGCCGCCGGCCCCGGATTCACGCTGCCCCGGGGCGTCGAGCCGGGCCGCGCCGTCGTCGTGGGCGCCGGCCCCAACGGCCTGACCGCCGCCGCCCTGCTGGCCCGCGAGGGCTGGGAGGTGGACGTGTTCGAGCGGGCCCCGGTGCCCGGCGGTGCGTGCGCGTCCGCGCCGGTGCTGGGGGAGGGGACCGTGGTGGACCTCGGGGCGGCGGGCCATCCGTTCGGCGTCGCCAGCCCCGTGTTCCGGGAGCTGGGGCTGACGGACCACGGGCTCGCCTGGCTGCACCCGGCCGTGCCGATGGGACATCCGCTGCCGGACGGGCCGGCCGCCCTCCTGCACCGGGACCTCGAGGCCACCGCCGCGGGTCTCGGCGTCGACGCGCGGGCCTGGCGGGCCGTGCACGGGGCCCTGGTCGCGCACGTCGACGAGATCTTGGCGGGCGCGCTCGGCCCGGTGCTGCGACCCCCGCCCCATCCGGTGGCGATGGCCCGGTTCGGCCTGCGCGCCCCGTGGCCGGCCGATCTGCTGGGCCGGGCGATGTTCCGCACCGAGGCCGCCCGCGCCCTGTTCACGGGCTCGGCCGCCCACGCGATCCTGCCCTCGAGCCGGCCCCTGACGGCGGCGTTCGGTGCGCTCTTCGGCGCGCTCGGGATGAGCTCGGGCTGGCCGGTGGCGCGCGGCGGGTCGGGGGCGATCGTCGACGCGCTCGTGGCGGTGCTGCGGGCGCGCGGCGGGCGGCTGCACCTGGGTCACGAGGTCACGGACCTGCGCGCGCTGCCCGCCGCGGACGCCGTCGTGCTGGACCTGACCCCGCGCCAGGTGCTGCGCCTGGCCGGCACGGGCCTGCCGCCGCGATACGCCGCGGCCCTGCGCCGGTGGCGCCCCGGGCCGTCCGTGTCCAAGGTCGACTTCCTCCTCGACGGGCCGATCCCGTGGCGCGACGCCCGGCTCGCGGGCGCGGGGACGGTGCACCTGGGCGGGACCGCCGCCGAGATCCGGCGGGCCGAGGACGACGTCGCGGCCGGCCGGATGCCGGCGCGGCCCTTCGTCATGCTCTGTCAGCAGCAGGCGGCGGACCCCTCACGGGCCACCGGGCCCGCCCGGGGGCACACGGTCGTCTGGTCCTACGCCCATGTGCCCCACGGCCACCCCGGTGACGTCCGTCCGCTGATCGAGGCGGAGGTGGAGCGGCACGCACCCGGCTTCCGGGACCGGATCGAGGCCGCGGTCGCGATGCGCCCGGCCGAGCTGGAGGCGTGGAACCCGAACCTCGTGGGCGGCGACATCGCGGGGGGATCGCTCGCGGGAGCACGCGCGCTCCTGCGCCCCACCGCGTCGCCCCGCCCGCACCGGGCGGGCCGGGCCGGGCTGTATCTGGCCGTCGCGTCCACCCCGCCGGGCGCCGGCGTCCATGGCATGGGCGGGGCGTGGGCCGTGCGGACGCTGCTGTTGGACCGTCGTCGCTGACCGCGCCGGCGCCCGGGTGCAGCGGCGCCGGGCCGGGGCCTGCCGGGGTGTCGGCGACCGCTGCGCGACACGGCTGAGACTGATCCAGATCCGGACTTTCGCGAATCGGAATGTGCCCGCTACAGTGTGGTCCATCTCACGGAACGTCCCGTCTCGGCGGAACGGCCCGGGGGTCGTCTCGCACCACCAGGTCCCCACAGGGATGCGGGCGCGCGACGTCCTTGCACCTCTCATGAACGGAAGCACCTTCCATGAAGTACACGAAGCTCTCCGCTGCCGCGGCCCTGGCCGCCGGCTCGGCCCTCATCCTCTCCGCGTGCGCCCCGGGCGGCGGCAACGCAGGCGACTCCAGCAGCAACGGCTCCGGCGCCAGCCAGGGCGGCGACTCGGGCGCCGGCAACGTCATCGAAGGGGACAAGGGCCAGAAGCTCACCGCCGAGGCCTCCGGGCCGGAGCTGGCCGACCTGGGCGACGTCGAGACCCAGGACGGCTCCATCGCCTACTCGGTGGGCGCCGATGACTTCCTGTCCTACAACGGCCTGCAGTCGAACACGTACACCACGTACAACTCGGCCGTCGTGGACCGCATGTTCTCGTCCTTCTGGTACTTCGGCACCGACGGCTCGATCATCCCGAACAAGGACTTCGGCACGTACGAGAAGACCTCGGACGACCCGCTGACCGTGAAGTACACCATCAGCGACGACGCCAAGTGGTCCGACGGCACCCCCGTCACCGCCGGCGACTTCATCGTCCACTGGGCCGCGAACAACGACACGGTCAAGGCGGAGGGTTCCGAGACCCCGCTGTTCGACTCGATCTCCTTCGAGCAGGGCAAGTACATCCCGGAGGCGCCCGAGGGCGAGGCCGACGGCAAGGAGTTCACCGTCACCTACCCGGAGCCCTACGCGGACTGGGAGATCCTCATCAGCACCGCGCTGCCGGCGCACATCGTCGCCAAGGAGGCGGGCATGAGCTTCGAGGAGCTCGTCACCGCCGCGAAGGAGAAGGACGTCGAGGCGCTCACCCCGGCGGCCGAGTTCTGGAACGACGGCTGGGACTTCAGCCCCGGCGAGCTGCCGGACGCCTCGCTGGTGCCCTCCATGGGCCCCTACAAGTTCAAGGACGGCGGCTGGCAGGCCGGCCAGTCCATCACCCTCGAGGCCAACCCCGAGTACTGGGGCACTCCGGCGGCCACCAAGGAGCTCGTCCTCCGCTTCGCCGACCCGAAGACCCACGTGCAGGCCCTGCAGAACGGCGACCTCGACGTCATCGAGCCGCAGGCCACCGTGGACACCCTCCAGCAGCTGGAGGGCCTCGGCGACTCCGTCAACGTCCAGACTGGTGACCAGCTGACCTGGGAGCACGTGGACTACAACCGCGGCGAGGGCTCGGTCTTCGCGGACTCCCCGGAGCTGCGCGAGGCCTTCGCCCTCTGCCTGCCGCGCCAGCAGATCGTGGACAACCTGATCAAGCCGATCTACGCGGATGCCCAGGTCATGAACCTGCGCGAGGTGTTCCCCTTCCAGGACAAGTACCAGGAGGTCGTGGACGCGGCCTACCCGAAGGAGCTGGACCAGCCGAACATCGAGAAGGCCAAGGAGCTCGTCGAGAAGTCGGGCGTCTCCAAGCCCACGGTCCGCCTCGGCTACCAGGCCGGCAACCAGCGTCGCACCGAGACCGTCGCGCTCATCAAGAGCTCCTGCGACCAGGCCGGCTTCGACGTGCAGGACGCCAACTCGCCGGTGTTCTTCAAGGAGGTCATGCCGGCCGGTGACTACGACGCCGCCCTCTACGCCTGGGCCGGCTCGGGCCAGAAGGCCTCCGGCGCGAACATCTACCAGTCGGACGGCGCCCAGAACCAGCAGAGCTACAACAACCCCGAGGTGGACGCGGCCTGGGACAAGCTCGCCACCTCGCTGGACGAGAACGAGCAGCTCGAGCAGGTCAAGACCATCGAGAAGCTGCTGTGGGAGGACTTCCAGGCCATCCCGCTGTACGCTCACCCGGGTCTGGTCGGCCACAAGGCCGACGTCGCCAACGTGCGCGACACCGCCGCCCAGTCGGGTGCGCTGTGGAACGTGGAGCAGTGGGTCCGCGTCCAGGAGTGACACCCCGCTGACCTCTGACCCGGCGGTCCGCCTCCCGCGGACCGCCGGCGTCGGGATCGAGGACAGAGCCCGGCCGGGCACCGGCCGGGCTCTGGCCGTGAACCGCGGCGAACCCGCACCCCTCCCTTTCCCTTGCACTCGCACGGAAGGTCACCCCCTGTTGTGCTGAAATTCATCCTCAAGCGCCTCGGCAGCTCCCTCCTGGTGCTGTTCGGCGCGTCGATCCTGCTCTTCTTCCTCGTGGCCCACTCGGGTGACCCCCTCCAGGACCTGCGAGAGTCCCAGAACCCCAACCGCGAGACCCTCATCGCCGCCCGCACCGAATTCATGGGGCTGGACCAGCCCTGGTACGCCCGGTACTGGGACTGGCTCCAGGGCATCGGCGGCTGCGTCACCGGTCAGTGCGACCTCGGCCTCAGCCGGAACGGTCAGTCCGTCGGTGACCTGCTGAGCAACGCCGCGGCCTCCACGCTGCGCCTCGTCGTGCTCGCGACCGTCCTGGCGATCATCATCGGCATCGCGATCGGCATCGTCACCGCGATCCGCCAGTACTCCGGCCTCGACTACGTGGTCACGTTCCTGATCTTCCTCTTCTTCTCGCTGCCCGTATTCTGGGCGGCCGTGCTCCTGAAGGAGTACATGGGGATCCGGTTCAACGACTGGATCCGCAGCCCCGAGCTGAACTGGCCCCTCCTCATCGGGGTCGCGGTCCTCGCGGGCCTGGTCCTGCAGGCCGTCATGGCGGGCGACCTCAGGCGGCGCGCCTTCACGTTCGTCGCCACCGCCGCGTTCATCCTGCTCGCCGGCTGGGTGCTGTTCGCCGTCGACTTCTGGCGGAATCCGCAGATGGGCCCGGTCGTGCAGCTGGTCATCGGCCTGGCCGCCGCCGTCGGCGCCACCGCGGTGATCTCCGGGCTGCGCAACCGGTCGGTGCTCAAGGCCGCCCTGGTCACGGCCGCGATCGGCCTCGTCGCCTACTACGCCACCTACGGCCTGCTGTGGCGGACGCCGTCCGGGCTGCTACTGGCCGGCCTCGGCGTCATCCTCGTGCTCGTGGCCATCCTGGTGGGCCGCCTGCTCGGCGGCTTCTCCAAGGGCTCCGCCGTGTCCGCCTCGCTGGTGACCGCCCTGATCATGGGCGTGGCGATCGTGGCGGAACACCTGATGAACTACTGGCCGACCTTCCTGAAGGTCAAGCCGCGCCCGATCTCCACGATCGGCTCGGGCACCCCGAACCTGGACGCCCACTTCTGGGTGGTGTTCCTGGACCGCGGTGCGCAGCTGCTGCTGCCCACCATCCTGCTGACCATCATCTCGGTGGCCACGTACTCGCGGTACACGCGCTCCTCCATGCTCGAGGTCTCGCGCCAGGACTACATCCGCACCGCGCGCGCCAAGGGCCTGCCGGAGCGCCAGGTGATCCTGAAGCACGCGTTCCGCAACTCCCTGATCCCCATCACCACGATCATGGCCTTCGACTTCGCCGGCCTGATCGGCGGCGCCGTGATCACGGAGCAGGTGTTCGGCTGGAAGGGGATGGGCGAGCTGTTCGCCACCGGCCTGCGCGACGTGGACCCCATGCCCGTGATGGCGTTCTTCCTCGTGACGGGCACCGCCGCCGTGCTGATGAACCTCGTGGCGGACGTGCTCTACGCCGTCCTCGACCCCCGGATTCGAGTGTGAGCCAGATGACCACCAACAACTCCTCGACGACGGGCGCCCAGCTCGACGAGAAGCAGATCTTCGACCTCGCGGAGGCGGAGGACGCCAAGCTCCGCGCCAAGGCCGGGAAGTCCTACTCCCAGGGCGCCCTGGTCCGCAAGCGGTTCTTCCGCCACAAGGCGGCGATGATCTCCCTGATCGTGCTGGTCTTCATCACGCTGATGGCGTTCTCCTCCATCGGCTTCGCCGGCATCCCCGGCTGGTGGGACAAGTCCTACACGGCCGCGGCCTCCGTGGTGAACGGCGGTCGCCCGACGCTGTCGGTCGTGCCGCAGGCCTTCGGGGGCGAGGGCCTCCGCTGGGGCGAGCACCCCTTCGGCCAGGACACCACGGGCAAGGACTACTTCGCCCTCGTGATGCGCGGGACCCAGCAGTCCATGATCATCGCGGCCATCGTGGGTCTGCTCTCCACCGTGATCGGCGCGATCGTCGGCGCCGTGTCCGGCTACTTCGGCGGCTGGGTCGACTCCGTCCTGATGCGCCTGACCGACCTGATCATCGTCATCCCGCTGCTCGTGCTCGCCGCGGTGCTCGGTCAGATGGCCAGCGGCATGAAGATGGGCATCCTCCCGCTCGCGGTGGTGCTCGGCCTCGTGTCCTGGACGTCCCTGGCCCGCCTCGTGCGCGGCGAGGTCCTGTCCCTGCGCGAGAAGGAGTTCGTGGCGGCCGCCGTCGCCATGGGCGCCAAGCCGGGTCGCCTGATCTTCAAGCACCTGCTGCCCAACACGATCGGCGTGATCGTCGTGAACGCGACGTTCGCCATCGCGGGCGCGGTGCTGCTGGAGACCTCGCTGTCCTTCCTCGGCTTCGGCGTGAAGGCGCCGGACTCGTCTCTGGGCCTGCTCATCTCCGACTACCAGAACGCGTTCACCACCCGTCCGTGGCTGTTCTGGTGGCCCGGCATGATCATCCTCGCGATCGCCCTGTCCGTGAATTTCCTCGGCGACGGCCTGCGCGACGCCTTCGACCCGCGCCAGGGTGCGGGCGCCCATCGCAGGCCCCGCTTGTTCGGCCGCCGCGCGGCCGCCACCGAGGCCGGTGCGACGACGGCGGGCGGTCTGGCCGCGGCCCCGACGGCCGGCCGGATCGAGGCCCCCGTGGAGGAGGCCGGCGGATCCGCACGGATCTCCGACGCGGACGAGGACGGTCAGCGATGAGCGCGAACGACAAGAAAGGCCGATCCATGTTCGGCAAGAAGAACGAGAACGACGTGACCGCCGGCGGGCAGGGCTCGCACGCGGCGTCGTCGGCCGACCTCGAGGCGCGCGGCGCCGCCGTGCCCGGGTCCTCCGGCGACGGCGGCGTGCCCCCGGGCCCCGCGACGAGCGCGATGGGCGTCGTGGCCCGCCACGACGACCTGGGCGGCGAGCCGGTGCTCGCGTTCCGCGACGTGGACGTGAAGTTCGCGACCGAGTTCGGCGAGGTGCACGCGGTCAAGGGCGTGACGTTCGACGTCAAGCCCGGCGAGGTCGTCGCCCTCGTGGGCGAGTCCGGCTCCGGCAAGTCCGTCACGAGCGCCACCGCCATGGGCCTGCTCCCGGGCAATGCGGACATCACCGGCTCCGTGAAGCTGGCCGGCCGCGACGTGCTCACCATGACCCCGGGGCAGCTGCGCGACATCCGCGGCGACGAGGTGGCGATGGTGTTCCAGGAGCCCATGACGGCCCTGAACCCCGTCCTCACCGTGGGCGACCAGCTCACGGAGGCCCTCGAGCTGCACGGCATCGCCTACGGCACCGAGGCGGACAAGCGCGCCGTCGAGCTGCTCACCATGGTGGGCATTCCCGACGCCGCCACCCGGCTCAAGCAGTACCCCCACCAGTTCTCGGGCGGCCAGCGCCAGCGCATCGTCATCGCGATGGCGATCAGCTGCTCGCCGAAGGTGATCATCGCGGACGAGCCCACCACGGCGCTCGACGTGACGGTCCAGGCCGAGATCCTGGAGCTGCTGCGCTCCCTGAAGAACAAGATGAACACCGGCATCCTGCTCATCACGCACAACATGGGCGTGGTGGCGGACATGGCGGACCGCGTGTGCGTGATGCTCCACGGCGAGCTCGTGGAGCAGGGCTCGGTGCACCAGGTGCTCCAGCACGCCCAGCACCCGTACACCCAGAAGCTGCTCTCGGCGGTGCCGCGCCTCGGCGAGCCCCTCGAGGTGGCGGAGCCGGAGCCGGTCACGGCCACGCAGACGCAGGCCCGGTACGCGATCGAGGCGGAGAACCTCCACCTCGAGTACGACCACCGCGGCAAGAAGAACCGCGTGGTCCACGACGTCAGCTTCCAGGTGGCCCCGGGCGAGATCCTGGGCCTGGTGGGCGAGTCCGGCTCGGGCAAGTCCACCATCGCCAAGTCGGTGCTCGGCCTGCTCACCATCGCGGAGGGCTCGCTCCGCATCCAGGGCCACGACCTGGCGACGATGCCCAAGTCGGAGCAGCGCGCCCTGCGCAAGAACATCGGCGTGGTCTTCCAGGACCCGGCGGCCTCGCTGGACCCGCGGTTCCCGATCGGCGACATCATCACCGAGCCGATGGTCGTGCACAAGGTGGGGGACCGGCGCTCACGCCTGGCCCGCGCCGAGGAGCTGCTGGACGCGGTGCGTCTGCCGCGCTCCGTGGTGAACCGGTACCCGCACGAGCTCTCCGGCGGCCAGCGCCAGCGCATCTCCATCGCCCGCGCCCTGACCCTGGACCCCCAGGTGCTCATCGCGGACGAGCCGACCTCGGCCCTGGACGTGTCCGTCCAGGCCGCCGTGCTGGACATGTTCGCGGAGCTGCAGCAGCGCTACGAGTTCGCGTGCCTGTTCGTGTCCCACGACCTCGCGGTGGTGGACATGCTGGCCCACAAGGTGCTCGTCCTCAAGGACGGCCGCCAGGTGGAGCAGGGCCCCACGGAGGAGGTGCTCCACCGCCCGAAGGAGGAGTACACCCGCCGCCTCCTGGCGGCGGCGCCCGTGCCGGACCCGGACCAGCAGGCGGAGCGTCGCCAGGAGCGCCGCGAGTTCCTCGCCTCCCTCGGCGAGGGCGTCTACTGACCGCGCGGGTCGGCGGCGGGCGCGTCCCGCCGCCGGCCCCGGGCCCACCGGCCCGCCCGTCCACGGCGGCCCCTGCGCGTACAATCGCACGGGGGCCGCCGTCGTCGTGCGCCTCCACCCCTTTGATGTCGAACCGGACAGGACGCCCATGACCTCGACCGAAACCCGCCGCTCCGATCTGCGCAACGTGGCCATCGTGGCCCACGTGGACCATGGCAAGACCACGATGGTGGACGCCATGCTGCGCCAGACCGGTGCCTTCAACACGCACGGCGACGTCGCCGAGCGGGTCATGGACTCCGGGGACCTGGAGAAGGAGAAGGGGATCACGATCCTCGCCAAGAACACCACGGTGTTCTACTCCGGCCCGTCCGCCCCCGAGGGCGAGACCGTCACCATCAACGTGATCGACACCCCCGGCCACGCCGACTTCGGCGGTGAGGTGGAGCGCGGTCTGTCCATGGTGGACGGCGTCGTGCTGCTCGTGGACTCCTCCGAGGGCCCGCTGCCCCAGACCCGCTTCGTGCTCCGCAAGGCCCTCGCGGCCAAGCTGCCCGTGATCCTCGTGGTCAACAAGACGGACCGCCCGGACGCGCGCATCGACGGGGTCGTCTCCGACTCCATGGACCTGCTGCTCGGCCTGGCCTCGGACCTGGCCGAGGAGGACCCGGACCTGGACCTCGACTCGGTGCTGGACGTCCCCGTCGTCTACGCCTCGGGCAAGGCCGGCCGCGCCTCCCTGACCCAGCCCGCCGACGGCGCCCTGCCGGAGGCCGAGGACCTCGAGGCCCTCTTCAACGTGATCATGGAGCACATCCCGGCCCCGTCCTACACCGAGGGCGAGGTCCTCCAGGCGCACGTCACCAACCTGGACGCCTCCCCGTTCCTCGGCCGCCTCGCGCTGCTGCGCATCTTCAACGGCACCCTCCGCAAGGGCCAGCAGGTCGCGTGGGCCCGCCAGGACGGCGCCCTGAAGACCGTGAAGATCACCGAGCTGCTGGCCACCAAGGGCCTCGAGCGCGTGCCCGCGGAGGAGGCCGGCCCGGGCGAGATCGTCGCCGTCGCCGGCATCGAGGACATCATGATCGGCGAGACCCTCACCGACGCGGAGAACCCGAAGCCGCTGCCGCTGATCACGGTGGACGACCCGGCCATCTCCATGACCGTGGGCATCAACACCTCCCCGCTGGCCGGCCGCGTCAAGGGCGCCAAGGTCACGGCCCGCCAGGTGAAGGACCGCCTGGACAAGGAGCTGATCGGCAACGTCTCGCTCAAGGTGCTCCCCACCGAGCGCCCGGATGCGTGGGAGGTGCAGGGCCGCGGCGAGCTCGCCCTGGCCATCCTCGTCGAGCAGATGCGCCGCGAGGGCTTCGAGCTCACCGTGGGCAAGCCGCAGGTGGTCACCCGGACCGTGAACGGCAAGGTCCACGAGCCGATGGAGCGCATGACCATCGACATCCCCGATGAGTTCATGGGCGCGGTCACGCAGCTCATGGCCGCCCGCAAGGGCCGCATGCAGGAGATGTCCAACCACGGCACGGGCTGGATCCGCATGGAGTTCCTGGTCCCGGCCCGCGGCCTGATCGGCTTCCGCACCCGCTTCCTCACCGAGACCCGCGGCGCGGGCATCGCCTCCTCCTACGCGGCCGGCTACGAGCCGTGGACCGGCGAGATCGAGTACCGCACCAACGGCTCCCTCGTGGCCGACCGCGCCGGCTCCGCCACGCCGTTCGCCATGATCAACCTGCAGGAGCGCGGCACCTTCTTCGTGCAGCCCGGCGCCGAGGTGTACGAGGGCATGATCGTGGGCGAGAACGCCCGCGCGGACGACATGGACGTGAACATCACCAAGGAGAAGAAGCTCACCAACATGCGTGCGGCCTCCTCCGAGTCGTTCGAGGGCCTGACGCCCCCGCGCCGACTCACCCTCGAGGAGTCCCTCGAGTTCGCCCGCGAGGACGAATGCGTGGAGATCACGCCCGAGGACATCCGCATCCGCAAGGTCGTCCTGGACGCCAACGAGCGCCTGAAGGCCGCGCGCGCCCGCGCCCGTGCCTGACCGCCCCCGCCGACGCGCCCGGCCCGCGGACGTGGTGGGCGGGGCGCTGCTCGGCGTCGTCGCCGGCGCGCTCGGCACCGCCGTCCATCTGAACCTGGCCCCCCTGCCGGGCGGCTGGACCCTGCCCTGGGGTGCGGTGCTGGCGCTCGTGCTCGTCGGCTCGACGCAGCGCTGGTGGATGGTCCGACGCGCGGGCCGCGGCGGGCGCGCCCTGCCGGCGGGGGCCGCGGTCGTCGCCGGCGCGTTCACCGCCGTCCTGGCCCTGCAGCGCCTGCCGGTGGACGACGCCCTGGGGGTGTCCTGGACGGCCGGCCTGTGGGCGGCGGCGCCGGGCGCCGTCGTCGCCTCCGTGGCCTGGAACGTCGGCCAGCCGGCGCTCGGCCTGGTCCTGCTGGCCGCGGGCCGGCGGCTGGACCGCCGACCCGCAGAGGCCGCCGACGGCGCCACGCGCCCCCGCCGGGCGACTGTGACCGCCCGCGAAACGCGTCCGGGGGAGCGAGTACCCTGGACCGCAGCCCCGCAACCCCGTGCCCAGAGAGAGGTGGACGGTCAGCCATGACCTACGTGATCGCGTTGCCGTGTGTGGACGTCAAGGACAAGGCGTGCATCGACGAATGCCCCGTGGACTGCATCTACGAGGGTGAGCGCATGCTCTACATCCACCCGGATGAGTGCGTCGACTGCGGTGCGTGCGAGCCGGTGTGCCCCGTCGAGGCCATCTACTACGAGGACGACACCCCGGACGAGTGGGCCGAGTACTACAAGGCCAACGTCGAGTTCTTCGACGACCTGGGCTCCCCGGGCGGCGCCGCCAAGCTGGGCATGATCGCCAAGGACCACCCGATCATCTCCGCCCTGCCCCTGCAGAACGCCGACGCCTGAGCCCCATGCTGACGCTGCCGGACTACCCGTGGGACACGCTCACCCCCTACCGCGAGCGTGCCGCCGCCCACCCGGACGGCGTCGCGGACCTGTCCATCGGCACGCCCGTGGATCCGACACCGGCGCTGATCCGCCGGGCCCTGACCGAGGCCGCCGACGCGCACGGCTACCCGACGACGCACGGCACGGACGCCCTGCGCCGCGCCGTCGTCGACTGGTACGCCCGGCGCCGCGGGGTGCCCGGGCTGGACCCGGCGGCCGTGGTGCCCACGGTCGGGTCCAAGGAGTTCATCGCGTGGCTGCCCACGCTGCTCGGGCTGGGCGCAGGCGACGTCGTCGTCCACCCCGAGGCCGCCTACCCCACCTATGCGGTGGGCGCACTGCTGGCCGGGGCGGAGGCCGTGGCCGCGGACGACCTCGACGCCCTGACGCCCGAGGTGCGTGAGCGGGTGCGCCTCGTGTGGACCAACTCGCCGGCCAACCCCACCGGCGCCGTGCTGGGCGCGGCGGCGCTGCGCCGCACGGTCGACGCCGCCCGTGCCGTGGGCGCCGTGGTGTGCGGGGACGAGTGCTACGCCGAGCTCGGCTGGGACGCGTGGGACGGGGCCGTCGTGCCCTGCATCCTGTCCGACGAGGTCTCCGGCGGCGACCTGACGGGCCTGCTGAGCGTCTACTCGCTGTCCAAGCAGTCCAATCTCGCCGGCTACCGCGCCGCGTTCGCCGCGGGGGATCCGGAGCTGGTGGCGACCCTGGTCAACACCCGCAAGCACGCGGGCATGATCGTGCCCGCCCCGGTGCAGCACGCGATGGCCGTGGCCCTGGCCGACGACGCGCACGTCGCGGAGCAGAAGGACCGCTACCGCCGCCGTCGGGACACGCTGCGCAGCGCGCTGGAGGCCTCCGGCCACACGGTGGACCACTCCGAAGCGGGGCTGTACCTGTGGACCCGGCGGGCGGACCTGGACCCGGCCGACGCCACGGCGCAGGACTCGTGGGACCTGCTGGGCGAGCTGGCGGACCTGGGCATCATCGCCGGGCCCGGCGTGTTCTACGGTGCCGGCGGCGACGGCTACGTCCGCGTGGCGATCACCGCCACGGACGAGGCGGTCGCCCGGGCCGCGGCGAGACTCACCGCCCGCGGGCCGCGGACCGGCTGAGCCGGGGCCGAGGGCCGTCGTCGGGGGAAGCGACCGCGCGCCCCGGGCCGGTCCTTGATAGTTTGGAGCAGAGTCGTCCCCGTGTGGGCGCGCCCACACGGGCGCGCGAACCCGGGCCATCGAGAAGAGAAGACGAGGGAGCACACCCGTGACCCATCACGAGTCCGTCCGGCTGACCGTCGGCGAGCAGAGCCTGGACCTGGGCGTCGAGCACGCCACAGAGGGCAACAACGGCATCAACATCGCCCCGCTCCTGAAGGAGACCGGCGACGTCACCTACGACCCGGGATTCATGAACACGGCGAACGCCAAGTCGGCCGTCACGTTCATCGACGGCGACCAGGGCATCCTGCGCTACCGCGGCTACGCCATCGAGGACCTCGCCGAGCACTCCTCCTTCATGGAGGTGGCCTACCTGCTGATCTACGGCGAGCTGCCCGAGTCCAAGGAGACCCTGGAGGCCTGGGAGACCAACATCCTGCGCCACAACATGGTGCACGAGGACCTCAAGCTGTTCTTCAACGGCTTCCCGCGGGATGCGCACCCCATGCCGGTGCTGTCCTCCTCCGTGTCCGCGCTGTCCACGTTCTACCCGGACTCCCTGGACCCGCACGACCCGGAGCAGGTCCACATCTCCACCGTGCGTCTGCTCGGCAAGCTGCCGGTGCTGGCCTCCTACGCGTTCAAGAAGTCGCTGGGCCAGCCGTTCATGTACCCGCACAACTCGCTGAACTACGTGGAGAACTTCCTCCGCCTGTGCTTCGGCGTGCCGGCCGAGGAGTACGACATCGACCCGGACGTGGTCAAGGCCCTCGACCTGCTGCTCATGCTGCACGCCGACCACGAGCAGAACGCCTCCACCTCCACGGTGCGCCTGGTCGGCTCCACCCAGGCCAACCTGTTCGCCTCGGTGTCCGCCGGCATCAACGCCCTCTACGGCCCGCTGCACGGCGGCGCCAACGAGGCCGTGCTGAACATGCTCCGGAAGATCAAGTCGGAGGGCATCACGCCCGAGGACTTCATGGAGAAGGTGAAGAACAAGGAGGACGGCGTCCGCCTGATGGGCTTCGGCCACCGCGTGTACAAGAACTACGACCCGCGGGCCAAGATCATCAAGAAGACCGCCGAGGACATCCTGGGCAAGATGGGCGGCAACGACGAGCTGCTCGAGATCGCCCAGCGTCTCGAGGAGAAGGCCCTCGCCGACGACTACTTCGTGGAGCGCAAGCTCTACCCGAACGTCGACTTCTACACCGGCGTGATCTACAAGGCCATGGGCTTCCCGGAGAAGATGTTCACCGTCCTCTTCGCCCTGGGCCGCCTGCCCGGCTGGATCGCCCAGTGGCGCGAGCTCATGGAGGACCCGGCCGCCAAGATCGGCCGCCCGCGCCAGATCTACGTGGGCGAGCAGCTGCGCCAGTACCCGCAGCGCTGACCCGGGGGCGCTGACCCTGCGTTGGGGGGCGGTTTCGGGTGGTATTCCGACGGAATACCACCCGAAACCGCCCCCAATGCGTTCGCCGGAGCGTCTTCATGTCGAGGCGGAGGGGCCGAGGCGACGTCGGACCGCCGCGACGACCCCACGGAAGTCCTCGCGCCCATCCGCCCAGGTGACGCGGAGCGTCGTCCAGCCGCGCGCCTGCCCGTAGCGGTCCCGGCGGGCGTCGCGCGCCTGCTGCTCCCGCGTGCGGTGCCCCGCACCGTCGTACTGCAGGGCCAGGCGCACGTGGCGGTAGGCGAGGTCGGCCACGGGGGAGAAGGGGTCCCCGGGTTCGAGCGCGGCCTGCAGCTCCGGCTCCGGCAGCCCGCCGGCCACGAGGGCGAGGCGCAGGCGGGTCTCGGGCGGCGAGTCCGCCCCGACGCGAACGGAATCCAGCGCCTCCCGGGCGGCCGGGCGGCCATGGAAGCGTCCGGACGCGTGCAGCGCGGACCGCAGCGCGGCGATCGTGGTGGCCGGATCTGTCCGGCCCGCGGGCGTCCACGGGTGCCTGACGGCGTGGTCGCCGGCGGCCACGAGGTCCTCGAACGTCCACGGGGGAGTCAGGGAGCACAGGTCCAGCCAGGTGCGATCGACGGTGGTGACGCGCAGGCCGTGCACGTGCGTGACGAACTCGGGCGCCAGCGGCCTGCGGTGGTCCATCAGACCGGCCCGCCGGACGCGTCGCGTCCCCCGGGCCACGGTGAGGTGCACCGGCGGGTCGGCGTCGAGCTCGCCGGTCGCCGGGTCGCGCCGCCGCCAGGCTCGCGCGGGCATCGGCAGGCCGTGCAGGTGGGCCGCGGTCTCGTGGGAGAGGACGGCATCCGGGCGCCGGCGCAGAAGCGCGGCGAGGTGATCGGGGGAGAAGCCGTGCCCGGGCTCGGGCAGGCCCAGGTCGGCCCAGCCCGTGCCAGGGCATGCCCGCTGCCGGTGCATGCCCTGCCCGACCCGCTCCAGGTCCGACCGGCGGGCGCGGTCGGGCGGCAGCCCCAGCCGGGCCAGGTCCGTGGCCAACAGCACGGCGGGCTGGTCGGGCGGCAGAGGGGTCACGACGCGCGGCATGCACCCATCGGACGACGCCGGCGGGGCGCCCGGGGCGGGTTGGATGCGGCACGGGGACGACGCGCGGGGCGGGCGCTGCTGTGCAGGAGCCGATGGCCCGCGCCGCGTGCCGCCGTCGTCGTCTTCCCGCCCCCGGACCGCCGGGGAGTTCCGGGGGCGATAGTCGGCGTTATCCCGGCGGGATACCACCGGAAACCGCCCCCAAACGCCGCGGGGAGCGGGGAGGGGAGGGCCGGGGGCCGCGGGCCGGGTGCGCCGGGTCAGTTCGCGTGCAGCGCCGCGTTCAGTTCGACGGTCCGGCCGGCGCGGGGGAGGGCCTCGACCCCGCCCGTGGTGGAGTTGCGGCGGAACAGCAGGTTCGGCACGCCGGAGAGGTTTACGGCCTTCACGGTCCGCGCCGCCTCGCCGTCCTGCAGCACGCTCACGCGCGTGCCCGCGGTGACGTACAGACCGGCCTCGACCACGCAGTCGTCGCCGACGGAGATGCCCACGCCGGAGTTGGCGCCGAGCAGCACGTGCTCGCCGATCACGATCCGCTGGGTGCCGCCGCCGGAGAGCGTGCCCATGATGGACGCGCCGCCTCCGACGTCGGACCCGTCGCCCACCACGACGCCGGCCGAGATCCGGCCCTCGACCATCGAGTGCCCCAGGGTGCCCGCGTTGAAGTTCACGAAGCCCTCGTGCATCACGGTCGTCCCCTCGGCCAGGTGGGCGCCCAGGCGCACCCGGTCCGCGTCGCCGATGCGCACCCCGGAGGGCACGACGTAGTCCGTCATGCGCGGGAACTTGTCCACGCCGTACACCTGCACGGCGCCGCGGGCACGCAGCTTCGCCCGCGTCAGCTCGAAGTCGGCGACCGCGCAGGGGCCGTGGTTCGTCCACACCACGTTGGTGAGCAGCCCGAAGACGCCGTCGAGGTTGAGCTCGTTCGGCCGCGCCAGGCGGTGCGAGAGGGCGTGCAGGCGCAGCCACGCGTCCGCAGTGGAGGCCGGCGCGGCGTCCAGGTCGACCTCCAGCTCGACGACGGCCTGCGTGGTCCCGCGGTCCGCGTCGTCCTCGGCGAGGGCGCGCAGGGTGTCGCGCAGCGAGGCGTCCGCAGCGGAGAGCGGACCGGCCACGGGGGCGGGGAACCACACGTCCAGGACGGCGCCGTCGGCGGCCGTGGTGGCCAGGCCGTGGCCGGAGACGAGACGGGGGGAGGGCTGCTGTGCAGCGGTCTGGGTCATGCGCCCCAGCCTAATGAGCGGCCGGGGCACGCTGCAGGGCGGCGAGAGGCGCGTCCGTAGACTGGACGCATGAGTCTCACCCCCGTGTCCCTGCCCGACCTCGCCGATCCGGACCTCGACGTCGCGGCGCTCACCGCCACCCTGCTGGACGTGCGTTCCGTTTCGGGGGAGGAGGGGCCGCTGGCCGACGCCGTCGAGCAGGCCCTGCGCGCCCTCGGCGGCCTCGAGGTGCGGCGGTTCGGCGACGCCGTCGTCGCCCGCACCGCTCTGGGGCGGCCGACCCGCGTGATCCTGGCCGGGCACCTGGACACGGTGCCCCTGCCCACCGTGCCGGGCTCACGCGGGACCGTGCCCTCGGCGTGGGACGGGGACGTGCTGTACGGCCGCGGAGCCGTGGACATGAAGTCCGGCGTCGCCGTGCAGCTGGCCCTGGCCGGTCGCTTCGGCCGCGCGGACGGCCCGACCCCCGTGCACGACGTCACGTGGGTGTTCTACGACCATGAGGAGGTCTCCTCGGACCTGTCGGGCCTCGCCCGCGTGGCCCGCCAGGCCCCCGAGCTGCTGGAGGGCGACTTCGCGGTGCTGCTCGAGCCGACCGACGGCGTCGTGGAGGGCGGCTGCAACGGCACGTGCCGGTACCGCGTCACCTTCCCCGGTGTCGCGGCGCACTCGGGCCGTGCGTGGCGCGGTGACAACGCGATCCACAAGCTGGCCCCCGTGCTCACCGCCCTGGCGGCGTACGAGCCGGCCACGGTCACGGTGGAGGGCCTGGAGTACCGCGAGGGGCTCCACGCGATCCGCGTGACCGGCGGCGTCGCGGGCAACGTCATCCCGGACGAGGCATCCGTGGACCTGAACTACCGGTTCGCGCCGGACAAGACCCTCGACCAGGCCCACGCGCACGTGCGCGCGGTGCTGGAGGGGGCCGGCGTGGACTGGGACGCCCAGGTGCGGATCGACGACGCCTCGCCCGCCGCCCGCCCCGGTCTGGACCGGCCGGCCGCCGCCGCGTTCGTCGCCGCCGTCGGGGGAGAGCCCCAGCCCAAGTACGGGTGGACGGACGTGGCGCGGTTCTCCCAGCTGGGCGTGCCCGCGGTCAACTTCGGCCCCGGCGACGCCCTCCTGGCCCACACGGACGACGAGCACGTGCCCCGCGAGGCGGTCCACGCGTGCCTCGCGGCGCTCGCGGCCTGGCTGGCCGGCTGACCCCACGACGTCGGCCGACCTCGTCGGCCGCCGCCACCCGCCGGACCCGCGGGCCCGCCTCGCCCGCCGCCCGGTCAGGCCGCCGTGTCCGTGGGCGCCCCGACGAGCGGGGTCGCGGGGGTGCTGGCGTCGCCGGCCGTCCGCGACGAGAGCCGGCGCGAGAGCCGGGTGGCCGCCCAGGTGAGGAGGAAGTTGATCACGATGAAGATCACCGCGGCCACCACGAGGGACTGCAGGATGTTGCCGTTGCCGGAGCCGAGCTGGCGGGCGTACTGCAGGAGTTCGAAGAAGCCGATGAGGTAGCCCAGCGCCGAGTCCTTGAGGATCACCACGAACTGGCTCAGCAGCGAGGGCAGCATGGCGATGAGGGCCTGGGGCACCTCCACGAGCCGCAGGGACTGCGTGCTCGTCATGCCCACCGCCGCGGCCGCCTCGCGCTGGCCGCGCGGCAGCGAGCGCACCCCGGAGCGCACCAGCTCCGCGATCACGGACCCGTTGTACAGGGTCAGCGCCGCGATCACCGCGTAGTACGGGCCGTCCTGGGGCTGGATCGCCCCGGTGCGCGCGACCTGTGCGAACAGCTGGTAGAAGAACACCATCATCACGAGCACCGGCACGGCCCGGAAGAACTCCACGACGACGGCGGCCAGCCAGCGCACCGGGCCGAACGGGGCCAGCCGCAGGAAGCCGAACGCCAGGCCGAACACCACGGAGGAGATCACGGCGATGCCCGCGGACTGCAGGGTGAACTGCAGGCCCGGCAGGTAGTAGTTCCGCCACGCGTCGCCGTCGACGGCGGCCAGCCAGCGGCGGCCGGAGAGCTGGCCGGTGGCGTTCATCTGGATCAGGACGAGCACCGCCACGGCCAGGACCGCGGCGAGGGCGACGAGGTTGGCGAGGAGGATGCGCCGGCGGGCGAGGGGACCCGGGGCGTCGAAGAGGACGGAGGCCTGGGCGCTCATCGGGCCACCGCCCATTTCTCCGAGGCCCACGTGGTCAGCAGGCCGATGGGGATGACGATCAGGCAGAAGCCGATCGCGAAGGTCAGGAAGATCGCCACCATCACGTCCGGGCTGAACTCGATCATGCGCTTCATCAGCCCCGAGGCCTCCGCCACCGACGCCGCGGCGGCGACGGTGGTGTTCTTGGTCAGCGCGATCACGGTGTTGCCCAGCGGGGTGATGGCCCCGCGCAGCGCCTGGGGCAGGATCACGTGGCGGGCCGCGGGCAGGAAACCCAGGCCGATGGAGCGAGCCGCCTCGGCCTGCCCGAGCGGGACGGTGTTGACGCCGGAGCGGATCGCCTCGCACATGAACGCCGCGTGGTAGAGCGAGAGCGCGATCACGGCGTAGATGAAGAAGTTCAGCGTGAAGTCGGACGAGAAGCTGATCTTCAGCTGCCCCCAGACGGCGAGCACGCCGAGCAGCATGATGATCGTCAGCGGGGTGTTGCGGACCACGTTGACGTAGCCGGTGCCGAGGGTGCGCAGCGAGGGGACGGGCGAGATGCGGAACAGGGCGAGCACCACGCCGAGGACGAACGAGCCGAGGGTCGCGAGGAACGCGAGCCTGATGTTCGTCCAGAACGCGAGCGGGATGTCCGCGCCGTAGTCCGCGAGGAGCGAGGAGATCGATTCCATGACTTCTCCGAGGGTCGGGACAGGGCTGACGGGCAGGGGAGCCGCCGGGCGGGCCGAGGGTGACGGTTCAGGTCACGTCCCCGGCCCACCTGGCGGCGCAGGTCGTCAGGCGCAGGGCTCGAACTCGGCGTCCTCGCCGGAGTTCAGCGTCTCGTCGTAGGTGTAGCCCGTGCCCTCGGTGTTGGACTCGAGGGCCTTCTTCCACTCGCCGGAGTCCTTCATCTCCTTGATGGCCTCGTTGATGTCCTCGCACCGCTCCGAGTCCTTCGGCAGACCGACGCCGTAGCGCTCCGTGGTGAAGGTGTTGCCGACGACCTTGAACTTGCCCTTGTTGGCGTCGGCGGCGGCCAGGCCCGCGAGGATGATGTCGTCCGTGGTCACGGCGTCCACCTGGCCGGACTCGAGGTAGGTCACGCATTCGGCGTAGCCGCCCTGCTCCACCAGGTTCACGCCGGAGGCGAACTGGTCCTTGATCTTCTGGGCCGAGGTGGAGCCGGTGACGGAGCAGAGGTTCTTCCCGTCGAGGGCCTCGGGGCCGGTGATCGCGGTGTCGTCCGCGCGGACCAGCAGGTCCTGGCCGGCCACGAAGTACGGGCCCGCGAAGTCGACGCGCTCCTTGCGGGCGTCCGTGATGGAGTACGTCGCGAAGATCATGTCGACCTCGCCGTTCTCCAGGGCGTTCTCCCGGTTCGCGGACGGGGTCTGGACCCACTCGATGTCCTTCTCGGCCACGCCGAGCTTGTCCGCCACGTAGCGGGCCACGTCCGTGTCGAAGCCGGTGGGCTGGGCCGAGCCCTCGCGGTAGCCCAGGCCCGGCTGGTCGAACTTGATGCCGATGCGCAGGCGCTCGCCGGAGCCGGACGACGTCGACTCGCCGGCCGAGGACGAGCCGGCGGCGTCGCCACCGCCGCCCTGCGAGGACGACGGCGCGCAGGCGGTGAGGGACAGGGCGGCCGCGGCGGTGACGGCGGACAGGGTCAGGAGCTTCGTGCGGAGCATGGTGCTCTCCTCTGGTTCGGTGCGGTGGGGTGCGACGGGGGACGGGGTCAGTGCGCGAGGATCTTGCCCAGGAAGTCCTGGGCGCGCTCGTGTCGGGGGTTCGTGAAGAAGGTGTCGGGGTCGGTGTCCTCGAGGATGGCGCCGTCGGCCATGAAGACCACGCGGTCCCCGGCCTTGCGGGCGAAGCCCATCTCATGGGTGACCACGACCATGGTCATGCCACCCTCGGCGAGCTGGACCATGACGTCGAGGACCTCCTGCACCATCTCGGGGTCGAGGGCGGAGGTCGGCTCGTCGAAGAGCAGGGCCTTCGGCTCCATCGCCAGGGCACGGGCGATGGCCACGCGCTGCTGCTGCCCGCCGGAGAGCTGGGCCGGCATCTTCCTGGCCTGGGCGGCCACGCCCACGCGCTCGAGCAGCTCCATGGCGTGCCGCTCGGCGTCCGCCCGGCGCTTGCCCTTCACCTTGATAGGCCCGAGGGTCACGTTCTCCAGGATCGACTTGTGCGCGAAGAGGTTGAAGGACTGGAAGACCATGCCGATCTCGGCGCGCAGCTGGGCGAGCTGCCTGCCCTCGCTGGGGAGCGGCCGCCCGTCGATCAGGATGCGGCCGCCGTCGTCGTCGATGGTCTCGAGCCGGTTGATCGTGCGGCACAGCGTCGACTTGCCGGAGCCGGAGGGGCCGAGGACGATCGCCACCTGGCCGCGCGGGATCCGCAGGTCGATCTGGCGGAGGGCGTGGAAGTCGCCGAAGTGCTTGTTGACGCCCTCGAGGACGATCAGGTCATCGCCCGCGGCACCGCGACGGCGCCGCGTGCCGGCCTCGTCGGGGAGGTGGGCGCCGTGGGGCTGCTCAGGCGTGATCTGCGTCATGCCAGTGGAATATAGCGCACGCCACACCCGGCGCGGTGCGCCGTGCGACGCCCGCCCTGGCGGCCCGCCGGCTCGTTAGGCTGACGCCATGGCCCCACATGAGCACCCCTCGGGCGGCGACGTCGCCGCCGCGCCCCAGCGCGTCCGCCGCGGCGGGCAGGTCCTGCGCGGGGACGCGGCGCACACCCCCACGTTCGACCAGCTCCTCCTCGACGGCCGGCGGCCCGGCGACGCCGCACGCCCCGCGGCCGACGTCGCCTCGACGACGTCCGAGGCCTGGCGTGTGCTGCGCATCCAGGCGGAGTTCGTCGAGGGCTTCGGCACCCTCGCGGGGCTGGGTCCCGCGGTCTCCGTGTTCGGCTCGGCGCGCACGCCCGAGGGCAGCGCCGAGTACGCCCTGGCCCACGAGGTCGGGAGCCGCTTGGCCCAGGCCGGGTACACGGTCATCACCGGCGGGGGGCCCGGCACCATGGCGGCCGCCAACCGGGGCGCCCACGAGGCCGGTGGAGAGTCCGTGGGCCTGGGCATCGAGCTGCCGTTCGAGACCGGTCTGAACCCCTGGGTGCACGTGGGCGTGGACTTCCGCTACTTCTTCGTCCGCAAGGTCATGTTCCTCAAGTACGCGCAGGGGTTCATCGTGCTGCCCGGCGGCCTCGGCACCCTGGACGAGCTCTTCGAGGCCCTCACCCTCGTGCAGACCGGCACTGTCACCCGCTTCCCCGTGGTCCTCGTGGACCGCGGCTTCTGGGGCCCGCTCGTGGACTGGATCCGCGGCACGCTCGTGGAGCGCGGCATGATCTCGCCCGAGGACCCGGACCTCTTCCACCTCGTGGACACGGCCGAGGAGGCCGTCGCGTGCGTGCTCCGCTCGGCGGGGAGGGCCGACGCGTGAGCGGGCCGCAGTGGATCGTCCTGGTGGCCGTGCTCGTCGTCGTGCTGGCGGCCCTGGCCGCCGCTCTCGCGGGCCGGCTCACGCTCCGGGCCGACGACCCGGCCGGACAGACGCCCGGGCACCCCGTGCTGCTGCCGGAGCGGCCGCGTGCGGCGGATGTCGACCTGCTGCGGCTGGCCGTCGCGGTGCCCGGCTACCAGCGGGACCAGGTGGACGCCGTCCTGCTGCGGCTGCGGGACGCCCTCGCGGAACGCGAGGACGAGGCGACCGCACTGCGGGCCCGGGTGGCCGAGCTCGAGGCCGCCGACCCCTCCCGGGGCGATCCGGCGGGGCGCGCCTGAGTCGCGGGCCGGGCTCGGTGCGGGCCATCGTTTGGCGCGAGGACGCGGAATCCGCGATAATGGTGATGTGACCGGCCTCGCGCACGCCCGCGTGCGGGGGCGCCGGAGGCGTCCGGACAGCGACCGCTCCCGCGGTCGCCGGACGCTGTGACGGGAACATCATCCAGAAGGGAAGTCGCAATGGCCGCCATGAAGCCCCGCACCGGGGACGGTCCCATGGAAGTGACCAAGGAGGGGCGCAGCCTGATCATGCGCGTGCCGATCGACGGCGGCGGCCGTCTCGTGCTGGAGATCAACGCGGACGAGGCCCGCGAGCTCAAGGAGTGCCTCGAGGGCGTCATCCAGGCCTGAGCCCGGACCCCTTCGACGCGGACGCCCCGCGCACCGTCACGGTGCGCGGGGCGTCCGCGTCCCCGGCGCCGCCGCGGATCAGCGGCGCACCGCGATCAGCACGCCCGTGCCGGAGGGGACGACGGCGGACAGCCAGTGCTCGTCCTCCCGGATGAGGCGGTCCACCGCCCGGGCGGACACGGTGGACTCGTCGCGCACGGCGGGCCGGGGAACGCGGTCGCCGTCGAGGGCGTCCACCACGACGAGCACGCCGCCGGGGGCGAGCATGCGCGCGGCCTGCTCGACGTCGAACTGACGCGCGGCCGGGTCCCCGTCCACCAGGACCATCTCGTAGGCGCCGCTCGTGAGCCGGGGGAGGACGAGCCGGGAGCGCCCCGTGATCATGCGGGTGCGGCTCGTGGGCAGGCGGGCCTCCGAGAACGCCTCGCGGGCCGCGCGCTGGGCCTCCGCGTCCGGGTCGACGGTGGTGAGGACCGTGCGCTCGGGCAGACCCCGCATCAGGGCGAGACCCGAGACGCCGGCGCCCGTGCCCACCTCCACGACCGCCGCGGGGGCACGCGTGGCCGCGAGCACCGTCAACAGGGCCGCCGTCCCCTCGCTCACCGGCGGCACGTCCAGCTCGGCGGCGCGCTCGCGGGCGCGCAGGACGACGTCGTCCTCGGTGGCCCGGCTCTCCGACCAGGCCCAGGACGCGTGCTTGTCGGTGGGCTGGGGCTGCAGGGCGCTCATGGCTGACTCCGGGACGACGACGGCGGGACCTCGCCCGCGGCACGGGCGACGCGGGCCAGTGTACGGGCCGGCACGCGGCCGCGACCCAGTGTTCTCCCAGGAGGCGGGCCGATGATGGGACACGGCACGAACCGGCTCCCACCGTGCGGGAGGCCGTTCGCCGGACCGAGGACGCGAGGACCGAGGAGGTGGCCGCATGGGACGTCGACACACCCAGCGCCACATGGACGCCTACCTCGAGGGCTCCCTCCCCGCCGCGTCCCGGGCGCGCATCGCCCGCCACCTGGACCGCTGCCCCGAGTGCCGCGCCACCGTCCAGGCCCGGGCCCGCGTGCTCGACGCCGCCCGCACGGTGCACCAGCGTCCGGCCGGCGCCGTCGTCGCCCCGGTGCTGCGCGCCCGCGGCGTCTCCGGCCGCCTCGTGGTGGGGCTGCTGACCTTCGTCGTCCTGCTCGGAGGGCTGTTCACCGCGGTCTGGGTGGCCGGCGCGCCCCGCACCACGGCCGTGCGCACGGCCCCGACCCCGACGGACACCGTCGCCCTGCCGGCGGCCGGGACCGCGTCGACGGACCGGCGCGGCACCGTCGCGGAGCTGCGGGGTCAGGGCTGGACGGTGCCCTCCCTCGTGGGGGCCGGCCTGGAGCCGCTCACCGTGGACACCGCCCAGACGGCCGAGGACGTGGAGGTCGTCGTGGGCTGGGGCCAGGACGAGCCGACCGTGACCGTCCGCGAGTGCCGACCCCGGATCGTGGGAGCCACCCCGGAGGGCTGTGCCTCGACCGCGCCCCTGAGCACGGGGGCGCAGGAGCGTCGGCTGGCCGGCGGCGGCGTCTACCGGATCGTCCCGGCGGGGGAGGAGGGCGGCTGGACGGCCGAGCTGACCACGCCGCAGGCCGCCTACCGCGTGGAGGCCAGCCTGCCGGACGAGCGCGCCGACGCGGTCCTCACCCACCTGCTGGTCTCCGAGCGGGCACGGGTGCTCGAGCTGGGCGGCGGGGACGCCGTCGAGGAGCGCCTGGAGCGAGGCCTCGAACGCATCGCGGACGCCGTGCCGCGCCCCCGCGGCTGAGCCGCTCCGCCCCCGCGGCTCCGGGCTGTGGGGCGGTGCCGCTCTAGTAGAGTTCGGAGGGTGTTTGGTATCAACGGCAGCGAGTTCATCATCTTGGCGGTGCTCGCGATCGTCATCCTCGGGCCGGAGAAGCTCCCCGAGTACACGCGCGCCTTCACCGACTGGCTGCGCGTCATGCGCGACAAGGCCGAGGGTGCCAAGGCGCAGTTCAAGGAGGAGACCGGCACGGACTTCGACGAGGTGGACTGGCGCAAGTACGACCCCCGCCAGTACGACCCGCGCCGCATCATCCGCGACGCGCTCCGCGAGCCCGCCGGCGGCTCGTCCACGCCCGCGTCCCGGGCGGCGCAGGCGACGGGCATCAGCGCTGAGGACGTGCACGGCGGCCTCACCCGCCAGGACTTGGCGGACATGGATCCGCGCACGCTCTTCCGCCGCCCCGCCGGGGCCGGCAGCACCGCCGCCGCGGAGTCCGGCGCCGCCGCCGCGCAGACCCGGCCGACCGCGCCCGCCGCGGGGGCGGTCGCCGTGGGCGGCGCCGCCGCAGCCCTGATGGCCTCCGGCCGCGCCGAGGCCCTCGCCGAGGAGCGTCCTGCCGCCGTCGAGACCGAACCGGACCCCCTCGAGCTGCTCGGGCTGGCGCCCGCCCCCTTCGACGTCGACGCGACCTGACGCCGCCGCGCGCGTCGGGTGCCCCGGCCGGGGCGCTGGCACCCGAGGTCAGCGAGGGGTGAACGGCAGAGGCCGCCCGGCCAGCCCGCGCGGCCGCACGGCCACCCGCTGCGCGATCTGCGTCAGCGCCCGGCCCGCGGGGCTCTCCGGCGCGGACACCACCACGGGTTCGCCGGCGTCGCCGCCCGCGCGCAGCGCCGGGTCCAGGGGGACGGTGCCCAGCAGCGGCACCTGAGTGCCCAGCACCCCGGACAGCCGCTCCGCCACCTCGGCGCCGCCGCCGGTTCCGAACACATCCAGGACGGTGCCGTCCGGCAGGGTCATCGGCCCCATGTTCTCCACGACGCCGGCCACGGTCTGGCCCGTCTGCTCCGCCAGCTGACCGGCGCGCGCGGCCACCTGCGCGGCGGCGTGCTGCGGCGTGGTCACCACGAGCAGCTCCGAGGCGGGCAGCAGCTGCGCCGTCGAGATCGCGATGTCCCCGGTGCCCGGGGGCAGGTCCACGAGCAGCACGTCCAGGTCGCCCCAGTGCACATCCGTGACGAACTGCTCCAGTGCGCGGTGCAGCATCGGTCCGCGCCAGGCCACCGGCCGGTCCGCGTCGAGGAACATGCCGATCGAGATGACCTTCACATCCCGCACCACGGGGGGCAGGATCATCCGGTCCAGCTTCGTCGGGGTGCCGGTCACGCCCAGGAGCCCGGGGATGGAGTAGCCGTGCACGTCCGCGTCGATCAGGCCGACGGCGAGCCCGCGCGCGGCGAGCGCGACCGCGAGGTTAGCCGTGACCGAGGACTTGCCCACGCCGCCCTTGCCCGAGGCCACCGCGAGGACGCGCGTGAGCGTGTCCTTCCCGAACGGGTTCGTCGGCCGAGCCGCGCGCAGGGCGTCCTGCAGCGCCAGGCGGCGCTCGGGCTCCATGACCCCGACGCGCACGTCCACGGACCCGCAGCCGGGCACGTCGGCGACGGCGGCGGCCACGTCCGTCTGGATCGTCCCGCGCAGGGGGCACGCGGCGATCGTGAGCAGCACCGCGACCTCGACGATGCCCGGGGCGGTCTCCACGACCGACTCCACCATGCCGAGGTCGGTGATCGGACGGCGGATCTCGGGGTCCTGGACGGTGGCGAGCCGCTCCAGCACTCGGCGCTCGAGGTCGGTGCGGACCTCGGGCACGGGCAGGCCCAGGGCGCTCATCGGCCGCCCCCGTCCACCGGGCCCGCACCGCCGGCGGGACCGGTCACCGGACCGGATCCCCCGGCCTCGCGGGCCTCCTGCGCCGCGAGGGTCGCGAGCGTGGTGGTCGTGGGCTCGGCGCCGGCGTCGCCGCGCCGCGCGTCCCTGCCCCGGCCCTTGGTCTTCTTGCTCTTGCGGGGCTGGGCCTCGGCGCCCGGGAGGCCGGCGCGCAGCTCGGCGCGGATCTCCTCCCGGATCTCCTCCCGCAGCTCGGCGCGCAGCGCCTCGCGGAGGTCGTCCTTGAGGTCGTCCTGGACGCCGCGCAGCTCGCCGCGCACGAAGTCGCGCGTGGCGACCTCCTGGACGGCCAGCCGCAGACCGGAGATCTCGCGGGTGAGGAACTCGGTGTCGGCGAGGTTGCGCTCGGCGCGGTCGCGGTCCTCACGCAGCGCGACCTTGTCCCGGTCGTCCTGGCGGTTCTGCGCGAGCAGGAGCAGGGGCGCGGCGTAGGACGCCTGGAGGGAGAGCATGAGCGTGAGCGCGGTGAAGCCGAGCTCGGCGGAGTCGAACCGCCACGCCATCGGGCCGAACGTGTTCCAGCCCAGCCAGGCGGCGCAGAACAGCGTCATCCAGACGAGGAACTGCGGGGTGCCCATGAAGCGGGCGATGCCCTCGGTGGCCTCGCCGAAGGCGTCCGGGTTCGGGGCCAGCCGGGGCACGCGGCGCCCGCTGGCGCTCAGGGGGGTGTCCAGGCCGGTGCCGCGGCCCGGGCGCAGGTCTCGCGCGGTCTGGGTCATGCTCACACCTCCGGTGTCGTGCGGCGGCGGGCCGCGGGGGTCAGGTTGCGGGGCGGGTCTCGGCGTCGTCGAGGTCCATGGCCCGCCAGTCGTCGGGCAGGATGTGGTCGAGCAGGTCGTCCACGCTCACGGCCCCGACGACGCGGTCCTGCTCGTTCACCACGGGGATGCACGTGAGGTTGTAGGTCGCGAGCTCACGGGTCACGTGGGCGATGGGGGCGAGGTCCGAGACGGGCTCGAGGTCCTTGTCCATGATGTTGCCGATCGCCTCCGGCGGCGGGTACCGCAGCAGGCGCTGGAAGTGGACGACGCCGAGGAACCGGCCCGTCGGCGTCTCCAGCGGCGGCCGGGCCACGATCACGAGCGAGGCCAGCGCGGGGGAGATCTCCTGCTGTCGGATGGTCGCCATGGCCTCGGCCACGGTGGCCTCCGGGGGGAGGATGACCGGCACGGGGGTCATGAGCGAGCCCGCGGTGCCCTCCTCGTACTCGAGCAGGCGCCGGACGTCCTCGGCGTCCTCCGGCTCCATGCGTTCGAGCAGCAGCTCCTGCTGGGAGTCGGGCAGCTCGTGGAGCAGGTCCGCCGCGTCGTCCGGGTCCATCTCCTCCAGGACGTCGGCGGCGCGGTCGATGTCCAGCTGGGAGAGGATCTGCACCTGGTCGTCGTCGGGCAGCTCCTGGAGCACGTCCGCGAGGCGTTCGTCCTGCAGCTCGCGGGCGACCTCGACGCGACGCTTCTCCGACATGTCGTGGAGCATGTCCGCCAGGTCGGCGGGCTTGAGGTCCTCGTGCGCGGCGAGGAAGCTCGTGGCCCCCTGCGGGTCGGCCTGCGCCGTCCAGCGGGCCTCGTCCCAGTCCAGCAGGAGGTGCTCGCCCCGCTGGGTGCGGCCGAAGGGGCCGCGGCCGACGATGCGGCGCACGTACAGGTCCGAGACCAGCCAGTCGCCGTTGCGCTGCTGCTCCAGCCCGATGTCCTCCAGGAAGGCCTCGCCCGATCCGTCCGAGAGGCGCACCTTCCGGTCGAAGAGGTCGGCGGCCACCGTCTGCTCGGCGCCACGGCGGGAGAACCGGCGCAGGTTGATCAGCCCGGTCGTGATGATCTGGCCCGAGTCCATGGACGTCACCCGCGTCATCGGGACGAAGACGCGCTTCTTGCCGGGGACCTCGATCACGAGGCCGGTGGCGAACGGGGCCGCGGCGGGGCCGCGGTCCAGCACGACGACGTCGCGCAGCCGACCCAGGCGGTCACCGAGGGGGTCGAAGACGTCCAGGCCCAGCAGACGGGCCACGAAGATCTTGGGGGAGCTCACCGACCCAGCCTACGGCGTGCCGGGCCGCGGCTCCGTGTCCGCGTACGGCGGACCTCCGCCCGCCCGGGCGCGGGGCCGGGCACAATGGGTCCATGTCGTTCATGATGCCCAGCCCTCAGCCCGGCGCCGAGCAGGGCCTGCCCCGCGGCGAGCTCCTGGCCACCTACGCCACCTACGCGCAGGCGCGCGAGCAGGTGGACCGCCTCGCCGCCACGGACTTCCCCGTGAGCGCCGTGTCGATCGTGGGCAAGGACCTGCGGGTCGTGGAGCGGGTGCGCGGTCGGCTGAACTACGCCCAGGTGGCGTTGTCCGCGGGTGTGCGCGGCGTGTTCTTCGGCGGACTGATCGGCGTGTTCCTCTACCTGTTGGCCCCCGAGGCCGGCCCGGGGCAGATCCTCACCTCCATGCTGCTCGGCCTGGCGGTGTGGCTGATCTTCGGCGTGATCGGCTTCTCGATGCGCCGGGGCCAGCACGGCTTCGCGTCCTCGCAGGCCGTCGTGCCCACGGCCTTCGACCTCGTGGTCGCGTTCGACCACGCCGCCCGAGCCCGCCAGGAGCTGGGCCTGGGCGGTGCCGCGGCCCCGACGCCGCCCGCGGCGCCGCAGCCGGCGCCCGCCCCCGCCGCGGAGGAGGCCGAGGGCGGCTCCGTGCAGGCCACCCCGGCCCCCGCGCCGTCGTCGGGCGGATCCCACGCGGCGCCGGCCCCCGGCGGAGCCGAGGCGCCGGCCCGGCCGGCCCCGGAGGCAGACCCCGCGCCCACCGGCCTGGACCGCTCCTACGGCGTGACCCTGCCCCCGGAGGAGGTCGCCAAGCTCATCGAGGCGCGCGGCGGCCACCCGCCCCGGCCCCAGGACGAGCCGCGCGGCTGAGCCCCGTCAGAGGGACCAGGACTCGAGTCGCCGGAGCATGTCGCGCTTCTTGCTCGCATGACCGTGCATCCGGCCCAGGATGTCGCCGAGGACGGTGACGGCGCGGTCGATGTACGGGCCCTTGTTCAGCATCGCGGCCTCGGCCCGCTGCGCCATCGCGGCGTCCGTGATCTCCGCCCGTGAGGGCAGGCCGGTCTTGGCGAGGGACTCGAGGACCTGGGTGGCCCAGATCGCGGGCACGTGCGCGGCCTCGCACAGCCACAGGATCTCCTCCTGCAGCTCGGCCATCCGTGCGAAGCCGGCCTCCACCGCCAGGTCGCCACGGGCGATCATCACCCCGACGTCCCGCCAGCGCATCGCCTCGAGCAGCATCCGCGGCAGCTGCCGGAAGGCTTCCACCGTCTCGATCTTCAGCGTGATGTCCACGTCCGGTGCGTCCTCGGCCTCGAGCGCGTCGATCAGCTGGGCCACGTCCTCGGCCGAGCGGACGAAGGACATGTTCACCATGTCCGCGTGGCGGGCCGCGAACGGGATGTGGGCGAGGTCCTCGTCCGTGAGGGCCGGGATGGCCAGGTGCGTGTCCGGGAAGTTCACGCCCTTCTCCGCCTTGAGCTTCGCCCCGCGCGGGCCGGCCTGGGTCACCTCGAGGGTGATCTCGTCGTCGGACACCGCCGTGATCCGCGTGCCGATCCGTCCGTCGTCGAGGGAGACCCGGTCGCCGACCTCCGCGTCCGCGAACGCCTGCGCCAAGGTGAGGCCGATCCGGTAGGGCGGCGCGTCGACCGCGGGGACCGGCTCGAGCGAGCGGGTCAGCACGATCTGCTCGCCCTCGTGCACGCGCATCGACTGCTCGAGCGGGGGCAGCGATCCCACCTCGAGCGGACCGTGCGGCGTCGTCAGTGCCGTGCCCGTCGCCCAGTAGACCGTCTTCACCGCCCGCACGAGCACGCCCTCGCCGTCCACCTGCTCGACCTCCAGCCTGCGGTGTGCACCCCGCGCATCGGTCAGCTCGATCTCGTCGCCGCGCTGCAGGCCCGCCAGGGTCGTCCCCTCCGGGTCCGCCAGCGGCACGACGACGGCGCCGTCCGGCCCGTCCGCCGCGGCCACGGCGTCGTGGGGCCCGGCGGCGAGCCACACGCGGGAGGGCTCGGTGACGGTCCCCGAGGGGTCCCGGGCGGGCTTCACCTTCACGACGCGCGGGCCCGGCTCGATGGGGCCCGTGCGCACCTTCGGCCCGGCCAGATCCATCGCGACCAGGGGCGCGGGCCGGCCCGCACCGGCGCACCGGCGGACCGCCGCGATCATGGCGGCCCACGCCTGCTCGTCGTCGTGGGCGCAGTTCACGCGCGCCAGGTCCATGCCGGCCTCGGCGATCCGGGCCACGAGCTCCGGGTCCGTGGCGGCCTCGGAGGGCATCGTCACCATGATGCGCGCGTCCCGGTCGCCGCGGGCCGGACCGAGCAGGCTCGCCGCGTTGCGGGCGAGGATGGCGCGGCCCTCGGCGGAGGTCAGGGCGTCGTCCTCCGGGGCAGGGGCGGGCTCGCCGTCGAGCGCGCGGGCGGCGGCCAGCACCGCGTCCACGTGGCCCAGCACGCCGGCCTCCATGCGGCCCAGCGAGGACAGGCCGGCGTCGCTCAGCGCCTCCTGCAGGGGCCGCAGGTCGGTGCCGCGCAGGGCGACGTAGTGCACGAGGTTCCGGGCCGAGGCCCGGTGGCGGTCCCGGACGCGGGAGATGAGGTCGGCGTGCTCCGCCTCGGCGGAGAGGAGGCGGTCGCGGAGGGCGGTGAGCTCGGTGGTCAGGTCGATACCCATGGTCCGAACCCTAGGAGCGCCCTCCGCGCCGGATCACGCCTGGAGCCGCGCCATCCAGGCCTCGATCTCGTCCGGGGTGCGGGGCAGGGCCGCGGAGAGGTTCTCGGCGCCGTCCTCGGTCACGAGGATGTCGTCCTCGATGCGCACGCCGATGCCGCGGTACTCCTCGGGGACGGCCAGGTCCTCCTCCTTGAAGTACAGACCCGGCTCGATCGTGAAGACCATGCCCGGCTCGAGCACGCCGTCCAGGTAGAGCTCGCGCTTGGCCTGGGCGCAGTCGTGCACGTCGAGGCCGAGGTGGTGCGAGGTGCCGTGGGGCATCCAGCGCCGGTGGTGCTGGCCCTCGTCCGAGAGCGCGACCTCGGCCGAGACCGGCAGCAGGCCCCAGCCGTCGAGGCGCTCGACGAGCACCCGCATGGCCTCGGCGTGGAGCTCGCGGAACCGGATGCCGGGGCGCACGATCGCGAAGGCGGCGTCCGCGGCGTCGAGGACCGCCTGGTAGATGCGGCGCTGCACGTCCGTGAACGTGCCGGACACGGGCAGGGTGCGGGTGATGTCCGCGGTGTAGAGGGAGTCGTCCTCGACGCCGGCGTCGAGCAGCAGAAGCTCACCCGGGCGCACGGCGCCCGTGTTGCGGATCCAGTGCAGGATCGTGGCGTTGTTGCCGGAGGCCGCGATCGTGTCGTAGCCCAGGTCGTTGCCCTCGAGGCGGGCGCGGGCGAAGAAGGCGCCCTCGACCACGCGCTCGCCGCGGTCGTGGCCCACGGCGCGCGGCAGGGCCCGGACGGCGTCCTCGAAGCCCGCGATCGTGGCGGCCACCGAGGCGCGCATCCGCTCGACCTCCCACGCGTCCTTGACCAGGCGCAGCTCGGAGAGGAACTCGGCGGTCTGGGCGTCAGCCTCGGCCGCGGCGGCCAGGTCCACGCCGGCCTCGGTCCGGACGGCGGCCAGCAGCGCGTCCACGTCCTGGTCGGTCTCGGCCAGCAGCCGGACCGCGGTGCCGTCCGCGGCCACGTTCTTGGTGACGGCGGACTCGAGCTCCTCGAGCCCCGCCGTGCGCAGGCCGGTGCGGGCGGCCAGGCCGGCCAGGGTCGGACGGGGGCCGATCCAGAACTCACCCGAGCGCGAGTCCGCGTAGAACTGCTCGGTGTCCCGGCCGGCCAGGGGACGGAAGTACAGGGTGGCGGTGTGGTCCGTGCCGTCGTCGCCGGTGCCCGGGTCCGTGGGCTCGACCACGAGCACGGCGTCCGGCTCGTGGTCCACGCCGAGGCCCGTCAGGTGGGCGAACGCGGAGTGCGCGCGGAAGCGGTAGTCGGTGTCGTTCGAGCGGACCTTGAGGCGGCCGGCCGGCACCACGATCCGCTCGCCCGGGAAGCGCGCGGAGACGGCGGCCCGCCGCCGGGCGGCGTGCGGGGCCGAGGCGTCGGCGTCGGGCAGGGCCTGCGACGAGGGCGCCCAATCGGAGGCCATGAAGTCGCGGAAGGCGTTCGAGGCGGGGCGCTGCGAGCGGTTGTCGACGCGCTCGGTCAGCGGCTGGGGGTTCACCGCGCCGGTGCCGTCGGCGCCCGCCTCGGGGGTGGCGGCGGGCTGGTCGGGGGTGGTCTGGGCGGGGTGCTGTGCGGCATCGGTCATGCCCTCCATCATGGCACCGGTGGGCGGGGCCAGGTCGGGGCCGCCGCGCGCGGGTCTCGGTACCATGGCCGCCATGGCCCGCTACGACCTGCACACGCACTCGACCGAGTCCGACGGCACCGAGCCGCCGGCCGACGTGGTGCGTGCGGCGGCGCGGGCCGGGCTGGACGGCCTCGCGCTCACCGACCACGACACGACCGCCGGCTGGGCCGAGGCCGCCCAGGCCGCGCGGGAGACCGGGCTGACGCTCGTGCCCGGCATGGAGATGTCCTGCACCTCCGCCGACGGCGTGAGCGTGCACGTGCTCAGCTACCTGCACGACCCCGAGGACCCCGCCCTGCTGCGGGAGGTCGGCCTGGCCCGCGACGCGCGGCTGATCCGGGCGCAGGAGATGGTGCGGCGCCTGGGCGCGGACTTCCCGATCACGTGGGAGCTGGTCCAGGAGCACGCGGCGGAGAACGCGACGATCGGCCGGCCCCACCTGGCCGACGCCCTCGTGACGATCGGGGCCGTCCCGGACCGCTCCGCGGCGTTCCGGGAGATCCTCGCCGGCCGGTCCAAGTACTACGTGCCGCACTTCGCCCCGGACCCGGCCGAGGCGGTCGCGCTCATCCGGGCCGCCGGCGGGGTGCCGGTGTTCGCGCATCCCCGGGCGCGCATGCGGGGCCGCGTGGTGGGCGACGAGGTGTTCGAGCAGATGGCCGAGGCCGGACTGGCAGGGGTCGAGGTCGAGCACCGGGACAACCCGGCGGAGGAGCGCACCTGGCTGCGCGCGTTCGCGGACCGGCACGGGCTGTTCGTCACCGGTTCGTCCGACTACCACGGCACCGGCAAGCCCAATCCGATCGGCGAGCACACCACGGGCGCGGAGGTGCTCGCCGAGATCGAGCGGCAGGGCACCGGCTCGGCGATCATCCGCGGCTGAGCCCAGACGGCCCGGGCGACGGCGGAGGATCTGGTGCGGGAATGACCCTTCCGGCCGCCTGCACGGCGGTCGGAAGGGTCATTCGCGCAGAAGATTCCCGGGGCCCGGGAGGGACGGTCAGCCGTCCACGACCTCGCCGTTGCGGCGGCGCGTGCGGGTGCGGCCGCCCCGGCGACGACGGGCCTCGGCCCGCGCCTCGGCGCGCTCGGCCCGGCGGGCCTCCGTGAGCTCGACGCCGGCCACCGGCTCCGGCGTGCGGGCCGCGGGGGCCTCGGCGCGCGAGGCGGTGCGCTCGCGGCCCTCGCCGCGACCACGGCCCCGGCCCTCGGCGCGCTGCTCGGCGGGTGCCTCACCACGCCCGCGGCCCGAGCGCTGGGAGCGCTCGCCGCGTCCCCCGCCGCGTGCCGCGTCACGGCCCTCGCCGGAGCGGCCGCCCCGGCCCCGACCGCCGCGGCCGCCCTCACGGCCACCGCGCTCGCCGTCGCGGGACCGGCCGCCCTCGCGACCCCGTCCGCGGCCGCCGTCGCGCTGCTTCGCCTCGGGGCCGCCGAGGTCCTCGAGCGTCTCGCCCTCGAGGCCCTCGAGCACGCGCTTGGCCTGGGGCAGGCGGCCCTTCGTGCCCTTCGGGATGCCGAGGTCGGAGAACAGGTGCGGGGAGGAGGAGTAGGTCTCCACCGGCTCGGGCTGGCCGAGGCCGAGCGCCTTGTCGATCAGGGACCAGCGCGGCATGTCCTCCCAGTCCACGAGGGTCACCGCCACGCCCTTGTTGCCGGCGCGGCCCGTGCGGCCCACACGGTGCACGTAGGTCTTCTCGTCCTCCGGCGCCTGGAAGTTGAAGACGTGGGTGACGTCGTCGACGTCGATGCCGCGCGCCGCGACGTCGGTGGCCACGAGGATGTCCACCTTGCCGTTGCGGAAGGCGCGCAGCGCCTGCTCGCGGGCGCCCTGGCCGAGGTCGCCGTGCAGCGCGCCGGCCGCGAAGCCGCGCGCCGTCAGCTCGTCCGCCACGCGGGCGGCCGTGCGCTTGGTGCGCGTGAAGATGATGGTCCGGCCGCGGCCCTCGGCCTGCAGGGCGCGGGCCACGAGCTCGTCCTTGTCCATGTGGTGGGCGCGGTAGACGAGCTGACGGATGTCCTTCTTCGTCAGGCCCTCGTCCTCCGGGTCCGCCGCGCGGATGTGGGTCGGCTGCGTCATGTAGCGGCGCGCCATCGCGACCACGGGACCCGGCATGGTGGCCGAGAACAGCATGGTCTGGCGCACGGCCGGGACGGCGGCGAGCAGGGTCTCGACGTCCGGGAGGAAGCCGAGGTCCAGCATCTCGTCCGCCTCGTCCAGCACCACGGTGTTCACCAGGTCCAGGCGCAGGTGGCGCTGGCGCATCAGGTCGATGAGGCGGCCGGGGGTGCCGACGACGATCTCGACGCCGCGCTGCAGCTCCTCGATCTGCGGCTCGTAGGCGCGGCCGCCGTAGATGGTGGCGATGCGCAGGGGGCGCCGGGCCGCGGCGGCCGTGAGGTCGCCGGCCACCTGGACGGCGAGCTCGCGCGTCGGGGCGACGATCAGGGCCTGCGGGGCGCCCGCGGTGCCCTTGGCCTCGAGGCCGTCCCAGCCGGGCTCGCCCGGGCCGATGGCGCGCTGCAGCGCGGGGATGCCGAAGCCGAGGGTCTTGCCGGTGCCGGTCTTGGCCTGGCCGATGATGTCGTGGCCGCCGAGGGCGACCGGCAGGGTCATGGCCTGGATGGGGAAGGGGTGGACGATGCCCTTGGCCTCCAGGGCCTCGACGATCGCGGGGTGCACCCCGAAGTCGGCGAAGGTCTGCTCGGGGGCCACGGGGGCGGCGTCCTCGGTGACGATGTCCTCCGCGATCTCGTCGACCGTCGGGTCGAGATCGGCGGAGGCGGGGGTGTGCTCGGAGTTCTGGGTCATGGCGACTCGCGTTCCTGGTCGGGCGTCGTCACGGCGGGCGGAAGGCCCGGCTCCGCCGTGCGCGCGGTTCAAGCGGAAGCCGATCGCAGGGCAAGCACGCGGAGCGGCCGACGGGCGGCGCCCCGTGGAACCGGGCCGGGCGCGCCGTGCGCGGCGGGCCGTGCCGGATCCGGCAGGTCATGGTGCCGTCCCGGGCGTCAGGGGCGCGGGCGGCGGGTCAGGGTGATCAGAGAGCGACCGGTCATCCTGGGTCAGCGTGAGCTGTGCGGCCAGTCTACCCCCGCGGCCGTGATCGCACCCGAGGCGCGGTCCACGCCCTCGATCCGCACGCGCACCCGGGTGCCCGCCGGGGCGCTGCCCGGCACCCGCAGGCTCACGGCCGGGTCGAGCAGCCACACCTCCGTGCCGTCCTTCGCCTCGCGCACCGCGATCCCCTCGAGCTCCGCGCCGACGCGGGACTCGAGCGCCGCCGCCTCCACGAGGTCCGCCGCCGTCCGGCTCGTGGCCGAGGCCCGGCGCGACGAGTCCGCCATGAGGGCGGGCAGCTCGGGCAGGGCGTCGCGGGCCCATGCGGGGGCGGGGGCGCCGACGGCGTGGGCGTGGCACAGGGCCAGGACGAAGCGATCCACGAGCCGGCGCAGGGGAGCGGTGGCGTGGGCGTAGGGGGCGGCGAGCGCGGCCTGGGCCGGTTCGTCCGGCGGCGTGCGCAGGGCCGGGTCCTCGGCCTGCGCGTCGAAGGCCGTGTACCCGGCGCCGCGGAACAGCCCGGTCGCCGCGTGCAGCACCGCCAGGTGCCGCGCGTCGGCGGGGTCGAGGGAACGCAGGTAGGCGCCGTAGTCCCGGCCCTCGTCCCACGGGGCGCCCAGGGCGCGCGTGCGCTCTCGGAAGGCGGCGACGGCGTCGGCGTCCGGCGCCGGCATCGTGCGCAGGATCCCGACCCCGGCGGCCAGCATCAGCTCGGCCGCGGCCATGCCGGTCAGCAGGGAGAGCTGGGCGTTGTGCTCCTCCGCCGGCAGCGGCGCCCGGTGCACGAGCTCGTGTGCCCCGTCCTCGGTGACGCGGACCTCCTGGTCCGGCAGGTTCAGGGAGGCACCGCCGCGGGCGGCCTCCTGCGCGGCCCGCCGTCGGCCCACCTCCGGCAGCAGGGCGAGCGAGTCGCGCACCTCGGCCGGCCACCCCTCGGCGGCGGCCCGGTCCGCGTCGGTGACCCCGGGACGCGGCGTCGTCGGCGCCTGCGCCCCCGGCTGTGTGTCGAGGAAGGCCTGCACCTGCCCGTAGGTCAGCTGCGCCCGGGAGCGGATGCGGGCGCGTTCGAGGCCGGTCTCGACGACGGCGCCCGCGGCGTCCAGCAGGAACGTCCAGACGAACGCCGGGCGCTCGCGGTCGGGCAGCAGGGAGGCGGCGTCCTCGCTCAGCACCTCCGGGTGCAGGGGGACCCGGCCGTCCGGCAGGTAGACGGTCTGGCCGCGACGGCGGGCCTCGGCGTCCACGGCGCCGCCCGGGGCCACGAAGGCGGGCACGTCCGCGATCGCGTAGCGGACGAGGATGCCGTCGTCGTCGGCGGGGGTCAGGAGCAGGGCCTGGTCCAGGTCCGTGGCGCCGGCGGGGTCCACGGTGACGAACGGCAGGGCCGTGCGGTCCGCGTGGTCCGGGCTCCCGGTCAGGCCCGCGTCCACCTCATGCGCGGCCGCCTCCGCCTCGGCCAGGACGGGGGCGGGGAAGGCCGGCGGCAGCTCGAGCTCCGTCCGCAGGGCGGCGAGGCGCTCGAGCAGGGCCGGGTCGGCGGGGCCGCGGAGGCCGAGGGCGTGAGGCGACATGGCGATGCTCCTGGGCAGGGGGCCGAGACGACGCACGCCCCGGCGGATCACCGGGGCGTGCGGGCGGGTCAGGAGGCGGCGAACCCGAGCGGGCCCGACTTCTTCGCGCCGATCTCCACGAAGCCGATGCGGTCGCCGGGGACGACCACCTGGCGGCCCTTGGCGTCCGCCAGGACCAGCGGGGTGCCGTCGGCGACGGCGGCGTCCACGAGGGAGCGGACCTCGTCCGCCGACTGCTCGCTGTCAATGACGACCTCGCGGCCGACGTGCTGCACACCGATGCGGATCTCCATGGGGAACCTCTTCTCTTCGTCGCGTCCTGTGCGGTCCGCCGTCAGCCTACGGGACCGCTCGGCGGGGTGGACGGGCGCCCACGAGGTTCACCCGCGGGCGAAACGGGCCGGACGGCCGGGTCAGCGCGGGGCGTCGTCCGCGGAGGGCAGCGAGGCGAGGCCGCGCCAGATGAGCGCGTCCACCGTGCGGGCCGTCTCGGCCGCGGCGGGGCGGGCGTCGGCGTCGAGCCGGTCCGCCCAGTGGCGGGCGGCGCCCAGGAGGTAGCCGACGAGTCCGCGGGAGAGCACCTCGGCCTCGGCCTCGGCCACGGTGGTGTCCGCGCGGATGGTGCGTGCGACCTCGGAGGAGAGCAGCCGGTGGACGGCCTCGCTGCGCGTGCGCACCTCCGGGTCCCCGTCGATGCCGGAGTCGAAGATGAGGCGGTGGGCCCGTTCGGGAGAGGCCATGTACTCGAACACGGCGGCGACGGTGGCGCGCACCCGTTCGCGGTTGTTCCGGCGGGTGTCCATCGCCGCCTCGAGGAGCGCGCGCAGGCTCGCGACCTCGGCGTCCAGCAGCTCGAGGAAGAGCTCGTGCTTGCTGGGGAAGTGCTGGTAGAGGACCGGCTTGGAGACCTCGGCCCGCTCGGCGATCTGCTCCATGGAGGCCCCCGCGTACCGCTCGGCGGCGAAGACCGCGCGGGCGCAGTCCAGCAGCTGGCGGCGACGCTCCTGCCGGGGCAGACGACGGCCTCGCCCGGGCTCGTCGGGCGCGGTGGTGGCGGGGTGGTCGGTCACGGGGTCCTCCTGGCGCGGGGCGGGCTCACGCGATGCGCGCGGCGCCGCCCTCGTCCTCATGCGCGGGGCAGGCCGCCTCGACCGTGCCCACGGCGGGGGCGGGGCGGCCGGGGGCCTCGATCCCGAAGACCGCCTCGAGGGCGTCCTCATAGCGGTCGAGCCGGCCCTCGGCGGCGAGCCGCTTGGCGCGCACGCTGGGCTCGTGCAGGAGCTGGTTCACCATGCGGCGCAGGGCGAACTCCACCTCCTCGGCGGCCGCCGTGCAGCCGTGGCGGGCGCGCACGCGCTCGAGCTCCCGGTCGAGCACGCCGAGGGTGTGGCGGCGCAGGGCCTTGATCGCCGCGTCGGCACTGCGGCCGCGTTGCGCCGCGCGGTACTCCTCGACGGCGTCGTCCACGAGCGCGCGGGCTTCGGCGACGGCGACCTCGGCCTGCTCGGGTGCGGCCAGCCGCACCGACTCGAGGGTGATGAGGTCGACGTCCGGCAGGTCCGCGACCGCCGGGTCGAAGTCGCGCGAGAGGGCCAGGTCGACCACCGTGAGCGGGCGCCGCCCGCCCTCGCGCAGCTCCTGCAGGCGTTCGGGGCTGATCTGGCGTTCGCCCCCGGAGGAGCCGATGATCACGTCCGCCTCGGCGACGGCGCCCGCCACGGCCTCGCCGCCGAGCGCGAGGGCCCAGCCGCCGCGGTCCGCGACGAACTGCTCCGCGCGGCCCGAGGCCGAGTGCACGCCGACGGTGGTCGCGCCCCGGTCCGCCAGCTGCGCGAGCGTGGTGCCGGCGTAGGCGCCCGTGCCGATCAGCAGGATGGTGGCCCCGGCCCAGAAGTCGCGCTGGGCCGCGGCGTCGGTGAGACCGCGCAGCTCCTCCGCGAGGTCCAGGGCGACGGAGACGACCGAGCGCCCGGCCGCGCCGAGCGCCGTGCGGGAGCCGACGTCCTTGGCCGTGCGCGTGGCGGACTCGAAGAGGCGGACGAGCGGGCCCGAGGCGGTGCCGGCCTCCTGGGCCGCCGTCAGGGCGCGCCGGACCTGACCGGCGATCTCGCGCTCGCCCACCACGGCGGAGTCCAGTCCGGCGCCGACCTCGAAGAGGTGACGGGCCGTGGCGTCGGCGTCGAGCGTGCGGAACGCGGCGTGCACGTCCTCGTCCGGCAGGGAGGTGGAGGCGGCGACGGCGGACAGCAGCCCCGCGCGGGCGGCCTCGACGCCGACCCCGTCGGCCTCGGCGTAGATCTCCACGCGGTTGCACGTGGCCAGCACGACGGCGCCCGCCGCACCGCTGCCGGGCAGGGCGGGCCCGACCCCGGTCGCGCCGGCGCTGAGGCGGGCGACCGTGTCCAGGTCCAGGTCATGGTGGGAGGCGACGAGAGAGAAGACAGTCACAGCGGGCCAAGTCTAGCCCCGACCGCCCCGCCCGTCCGGGAAGGCGGACCTGACCCGGGCACCGTCGACGACTGTGACGGCGCTCACGCAGGACGCGGATGTGCCACCGCGACGCGACCGGTGGGAGACTGGGGCCATGTCCGCCCTGTCCCAGACCCCCGAGACCCCCGCGGCCGTCCCGGCACTGCCCGCCGAGCACCCGCTGCGCACCGAGGACCCGTCACGCTCGACCGCGGCCAGCCCGCTCCTCCGGGCGCTGCGCGGCCAGCGACCCGACCGCCACCCCGTGTGGTTCATGCGGCAGGCCGGCCGTTCGCTGCCGGAGTACCGCGAGGTGCGCGAGGGGATCGGGATGCTCGACTCCTGCCTCATGCCGGACCTGGTCCGGGAGATCACGATGCAGCCGGTGCGCCGCCATGACGTCGACGCGGCGATCTTCTTCTCGGACATCGTGGTCCCCCTGCGCCTGGCGGGCGTGGACGTGGAGATCCAGCCCGGTGTGGGCCCCGTGCTCGGCCAGGCCGTCCGCACCGCCGACGACGTCGCCGCGCTGCCCGTCCTCGAGGACGCCGCCCTGGACGTGATCCGCGAGGCCGTCGCGGCCACCGTCGCCGAGCTGGGACCGCGCCCCCTGATCGGCTTCGCCGGCGCCCCCTTCACGCTGGCGGCGTACATGGTGGAGGGCCGTCCCTCCCGCGACCACTTCGGCCCGCGACGCATGATGCACGCCGACCCCGAGACCTGGGCCGCCCTGGCCGGCTGGGCCGCCACCGTGTCCGGCCAGTTCCTGCGCGCCCAGCTCGAGTCCGGCGCCTCCGCCGCGCAGCTGTTCGACTCGTGGGCCGGTTCGCTCTCGGCGGACGACTACCTCGCGCACGTGCAGCCGCACTCGACGGCGGCCCTCGCCCACGTCGCCGACCTCGCCGGGCCCGGCGTCCCCGACGGCGCCCCGCTCCTGCACTTCGGCACGGGCACCGGAGAGTTCCTGCACCACATGCGTGACGCGGGCGCGACCGCCGTCGGCGTGGACCACCGCCTCACGCTCGCCGAGGCGCACCGCCGGCTCAGCGCGAACCCCGGCCCCGACGGGCGCGGCGCGGTGCCCCTGCAGGGCAACATCGACCCGGCCCTGCTCGGCGCCCCGTGGGAGGTCCTCGAGGCCCACGTGCGCGACGTCGTCGCCTCCGGCGCCGTCGCGCCCGGCCACGTCGTCAACCTCGCCCACGGCGTGCCGCCGGAGACGGACGCGGCCGTGCTGACCCGCGTGGTCGAGCTGATCCACTCCCTGCCCGTGCCGGAGCGGGAAGGCCAGGACCCGGCACCGGGGGTCGAGACCGCCGAGCGGGAGGTGCGCGCATGAGCGGCACGGCGCTCGTGGTCGGCGGCGGCATCGCCGGCCTCGTCGCGGCCCACCGACTGTCCACGACGGGCTGGGACGTGACCCTCGCCGAGGCCACCTCCGTGCTCGGCGGCGCGGTCTCCCCGCGCTTCCTCGACGTCCCCTCGCACGGCGAGACCGGGGCCCCCGAGACCCAGACCCTCGAACTCGACGGCGGCGCCGAGTCGTTCGCCGTCCGCGGCGCCGCCGTGCGCGCGCTCCTGGAGGAGCTCGGGCTGGGCGAGAAGATCGTCGCGCCCGAGCCCCTCGGCTCGTGGCTGCACGGTCCCGCCGGCCCCGTGCGTGCCCCGCGCCTCGGCATCGTCGGCATCCCCGGCGACCTCGACGCCGAGGACCTCGCCGCCGCCCTCACGCCGGCCGGCCTGGAGCGCGCCCGGCAGGACGCCGAGGCCCCCATGGAGCGCTGGGCCGCCGCGCTCGCGGCCGGCGAGCCGGTGACCGTCGCGCAGGTCGTGGCCGACCGCCTCGGCGACGAGGTGCTCGAACGCCTCGTGGCCCCCGTCGTCGCCGGAGTCCACTCGGCCGACCCCGCGGTCGTCGAGGTGGAGCGCGTGGCCCCCGGCCTGCTCGCCGCCGCCGTGGAGCACGGCGGGCTGGCCGCGGGCGTCGCCGCGCTGCGGTCCGCCGGGACCCCCGGCTCGCTCGTGGCCGGTCTGGACGGCGGCATGGTCCGCCTCACCGGCCGGCTCGTCGAGGCGCTGCGCGAGGACGGGGCCACCGTCCTGCGCGGCGTCCGGGTGGCCGCCCTGTCCCGCGTGCCCGCCACCGGCGGCTGGTGGGCCCAGATCTCGGACCGGGACGACGAGGTCGTCCGCGGGCTCGACGTGGACCGGGTCGTGCTGGCCGTGGACGGCGTCACCGCCTGGGACCTGCTGGCCCCGCTCTCGGCCGACGCCCTGGACCCCGACGCCGGCCCCGCCCTCGGCGAGGGGATCGCGCTGGCCACGCTCGTCGTCGAGGCCGCGGGCCTGGACGACGCGCCACGCGGCACCGGAGTGCTGGTCGGCGCCGGGACGGACGTGGCCGCCAAGGCCCTGACCCACGCCACCGCCAAGTGGGCGTGGCTGCGCGAGGTCGTCGCGCGGCCGCAGGAGGACGGCGTCGCCCGCCACCCCCACCGCCACGTGCTGCGCCTGTCCTACGGCCGCCAGGGCGGCGGGCCCGAGGCCCTGGGCCACCGCAGCGCGGACGAGGAGCTGCTCGCGCAGGCGCTCGTGGACACGGCGGCCCTCACCGGGGTGCCGCTGGCGGAGGAGGACGTCGTCGCCCGCACCGTCACCCGCTGGCGCCGCTCCATCCCGCCGCAGGCCGGCCCCGACCGCGCGAAGGCGGACACGCTGATCGACTGGGCACGGGACGTGCCCGGCCTCGACCTCGTGGGCAGCTGGGTGCACGGCACCGGGCTGGCCGCCGTCGTCGCCGGCGCGGACCGCGCCCTCGGCGCCGCCGCGCCGCCCGCCGGCTGACCTCGCCCCCAGACCACCCCTGACGCAATCGGATCTCAAGGAAGAGGACCATGACCAAGGACAGCACCATCACCCCTGCCGAGGCCGGCAAGGACTGGTTCACCACCTACACCGTGTTCGCCCGCCCGCAGGGCGAGCCCGGCTGGCTGGGACTGGAGGGCCGCGACGCGAAGAAGGCCGCCAAGGAGTTCGACGAGGCCGTCGCGCGGGTGGCCCAGACCGGCGTGACCGTGCGCGGCGTCTACGACGTCTCGGGCATGCGCGAGGCCGGCGACGTCATGGTGTGGATGTACGGCCAGGTGCCCGAGGACCTGCAGGCCGCCATCCGCGAGCTGCGCCGCACCCGTCTGCTCGAGGGCACCACGATGGTGCTCTCGGCCATGGGCGCCGATCGCATGGCCGAGTTCAACAAGGACCACGTCCCCGCCTTCGCCATGGGCCGCAAGGCCCTGAAGTGGCTGTGCTTCTACCCGTTCGTGCGCTCGTACGACTGGTACCTGCTGGACCCGAAGGAGCGGGCCCGCATGCTCCGCGAGCACGGCCAGCTCGGCCAGGACTTCCCGCAGGTGTGGGCGAACACCACCAGCGCGTTCGGCCTGAACGACTGGGAGTGGCTGCTGGGCCTCGAGGCGGACGAGCTGACGGACCTGGTGGACATGATGCGCCACCTGCGCAACAACGAGACCCGCCTGCACGTGCGCAGCGAGGTGCCGTTCTACACCGGACGCCGTCTGGAGACCGCCGAGATCGCGGAGGTGCTGGCCTGATGACCGCCGCCCCCGAGCCCCGCGCCGACGCGCCCGTCCACACCGGCCCGGACGCCGGCGTCGCCCCGGCCCTCCGGACGCCCGAGAAGGCCGCCGCCGGCGTCGACTACGACGTGTGCGGCGTGATGGCCCCCAAGGACTACGACGCCCTGCTGCTCGCCTCCTTCGGCGGGCCCGAGGGCCAGGACGACGTGATCCCGTTCCTGCGCAACGTCACGCGCGGGCGCGGCATCCCGGACGAGCGCCTCGAGGAGGTCGCCACCCACTACCGCGCCAACGGCGGCGTCAGCCCCATCAACGCGCAGAACCGCGCGCTGAAGGCGGCCATCGAGGCCGAGCTGGCCGCCCGCGGCCTGGACCTGCCCGTGTACTGGGGCAACCGCAACTGGGAGCCCTACTTCCCGGACACCCTCGCGCGGATGCACGCCGACGGGCACCGCCGCATCCTGACGGTCACCACCTCCGCGTACTCCTGCTACTCCTCGTGCCGCCAGTACCGCGAGGACATGGGCATGGCCATGGAGCAGACCGGCCTGACCGGGAAGGTCGACCTGGACAAGACGCGCCAGTACTTCAACCACCCCGGCTTCATCGAGCCGTTCCGGGACGGCCTGCGCGCGGACCTGGCCTCGCTGCGCGCGGAGCTGGGGGACGACGCGCGGATCCACGTGCTCTTCGCGACCCACTCGATCCCCACCTCCGACGCCGCCGCCGCCGGCCCGCGCGGCCTCGCCGCAGACCTGCGCGCGCAGGCGGGGGCAGAGCCGGGCGACGAGGGTGCGGACGTGTACTCGGCGCAGCACCTCGACGTGGCCCGCGAGATCCTCGCCGGCGTGCCCGAGGCCGCGGACGTGCCGTGGTCGCTCGTGTACCAGTCGCGCTCCGGCCCGCCCTCGGTGCCGTGGCTCGAGCCGGACATCAACGACGCGATGGAGCACCTCGCGGGCGAGGGCGCCGAGACGGACGCGCAGGGGCGCGCCGTGGCGGGCTTCGTCGTCGTGCCGCTGGGCTTCGTCTCGGACCACATGGAGGTGGTCTGGGACCTCGACACCGAGGCCAAGGAGACCGCCGAGGGGCTGGGCGTGGGGTTCCGTCGCAGCCCCACCCCGGGCACCGACCCGCGGTTCGTGGCCGGGCTCGTGGACATCGTCGAGGAGCGGCTGGGCCGGCGCGAGGGCCGCGCCGCGGCCGGCTGCTTCCCGGCCTGGTACGACGTGTGCCGGCCGGACTGCTGCGCCAAGGTGATGCGGGACGGCTCGACGCGGCCGACGACGTCCGCGGTCGACGCCGCCGTGCGCGGGCTGGCCGAGCACGAGGCGGGCGCCGCGGCCCCCGCCGAGGAGGCCTGAGACCGTGACCCCCCTGCGCATCGGCACCCGGGGCTCCGCCCTGGCGACCACGCAGACCACCCACGTGGCGGAGGCGCTCACGGAGCGCTCCGGCCTGGCCCACGAGCTGGTGGTGGTCCGCACCGAGGGCGACGTCACCACCGGCTCGCTGGCCTCGCTGGGCGGCACCGGCGTGTTCGCCTCGGCGCTGCGGGCCGCCGTGCTCGACGGCGTCGTGGACGCGGCCGTGCACTCGCTCAAGGACCTGCCGGCCGTCCAGCCGGAGACCCTCGAGATCGCCGCGGTGCCGGCCCGGGCCGACCTGCGGGACGCCCTGTGCGCCCGCGACGGCCTCACCCTGGCGACCCTGCCCGAGGGCGCCCGGGTGGGCACGGGCTCGCCGCGCCGCGTGGCCCAGCTCAAGGCGCTGCGCCCGGATCTGGAGCTGGTGGACATCCGCGGCAACGTGCAGACCCGCCTGGCCCGCGTGCCCGGGCTGGAGCAACACGACGACCACGCCCCGGCCGCCGCGGGTTCGCCCCGCGGTGACCTCGACGCCGTGATCCTGGCCTGTGCCGGGCTCGACCGGCTCGGCCTGGACCACGTGATCACCGAGCGGATCGACCCGGAGGTCATGGTGCCCGCCCCCGGGCAGGGCGCCCTGGCCGTGGAGATCCGGGCCGAGGACGAGTCCTTCCTCGGTCGGGCGCTCCTGGACCCCGAGGCGCCGGTCGGGAGGCTGCACGCCGCCCTCGAGCTGGTCGACGATCGGGACACCCACGTGGCGGTCACCGCCGAGCGGGCCCTGCTGCGCCGCCTCGAGGCCGGCTGCGCCGCGCCGATCGGGGCCGTGGCCCGCGTGACCGAGGGCGAGGCCGGCGCGCCGCGCATCGAGATGACCGCGATGGTGGCCGCCCTCGACGGCTCGCGCGTGCTGCGCCGGACTTCGTCCGTGCAGCTCGACCCGGTGCCGGCCGACGTGGCCGGCGACCCGGCGGCCGCCGACGAGTGGCTCGAGGACACCCTGTTCGTGGCCGCGGAGGCACTCGGCGTGCACGTGGCCGAGCAGTTCGTGGCCGAGGGCGCCGACCTGCTGCCCGGCACGGTGCGCGGGGTGGACCGGGGCGACGGCGCCCCGCGGCCCGACGACCCGGCCTGAGATGCGCGTCCTGCTCACCCGCCAGCCGGCCCAGACCGGCGACCTCGAGACCGGCCTCGCCGGCGCCGAGGTGGCGGGGCGGCGGCTGCGGGTCGGCTTCCTGCCGCTGACCGACTTCGCGCTGCCCGACGACGACGGCCCCCTGCGCGCGCTGCTCGCGGACTGGGCGGGGGCCGACGGTGATGCGGCCGGGCCGGTGCGCTCGGACGGGTCCCGCTGGCTCGTGCTGACGAGCCCCAACACCGTGCGCGCACTCAGGGCCGTCAGCTGGGACGGCCATGTCCCGGCGGGCGCGCGGATCGCGGTCACCGGACCGGGCACGGCACGGGTGCTGACCGAGGCGGGCTGCGACGCGGCGCCGTGGCTGCCGCCCGAGGACCGCTCCGCCGAGGGCCTGATCGCCGGACTCGCCGCCCTGCATCCCCGCGGCGCCCGCGCGTGGCTGCCCCAGTCCGATCGGGCCCGGCCCCGCCTCGCCGACGGCCTGCGCGCGGCGGGCTGGGACGTGCGGACCGGGCTCGCCTACCGGACGGTGCCGTATCCGGCGCAGGCCGGCAGGCGGCTGCTCGACGGGGCGGCGGACGAGGGTCGGGGGGACGTCGTGACGCCCGCGCGGCTGGCCGAGGTCGCGGCGGGGACCGCCGTGGTGCTCACCAGCTCGTCCGCGGCGGAGGAGTTCGTGGCCGCGGGGCTGACGCCGCTGGTGGGGGAGCAGGTGCGGCTCGTGGCGATCGGCGCGCCGACCCGGGACACGTGCGCGCGGCGGGGTCTGCCCCTGCTCGGGACGGCCCCCACGCCGGATGCGGCCGGAGTGTTGGCCGTGCTGCGCGCTGCGGCCTGAGCCGCCCGGCCGCACTCGGGGCCCGGCTCAGTCGGGGCGGTCGCCGTCCGGGTCGGTCGCGTCGTCCTCCGTCGGCGCCGGGCCGGCGTCGTGCTTCTCGTCCTGCGGCACGCCGGTGGCGGCGGCCATGATGTCCACCCGCGGGCCGCGCAGGATGGCGACCGAGACGTTGGTGAAGCCCGTGTTGGCGAGCAGCTCCGAGGCCTCCTCGTCCGTCAGGTCGTACGCGTGCGCGAGCATGCGCACGTTCTCCGTGTAGAAGGCGTGCAGGCGGTCGACGCCGCGCAGGAAGCCCAGAGTGTTCCCCATGGCGGGGAGCCTACCGGGCGGGCGTGGTGGCCGGGTGGCCGGCGGGTGAACGGCCGGTGGACCGGCCCGCCGGCCACGGGGGACGACGGGCCGTGCCGCTCAGCCCTCGGCGCGGCGGCTGCGGCGGCGGACCAGCGAGACCTCCATGGTGCGGCCCTCGGTGCGGGTGCGCAGGTACGGCTGGTCCTCCACGAGGGTGGAGAGCTTGGAGTGCCCGAAGTCGCGCGGGTCGAAGTCCACGTGGGTGCGGCTCAGGTGCTGGCCGATCAGGGACAGCGTGGCCCAGCCGTCGTCGGTGCTCGTGGCGTTGACGGCCTTGGTGAGCGCGGCCTGCAGGTCGATGCGCGGGGCGGCGTCGGCCTCGTCGTGCTCGGGCTCGGCCTCGACCGGCACCTCGGGCGGGGTCGGGTCCTCGGTGACGTCCGACGACGACGCACGGCGGCCTCGACGGCCGGCTCCGGACTTCGCCTCCGGGGCCTTCCCGTCCTTGCCGGCGGCGTCCCCGGCGGGTGCCGCGTCGGCGGTGGGGGCCTCGGCGTCCGCGACGTCCGCGTCCGTGGCCTCGGGGGTGTCGGTGGCGTCGGTGGTCTTGGACCCGCGACCGCGGCCTCGACCGCCGCGGCGGGAGCCCGAGCGGCCGGAGCCCTCGGACGCCTTGGCGTTCTCCTCCTTAGCGGGAGCGTCCTCGCCGGTCTCGTCGTCGTCGACGTCGTGGTCCGTGGCGGTGCCGAGCAGCTCGAGGTAGATGAACTGGTCCACGGCGTTGCGCAGCGAGGCGGGGGTCTTGCGGGCGCCCAGGCCGATCACGCGCTTGCCGCCCTCGCGCAGGCGGGTGGCCAGGCGCGTGAAGTCGGAGTCGGAGGAGACGAGGGCGAACGCGTCCACGTTGCCCATCCAGAGCAGGTCCATCGCGTCGATGATGAGCGCGGAGTCCGAGGAGTTCTTGCCCACGGTGTAGGCGAACTGCTGGACCGGCTGGATCGCGTGGTGGTTCAGCGCCTTCTTCCAGCCGTTGAGGTTGGTCGTGGTCCAGTCGCCGTACGCGCGCTTGATCGTGGGGGTGCCGTAGGTGGCGAGCTCCTCGAGGATCAGGGGGGCGAACTTGGGGGAGACGTTGTCGCTGTCCATCAGGACGGCGATGCGCAGGGATGCGGGGGTGGGTTCGGGCATGTGTCCCACCCTAGTCGGCGGCGGTGCGCCCGTGGCCGGCGGTGACCGGGGTCGCCTCCCGCTCGCCCCGGCGCGGGCGGGGCCGCGAGGCGGCGGCCACCGTGCCGACGACCAGCCCGACGAGCGCCGGGACCACCCAGCCGAAGCCGACCGCGTAGCCGGGCAGCACCCGGCCGGCCAGGCCCGTCAGGGCGGTGACGGGCGGCGTCGTCGCGAGCGCCTCCGGCAGGGCGCCCAGCAGGTCGAAGAAGGCGGCGAGCCCCGTGCAGGCGACCGCCCAGCGGGCCACCGCCGGGCGGTCCCGCACCCAGGCCCAGGCGAGACCGAGCAGGATGACGACGACGGCGATCGGGTAGAGGAACATCAGCACCGGGACGGACCAGGCGATGATCGCCTCCAGGCCCAGGTTGGCGAGCGCGAAGGACACCACGAGGAAGAGGCTCGCCCACAGCCGGTAGGACCCGGGGAACATCTCCGCGAACATCTCGGCGCACGCCACGATCAGCCCGATGCAGGTCTTCAGGCACGCGACGACGACGATGGCCGCGATGAGGTACGCGCCCGCCGTGCCGAAGAAGTGGCTCGCGGTGCGGGCGAGGACGTCGCCGCCGTTCGCGGCCTGCGCGAACGCGCCGTGGCTCGTGGCGCCGACGTACGCCAGCGAGGCGTAGACCACCGCCATCGCCGCACCGCCGAGCAGCCCCGCCTTGCCCAGCTCCACCGCCATGCGGCGCGGGCCCGTCACGCCCAGGCGCCGGGCGGCGTCGACGATCACGACCGCGAAGGCGAGCGAGGCGAGCGCGTCCATCGTGGTGTAGCCGTCCAGCAGGCCCCGCACGAGCGCCCCGTCGGCGTAGGCGGGGGCGGGCGAGGGCAGGGCGCCCGTGCTCATCGGGGCGACGACGGCGGCCGCCACCAGGGCGCCGAGCAGGACCAGGAACGCCGGGGTCAGGTACCGCCCCACCCACTCCATGAGCCGGCCCGGACGGAACGCCGCGACCGCGGCGACCGCGAAGAACGCCGCGGTGAAGCCGAGCAGCCGCAGGCCGCCGTCGCCCGCCAGGGGCGCGACGCCGATCTCATAGGACACCGTGGCGGTGCGGGGGATGGCGAAGAGGGGGCCGATCGTCAGGTACAGCAGGCACGTGAACGCCACGGCGAAGCGCCGGGAGACGGGCGCCGTCATCTCACGGACCGAGCGCGCCCCCGTCACCGCCGAGGCGACGATGCCCAGGACCGGCAGCCCCACCGCCGTGACGAGGAAGCCGAGCGTGGCCGGCGTGACCGCGGCGCCCGCGTCCCGGCCCAGGCCGGCGGGGAAGATCAGGTTGCCGGCGCCGAAGAACAGGCCGAACACGAGCGAGGCCAGCAGCAGGGTCTGGCCGGGGCGCAGGCGCGGGGGCATCACGGGCCTCTCGACGGCGGACGGGGCGCCACGACTGTACCCGGCGCGCGGGCTCGTGGAGCGGCCCGTGGGGCGGCGGTGCCACGCCCGGGGAGCGGTCAGCCTCCGCGCCTAGACTGGACGGGTCCCCGAACCAGGAGCGTGTGACCCCGCCATGTCCTTCCCGCTGCACCGTCCCCGGCGTCTGCGCCGGTCCGCCGCGATGCGCCGCCTCGTCGCCGAGACGCGCCTGCACCCCGCCGAGCTGATCTTGCCGGCCTTCATCAAGGAGGGCGCCGCCGAGCCCGTGCCGATCGTCTCGATGCCGGGCGTCGTGCAGCACACCGCGGACTCGCTCAAGGCCGCCGCGGCCGAGGCCGCCGAGCTGGGCCTGGGCGGCATCATGCTGTTCGGCGTGCCGGCCACGCGCGACGCCGTCGGCAGCGCCGCCCTGGACCCGGACGGCGTCCTGAACCAGGCCATCCGGGACGTGAAGGCGGAGGTGGGGGACGGGCTCGTCGTGATGTCCGACCTGTGCCTGGACGAGTTCACCGACCACGGCCACTGCGGCGTGCTCACCGCCGAGGGCGCCGTGGACAACGACGCGACGCTGGAGATCTACGCCCGGATGGGCGTCGCGCAGGCCGAGGCCGGTGCGGACGTGCTCGGCCCCTCCGGGATGATGGACGGCCAGGTCCGCGTGATCCGGGAGGCCCTCGAGGGCGCCGGCCACCACGAGACCGCGATCCTCGCCTACGCCGCGAAGTACTCCTCGGCGTTCTACGGGCCGTTCCGCGACGCCGTCGACTCCCAGCTCACGGGCGACCGCAAGACCTACCAGATGGACGCCGCCAACCGGAGCGAGGCCCTGCGCGAGGTCGCCCTCGACCTCGAGGAGGGCGCGGACATGGTGATGGTCAAGCCCGCGATGAGCTACCTGGACATCGTGCGCGACGTGGCGGACATGGCGGACGTGCCCGTCTCCGCGTACCAGATCTCGGGGGAATACGCGATGATCGAGGCCGCCGCCGCGCACGGCTGGATCGACCGGAAGGCCTCGATCGTCGAGTCCGTGCTCTCCATCCGGCGCGCCGGCGCCGACTCCGTGCTCACCTACTGGGCGGCCGAGCTCGGCCGCTGGATGAAGGAGGGGTCCCTGTGACCGCGTCCCAGCCGACCACCAACGCCGCCGCCTTCGCCGCGGCCCAGGCCGTGATCCCCGGCGGCGTCGACTCGCCCGTGCGCGCCTTCGGCTCGGTGGGCGGCACGCCCCGGTTCATGGCCGGCGCACGCGGCCCGTACCTGACGGACGTCGAGGGCAACGAGTACGTGGACCTGGTCTGCTCGTGGGGCCCCATGCTGCTGGGCCACCAGCACCCCGAGGTCGTCGAGGCCGTCCACGCCGCCGTGGACCGCGGCCTCGGCTTCGGCACCTCCACGCTGGAGGAGACCGCGCTGGCCGAGCTGATCGCCTCCAAGGTCCCGGTCGAGCGCGTGCGCTTCGTGTCCACCGGCACCGAGGCCACCATGACGGCCCTGCGCCTGGCCCGCGGCGTGACCGGCCGCAACCTGATCGTGAAGTTCGCCGGCTGCTACCACGGCCACTCGGACGGCCTGCTGGCCGCGGCCGGCTCGGGCGTGGCGACCGCCGCCCTGCCCGGCTCCGCGGGCGTCACCGAGGCCGCCGCCTCCGAGACCCTCGTGGTGGACTACAACGACCGCGCCGCCGTCGAGGCCGTGTTCGCCGAGCACGGCGAGCGCATCGCCGCGCTCATCACGGAGGCCGTGCCCTGCAACATGGGTGTCGTGGAGCCCGCCGAGGGCTTCAACGCGTTCCTGCGCGAGATCACCCGCCGCCACGGCGCGCTGCTGATCTGGGACGAGGTGCTCACCGGCTTCCGCGCCACCGCCACGGGCGGCTGGGGCCTGTCCGGGCAGCCCGAGGGCTGGACCCCGGACATCTGGTGCTTCGGCAAGGTGATCGGCGGCGGCATGCCCGCGGCCGCCCTCGGCGGCTCCGCCGAGATCATGGACCACCTGGCCCCGCTCGGTCCGGTGTACCAGGCCGGCACCCTCTCCGGGAATCCGGTGGCCATGGCCGCCGGCCACGCCACGCTCTCCCGCGCCGACGAGGCCGTCTACGCGGCCGTGACACGCGCCTCGGACGCCGTGCGCGAGGGCCTCGTGGCCGCCCTGGACGCCGAGGGCGTGGACCACTCGATCCAGCGGGCCGGCACCCTGTTCTCCCTGGCGTTCGGCACCTCCGGAACCGGCGTGCGGGACTACCGGGACGCCCAGGGCCAGGAGGTCTTCCGCTACGCCCCGTTCTTCCAGTCGATGCTGGCCTCCGGCGTGTACTTGCCGCCGTCCGTGTTCGAGGCCTGGTTCGTCTCCGCCGCCCACGACGACGCGGCGGTCACCCGGGTGCTCGACGCGCTGCCGGCCGCGGCGAAGGCGGCCGCGGCGGCGACGCCCCAGGGCTGAGACCCGGGTGCGGGTCGGGGCCGGGTGCTCAGCGCTCGGCCTCGACCGGCCAGTGGCGCGAGACGGTGGCCTGCGGGTCCTTGCGCCGCAGGTACTGCTCGAAGCTCTCCGCCTGCTCGGCCTTCCAGCGGACCTGCCGCTCGTGCAGCTCCGCCGGCGCCATGCGCAGCTGCTCGTACTGGGCGGCCAGGGCGTCGGCCACCTGGACGGCGGCGAGGGCGTCCGCCGCGGAGGTGTGCGCGTTCTCCAGGGTCACCCCGTAGTGCTCGGACACCGCCGAGAGCGTGCGCTTGCCCTTGCGGAACCGGTCCACCTGCTTGTCCAGCACGAACGGGTCGATCACGGGGCGGGCCTCGAGCGGCGTCAGCCCGTGGCGGCGCGCCTCCCGGTCCATCACCGTGAAGTCGTACACGCCGTTGAACGCCACCACGGGGATGCCCGCGGCGAACAGGTCCCGCAGGGTCTCGGTGATCTCCGCGACGCCCTGCGCGGCGGGCATGCCCTCCGCCTGCGCCCGCTCCGTGGTGACGCCGTGGACCTCGGCCGCCTCGGCGGGGATGGGCACGCCCGGGTCCACGAGCCACTCGGCCGACGACGCGGCGCGGCCGTGCTCGTCCACCATCACCAGGGTGGCGGTCACGATCAGCGCGGTGCGCGGATCACGTCCGGTGGTCTCGAGGTCGAAGCCGGCGCGGATGCTCTCATGCCAAGTCACGCGCCTCACGCTACCCGGACCGGCAGACACGACAGGATGGGGTCGTGACCGATCACCCTGTGCTCCCCGGCGTTCGCCACCGCGACGACGGACCGCTCACCCTCGGCGAGGGGCTCGAGGCGCTCGCCCGTCTGGTCCCGCCCGGACACGCCGTCAGCTACGGGGGGCTGGCCGGCCTGCTGGGGGTCGGCGGCCCGCGGCAGGCCGGCCGGGCGATGGCCGAATCGAGCCCCGGCACGCCCTGGTGGCGCGTGGTCCGGGCCGACGGCTCGCTGCCTCCGGAGCTGGCCGCGCGGGCCGCCGTCGAGCACGAGCGGGAGGGCACGCCCCGCACCCCGGACGGGCGCGTGGACCTGCACCGGGCCCGCTGGGAGCCCGACGACGGCGCCGCGCGGGCGATCCGTGCGATCGCCGACCGTATCGTGTCCGGGCCCGGTGCGAGGATGAGGCCATGACCAGGGAACACGGGGTGGACCCCGTCGACGACGACGCGGCGGCGCCGGAGCCGGCCGCCCGGCTGGTGCGCACGGCCGCCGCGCCCGAGGACCGGATCACGCTGACGGACGAGCAGGAGGCGATCGCCTCGCTCGCCCCCGGGCACGGCGCCGTGCTCGTGCTGGGCGCCCCCGGCACGGGGCGCACCACCGTGGCGGTCGAGTACGCGGCCCGCCGGATCGAGGCGGGGCTGGACCCCGAGTCCCTCCTGCTGCTGGCCCCGAGCCGGGACGCGGCGGCGCGGCTGCGCGACGCCCTGACCCGCCGGCTCGCCTCCGCCGGGCGGGGCACCCGCGCCGTCACTCCCGTGCGGACCTGGTCCTCCTACGCGTTCGACCTGCTGCGCCGCGCCCGCGTCACGGGACCGCTGCGGCATCTGGAGGCCGCCCCCCGGCTGCTCACCGGTGCCGAGCAGGACACGGTGATCGCCGAGCTGCTCGACGGCTACGCCGCCGGCCTCGCCGCCGCGCCGGACTGGCCGGCCGACGTCGCCCCCGCCGTGGAGACGAGGGGATTCCGCCGTGAGGTCCGCGAGCTCGTGGACCGCATGAGCGAGCTCGGCCTCGAGCCGGGCCGTCTGCAGGAGCTCGGCACCGCCCACGGGCGCCCCGAGTGGGAGGCCGCTGCCGTGCTGCTGCAGGACTACCGGGACCGGATCGACCTGGGCATGGCCGAGGCGTTCGACGCCGCCGGGCTGCTGTCCGCCGCCGTCCGCGTGCTCACCGAGCGGCATCCCGAGGACCCGGAGCGCGACGCCGCGGCGCAGGCGTTCGTGGCGGAGGAGCGGGACCGCCTGGCCGTGCTCGTGGTCGAGGACCTCCACGAGGCCACCCCCGCCGTGCACGACCTGCTCAGCGTGCTCGGCCGCGGGCGGGACGTGCTGCTCACCGCGTCGCCGGACACCACCGTGGAGGGCTTCCGCGGCGCCCGGCCCGACCTCCTCGCCCGGTACCCCGGGGTCCTCGACCCCGATCCCGTGCCGGGGGCCGCCCCGCCCGCGTCCCCGGACGGACGCGTCCGGGTGCTGACGCGCGGGCACCGCATGCGCGCCGAGGTCCAGGACGCCTACCTGCGCGTGGCCCGCCGGGTCCGCCAGCGCACCGCCGGCGTCGAACGGACCCGCACCGAGACCGTCCCGGCGGACGGCGACGGCGCCGTCCGGGCGCACGTCGTGCCCACCCGCGCCCACGAGGACCAGCTCGTCCTCGAACGGGTGCTGCGGGTCCACCACGAGGACGGGGTGCCCCTGGACCGGATCCTCGTGGTCGCCCGCTCCGGCTCCCGTGTGGCCGCGCTCGCCCGTCACCTGGAGGCCGAGGGCGTCCCCGTGCTGCGGGACGCCGCCGGGCTCGTGCTGAAGGAGGAGCCCGCCGTCGCGCCCCTGCTCACGCTGCTGGACGCGGCGGGGGCGCTCGCGGAGGATCCGGAGGCCCGGGTCGAGGACGTGCTCGACCCGGACGAGGTCGTGGGACTGCTCACCGGCCGGTACGGGATGGCCAGCGCGCTGCACGTGCGGCGGCTGCGCCAGGACCTGCTGGCCGCCGAGCGGGACCGGGGCGGCCGGTGCACCTCGGACGCGCTGCTCGCCGCGGCCCTCCTGGACCCGAGCCTGGCCGGCCCCGAGCACGAGCGGCACCGCGCCCTGCGCCGCGTCCACTGGATGCTCCGGGACGGCCTGGAGGCCGCCCGCGCCCCCTCGGCCTCGCCCGAGACCGTGCTGTGGGCGCTGTGGTCCGCCTCCGGTCGGGCCGAGCGGTGGCGTTCGCTCGCGCTGCGGCCCGCCGAGCACGCGAACGACCGCCGCGAGTCCCGCCGGGCGGACGCGGACCTCGACGCCGTCGTCGCCCTGTTCAAGGTGGCCGAGCGCTTCGTGAACCAGTTCCCGGGCGCGTCTCCCGAGTCGTTCGCCGTCTACATGGAGTCCCAGGACCTGCCCGTGGACACCCTGGCCCGCCGGGCCGAGTCCGGTGACGCCGTGCACGTGCGCACCCCCGCCGCGGCGGCCGGCCAGGAGTGGGACACGGTGATCGTCGTGGGCCTGCAGGAGGGCGTGTGGCCGAACACCCGGCTGCGCGGCCAGCTGCTCGGCGCCACCGACCTCGTGGACCTCGTGACCCTGCCCGCGGACGCCCCGTGGCCCACGGACCACCGCACCCGGCTGCGCGAGGTCCGCCAGGACGAGCTGCGCATGCTCGCGGCCGCCGTCTCCCGGGCACGGCGCCAGGTGGTCGCCACGGCCGTGCGCTCGCCGGATGAGGGCCCCTCCGACTTCCTCGACCTGGTGGACCCGCCCGAACGGCTGCCCGCCGAGGCGCGCGACGCCGCCGGCGTCCGGCGGCTCACCGCGGTCCCCGACCCGATCACGGCACCCGCGCTCGTCGGCCGGCTGCGCCGCGTCCTGGAGGCCGGGGATGAGGCGGACGCGGCCGACGGGGCGACACCCCGGGCGGCGGCGGCCGCCGGCCTGGCGGCCCTCGCCGAGGACGGCGTGACCGTCGCGGACCCCCGACGCTGGTGGGGCCTGCTGCCGCTGTCCACCGAGGCCGCGCTCGTCGACCCGGAGCACGAGGTCGTCGCGCTCTCGCCCTCCCGCGTGGAGACGGCCCTGCGCAATCCGCTGAACTGGGTGCTGTACCACGTCGGCGCGAACGCGGGCGGGACCCTCGCCCAGTCCGTGGGCACGCTCGTGCACTCGGTGGCCGAACACCATCCCGAGGGCGTGCCCGAGGACGTGCGTGCCGAACTGGAGCGCCGCCTGCCCGAACTCGGCCTGCCGGAGGGCTGGATCACGGAGATCGAGCACGACCGGGCCCGCGGCCTGGTGGACGCCTACATCGGCTACTGGAGCATCGCCCGGGCGGCCGGGCGTCGGCCCGTGGCCCAGGAGGTGCGGCTCCTCGCGGACCTGACCTGGGGCGGGACCACCGTCCGGATCACCGGCGTCGTGGACCGGCTCGAGGCGGACGCGCAGGGCCGACCCTTCATCGCCGACCTCAAGACCGGCCGCAGCGCGCCCACCGGTGCGGAGATGGCGCGCCAGCCCCAGCTGGCCGCCTATCAGGTGGCCGTCCGCGCCGGCGGTCTGGAGCAGGTCCGGGACGACCCCGCCACCGACCCCGCCCTGCGCGCCGCGCTCGCCGGCCTGGAGCGGCCCGCGACGCCGGCCGGCGCGGCCCTCGTCCAGCTCGGCGCCGGCACCCAGAAGACCAAGGTGCAGGACCAGCCGGCCCTCGAGGACGAGGACACCTGGGCGCTCGAGCAGGTGTTCACGGCGGCCCGTCGCACCACGGGGCCGCGCTTCCTCGCCCTCCACGAGGCCGGCGCCCGTCGGTGCGCGCTGCCCTCCGTCTGTCCGCTCTGCTCCGAAGGAAGGCAGGTCACCGAATGGCCCCGCTGACCGGCGATCCCGCCGCCCCGACCGATCGTCCGCGCGTCGAGGACGCGGTCCACTCCCCGGAGGACATCGCGGCGCGGCTGCGGCTGCCCCCGCCCACGCAGGAGCAGACCGAGGTGGTCACCGCCCCGCTCACTCCGCGCCTGGTGCTGGCCGGCGCCGGATCCGGCAAGACCGCCACCATGGCCGACCGCGTGGTCTGGCTCGTGGCCAACGGGCTCGTGCGCCCGGACGAGGTCCTCGGCGTCACGTTCACCCGGAAGGCGGCCGGTGAGCTCGCCGAGCGGATCAACGGGCGCGTGGACGCCCTGCTGCGCTCCGGCCTCGAGATCCCCGGCTTCGACGGGGAGCCCGAGGACCTGGGCCGCGCCTCGGTGTCCACGTACCACTCCTACGCCGGCGCGCTCGTCAGGGACCACGGTCTGCGGATCGGCGTGGAACCGGAGGCGCGGCTGCTGGGGGGCGCGGACGCCCACCGGCTCATGGGCGCCGTCGTGCGTTCGCATCCGGTGGTCGCGGACACCCTCGGCGTGGCCCCGTCCCGGCTCATCACGCAGGCGTTGCGGCTGGCCGGGGACATGGCCGAGCACCTGGTGACCGCGGACGAGGTGCGCGGGTTCCTCGCCCGGCTGGCCGAGCAGGGGAGCGCCCTGCCGCTGCCCCCGCGCGCCAAGACCCCCTCGAAGGAGATCCAGGAGTTCCTGACCGGCCTGGCGGACCGCGCCCTCATGGCGGACCTCGTGGCCCGCTATGACGAGGTCAAGCGCGAGCAGGACGTCATGGACTTCGGCGACCTGCTGCGCCACGCGGCGCGCATCGCCGTCGAGGTGCCGGCGGCCGGCGAGCAGGAGCGCGCGCGGTTCCCCGTGGTGCTGCTGGACGAGTTCCAGGACACCTCCCACGCCCAGATGCGGATCTTCGCCGGGCTGTTCGGCCCGCGCGGCCCCGAGGACGACGCGCCCGGGCTGGGGCACTGCGTCACCGCGGTGGGCGACCCCCACCAGTCGATCTACGGCTTCCGCGGCGCCTCCGCCGGACAGCTCTTCGCCTTCCCGCACGCCTTCCCCCGGTTGGAGACCGGCCCCGGCGGCGCCTCACGGCGTGTGAACGCGGACGTCTCGCACCTGACGATCGCGTGGCGCAACGAGGAGTCGATCCTGGCGGTCGCCAACGCCGTCGCCGCACCGCTGAACGCCCACGCCGCCGCGGCGGGCGGCGCGCCGGTGGAGGTGCGCACCCTGCGACCCCGGCCGGGCGCGGGGGAGGGCGTCGTCCGGGTGGACCGGTTCGTCACCGCGGAGGAGGAAGCCGCCGACGTCGTCGCCCGCCTCGGCGCCCTCACCGGGGCCGGGCCCGGGGGGACCACCCCGAGCCGCGCCGTCCTGTGCCGCACCCGCGCCCAGTTCGGCCCCGTGCTGGACGCGCTCGACGCCGCCGGCCTGCCCTACGAGGTGCTCGGACTCTCCGGGCTGCTGGCGCTGCCGGAGGTCGCCGAGGTGCTCGCCGTCCTCCACGTGCTGGCCGACCCGACGCGCAGCGACCAGCTCGTCCGCCTGCTCACCGGCCCGCGCTGGCGCATCGGCGTGGCCGACCTCGAGGTGCTCCAGGAGCGCGCCCGGTTCGTCTCGCGGCTGCGGGCCCGGCGGGCCGCCGGTGGGCGGGAGGACCCCGCCGGGGCCGCCCCGGACGCGGCCCCGGCCCGGGACGTGAGCCCCGAGGAGGACGCCGACGCCGCCGCCCTGCTGGAGGCCCTCGACTCCCTGCCCGGGGAGGGGACGGACTGGGTCGGCTCCCGCGGCCGCGGCTTCTCACCCGAGGGCCTGGCCCGACTGAGGGCCGTCAACGCGGAGCTGCGCCGGCTCTCCACGCGCACCGGGGAGGACCCGGCCGACCTCATCGCGGAGGTGATCCGTGAGACGGGGCTGGACGTCGAGGTGGCCCTGCGGCCCGGCGTCTCCGCGGCCGCGGCCCGGCGGCACCTGAACGCGTTCCAGGACGCGGCCCGCGACTTCGGCGCCGGCACCACGGCGACGGACCTGACGGCGTTCCTGGCCTGGACGGAGTCCGTCCTCGAGCACGAGGACGGCCTCGGCGTCGAGAACGCCGAACCCACCCCCGGCCTGGTCCAGGTGCTCACCGCGCACGCCTCGAAGGGGCTCGAGTGGGACGTCGTCGCGGTCCCCGGCCTGCAGGAGGGCACGTTCCCGTCCACGCGGGCGGACCGCTGGACCAGCCCCCGGGCCGGCGCACTGCCATGGCCCCTGCGCGGGGACCGAGCGTCGCTGCCGCAGTGGGACGGGTCGTGGGCGCAGGACCAGCGGGACTGGGTCCAGTCGGCCGGCACCGGATACAGCTCGAAGGCGGCCCAGGAGGGCAACCCGGACCCCTATGCCGTGGCCGTGGCCGCCCACGCCGAGCGCGAGGAGCGGCGCCTGGCCTACGTCGCGTACACGCGCGCGCGATCCGCCCTGTGGCTGAGCACCTCCCTGTTCAAGGGCGTCAACAAGGAGCCCCTGCCGGCCTCGGCCTTCCTCGAGGAGGTGGCCGGTCTGGCGGGGGAGGTGCCCGGCGTCGCGCTCGGCCCCGCCCCGGCCGAGGACGACCTGCCCGAGGCCAACCCCGCCGCGGGCCGGACGCTGGTCGCCCGCTGGCCCTTCGACCCGCTCGACGGCCCGGAGGCCTTCGTCGCCGACCCGGAGGACCCCGAGGACGAGGAACGCTGGCAGCCGCTGCCGCACCGCTCCCGGGCCCGCCGGCACGGGGTGGAGGCGGCCGCCGCGGCCGTGCACGCCGCGGACCCGGAGGCGCTCGGGGACGACCCGGAGCTGGCCCGCCAGGTGGACTGGGTGCTGCTGCGCCGCCGGGACGTCGCCGGGACGGGCGGGGAGACCGCCCTGCCCGAGCACGTCTCCGTGTCCCTCTACGGCGAGCTCGCCGCCGACCCGCAGGCCGTGGCCGAGCAGCTGCGCCGGCCCCTGCCCCGGCCGCCCGCGCATGCGGCGCGGCGCGGCACGGCGTTCCACGCGTGGCTCGAGGAGCGCTTCGGGGCCACCGGCATGCTGGACATCGACTCGGCCGAGGACGCCGCGGACCTGTGGGTCGACGAGGCCCTCGACCTCGGCCCGATGCAGGAGTGGTTCCGCTCCTCGCGCTGGGCGGAGCGCACCCCGGCCTTCGTCGAGGCCCCGGTCGAGACGACGGTCGGCGGAATCACGCTGCGCGGCCGGGTCGACGCGATCTACCGCTCCGGCGGCGACCCCCGCCTGCCCTTCGACCCCGAGGCCGACTGGGAGCTCGTCGACTGGAAGACCGGCGCCGTGCCGCGGGGCCGCGACCTCGAGCTCAAGTCGCTGCAGCTGGCCGTCTACCGGCTCGCCTGGTCACGGCTGCACGGGATCCCGCTGGAACGGATCGGGGCCAGCTTCGTGTACGTGGCCCACGGGCAGGAGCGCTCCTTCCCGGACCTGCCGGGGGAGGAGGAGCTCGAGCGTCACATCACGGACGCCCTGGCCCGCCGTTGATCGGCCGCACCACCTCGACGGCGGGCACCGGCCCCGTCTGCGGGTCCGCGCTCCTCGCGGCCTCCCGGGCGTCCTCCGCCGCATCCCGGGCGTCCTCGGCGGCCGCGTCGGCCTCCGCCTGGCGCGCGGCCGCCTCCTGCGCGGCGCGCACGTCGCCCGCGAGCTCGGCCAGCATGGCCTCCGCCTCGGCGACCATCCCCGCGTCGTGCCGGTCCAGGCCCCGCGTGAGCCACTGGGCGAGGGCGAACTCGGCGAGCAGCGCCGCACGGCGCATCAGGTGCGCGTCGCCGTCGTCGGCGGCCCCCGCGTCGGCGCGCCGGGCCGCGTAGGCGTCGAGGACACGGTCGGCCAGGTCCGGGTCCGTGGCGGCGGCCAGCCAGGCGACGTCGTCGGCCGGGTCGCCCACGTGCAGGTCCGTCCAGCCCGTCACGCCCACCACGCGGCCGCGCTCGAGGAGCAGGTTGTCCTCGTGCAGGTCACCGTGCACGGGCACCGGGGTGAACCGCCACAGGGCCTCCTCCTCCATGGCCTCCTCCCAGCGGCGCAGCAGCAGGGGCGGCACGCGGCCGGAGGTGGCCGCCTGGTCGAGGGCGTGGAGGTGACGCTGCCGGATCTGCTCCGCCGTGTAGGAGGGCAGGTCCGCGTGGTCCACGACGTCCGAGGGCAGCGTGTGGATCGCGGCCAGCACGCGGCCCACGTCCTGCACCGCGGGCTCGCCGAGCCGGGCCAGTTCGTCCAGGGTGACGGGACGCCCGGGCATGTCCTGGTAGACGAAGGTGCGCAGCCCCTCGAGCCGCACCGCGCCCGCCACGGAGGGCGTGCGGAACGGCAGGCCGGCGCGCACCGCCGGGGTCAGGCCCGCCAGCACCTGCAGCTCCGTCTCGAGACGGATGCCCGCCTCCGGGGTGCGGGGCGAGCGGACGCGCCACCGCTGGCCCTCACCGTCCACGACGACGGCGGTCGAGAAGTCCGCGGGGTCGTCCGGGCTCGCCTCCACGGAGACGGGGGCGAGGCCGGGGACGGCCGCGGCGGCCAGGGCTGCGAGACGAAGGGGCTGACGATCCACCCCTCCAGCCTAGGCGCGGAACGCCCTCCCCCGTCGTCGGGCGCACCGGAGACGGGTCGCTAGCCTGGACGCATGGCTTCCTGCCCCCCGTCGTCGCCCGACCCCACCGCCGCACCACCCCTGGCCCTGCCGCTGGCCCGCGAGGAGCTGGACCGCGGTGCCGTGGCCCGCCTCGACCCGGGCCACCTGGCGGCGGCCTGGGCGCGGGAGGGAACGGAGGTCCTGTGGCTGCAGGGCGGCCGCGCGCCGGTCGCGGACGGGCGGCTCGTCTTCACCGCGCCCGCCGGCCCCGTGCCGGCCGAGGCGGCGTATCTGGGTCGCGGCACCGCGGCGGACCGGGGCCCGCGCGGGCGGGAGCGCGAGGTGGTCTGCGTCGCCGTCGAGCCGCCGGTGGCCCTGCCCGAGGACGCGGCCACCGCGCTCGCGGACGCCGTGTGGGTCGGCCTCCGCGACGCGGCCGCCGCCCTCAGCGACGCGGACACCGGGCTGTTCGTGGCCGCCGTCGCGAACGCCAACTGGCACGCCACCCACCGCTTCTGCGCGTTCTGCGGCGGCGCCACGGACGTCGAGGCGGCCGGCTGGGTGCGCCGCTGCCGCGAGTGCTCCCGGGAGCAGTTCCCGCGCACGGACCCGGCGGTGATCGTGGCCGTCACCGACCCGGCCGGGCGGATCCTGCTGGGCCGCAACGCGGCGTGGCCCGAGGGGCTGTACTCCTGCCTGGCCGGGTTCGTGGAGCCGGGGGAGTCCCTGGAGCACGCGGTGGTCCGGGAGATCGCGGAGGAGTCCGGGGTCACGGTGACGCAGCCGCGCTACCGCGGCTCCCAGCCGTGGCCCTTCCCGCGCTCGCTCATGCTCGGGTTCACCGCGCTGGCCCCGGCCGGCGCCGAGCCGGTCCCGGACGGCGAGGAGATCCTCTCCGTGCGCTGGTTCGAGCGGGAGGAGCTCGCGCATCTGGCCCGCGCGGGCGACGTCACCCTGCCCGGGGCCGTGTCCATCGCGCGGGCGCTCATCGAGGATTGGTACGGTGGGACGCTGCCCGATGCGCAGACCCTGATCACCTAGGAGGACTCGTCCCGCATGAGCACTCCCGACGAGATCCTCCGCGGCCTCGACCCGGAGCAGCGCCGGGCTGCCACGGCCCTGCACGGGCCCGTCTGCATCCTGGCCGGTGCCGGCACCGGCAAGACCCGCGCCATCACGCACCGCATCGCCTACGGCGTCGCCTCCGGCGTCTTCGACCCGCACCGGACCCTCGCCCTGACCTTCACGGCGCGCGCCGCCGCGGAGATGCGCACCCGCCTGCGCGACCTCGGCGTGGCCGGCGTCCAGGCCCGCACCTTCCACTCGGCGGCCCTGCGCCAGCTGCAGTACTTCTGGCCCCAGGCCGTGGGCGGCCCCATGCCCTCGCTGATCGAGAACAAGGTGCGCCTGCTCACCGAGGTCGCCCAGCGCATGCGGATGTCCGTGGACCGGGCCGGTCTGCGCGACCTCGCCGGCGAGATCGAATGGGCCAAGGTCTCCCTGCACGCCCCCGAGGGCTACGCGGAGGCCGCCAAGGAGCGGGAGATGCCCGCCGGCTGGACCGCCACCACCGTCGCCCGTCTCTACACGGGCTACGAGGAGGCCAAGACGGCGCGGAACATGATCGACTTCGAGGACGTGCTGCTGATCCTCGTGGGGATCCTGTCCACCGAGCCGCAGATCGCGGCCACGATCCGGGACCAGTACCGGGTGTTCGTGGTGGACGAGTACCAGGACGTCTCGCCCCTGCAGCACCGCCTGCTCGACCTCTGGCTCGGCGACCGCGGCGACCTGTGCGTGGTCGGCGACGCCTCCCAGACGATCTACTCGTTCACGGGCGCGACCTCCCGCTTCCTCACCGACTTCCGTGAGCGGTACCCCGCGGCCACGGTGGTCCGGCTCGTGCGCGACTACCGGTCCAGCCCGCAGATCGTGGAGGCGGCCAACCGCCTGCTGGCGGACCGCACCAAGGCGGGGGAGCGGGACCGCACGATGCCGCGCTGGCCCGACCCCCTCGAGCTCGTCTCCCAGCGGCCGGCCGGTCCCGACCTCGTGTTCGCGGAGTGCACCGACGACGAGGCCGAGGCCGGCTGGGTCGCGGACCGGATCGCGGCGCTGATCGATGAGGGCGTGCCGGCCTCCGAGATCGCCGTCCTGTTCCGCACCAACGGCCAGTCCCAGGCCTTCGAGACGGCGCTGTCCTCGGCGGGCATCGGCTACCAGCTGCGCGGCGGCGAGCGGTTCTTCTCCCGGCGCGAGGTGCGCGACGGCATCCTGCAGCTGCGGGCCGCCGCCCGCGCCGCCCAGGACCTGACGGGCGACGACGTCACGGACCGGGTGCGGGACGTGCTCTCCTCGCTCGGCTACTCCGCCGAACCGCCGGCGGCCTCCGGTGCGGCCCGTGAACGGTGGGAGTCCCTGCACGCACTCGTCAACCTCGCCGACCAGCTTGCCACGACGCGCGGGGCCGAGTTCACGTTGACCGAGCTCGTGGCCGAGCTCGACGAGCGTGCCCAGCACCAGCACGCGCCGACGGTGCAGGGCATCACCCTGGCCTCGCTGCACTCGGCCAAGGGCCTCGAGTGGGACGCGGTGTTCCTCGTGGGCCTGTCCGAGGGGCTCATGCCGATCTCCTTCGCGGAGACCCAGGCCGAGGTGGACGAGGAACGGCGCCTGCTCTACGTGGGCATCACGCGTGCCCGCCAGCACCTGTCGCTGACGTGGACGCTCTCGCGGGGCACGGGCGGGCGCTCCACCCGGCGGCCCTCCCGGTTCCTGTGGGCCATCGACCCGACCCTCGGCGGCACCCGCGAGCACGCCCCGGCCCGTGGTTCCGCGGCCGGTCCGACGGCGCCGCGGCGCCGGGGCGCGAAGGTCGCCGTGTGCCGCACGTGCGGCAAGCCCCTCGAGACGGGAGCCGAGCGCAAGGTCGGCCGCTGCCTGGACTGCCCCGCCACCTACGACGAGACGGTGCTCGAGGAGCTGCGCGACTGGCGCACCCGCACGGCCGCCGAGATGCGGATGCCCGCGTTCGTGGTGTTCACGGACGCCACCCTCGTGGCCATCGCCGAGGCCATGCCGAAGACCCCGGCAGAGCTGCTGAAGGTGCCCGGCCTCGGCAAGGCCAAGCTGGAGAAGCACGGACCGGAGCTGCTCGAGCTGCTGCACGGCACCCCGACGGCCTGAGCCGCGGACCCGCGCCCCGTTCCGCCGGCGGCGCCGACCCCCTCAGAACGCCCAGCCGAGCGCGTCCGGGTCGCAGGCGCAGCCGGGCCGGGGGCGGACCCGCACCCGGCGCGTGCGTCCCGTCACCCGATCGGCCCGCAGCACGCCGGGGGCCGGTCCGGTCCGCAGGGCGTCCACGGTCAGTACGGCGGCCCGTAGCGCCGCGAGCCCGTCCACCTGTCCCCGGTGCGCCGACGGGCCGGGCGCCGTCGGGACACCGGGGACGCCCGCCGGGTCCGCGGGCCATCGGCACAGCGGGCACCCGCGCACCCCGGGGGCGCACCACGGTCCGACCGTGACCGCTCTCGGCCCCACCGTGACCGGCAGCAGCGGGTGGTCGGCGGCGAGGGCCTGCGCGGCCAGGTCCGCGTCGAGCACGGACCCCACCGCCACCGTCGCCTGCCCCACGAGCACCGGCACCGGGCCGTGGTGCGCGTAGAGGCGCAGCCCGGGGGCCACATCGCCCAACCGGCGCGCGAGCGCACCCGCCCGGGGCCGACCGAGGTCCCCGGGCAGCAGGCCGGTCCCCAGGTCCGCGGCGTCCACGGGCCGCGGATCCCACAGGGCCAGGCGCAGCGCCCCGGCCCCCGCCAGCGCGTGGGCGATCGCCGCGCCCACCGCGTCGAGGCCCGCCACGTGGACGTCGGTCGGCGGGGCCCACGCCCCCGGCTCCAGCGCTGACGCAGCGGCGTCATGAGGGACGGTGGTGACGGTCTCGGCGACGGTGCGCACGGCTCTCCTCTCGGCTCGGTGCCTCCCACCCTGCCAGGGCGCACCCGGACCGCGCCGGATTGTCCACAGCCTGCGGCCCATGCCGGACAATGGCCGGATGCGCCCTGTCCCGCCCGCCCCCGGCCGCCCTCCACGAGCCGTCCCGGCCGCCCACCGCGGCCCCGCCCGCGAGAGCACCGACCTGGACTGGGAGGGCACGCCCGTGCGGCTCGTGCGCTCCACGGCCCGCACCCGCACCGTCTCGGCGGCGTGGCGCGACGGCCGCCTGCAGGTCAACGTCCCGGCCCGGCTCTCGGCCGCGCAGGAGCGCGAGTGGATCGGCCGGATGGTCGCGAAGGTGGGCGCACGCGGCGGGACGGGGCAGCCCGCGGCCGACCCGGACGGCCGCCCCGCCGACGCCCGCTCCGACGACGCGCTCCTGGCCTGGGCGGGACGGCTCTCGGCGGCGCACCTGGGCGGGCGGGCCCGTCCGGTCTCGGTCACGTGGTCGGCCCGGCAGCGCCGCCGCTGGGGCTCGTGCACGCCCGCGCGCGGCACCATCCGGCTCTCGACGCAGCTGCGCGGCATGCCGGACTGGGTGGTGGCGGCGGTGCTCGTCCACGAGCTGGCCCACCTGCTGGAGTCCGGACACGGCCCGGCTTTCCGACGCCTCGTGGACCGGTACCCGCGCTACGCCGAGGCGATGGCCTTCCTCGAGGGGGTCACCTTCGCCGAGGGCCGCGGTCGCACGGCGCCGGACCGGTGGGCGGAGGACGAGGACGCGGACTGACACGACGGCGGGCGGCCCGCCCCTGAGGTGCCGGACCGCCCGCCGCCGTCGTGCCGGAAGGGGCTCAACCCTCCCGCGGCGCGTCGCCGAAGCCGCCCTCGAGGAGCTTGCGCAGCTCGTCGTCGAGGGACTCGGTGCTGGCGTCCGCGGCGGAGCGGCGCCCGGCGTACCCGGCGGGGTCCTCGAGGTCCTCCGCGGTGGGCTGACGCTCGGGATGGCGCCAGATCTCCTCGCGGTACTCCGTGCCGTGCTCGGCCGTGACGTGCTCCCAGAACGCGGCGGCCTCGCGCAGGCGGCGCGGGCGCAGCTCGAGGCCCACGAGGGCGGCGAAGGCCTGTTCGGCCGGGCCGCCCGAGGCGCGGCGGCGGTTCATGGTCTCGCGCAGGGCGGGCGCCGACTCGAGCGGGCGCGCGGCCTCGGCGACCACCACGTCCACCCAGCCCTCCACGAGGGCGACGAGCAGCTCCAGCTGGTCCAGCGCGGCCTGCTGGGTGGCGTCCGGGGCGGCGATGAAGGACGCCCCGTCGAACACGGCCTGCAGGGAACCGGGGTCCATCGGGTCCACCGACTGCGCGGCCCGCTCGATGCCCTCGGTGTCCAGACGGATGCCCGCGGCGTACTGCTCGACGGCGGCGTACAGGTCCCGCTCGAGCCACGGCGAGTGCAGGAACAGGCGCATGCGTGCGGCCTCGCGCAGGGCCAGGTAGATGCGGATCTGGTCGTCCGGCACCGAGAGCCCGTCGCCGAACTCCTCGATGTTCACGGGGACGAGGGCGAGGCGGTGGCCGGCGACGGGCAGGCCGATGTCCGTGCCCGAGAGCACCTCCTTGCCCAGGGCGCCCACGGCGCCGCCGAGCTGCAGGCCGAACATCGTGCCGCCCATGTTCTTCAGCATGGGCTGCAGCCCGCCGAGCAGGGAGGCGTCCATGCCTTCGGGGAGCTGGCCCGGCAGCTGCTGCTCAATGGCCGCGGACATCGCGCGGGACATCGAGACGGCCACGGGCTCGGTGAGCCGGCGCCACTGGTCCATGGTCGCCTCGACCCACTCGGCACGGGACCAGGCCACGCCGACGCTGCCGACGGGCTCGGTCTGCGTGACGCCGTCGAGCCACAGCTCGGCCAGCCGCAGCGCCTCGTCCACCTCGCGTCGCGCAAACGAGCCGACGGCCGGGTCCTCGCCGGCCACGGCCTGGCGGGCGGCCTGCTTCGCCAGGGACCAGTTCACGGGGCCGTCCGAGCCGGAGCCGGAGCTCATCATCGCCTGGAACTGGGCCATGGCCTGCTGCATCATGGCCGGATCCAGCTGGGACGGGTCGAAGGGCACCCCGCCGGGGCCGCCCAGGCCCTCCATGGCGCGTCGGACTTCGTCCGGGTCGGGGCCCTGGCCGCCGAAGAGCTGCCGCAGCATCTCCTCCAGGGGGTCGCGGCCGTCGTCGGATCCGGGCGTGCGCGCGTCGTTGCTCATGTCTCCAGCGTATCCGCGCCGACGCGATGCGCCCGCCCTCCCGACCTCGCGGCGGCGCGGTTCGCCCATGGCGCACGGCGTCGGGCGGGGCAGGCGGGGGTCGCGGCCCCACGTAGACTGGTGTGACCGTCGCCGCGCGGCACGTGCCCGGCGGCGAGGACGGCCCGATCAGGACCCCCAGGAAAGACGGTGTCGCGTGCGCGCAGTGCCCTCGAGGACCATCCGCGCCGCCCGCGTGCCCTTCTCCGGGTGGCTCGCCCTGGGCAGCGCCGGGCTGGCCCTGCTGGCCCCGACCCCCTACATCCTCGAGGGCCCCGGCCCCGCCGTGGACCTGCTGGGCGAACGCGAGGGTCGACCCGTGCTGCGCGTCGAGGGCGGTGAGGCGGACCCGGGTGAGGGGACCCTGGACATGACCACCGTGATGGTCGGGGGCCCGCCCATCGGCACCACCTCCCTGCTCGACCTCGGCCGCGGCCTGACGGACCCCGCCGTGGACGTGGTCCCGCGCGAGCTGATGTACCCCACCGGCGTCACCTCCGACGAGGTCGGCGAGGCCAATTCGGCGGCCATGTCGGACTCCCAGCAGACCGCGACCGCCGCGGCCCTGCACGAGCTCGGCCGGGAGGTGCCCCAGCGTCTCGTCGTGCAGCAGCTCGTGTCCGGCGGGCCCGCCGAGGGCGTCCTGCGGGCCGGGGACGAGGTGATCGCCGCCGAGGGACGGCCCGTGGCCGACCTGGAGGCCGTGCGCGCCGCCGTCGGGGCCGCGGGGCCCGACCCGGTCACGCTGACGGTCCGCCGGAACGGCGTGGAGCAGGACCTCGAGGTGCCCGTGGCAGCCGCCCCCGAGGGCGCGCCCCAGCCGTGGCAGATGGGGGCCCTGATCGAGACCGCCTACGACGTCCCGGTGGACGTCGAGCTGACCGTGCCGGACATCGGCGGACCCTCGGCGGGTCTGATGTTCGCGCTCACCGTGATCGAGCGGCTCACCCCGGGGGCGATGACGGGGGGCGCCCCGATCGCCGGAACGGGCACGATCACGGGGGACGGCGTCGTGGGCCCCATCGGCGGGATCCCGCAGAAGGTGCGCGGCGCCGCCGAGGCGGGGGCCACGACGTTCCTCGCCCCCACGGCGAACTGCGAGGAGCTGGCCGGCCGTGTGCCCGAGGGTCTGACGGTGTACCCCGTGGATACGCTGGGCCAGGCCCGCGACATCGTCGAGGCGGTGGCCCGGGGGGAGACCCCGGCCGCCGCCCGGACGTGCGGCTGAGCCGACGCACACCAGGACCACCAGACCACCAGACCACCAGACCGGATGACATGTCCGGGGCGCAGCGCCCCGGGCCGGAGCAGAGCCCCGCGGATGCGGGAGGGAAGAGGACAGAGCAGTGAGCTTCGGACAGGGAGGCGGCGGACCGTTCGGCGGCCCGCCCCGTGACGGCGGCGGGACCGCCGGGGGCCAGTCCGGCCCGTTCGGGGCGTTCGGCCCCTTCGGCGGCGCCCCGCGCGGCCCGGGCGACGACGGCGACCGCGGCCCCGGCGGCCCGTTCGGCGGGGGCGGGTCCTCCGCCGCGCGCGGCAGGGGCCGGCCGGGCCGGCCGAGCGCGCTCGTGCTGACCATCATCGCGGTGGCCGTGCTCGTGGGGCTGTTCGTGGTGTTCACGAACGTCTACACGGACGTGCTGTGGTTCTCGCAGCTGGGCTTCACCGAGGTCTTCTGGACCGAGGTCGTCGCCAAGGCCGCGCTGTTCCTGATCGCCGGGCTCGGGATGGCCCTCGCCGTGTGGCTGGCGATCCGCACGGCCTGGCGCCACCGCCCCGCGGACGCGTCCGCGGCCGCGCGGGACTCGCTCAGCCAGGCCCAGCGCCAGCTCGAGCCCATCCGGCGCCTGGTGTTCCTGGGTGTCCCGCTCGTGCTCGGCGTGTTCGCCGGCTCCACCGCGATGAACGGCTGGAACACGGTCCTGCTGTTCCTGAACCAGGTGCCCTACGGCCAGGCGGACCCGGAGTTCGGCCTGGACCTCATGTTCTTCATGGCCACCCTGCCGTTCCTGACGCTCGTGGTCGGCTACCTGATCTCGGTGGTCCTGATCTCCGGCATCACCGGTCTGCTCGTGCACTACCTGTACGGCGCGGTGCGCGTGGAGGAGGGCGGCGGTGTGCGGATCGCCCCGGCGGCGCGCGCCCACATGGGCATCACCCTCGCCGTGTTCCTGCTGCTGCAGGGCGTCAACTTCTGGCTCAACCGCTACCGCACCACGCAGTCGCAGACCGGCAACTGGGCCGGCGCGCTCTACACGGACGTGAACGCGGTCATCCCGACGTCGGCGATCCTGGCGGTCACGGCCGTGATCGTGGCCGGCCTGTTCGTGTGGACGGTGGTCTCGGGCCGGTGGCGGCTGTCGCTGATCGGCACCGCGGTCCTGGTCATCACGGCGCTCGTGGTGGGCACGGCGTACCCCTTCATCGTGCAGGAGTACCAGGTGAAGCCGTCCGAGCGCACGCTCGAGTCCGAGTACATCGAACGGAACATCGCCATGACGCGCGAGGCGTACGGCCTGGACGACGTCGAGGTGACGAACTATGAGGGCGCCACGGACACCGAGGCCGGGGCCCTGGCGGGCGAGGAGGCCAACACGGCCAACGTCCGTCTCATGGACCCGAACCTGATCTCCCAGACCTTCGGGCAGCTCCAGCAGTTCCGTCCGTACTACTCGTTCCCCACCACGCTGCACGTGGACCGCTATGAGGTGGACGGCCAGACGCGGGACACCATCCTGGCGGCCCGTGACGTCAACGTGGACGACTCGCAGTCGTGGGTGAACCGCCACACCATCTACACGCACGGCTACGGCATGGTCGTGGCCGACGCCTCCGAGGTCGCGGCCGGCGGCCGGCCCCAGTGGCTGCTCTCCGAGATCCCGACGCGGGGGCCGCTGGCCTCCGACCAGGACTACGAGCCGCGCATCTACTTCGGGCACAACTCGCCCTCGTACTCGGTGGTGGGTGCGCCCGAGGGCGCGCCGGCCGTCGAACGCGACCGGCCGCAGACGGCCGACTCCCAGGAGGACACGGCGTACACCTTCTCCGGCGACGGCGGCCCCTCGGTGGGCAACCTGTTCAACCGGCTCGCGTACGCGGTGAAGTTCGGCTCACCCGAGCTCGTGCTGTCCTCGGACGTGAACGAGGCCTCGCAGATCCTCTACGACCGCGACCCGGCCGAGCGCGTCCGCAAGGTCGCGCCCTACCTGACGGTGGACACCGCCCCCTACCCGGCGATCGTCGACGGCCGCGTGCAGTGGATCGTGGACGCCTACACGACCTCGGACCAGTTCCCGTACTCCACCGCCCAGCAGCTGGGCGAGGTCACGGTGGACTCCCTGAGCCAGGGCCAGAACCCGGCGATGCAGGGCCGGGTGAACTACATCCGCAACTCGGTGAAGGCGACGGTGGACGCGTACGACGGCTCGGTGTCCCTCTACGCGTGGGACGACCAGGATCCGCTGCTGCGGGCCTGGCAGAACGTGTACCCGTCCTCACTGCGCCCGTACTCGGAGATGAGCGCCGGACTCATGGACCACGTCCGCTACCCGGAGGACATGTTCAAGGTCCAGCGCGAGCTGCTCGGCCGCTACCACGTGACCGATGCGGACGACTTCTACGAGAACAACGACGCGTGGTCCGTGCCGTCGGACCCCACGCGCGAGGAGGATGTCAAGCAGCCGCCGTACTACATGACGCTGCAGATGCCCGGCCAGGACGAGCCGGCGTTCTCCCTCACCAGCAGCTACATCCCGCAGATCACGGACGGTGCCCAGCAGCGCAACGTGCTCTACGGCTTCCTCTCCGCCACCGGCGACGCCGGCTCGGGGGAGGACGGCGTGAAGGCCGAGGGCTACGGGAAGCTCCGCCTGCTCGAGCTGCCGCGGTCCACCACGGTGCCCGGCCCCGGCCAGGCGCAGGCGAACTTCGACTCCAACGCGGACGTCTCGCGGGAGCTGAACCTGCTGCGTCAGGGCGCCTCCGAGGTGCTCAACGGCAACATGATCACTCTGCCGGTGGCCGGCGGCATCCTCTACGTCCAGCCGGTGTACGTCCGCTCCTCGGGCGGCACCACCTACCCGACGCTGCGCAAGGTGCTCGTCTCCTTCGGCGACAAGGTCGGCTTCGCGGACACCCTCCAGGAGGCCCTGGACCAGGTGTTCGATGGCGACTCGGGCGCGGTCACCCCAGAGGAGAACCAGGCGGAGGCGCCCGCGCCGGGCGAGGAGCCGACGGCTCCGGGCACGGTCGAGGAGGAGCTCTCGGCGGCCCTCGAGGAGGCGCAGGACGCCCTGACCCGGGGCCAGGAGCGTCTGGCCGAGGGTGACTGGGCCGGCTACGGCGAGCAGCAGAAGCGTCTCAACGAGGCCCTGAAGCGTGCCACCGCCGCCGACGACGCCCTGGGCGGCGACGCGCCCGCCCGGGACCAGGCCCCGGCCGAGGCGAGCCCCGCGCCGTCGTCGAGCCCCAGCCCGACGCCGAGCGGCTGAGCCGACGCCGGCGGGCCGGGCCCGCCGGACCGTCGACGGCGGCCCCGGCCACGCACCGCGCGTGGTCGGGGCCGCCGCCGTCTCGGGGCAGGTGGCTGCCGCATGGCCGCCGGATGGCGGGGTGCTGACGCCGATTTGAACTCGACGGAACAGGTGTGTATAGTTCTAGAAGTCGCCGCGGGGTGGAGCAGTTCGGTAGCTCGCCGGGCTCATAACCCGGAGGTCGCAGGTTCAAATCCTGCCCCCGCAACGAGAAGGAGAAGGCCCCCAGCATCTGCTGGGGGCCTTCTCGCATGCCCGGGCCCGGTCGCCCCGGCCCGCCGGCACGGTGCCGGCGGGCTGGGGCGACCGCCCTCGGACGATCGGTGGGGGAGCGTCAGCGGCTCGAGGCCCGGACCGCCTGCTGGGCCGGCGTGCGGCGGCCCGGATCGGTGCGGCGCAGCCAGACGGCGGCGATGATCGCGGTGACCGCGATCGCGCCCCAGATGCCGACGACGGCCCAGGACAGGCCCGCGATGAGCAGCAGCGGCACGAAGGACACCGCCGCGATCTCCACGGGCACCACCGGGATGTACGCCACCCCGAACTGCTCCATGGTCCCGGACTTCAGCTTCGGGTCCACGATGCGCAGCATGGCCACGCCCGTGGCGACGGCGCCGGTGGCCCAGCCCCACGTGAACAGCTGCTTCTCGAACCACGCGTCGGTCATGACGCGCGGCGCCACGACGATCCCCAGGAACAGGGCCAGCGCGAGGCCGATCACGAACAGGAGCAGCAGCGGCTGCCAGTAGTCCACGACCACGGTCGGGGCGATCGCGGCGATGCCGCAGACGATGAGGATGTCCGTGGCGGTGCCGGACACCGAGTTCAGCGAGCCCGGGTCGAGGAACTTCGCCGTCTTCGTGGCCTGGAACAGGACGCGGGCGATCAGGCCGAGCAGGAACGCGATCGCGAACGCGGGGATGATCAGCTGGGGTCCGTCCTCACCCACGATGCTCGGCCACACGGCCGTGATCCAGGAGACGACACCGTGCGCGGCCGCCGCGATCATCGCGACGACGCCGATCTGGAAGGCCAGTGACTCCACCGAGGCCGCCGAGAAGGTGTGCCGGCCGATGACCGGGCGTTCCTCCACCTGGTTCAGCACCCCGGTGCGCAGCTCCTCCGGGATGGAGGTCAGGCCCGCGAACTCCTGCGCGTGGCCGCGCTGCGCGCCGATCTTGGCCTGGATGATGCCGCCCACCACGCCGACGATCATGCCGACCGTGGCGGAGGTGTAGGCCAGCGAGGTGACGGTCGCATCGCCGTTGGCCGCGTATGCCTGGCCCACGGCGGCCGCGGAGCCGAAGCCGCCCGCCCAGCCGGCGAACAGCAGGGCGGCGAACGAGTCGGGCGCGTCGAACAACGGCTGCAGGACGAGCAGCGTGACGAGGGCGCCGATGGCCACCTGGGAGGAGTAGATCAGCACGCCGTAGGACGCGAACGCGCCCACGGGGCGGCCGATCTTGCGGACGTCGAAGTCGTCGGTGAGCGCGATGCACACGAACACGATGACGATCAGGATCGAGCCGTACGTTCCCAGCTGGGAGCTGAACGGCAGCCAGCCCAGGCCGTTCGGGCCGAGGGCCAGGCCCAGGATGCCGGCGATGACGGAGGCCGGGATCATGAGGGTCTGCAGGGGCGTGATGACGGCACGGGCCAGCGTGCCCACGGCCAGGAGCGCGCCGATGAGGCCGGCGTCGACCAGCACGGACCAGGCCGTGAACTGCTCTTGCATGGGGTTCTTCCTCTGTGCGGGGACGGGGGAGCCCCACGGAGCGTGCCGAGGGACCCCGGGACAGTACCAAAGGAGTGCGGGGGCCGGGGCGCGGCCGGGAGGGGCACCGGGCCGGGGCGCACGAGGACGGCCCGCCGCGCCGGCGTGGGCCGGGCGACGGGCCGTGGGGCGGGGCGGGGTCAGCCGCGCGCGGTGCCGGTCTCCTCGGCGGTCCCCTCGGCGGCGTAGTCGAGGGTGAGGGTCTCGTCGGCGTCGACGTCGCCCGATGTGAGGGCGGCCTGGCCGGCGCCGCCGGCCTTGAGGGCGGCGAGGCGGGCCTCCACCTCGGTCTTCTCGCCGAGGTCCTCGAGGGACTCGAACTGGGCGTCGAGGGAGGACGCGGCGATCTCCTGCTGGCCGCGCACGCGGGCCTCCTCGCGTCGGACCTTCTCCTCGAAGCGGGAGACCTCGGAGGTCGGGTCCAGCAGGTCGATCGACTTCACGGCGTCGGCCACCGCGGACTGGGCGTGGGCGGACTTGGCGCGGGCGGTCAGCTCGTCGCGCTTGGCGACCAGCTGCTGACGCTTGGCCTTCATCTGGTCCAGACCGGTCTTCAGGCGCTCCACGATCTCGCGCTGCGAGGCGATGGTCGGCTCCGCGGACTTCGCCTGGCGCTCGAAGTCCATCTGGCGCTCGATGGCCACCTTGGCGAGGTTGTCGAACTTGTCCGCCGAGGCGGTGTCGCCCTTGGTGCGGAAGTCGTCGGCCTTCTGGGAGGCGGCCAGCGCCTTCTGGCCCCAGCTGCGGGACGCGTCCTGGTCCTCGCGGTAGTCGTCCTCGATCATCCGCAGGTTGCCGATCGTCTGGGCGACGGCGGCCTCGGCCTCCGCGATGTTGTTCGTGTAGTCGCGGACCATCTGGTCCAGCATCTTCTGGGGGTCCTCGGCCTTGTCCAGCATCGCGTTGATGTTGGCCTTCGCCAGCGTGCTGATGCGGCCGAAGATGGACTGCTTGACCATGGTGTCTGCCTTTCGTCGGTCTTTCACGTCAGCGCAGACCGTCGGCCTGCGTCCACCCCGTCCCGCGCGTGCGGGCCGGGCCGGCGCCCGGGGCGCCGGAGTTCATGGGGGCGGCGATCAGAAGCCGCCGCCGGAGATGTCGCCGAACCCGCCGAAGTCGCCGCCGCCGAGGCCGCCGCCGTCGAAGCCGCCGAAGCCACCGCCGCCCCAGCTGCCGCTGTTCAGGATCGAGTTCATCAGGATGCCGCCGAGCAGTGCGCCGCCGAGGCCGCCGCCGAAGCTGCCGCCCACTCCGGCGCGCGGGCGTGCGCCGTACATGCCGCCCATGCCGGGGCCGTAGCCGAAGCCCTCGACGTCCGCGCGGGCCAGCTCGCTCGCGCGCTCGGCCAGCTGGGAGGCGCGCTGCGCCTGCTGGAGGGCGGCCACGGGGTCGGTGCGGCCGAGGCTGATCGCCGAACGCAGCGTGTGGTCGGCCTCCGCGAGCCGGGTCCGGGCCTCCGAGCCCACCGCACCGCGTCGGGCGCCGATGAAGTCGGCCGTGCCGTCGATCTGCGCCTGGGCCTGGGCGATCGTGGAGGTGAGCACCTGGGAGGCCTGGCGGGCCTGCTCCCGAGCGTCGCGGACGCCGGCCAGCGGAGTGTTCAGCTGGCGGTGCGCGGCCTCGAGCTGGTGCAGCAGCTCCAGGGGGTCCGGGCGGCCGGCCGTGAGAGTCCGGCGCACCGCGTTCACGGCGGTCTTCATCCCGGCCACCGGGCCGGCCAGCTCGGGGTGCGACCCGTTGGCCACGAGCGCCTCGGCCTCGGCCACGTCCTGCTCGGACTGGGCGAGGCCCGTCTGCAGGTTGCCCAGCATGGCCCGCAGGGACCCCTCGGCCTTGCCCACCGCCTCCGTGAGCGTGTCCACCTGGCTGAGCGCCTCCTCGGCGGCACGCACGGCCAGCGCCGCCGTGGAGCGGTCCTGGGCGTCCCACGCGCTCCGCGACTTCGCGACGGCGGTCTCCACGAACTCGAGCCGCTCCCGAGCCTGCGCCGCGTTGTCCGCGACCTCGGCGAGGGCGGACTCCGCGTACTGGCCGTGCAGCGCGGCGATCGCCGACTCGGACTCCTGCACCCGGGACCGGGCCTCGGGCAGGCGGGCGTCGACGCGCTCGAGGGCCTCGGGCACCTGGTTCTCGAGGTCGCGCAGGGAGTCGAACTCCTTCTTGTGCGCCGCCAGGGCCGCACCCACGGCCTCGCTGCGCTGGATGATCTCCTTGAGCCAGGCGCGCTGCTCGGCCTCGGTGTCCGGGATCTCGTCGTCGAGCTGGTGCTGGAGCTGGAACGAGGCCCGCATGTGCTCCTTGGCCTGGTCGATGTCCTCGCGGAACGTCGCCACGGACTTCTCCCCGTAGGACGCCTCGGCGAAGCCCAGCTCCTGCTCCGAGGAGCGGATGGCGTCGTCCGCGGCCACGAGCTTCGAGCCGGCCTGGGTGCGCAGCTGCTCCACGCTGAGCTCGTCGAGGGGGTCACGGCGGACCTCCTCGGTGCGGCCCCGTTCGACCGCGCCGCCCTGCGTGCGCTTCCGGCTGCGGGCCACGAGCACGCCGCCGCCCACGGCCGCGGCCACCGCGCCCGCGCCGAGCACCGCCGTCAGGGCCCCGCCGCCGTCGGAGGCGCCCTGGGCCGTGCTCCCGTCGCCCGCGGTGCCGGCCGGCAGGGCGCCGGCCGGATCGTACTCGGCCCCGCTGGCCCCCGTGCCGTCGAGCGTGCCGTCGGCGGCGTCGTCGAGCCCCTGCACCGCGGCGGTGCCCGCCGCGAGCCATTCCGCCGAGCCGGGGTCCGTGCCGATCTTGGACAGCTCCGGGCCCACGTAGGTGCGCGTCACCTGGTTCTGCAGGTTCGCGTCCCCGCCGCTGTCCAGCCCATAGGCGCGGTCCTCGACCGCGATCGCCAGGACCGAGTCGTTCGTCCCGAGCCCGCGCTGGCGCGCCACGTCCTGGGCCAGCGTCTGGGCGTCCGTGCTGAACTCATCCACGTAGACGACGTACAGCCCCTGCCCGGTGTCCCGGCGCAGGTCCTGGATCTCCTGGGTCAGCCGCTGCTCATCGGAGGTCGAGAGCACACCGGCCTCGTCCACCACGTACACGCCCGGCGGGACCGTCACGGCGTGCGCGGCGGGCGCCGCCACCAGGAGGCCCAGGCCTCCCAGACCCGCGGCGGTCACGGCACGCGCCAGACGGCCGACGTCGGCGGGGCGGGCGGACACGGTCATGCGGGGTCTCCTTCGACGGCTGAGGCGAGCCGCCACACCGGGCGGACCCGCCGGATCCTGGGGTTGAGTGTAGGGCGGCGTGGGAATCGGGCACCAGAGATCCGGCGCGGCCGGGGCCGTCGGAGGAGCGGATGTCCGGCCGACGTCCAGGCGGCGTTCAGCGATCCACGTCAGCATGGACGCGCCCCGGGGCGCGCGTCCGCAAGACGACGGGCGTCCATGTCGACCGCCCGGGGCCCGACCCGAAGCGAGGACCCCGTGGACCAGACCGCCGCCCCCACCCAGCCCCCCGTGCCGACGGCCCGCACCGTCGCGCGACCCCGGCCCCAGACCCGCGCCCGTGCCGGGGCGGGCCTGCTCGCCGCGGCCGTGCTCGTGGTGGGGCTCTCCGGCTGCGCGGTCGCCGAGGACGGCGGCGCGGCCGCGTCCGAGGCCGCGAGCTCTTCGTCCTCGCAGACGACGGACACCTCGGCCGAGGCCGGGGGACAGCCCGTGGCGGACACCGCCGTCGGGAACGCCGCGAAGACGGCGCTGCCCTCCGTGGTGACCATCTCCGCGACGTCGGGCTCCTCCTCCGGCTCCGGGTCCGGGTCGATCCTGGACACGGAGGGGCACATCCTCACGAACACCCACGTGGTCACCCTCGGCGGCCAGGCCAACGACGCCGAGCTGACGGTGCGCACCTCGGACGGGGAGGTCTACGCGGCCACCGTCGTGGGCACCGACTCGCTGTCCGACCTGGCCGTCATCAAGATCGATGCCCCGGACCTCACCCCCATCCAGATCGGCCGGTCCGGGGACTTGAAGGTCGGGGACGAGGCCGTGGCCATCGGCGCCCCCCTGGGCCTGCCGAACACCGTGACCGACGGGATCATCTCCACCCTGGACCGGACCATCGCGGTGGCGTCCTCCGAGGCGCCCCAGTCCCAGGGCGAGAGCTCCGGCTCGTCGTCCGGCGCCGAGCAGTACCGGTTCGAGCTGCCCGGCACCCCGCAGGGCACCCAGGGCGAGGTGTACATCAACGTGCTGCAGACCGACGCCGCCATCAACCCCGGCAACTCCGGAGGCGCGCTCGTCGACGCCGAGGGCCGCCTGGTGGGTGTGAACGTCGCGATCGCCTCGGCCGGCCAGGACCAGAGCGAGGCGGGCAACATCGGGGTCGGCTTCGCCATCCCCGTGGACTACGCCCAGCGGATCGCGCAGGACCTGATCGACCACGGCGAGGCCACGCACGCCATGCTCGGCGTCAGCGTCACCCCGGAGCCCGCCGAGGTGCAGGGCGGCAGCGAGAACGCCCGGACCGTGTTCAGCGACGGCGCCCGCGTCCAGCAGGTCGTGGGAGAGTCGGCGGCCGACGCGGCCGGGCTGAAGGAGGGCGACGTGATCACCGCTGTCGGCGACCGCGCGGTGATCGACTCCGAGTCCCTCACCGCCGTCGTCCGCGAGCACCGCGTGGGAGACTCGGTGGACGTCACCTACCTCCGCGACGGCGCGGAGCAGACGACCGAGGTGACGTTCACGGAGGACACCCGCTCGTGACCACCACGCTCACCACCCCCGCCGCGCTCGCGGCCCACCACGGCTGGCGCCGGGTCCTGGCCGTCGGCGCCCACCCGGACGACCTCGACTTCGGGGCCGCCGCCACCCTGGCCGGCTTCAGCGCCGCCGGGCTGCACATCGAGCTGTGCATCGTGACGGACGGGGACGCCGGCGGCTTCGACTCGGAGGGCCCGGAGGCGATGACCGCCCGCCGGCACGCCGAACAGCGCGCGGCCGCCGCCGTCGTCGGTGCCGCCGAGGTCCACTTCCTCGGCGAGCGCGACGGACACCTCGAGCCGGACCACGGCGTGCGCCGCAAGCTCGTGGCGCTGATGCGCCGCGTCCGGCCGGACGTGGTGCTCAGCACCCACCCGGAACGGGACTGGGAGCGGATGCAGGCCGCCCACCCGGACCACCTCGCCTGCGGCGAGGCCGTGGTGCGCGCCGCGTACCCGGCGGTCGAGAACCCGTACGCGTACCCGGAGCTCGCGGCGGAGGGGCTGGAGGCGTTCAAGGTCCGGAACCTGCTGCTGTACGCCGCCCCCGCCGCGCGCCGGAACACGGTCGTGGACGTCACGGGTCTGGCGGAGCAGAAGCTGCGCGCCCTCGACGCCCACCTCTCCCAGCACCCGGACGTCGACGCGATGCGGCGGCACGTGCTCGACCAGATGGCCGAACACCACCGGCGCGCCGCCGGCCTGGCCGCCGCGCCGGGTCACGCCGAGGCGTTCCACCTGGTCACGGTCAACGGCCCGGGCACCATCGCCGGGTTCTGAACCGTCCCCCTGCGGGACCTCTCAGTTGGTGCTCGGTCGCCCGCCGTAGCGCGGGCCGGTCTGCGCGGTGGGGTCGAGGTCCACGCCGACGACGGGCTCCGACGTCGGCACCTCCGAGCCCGAGCTGGGCTCCACGGAGATGCCCATCGCCGCGAAGCGGTCCAGCCCCCGGAAGGTGACGGGCTCGCCGAAGCCGTTGGCGTCGAACGTGCCGAGCGAGGCCGGGGCCGTCCCGTCCGAGGGGTAGAGCCACAGCTGGTAGGACTGGCCCTCCGGCAGCTGGGGCATCCCGCTGATCGTCAGGTAGCCGCTGTTCTGGTCCCGGGACAGGAACGCCTGGACCGTGCCGCCGTCCTGGGCCGGGTACTCCGAGGTCGTGAACAGGTCCTTCGACTGGTCGATGCGGTGCACGATGCCCGGCCGTGTGAACTGACTCCACACCGTCCACCCGCCGACGCCGAGCACGAGGGCCGCGAGCAGCAGGAGGGCGGTCACCTTGAGCCAGCGCAGGCGGTCCCGCGGCGGGCCGGCGGGGGCGGACTCGTCGCCGATCAGGTCCATGCCCACGTCCTGGGCGGGCAGGCGACGCAGGATCTCGTCGAGCAGGGCCGACGGCGGCTCGGCCGTCACGGACCGGAACGCCCAGGCCACCGCCTGGCGCGCACCGTCCACCCGGGAGCGCCACCGGGCCAGCTCGCCGCCCCGCCGCTGCACGGCGGAGAAGGCCGCGGTGTGCCCGGCCGTGTCGAGGGCGTGCACGGCCGAGAGGTCGGCCAGCTCGAGTGTGCGGCCGGCGTCCACGTCCTCGCGCACGTCCGCGCCGAGTGCCGGGCCGGTCGCCGGGGCCGGCGCGGACGGCCGGGCGGCGTCCTGCGTGAGGTCGCGGCGGGCCGCCACGACCTGCCGCACGCCGTCACGCAGGAGGGTGCGGGCCTGGCCGGCCGGCAGACCGAGCCGGTCGGCGACCTCCCGGCCGGTGCAGCCGCCCAGCCACGCCAGTCGCACGGCCTCGTAGGCTTCCGGGGCCACGCGGTCGACGAGGTCCTCGGGCAGCGGCGCGGGCCCGGCCGGGCCGGGACGACGCCCACGTTCCGCCGCGGATCCGCCGGCGCGGCGCAGGGAGGTCATCACGCGGTGGGCGAGGACCTCGAGCCACGTGAACACCTGGCGCTCGCGGTGGGTCGCGTCGTCACGCTCGCTCAGGTCGAGCCCGGCCTCGGAGGCCTCCTCCCATGCCGTCAGGTAGGTGCGGACCGTGGCCGCGGCGGCGTCGTCGCCGGGGCCGAACATCGCTTCGGCCAGGCCGTGCACCCACGGGACCGTGGCGTCGTAGAACGCGGAGAACGCGGCCCGGTCACCCTCGGCGCTGCGGCGCAGGAGGGTGTCCAGGGCGGGCTGGCCGGCGTCATCGGGGCGGTCGGCGTGGGGCTCGGACGCGTCAGGAGTCTGCATGGTGGCCTCAGTCTAGGGAATCGGGGCGGGCAGCGGACCCGGCGAAGTCGTGCTGGCGCCAGGCCTCGTACACGGCGATGGAGACGGCGTTCGCCAGGTTCAGGGACCGACGGGCCGGCTGCATGGGCAGGCAGACGGTCTCGGTGACCCGCGGATCGGCCAGCACCTCCTCGGGCAGGCCGGTGGACTCGCGGCCGAAGAGCAGCACGTCGCCGGGCCGGTAGGCGACCCGGTCGTGCCGCACGGACCCGCGCGCGGTGAAGGCCAGCACGCGGGCGGGGGCGAGGGCCGCGAGCGCCGCGTCGAGGTCCGGGTGCACCGTCACCACCGCGAGGTCGTGGTAGTCCAGACCGGCGCGGCGCAGGTGGGCGTCCTCGAACCCGAAGCCCAGCGGCTCCACGAGGTGCAGCTCGGCCCCCGTGAGGGCGGCGAGCCGGATCGCGTTGCCGGTGTTGCCGGGGATCTCCGGGGTGAGCAGCAGGATCCGGAAGCCGGGGGTGCCGGGCGCCGGGGCGCGGTCGGCGCCCTCGTGCGGGTTCGGGCGGGGCGGGGTGGGGGAGTCGGGCACGCGCCCAGCCTAGTGGGGCGCCGCCGGGCGGGGGCGTGCCTCAGTGGAGCCGGTCGACCAGCGCGCCGAGCGCGCGCCGGTCCACGAGGTCCGGATCCGTGCCGGTGCCCAGGAAGAGCGCGACCTCGCGCGCGAACGCGATCCCGGGCGCGGGCGGGGCGGTGAGCAGGTCGGCCTGCGCCTCCGGCGCGTCGGCGCCGCGCGTGTGGCGGATCACGGGTGCGTGCCGCGCGTCGCGGTCCGTCATCACGTGCACGAACCCGCCGACGGTGACCTGGGGCAGGGCCTGCTGCCACGCCATCATCGCGGGGCCGAGCAGCGGCGGGGCCACGGGACGGCCCCGGGAGCGCAGATCCGCCCCGTCCCAGGTGTAGGTCCCCTCCGGGACCATGACGGAGCCGATCAACGCCAGGCGGTGGCCGCACAGCACCGCGTGGTCCACGTCGAGGTGCCGTCCCCAGCGCCCGCCCAGCCGCAGCCCGGTCAGGACCCGCGCGGCCGGGAGCGCGTCCGCCACGTGGCGCAGCAGCACGTCGAGGGTGCGGGCCTGCCGCAGCACCCGGTGCTCGTCCGGCAGGATCCCGCGAGGCCGCGGCGCCCCGTGGACGCGCTGGCTCGACCGGGGCAGGTCCAGCACGGTCGGGTCCGCCTCCGCCTCGCCGGGCGGGGGTTCGTAGCGCACGGGGCGGGCGGCAGGTCCGCCGGGTCCGGGCCGTCCCGACGATCGCGCCCGCCCTGATCCGGCCGTCGCGCGGGGGCCGCGGGCACCGGCGTCCGGGCCGGGCAGCGAGAGGTCGTACCGGCGCCGGGCCTCGGCGTCGCCGAGCAGGTCCCAAGCCCGCGTCACGGCCCGGAAGGCGGCGGGGTCGCCGCCCACGTCGGGGTGCGCGGCCCGGGCCGCGCGGCGGTAGGCCCGCCGGACCTCCTCGGCGGTCGCGTCGCGGGGCACGCCCAGGACCTCGTAGGCGGTGCGGTGCTCCTCGGCCGCGCTCACGGCGTGGGGTCCGAGCCGGGGGAGGCGTGCCGCTCGTGGCGCAGGCGCAGGAACAGCATGCCGTCGTCGTGGAGCACCTGGACCAGCTGCAGCCGAGCCGGGAGGCCGGGGCCGTCCTCGCCGGTCAGGACGCGGCCGGCGGCGGGTCCGGCCAGCAGCGGCGCCACGGTGAGGTGCACCTCGTCCACGAGGCCGGCCGCCGCGAGGCTGCCGAACAGGCGCGGTCCGCCCTCGCAGTGGACGACGCGGGCGCCGCGCGCGTGCAGGGTCGCCACCACGGTCTGGGGGTCCACGTGCTCCTCGCCGACCGCCAGCACGTCCGCGCGCGCGGCCAGCGCCGCCGCCCGCTCCGGCTCGGCCACGAGGGCGGCCCGGGACGTGAGGATCCAGGGGCGCACCGGGGCGGCCGTGAAGAACGCGGACTCCGGGTCCAGGTCCAGGCTGCCGCTGACCACGGCCACGGGCGGGTCCGCGGGCTGGCCGGCCCCCGCGCGTCGACGCCGGTCCTCCTCGGACAGCAGCGCTCCCTCGTAGCCCTCGGCCCGGACGGTCCCGGCCCCCACGAGCACGACGTCGGCGTCGTGCCGGGACAGCGAGAGCAGCCGCTGGTCCGCGGGGGAGCCGAGCCCGCCGGCACGGCCGTCCAGGGTGGCCGCGCCGTCGGCGGAGGCGATGAACACGACGCGGACCCAGGGTCCGGGGCCGGTGTCCACGGCCGCCGGGGCTGCGAGGGCGGCGCGGAGGGCGTCGTCGTCCAGGCCGGGGCCGGTCTCGGTCAGCCGTCTCATGCCCGCCCCCCGCGGTGGGCGCGGTGTTCGGCCAGGGTGCTGCGGTCCGGCGGCGTGTTCTGCTCGCCCATGTTGTGGACCAGGCGCGCCGGCTGACGCCACCCGAACACGCACTCGAGCATGCGGGCCGCCGAGACGGAGGCGTCGGCGTCGTGCATGCGCAGGATCCGGGCGCCGCCGTACACGCAGGCCGCGGCCGCGGCCAGCGAGCCGGGCAGGCGCTCGTGCCGGTGCCGGTCCAGGCTCTCGCCGATGAAGTCCTTGTTCGAGACCGCAGCCAGCACGGGCAGCCCCAGGGCGGCGATCTCGTCCAGTCGCCGCGTGATCTCGAGGGTGTGCCGGGTGTTCTTGTTCAGATCGTGGCCGGGGTCCACGATGATCCTCTCCTCGGGGACGCCGAGCGCCACGGCCCGGTCGACGGTGCGCCGCAGGTGGTCGCGGACCTCCGTGACGACGTCGCCGTAGGTCGGCCGGGGGACCACGGCCCGGGGTCCGCGCACGTGGGCGAGGGAGTGGGTGACCACGAGGTGCGCGTCCGCGGCGGCCACCACCCGGCCCAGGTCCGCGTGGAACAGTCCCGTGGTGTCGTTGACGACGTCCGCCCCCGCGGCCAGCGCCGCCTCGGCCACGGCCGGCTGGAACGTGTCCGCCGAGAGGATCAGCCGGCGCGACGCATCGGAGGCACCGGGCCCGTCGCCGCGCCGCAGGGCCGCGATCAGAGGGACCACCCGCGCCGCCTCCTCGGCCGGGTCGAGCTCCGCCCCGGGCGCGAACGGCACGCCGCCGACGTCGACCCACTCGGCTCCGGCGTCCGCCGCGGCGTGGGCCTGGGCGAGGGCGTCCTCCAGGACGGCGCCGGCGCCGTCGTCGTAGAAGGAGTCCGGGGTGCGGTTGACCACGGCCATCGTGACGATGCGGCGGCGGAAGTCGATCTCGTGGTGGGCGAACCGGTGCACCGGGTGGACGAGGGGGACGGAGGGGGTCGGCACCCGGCCATTCAACCACCGGCGCCGCACGGTGACAGTGCGCCCCGGGAGGACTATGTTTCCCTCCCGTGGCAACCACCTCGTCGCCGCGGGTCGGCCCGCGCCGGCCCCGCTTCCGGCCGACCCAGCTCGTGGTCGGGTCCTTCCTCGTCGCCATCGTGACGGGCACCGGCGCACTGCTGCTGCCCGCCTCGTATCAGGGCCGCGCGCCCACCCCGCTGGAGGCCGCGTTCACGGCGACCAGCGCCACCACGGTGACGGGCCTCGGCGTCGTGGACACCCAGACGTTCTGGACACCCCTGGGCCAGGTCGTGATCCTCGCGCTCATCAAGCTCGGTGGCCTGGGCGTCATGACGTTCACGTCGCTGCTGGGGCTGGTGATCCTCCGGAGGCTCGGCCTCACCCAGCGCCTCGACGCCGCGGCCTCCACCCGGGCCGAGGGGATCGGGGACCTGCCCCGGGTGCTGCGGGCCCTGACCCTGTACTCCACGGCCGTCGAGGCCTCGGTGGCGCTGCTGCTGAGCCTGCGCTTCTGGCTGGGCGCGGGGATGTCCCCGGGCCAGGCACTGTGGCAGGGGATCTTCCACGCGGTCTCCGCATTCAACAACGCCGGGTTCGCGCTGTTCGGCGACAACCTCATGGGCTTCGTCTCGGACCCGTTCATCTGCCTGCCGATCGCGGCGGCGATCATCTTGGGCGGCCTGGGCCTGCCGGTCGTGCTGACCCTGCGGCGGCACCTGCGCCGACCGGAGCGGTGGAACCTCACGGTCCGGCTCGTGCTCGTGGGCACCGCGGTGCTGCTGGTGGGCGGCACGCTCATGTACCTCGTCCTCGAGTGGTCCAACCCGCGGACCCTGGGCGGTCTGGACCCGGCCTCGCGCGTGCTCGCGGCGTTCTTCCAGTCCGTCACGACCCGCACCGCCGGCTTCAACACCCTGGACTACGGGCAGATGCACCCCGTGACGCTCTTCGCCACCGACGTGCTCATGTTCATCGGCGGCGGCCCCGCCGGCACCGCCTCGGGCGTGAAGATCACGACGGCGAGCGTCCTGCTGTTCATCGTGCTCGCGGAGATCCGGGGGGAGGGCGCCGTCCATGCGTTCGGCCGCCGGCTCTCCCGGACCACGCACCGCGAGGCGATCACCGTGATCATGCTCTCCGCGATCGCGATCGCCGTCGCCACGATGGCGCTCATGGGCCTGTCCTCGTTCACGACCGACCAGATCCTGTTCGAGTGCGTGTCCGCGTTCGGCACGGTGGGGCTGTCCACCGGCATCACCGCCCAGCTGCCGCCGGCCGCGCAGGGCATCCTCATGCTCCTCATGTTCGTCGGCCGCATCGGCCCCGCCACCGTCGCCGGCAGCCTGGCCCTGACGGACCGCACCCGCCACTTCGAGTACCCGAAGGAGAGGCCCCTCATTGGCTGATCTCACCCGTTCCCTGTTCGCCCCCCGCCGGGGCGACCGCCCCACCGTGGCCGTCCTCGGGCTCGGCCGGTTCGGCTCCGGGGTCGCCCTCGAGCTCATGGAGTCCGACTGCCACGTGCTGGGGGTCGACGCCGATGCCGAGGCCGTCCAGGCGCTCAACGGCCGGCTGACCCACGTCGTCCGCGCGGACAGCACGGACGAGGAGGCGATGCGCCAGCTCTCGGTCCACGAGATGGACCACGTCGTCGTCGCCATCGGCGGCGACCTCGCCGACTCGATCCTCACCGTCTCGCTGATGCGGCGGTTCGGGACGCACCAGCTCTGGGCCAAGGCCAACGACGACCGCCACGGCGAGATCCTGCGTCAGCTCGGCGTGGAGCACGTGGTCCACCCGGAGCGGGACATGGGCCGCCGCGTGGCGCACCTGGTCAGCACGTCCTTCCAGGACTTCGTCGAGGTCGAGCCGGGCCTGGCCATGGTCCGGGCCACGCCGCCGTCGCGCCTGCTGGGCAGGGACCTGCGAGCCACCGGGCTCGCGGGGGAGCGGGGCATGCGCGTGGTCGCGGTCCGCAGCCGCGGCACGTGGCTCTACCCGCCGAGTCACTACGTGCTCGAGCCCGAGGACACGATCCTCCTGGTGGGCCCGACCCGCGACGTCGAGCGGTTCCTCGCCCGGGACTGAGCCGGGGCACATCCGCCACGGCTCCTAGACTGGCCGGGTGACCACTCCGGACCGCGTGCACCTGGACCACGCCGCCACCACGACGGTGCGCCCCACCGCGCTCGCGGCCCTGACCGAGGCGGCCGCGCTGCCGGGCAACCCGGCCTCCCTCCACGCCTCCGGCCGCCGGGCCAAGCTGCACCTCGAGGAGGCGCGGGAGCGCATCGCCGCGGCGCTCGGGGCGCACCCCACCGAGGTGATCCTCACGTCCGGGGGCACCGAGGCGGACAACCTCGCCGTCCAGGGGCTGTACCGAGCCCGCCGCGCGGCCGCGCCGGAGCGCACCCGGATCGTGCTGACCGGCATCGAGCACCACGCGGTCCTCGACGTGGTGGACTGGCTCGCCGCGCACGAGGGCGCCGAGCCGGTGCTCGTCCCGGTCGACGACGACGGGCGGGTCGACCTCGCCGCATGGGGGGCCGCGCTGGCGGCCGCGCCCGAGCGGACCGCCCTGGCCACGCTGATGTGGGCCAACAACGAGATCGGCACGGTCCAGCCCGTCGCCGAGGCCGCCCGGCTCGCGGCCGACCACGGGGTCCCGTTGCACACCGACGCCGTCCAGGCCCTCGGGGCGGTGCCCGTGCACTTCGCCGCGTCCGGGGCCGCGACCCTGGCCGTCTCGGGGCACAAGGTCGGCGCCCCCGTGGGTGTCGGCGCCCTGCTCGTGCGCCGGGACGTCACGGTGGAGGCCGTGGTGCACGGCGGCGGCCAGGAACGCCGCCTGCGCTCGGGCACGGTGTCGGTGGCCCTGGCCGCCGCGCTGGCGGCCGCCGTGGCGGAGGCCGTCGCGGAGCAGCCCGCCGAGGCCGCCCGCCTGGGCGGGCTGCGGGACGAGGTGATCGCCGCCGTCGACGCCCTGGACGGGGTGCGCCTGACCGGGCCGCGGGACCTCGACCCGGCGACGGGGGAGCCGCTGCCGCCGGGGACGCGCCGACTGCCCGGCAACGTCCACATCACCGTGCCGGGCCGGACGGCGGACGCGCTGCTGTTCTCCTTCGACATGGCCGGACTGGACACCTCGTCCGGGTCGGCGTGCACCGCCGGGGTGTCCGAGCCGTCGCACGTGGTCACGGCCCTGCCGGGGCGGACGGAGGCCGACGCACGGGCCACCCAGCGGTTCACCCTCGGCCGGACGACGACGCCGGCCGAGGCGGCCGCGCTCATCGACGCGCTGCGGACGCTGCTGGGGCCGGGCGTCTAGACTGGACCGCCCGTCCGTCGTCGAGAGAGGAGTCCGCCCGTGAAGGTCCTGGCCGCCATGTCCGGGGGAGTCGACTCCGCCGTCGCCGCGGCGCGTGCCGTGGACGCCGGGCACGACGTCGTCGGCGTCCACCTGGCCCTGTCCCGCATGCCCGGCACCCTGCGCACCGGCTCGCGCGGCTGCTGCACCATCGAGGACGCCTCGGACGCGTGGCGCGCGTGCGAGCGGCTCGGCATCCCCTTCTACACGTGGGACTTCTCCGAGCGGTTCGCGGAGGACGTCGTGGACGACTTCGTGGCCGAGTACGAGGCAGGCCGCACGCCCAACCCGTGCATGCGCTGCAACGAGCGCATCAAGTTCGCGGCGCTGCTCGAGCGCGCCCTCGAGCTGGGCTTCGACGCCGTCTGCACCGGCCACTACGCCGCCGTGCGGCCCGGTCCGGACGGCTCGCTGGAGCTGCACCGCGCCGCGGACGACGCGAAGGACCAGTCCTACGTGCTCGGTGTGCTGACCGCGGATCAGCTCGCCCACTGCCTCTTCCCGCTCGCGGACACGCCGTCCAAGGAGCTCGTGCGCGCCGAGGCGGCTGAGCGCGGCCTGTCCGTGGCGGCGAAGCCGGACTCCCACGACATCTGCTTCATCCCCGACGGCGACACCCGCGGCTGGCTCGCCGAGCGCATCGACCTCGCCCCCGGCCCCATCGTCGACCCGGAGGGGCAGGAGCTCGGCACCCACGCGGGCGCCCAGGCGTTCACGGTCGGCCAGCGCAAGGGCCTGGCCATCGGCCGTCCCGCGCCCGACGGCAAGCCCCGGTTCGTGCTCGAGGTGCGGCCGAAGGAGAACACGGTGGTCGTCGGCGGCCGCGAGCTGCTCGACGTCGACCGCATCACCGGCATCCGCCCGTCGTGGGCCGGCGCCCCGGTGCCCGAAGCCCGCACGGGCGCCTGGTTCGACTGCGCGCTGCAGTTCCGGGCCCACGGCGAGATCGTCGAGGCCCGCGCCCGCCAGCGCGCCGACGCGGCGGGGCATCCGGGGTGGGAGATCGAGCCGGCGCGCCCCCTGCGCGGGGTGGCCCCCGGTCAGACGGCCGTCCTGTACCGGGGCACCCGCGTGCTCGGCCAGGCCACCATCGACACCGCCCGCAATGCCCGGCTGTCCGCCCCCGCGGATGCGTAGGCTTCGGCCATGAGCCCGGACTACGATCCCCACGCCAGCTCGCTGCCCGGCACCGCGGACCCGGCGGTCCTCGACGAGCTCTTCGCGATCCGCGGCAGCATCGACAACATCGACGCCTCGCTCGTCTACCTGCTCGCCGAGCGGTTCAAGTTCACGCAGCGGGTCGGCGCGCTCAAGGCCCGGCACGACCTGCCGCCCTCGGACCCCGGGCGCGAGGCCGCCCAGATCGCGCGGCTGCACCGGCTCGCGCTCGAGGCGGACCTCGAGCCCGCGTTCGCCGAGAAGTTCCTGAACTTCATCATCGCCGAGGTCATCCGCCACCACCGTGCGCTGGCGGCCGAGGGCCGCCCGGACGCCGAGGCGGAGCCGGGGGCGGGCTCCGGGGACGCGGATGACTGAGGCCGCCCACGACGACGGCGCCAGCGGCCCCGTCGCCCTCGGCGGCACGCCGTGGCGCGGCACCGACGTCGCCGAGGCGCAGCGCGTCACGCTCGGCGAGCTCGGCGCGGACCACTGGCCGGTGCTCCCCGAGCTGCCCGATCGCGGACCCGGCGCCGACGCCACCGGCCGCTCGGCCGCCCTCCTGCAGGAGCTGGCCGTCGACCTGCAGCCGCACGGCTGGCGGGTCAGCCCGCCCGGGGCCGCCGGCTCCGGCCGCGACCGACGCCGCGCCGTCTCCCTCTGGCACGAGGACGCGCACCGCTGGGCGGACACCGCGGGGGCCGAGGGCGCCGTCGTCGAACGTCTGGCCGTGCGGGTGCGCGGCCCGCTCAGCCTGCTCGCCGGCCTCTGGCTGCCCGGGGGAGAGCGCGTCCTCGGCGACCACGGCGCCCGCCGCGACGTCGCCGAGTCCTATCTCGAGGGGCTGCAGGACGCCCTGCCCCGCCTCCGGAGGGCCACCGGCGCGGCCCGCCTCGGCGTCGTCGTCGACGAGCCGTGGGCGGCGGCCGTCCTCGCCGGGACCCTGCCCACCGCGAGCGGGTACCGCACCGTCCGGTCGCTGCCGCGCGAGGAGGCCCGCGGGCTGTGGCGCGCCGCCCTCGACGGGCTCACCGCCCTGCCCGACGTCGCCCGGGTGTGGCTCGCGCCGGGCTGCCGGGCCGCCTCCCCGGGGGCCGAGCTGCCCGGGCCCGCCGCGCTGGCGACGCTGACGGGAGAGTCCCTGCCCAGGCCCGACGCAGCTGCGGACGCGCCCACCCCGGCCCCAGTTTCGCTCGTCGTGGGCGTGGGCGCCCTCGACGACGGCCCGGACGGTTCGCCCGGCACCCGCGAGGCGTGGGAGGCGGCGGCCGGCTGGGCCGACGTCGGGCGCGGGCTGACGATGGCCCCCGAGCCGGGCGTGCGCCCGGTCGACGTCGTCCGCACGTGGGAACGGCTGGGGGTGGACCCCGGGCGGGTGGGCGACGTCGGCCTCACGGCGGCGGGGTCGCACGACCCCGCCGTGCTCCGCGCTCTGCGGCGGGACGCGGAGGAGCTGGCCGCACGGCTCGCCGAGCTGCGCGGCTGAGCCGGCGCCCCGACGGACCGGGACGACTCTCCGGCGTCGTCGGCCGTGGACGGGCCCGCCCGGCGGGTATCATCGGGCTGATCCTGAAAATTTCCTGTGCCCGGGGCTGAACCCGCCCGCGGCGCCGGGGGGAGCGCTGACGAGGAGGTCAGGATGGGCAAGGCCAAGATCCTGGTGGTGGACGACGACGAGGCCCTGGCCGAGATGATCGGCATCGTCCTGCGCAACGACGGCTTCGAGCCGGCGTTCGCCGCGGACGGCACCTCCGCACTGCCCGCGTTCCACCGCGAGCGCCCCGATCTCGTGCTTCTGGACCTCATGCTCCCCGGCATCGACGGCATCGAGGTCTGTAGGCTCATCCGAGCCGAGTCGGACGTGCCGATCGTGATGCTCACGGCCAAGTCGGACACGGCGGACGTGGTGCGCGGCCTCGAGTCGGGTGCCGACGACTACGTGCCCAAGCCGTTCAAGCCGGCCGAGCTCGTGGCCCGCGTCCGGGCCCGCCTGCGTGAGGGGGAGGCCAAGCCGGCGGAGGTCCTGCACATCGGGGACCTCGAGATCGACGTGGCGGGCCACCAGGTCACCCGCGCCGGCGTCGGCATCGCCCTCACCCCGCTGGAGTTCGACCTCCTCGTGGCCCTCGCCCGGCGGCCGCGCCACGTCTTCACCCGCGAGATGCTGCTGGAGGAGGTCTGGGGCTACCGGCACCAGGCCGACACCCGGCTCGTGAACGTCCACGTCCAGCGCCTGCGCTCCAAGGTCGAGCCGGATCCCGAGAACCCGTGCGTCGTGCTGACCGTCCGTGGCGTCGGGTACAAGGCCGGCCAGGGCTGACCGCATGACCGTGTCCGGCCCGGGTGTGAGCGCGGCCCCGGCGGCCGAGGCCGGCGCCGAGCCGGTCGAGCCCGCCGCCGGCCGCCCACGGTCGTGGGTCCCCGGCCCCGCGTGGCGTGCGCTGCGCCGCCGGTGGCGCCGGTCCCTGCGGCTGCGCACGGCGGTGCTCGCGGCCCTGCTCTCGATCGTCGCGGGCCTCGTGGTCGCCGCGTTCCTGACGCAGCAGATCACCCAGGCCCTCTTCGAGGCCCGCTACGAGCAGGTCCAGGCCGAGGCCCGCCGTGGCCTGAGCCAGGTGCGCGAGACGTTCGCGCAGACCACCGCCACGGACGCGCAGAGCACGGACGTGCTGGTGACCCAGACCCTGCGTGCCCTCGAGGGGGACTCGGGCACCACGATCCGTCGCCGCTACCACCTCGCCCCGCTGCCGGACTCCGAGTCCGCGTACGTGGGGACGATCTCCTCCGCCGGGCTCGATCCCGCGGTGATCCCCCAGGAGCTGCAGGACGCGGTCGCCTCCGGGCCGGGCGTGTACGACGCGAGCGTGGCGCTGCCGGACCCGGGCGGCGGCACCCGGCCCGGCCTCGTGTTCGGCGCCCAGGTGGTGCTGCCCCCGGGTGCCACCTACGGGCTCTACCTCGTCTACGACCTCGCGGACGTCCAGAGCTCGCTCGACTCGGTGCTGGGGGTGCTGCTGGTGTTCGGCGCCGGCTTCCTGATGATCAACGTGCTGGTCTCATCGTGGGTCTCGCGGCGTGTGACCCGGCCCGTGCAGCAGGCGGCCCGGGCGGCCGAGTCCCTCTCGAGCGGCAACCTGGCCGTGCGGATGCCGGTCGACGGTGAGGACGAGATGGCCCGCCTGAGCATGTCCTTCAACCGGATGGCGGACAGCATCCAGGACCAGATCGGCCAGCTCGCCCAGCTGTCCCAGATGCAGCAGCGGTTCGTCTCGGACGTCTCCCATGAGCTGCGCACGCCGCTGACGACCGTGCGGATGGCGGCCGACGTGCTGTACGGCTCGCGCGAGGACTTCGACCCGGTCAACCGGCGCTCGACCGAGCTGCTCTACCACCAGGTGGACCGCTTCCAGGCCATGCTCGCGGACCTGCTGGAGATCACCCGGTTCGACGCCGGCGCCGCCACCCCGGCCCTCGAGGCCACGGACATGCTCGAGCTGGCCCGCGACGTCGTGCTCACCTCTCAGCCGCTGGCCGACCAGATCGGCGTTCCCGTGTACGTGGTGCCCATGGACCGGGACCGCGCCGACGGCCACGTCGCCTGGGTCGACCCGCGGCGGATCGAACGGATCCTGCGCAACCTGGTGAACAACGCGATCGAGCACGCCGAGGGCCTGCCGGTGGACGTGCTCGTGGCGGCCGACGAGGAGGCCGTCACGTTCGCCGTCGTGGATCACGGCATCGGCATGAGCCCCGAGCAGGTGCAGCGCGTGTTCGACCGGTTCTGGCGCGCCGACCCCTCACGCAAGCGCACCACCGGCGGGTCCGGACTGGGTCTGGCGATCGCCACCGAGGACACCCGGCTGCACGGCGGCCGGCTCGAGGCGTGGGGCGAGCTGGGGGAGGGGTCCACCTTCATGGTGACCCTGCCGCGGGCGCCGCGCCCGGCCGTGCAGGGCGCGGAGGCCCCGGAACCGATCGGCCGCTCCGTGCTGCCCATTCCGCCCCGCTACAGCACGGCGGACCGCCGGTACGCCGATGACCTGTCCCGGCCCGTCCCGCAGGAGGCGGACGCCGACGCCGCCGGCGCGGTCACGGACGTCGCCGCGGCGGCCGCGGCCGCGGCGCCGTCCGCGCGCCAGGCCGAGCAGGCCCTGACCGCGCCGACCCGGCCGGTGCGCGTGGTCCCTGCGGAGGATCCCGCCCACGGGTCGGCCGCCGGGGACCCGACCGGCGACGACCCGGCAGAGGAGGCCCGATGACCACCGTGGATCCGCAGCCGCCCCGCCCGCCGCGGGTCGCCGTCGTCGGCGTGATCGTCGCCCTGGTGCTCGCCCTCAGCGGCTGCACCCAGATTCCGAAGAGCTCCGAGGTGCGCAGCGCCGACCCGGTCGACGGGGCCAGCGCGGCCGCCGACGCGCCGCAGTTCCATCCCCCGGGACCGGCCGAGTCGGACACGGCGGAGGAGGCCATCCGGGGCTTTCTGCTCGCGGGCACGAGCCCGCAGGACGACTACGCGGTGGCGCGCGAGTTCCTCGACGGGCCCGCGGCCACCCAGTGGACGCCCGGGCAGCGCACCCTCGTGTACTCGGCGGAGCCGCGCATCACCCGGGGCGACGGCGTCGGGGACTACCAGATCCAGGTCGAGGTCGACTCGGAGATCGACGAGTACGGCCTGCGGACCATCGCGCCGCCGGGGACCACGCGGGCCTGGGCGGTCACGGTGCAGGAACGGCCGCAGGGCATGCGCATCACGTCCACGGAGAACGGCACGCTGCTCTCCCAGGCGCAGTTCGGACAGCTGTTCGCCCCGCACGAGCTCGCCTTCTACGACACCGCGAAGCGCTACGTCGTGCCGGACGTGCGGTGGTTCGTCAATCGGGGCACCACCGTGACCGCGGTGACGCGAGCGCTGCTGCGCGGGCCGGCACCGTATCTGGCCGGGGCGGTGGAGACGGCCTTCCCGCTGCGCACCGGCACCGACCTGGCCGCGCCCACGGTGCCCGTCGACGACGACGGCGTGGCCCACGTCGACCTCACCCAGGCGGCCGCCGAGGGGGCCGACGCCGACCGGCGGCATCGCATGCGGGAGCAGCTGGAGCTGACCCTGACGGGCCTCCAGTCGGTCAAGGAGGTCGAGGTGACCGTCGCCGGCGCCCAGCTGTCCACGTCGGGAGACGACGGCCCCGCCCCGGTCGAGACCGAGCCCGCCGTCGGCTCGGTCCAGGTGGGCATCGACACGGCGACGGGCGGACTCGTCTACGTGCAGGGGACCAGCGTCACGCCGGTGGGCGGCGCCCCGGACGTCACCGCGCTCGATCCGGTCCGCCCGACGATGTCCGGCGACCGCAGCCGCTTCGCGTTCGTCACCGGTGACCGGACGGCGGTCCACGTCGCCGGCACGGACGGCTCCCTGCGGGAGGTGCTGCGCGGCACCGGGCTCACCGTCCCGTCGCTGGACCTCCTGGGCTGGGTGTGGGCGGCCGACAGGGGGACGACCTCGCGGATCCGTGCCGTCCCGGCCCAGCCCGGCGGGCAGGAGCGCATCGTGACGGCCACCTGGCTGCGGCCCGGCGAGCGGATCGTCGACCTGCGGTTGTCCCGGAGCGGGGCCCGGGCCGCGATGCTCGTCGACGACGGCCAGCGGACCACCCTGCGCGTGTCCGGGGTCGTGCGCGGCTCGGACGGGGTGCCGAACGCCCTGACCGAGCCGATCCTGCTGCCCTCCTCCGGGTCGGAGGACTCGGTGGAGTGGGCCGGAGACACGAACCTGCTCGTCTCGGCGTACGCCGAGAAGCCCGACGAGCGCGTGGTGCCGCGGATCGTCTCGATCGACGGCACCGTCCGGGAGCTCAACCCGCTGGGCGGTCTGCGGGGGATCTCCGTCGGCGACGACGGCGCCTACTACGCGGAGACGGACGAGTTCGTGTTCCTGCTGGTGGGCTCCTCGTGGCGGGCGCAGGAGCTCGACCGCGGGGTGCGCGACCTCTCGTTCCCGGACTGAGCCGGGCCGGCGCCCGCCGCCCGTCGTCCACTCCTGCACAGCCGCCCCGTCCCGCACAGCGGCTCGCCCCGGCGCCCGGACGGCGGCGGCGTGCGGTGGACTCGTCGTATGCGCTCCCCGCCCTCCTCCCCGTCCCCGGTGTCGGCGTTCGGCGCCCTCGGCCGGGCCCTGGCCGACCTGGTCCTGCCCGCCGAGTGCGCGGTGTGCGCGGCGCCGGGCCACCGGCTCTGCCCGGCCTGCGCGGAGGGACTGACCGCCGCCCTGTCCCGGCCCTTCCGGGCGGAGCAGGATGCCCCGGCCCTGCCCTTGGGCCCCGGCGGCGCTCCGCTGCCGGTGATGGCAGCCGGGCGCTACGCAGACCCGCTGGCGGCCGCCGTGCTCGCGTTCAAGGATCATCACGCGCTGCACCTGCGCGGCGTGCTGGGCGAGGCCCTCTGCCGGGCCGTCGCCGCGGCGCGCCTCGAGCCGGACCTGCCCGGGGCGCCGCACGCCCTGCTCGTCCCGGTCCCGGGCGGCGCGGTCGGATTCCGACGGCGCGGCTACGACCCGCTCGCCGAGCTCACCCGGGCGCTGCCGGCGCCGTGGCTGGTCTCCGACGCCGTCCGTGCTCGCCTTCTGCCCCGCGCCAGCACGCTCCGGGGCGGCGGCCCGTCTCACGCGGGCGCCGGGGCGGGCCAGCGCCGCCGGCGGGCCCGGGACTGGCGGGTCGTCGCCGGGCGGCTGCCGGCCGGCGCGCCCGTCCTGCTCGTGGACGACGTCCTCACCACCGGCGCCACCCTCGCCGCGCTCGCGGAGGCGGTGCGCCGCGCCGGCGGGCGCCCCGTCGGGGCCGTCGTGCTCGCCGCCGTGGCCCCGCCGCGGGACCCCACCGAGCCTGGCCCCCGGCCAGGCCCCCGGGTAGGGTGAACGGCACGGAATCGCCCCTACGGTTCCCGTCCTGCCGACGGCTGGAAGGAGGTCGCCCCCTCGGACCCGCCGCCGCCCTGCGGACGCGACACCGAGGCGCACCTCCCCTCCCGAGGCCGGACCCGTGAGAGTCGGACCAGGAGGACGCCATGACCATGGATGTCAGCTACATCGCCCGCAACCTCAGGCTCCCGGAGAGCTTCCGCGACCACGTCGTCGAGCGCACCGAGCGCCTCCAGCCGCTTGCCGAGGGCGCCGACACGCTCGAGGTCCGCGTGACGAAGTCCTCCCACCACAAGCACTCGGACGAGACGGTCCGCGTGGAACTGACGGTCCGCGGCCCGCGGGACGTCGTGCGGGCCGAGGCCGACGCGGACGACAAGCTGGTCGCCTTCGACCAGGCCGCCACCCGACTGGCCGAGCGCCTGCGGCGCATGCGCGACCGCCGCAAGGACCGCCGTCACGGCAAGCTCGGCGCCTCCCGCGGCGCGGGCGAGGTCGGATTCGTGCCGCCGCTGCCGCCGTCGGGTGCCGCGCTGGCCGCGGAGGAGGCCGCCGAGCAGGACGCCCCCGAGGTGGGCACCCCGGTGCGCATCCGCCAGAAGGCGTTCCCCGCGACCCCCATGAGCGTGGACGAGGCCGTGGACGCGATGGAGCTGGTGGGCCATGACTTCTTCCTCTTCCAGAACGCCGAGACCGGCGTGCCCTCCGTGGTCTACCGCCGCCGGGGCTGGAGCTACGGCGTGATCCGGCTGGACGAGTCCCTCCCGCAGGATCACGTCTCCGCCTCCGAGGGGGAGCGGGCCTACCAGGCGCGGGAGGACTGACCGCCCCGCCGACGTCGACCACGACCTGCTGACGCCGCGGCGCCCGTCCCCTCCGGGACGGGCGCCGCGGCCCGTCCGGACTCGGCCCGTACACTGTCCCGGAGACCGCGCCACGGCCGAGCGCGAGGGGCACCCCGTCCCGCCCCGGCCACACCGCAAGGGAGCAGAGAACCAGTGCCTTCGATCATCGACCGCGTCCTGAAGATCTCGGACAATCGCGTCCTCAAGCGCATGCAGGCCACGGTGGACGCCGTGAACCTCCTCGAGGACGACTTCCGGGCGCTCAGCGACGCGGAGCTGCGTGCCGAGACGGACACGCTCCGGGCCCGGCATGCGGACGGCGAGTCGTTGGACCTGCTCCTGCCGGAGGCGTTCGCCGCGGTCCGAGAGGCCGCGGGACGCACGCTCGGCCAGCGGCACTACGACGTCCAGCTGCTCGGCGGCATCGCGCTGCACCAGGGCAACATCGCGGAGATGAAGACCGGCGAGGGCAAGACCCTCGTGGCCACCGCTCCGGCCTACCTCAACGCGCTGTCCGGCAGGGGCGTGCACGTGGTGACGGTCAATGACTTCCTCGCCTCCTACCAGGCCGACCTCATGGGCCGCGTGTTCCGCTTCCTCGGCATGCAGACGGGCGTCATCGTGGCGGGTCAGACCCCGGCCGTACGGCGCGAGCAGTACGCCGCGGACATCACCTACGGCACGAACAACGAGTTCGGCTTCGACTTCCTCCGCGACAACATGGCGTGGTCCCTCGACGAGCTCGTGCAGCGTGAGCACCACTACGCGATCGTCGACGAGGTGGACTCGATCCTCATCGACGAGGCCCGCACCCCGCTGATCATCTCCGGCCCCGCCCAGGGCGAGGCCAACCGGTGGTACGGCGAGTTCGCCCGGCTGGTGCGCCGCCTCGAGGCGGACACGGACTACGAGGTGGACCACAAGAAGCGCACCGTCGGCATCCTCGGCCCCGGCATCGAGAAGGTCGAGGACCACCTCGGCATCACGAACCTGTACGAGACGCAGAACACCACGCTCATCCAGTTCCTGAACAACGCGGTCAAGGCCAAGGAGCTGTTCAAGCGGGACAAGGACTACGTGGTCCTCGACGGCGAGGTGCAGATCGTCGACGAGCACACGGGCCGCGTGCTCAAGGGACGCCGCTACAACGAGGGGCTCCACCAGGCCATCGAGGCCAAGGAGGGCGTGGAGGTCAAGCCCGAGAACCAGACGCTGGCCACGGTGACCCTGCAGAACTACTTCCGCGGCTACGAGAAGCTCGCCGGCATGACGGGCACCGCCGAGACGGAGGCCGCCGAGTTCACGTCGACCTACGGCCTCGGCGTCGTCGTGATCCCGCCGAACCGGGAGCGACAGCGCGTGGACCGCAACGACGTCGTGTACAAGAACGAGAAGGTCAAGTTCGACGCCGTCGTCGACGACATCGCCGAGCGGCACGCGAAGGGCCAACCCGTTCTGGTGGGCACCACCTCGGTGGAGAAGTCCGAGTACCTCTCCACGCTGCTGGCCAAGCGCGGCGTCCGCCACGAGGTCCTGAACGCGAAGAACCACGCCCGCGAGGCCGCCATCGTGGCGCAGGCCGGCCGCCCGGGCGCCGTCACCGTGGCCACCAACATGGCCGGCCGCGGCACCGACATCATGCTCGGCGGCAACGCCGAGTTCACGGCGGTGGCCCGCATGCAGGAGCTGGGCCTCGACGCCGCCGAGGACCCGGAGGCGTACGAGGCCCGCTGGCCCGAGGTGCTGGCGCAGGCCGAGGCCGCCGTGGAGAACGCGCACCGCGCGGTCATCGAGGCCGGCGGCCTGTACGTGGTGGGCACCGAGCGCCACGACTCGCGCCGCATCGACAACCAGCTGCGCGGTCGGTCCGGCCGTCAGGGCGACCCGGGCGAGTCCCGGTTCTACCTCTCCCTCACGGACGAGCTCATGCGCAACTTCAACCCGGGCGTGGCCCAGCGGATCATGAACAGCCCGTCGATCCCGGACGACATGGCGCTCGAGTTCGGCTTCGTCTCGAAGGCGATCCAGAACGCGCAGGCGCAGGTCGAGGGGCGCAACGCCGAGCAGCGCAAGAACGTGCTCAGGTACGACGACGTGATGAACCGCCAGCGCGAGGCCATCTACACGGACCGCCGTTCCATCCTCGAGGGGGAGGACCTGCAGGACCGGGTGCGCCGCTTCGTGGAGGACGCCGTCGGGAACATCGTGGACGCGGCCACCGAGGAGGGCCACGCCACCGACTGGGACCTCGACCAGCTGTGGCGGGACCTGGCAGAGCTCTACCCCGTGGGCATCTCGCAGGAGGACGTCCTCGACGAGGTCGGCGGCCGGGGCCGGCTCAAGGCCGAGGTCCTCAAGCGCGAACTCGTCTCCGATGCGCTCCTGGCGTACGAGGACCGGGAGGCGCAGGTGGGGTCCGAGGCGCTCCGGGAGGCGGAGCGTCGCGTGGTGCTCGCCACCATCGGGCGCCGCTGGCAGGAGCATCTCTACGAGATGGACTACCTCAAGGAGGGCATCGGGCTGCGCGCGATGGCCCAGCGCGAGCCCCTCGTGGAGTACCAGCGCGAGGGCTACACGATGTTCCAGAACATGCTCGCCGCCATCCGCGAGGACGCCGTGCGCACGCTGTTCCAGGCGCAGATCAGTGCGGCCCCCGCGTCGACGTCGCTGCCCGGCGTCAAGGACGCCCGCGCCGTGACGATGGCCCCGCAGATCTCGGTGGAGGGCATCGACGCCCCGCAGCAGCCGGCGCAGCTGCGTTTCACCGGTCCGTCCGAGGACGGGCAGAGCGCGGTCACCCGCAGCGGCACGGACTCCGGCGCCACGGTCGCGGCGGGCACGAACCGCCGCTCCCGCCGTCAGGCGGAGCGCCGCGGCCGCCGCGGCTGACCGGCATCCCGCCACGACGCAGGACGAGGGCCCGCAGACCTCCAGGTCTCCGGGCCCTCGATCGTCAGTCCGACGGGACGATCCGGCTCAGCCGATCTCGACCGACGTCACCTTCCAGCGGCTGAGACGCCGCTCGAGTCGGAGTGCGAAGGCCCGGGCCCGGCCCTCCCACAGCACCGTCGCGCTGGCCTCCACCCGGCCGGGTGCGACCTCGCACACGCGAGCGCCCACCGGGCGGGGTGCGGACGCGGGCGCCCGGGGCGGGACGGCCGCGGCGGGTCGTCGACCGGGCCCGGTCGGCGCGACGGCGCCCAGCAGCTCCATGCGACGGGTCAACTTGTCCAGGACCTCGGGCGAGAGCCAGGCGGAGAGGTCCCGCAGGGCACGGCGGCCCGTCTCGACCTCGACGCAGGCGACGGCGATCACGGCGGCGAGCGAGCGGACGCGACGCAGCTCCTCGCGCCCCTGTTCGGTGCGGGCGCGCCGGGCGATCTCCTCACCGCGGGGCAGGACCGTGGGGCTGTGGGCGGGCCCATGGAGGAGGGTGTCGGCGGCGCGTCGGGCGGCAGCGGTGCGGGGGCGGGTGGCGAGGGCGGTCATGGCGGTCTCCTGAGAACGAGGCGAAGCGGGGGAGTGCAGGGTCGTGGATGTCATGGCCGTGGTCCGTCCACGCCGGCGTGCGGGGCGAACACGGGGGAGGTCAGCACGGTGCCGGGCAGCAGCAGGTGCGGGTCGTCGCCGATCACCCGCCGGTTGGCCTCATACCAGCGGCGCCACCGGGCGTCGATCTCTCGGGGCGTCGCGTCCGGGCCGAGCTCGGCGGCGGCGAGGAGCCACAGGCAGTCGCCGCGCCGGACGGTGTCGGTGGGGTGGTCCGGATCCGCACGGCCGGTGCCGGCGCCCGGCGGGGCCGGCGCCGGGGGCCGGGGCGTCCACGCGGCATCCGGCGCCGGGGCCTCGACGTCGGTGGCGTGCGCGGGGACCGCGGCCACGGCCCAGGAGGCGTCCGGCACGGGATGAGCCGCCGCCCACGCGGCCGGTGCCGCGAGCAGCTGGACACCGACGACGGCGCCGACCACGCGTCCGAGCAGGGCGGGAGTGAGGCTCCGGCCCAGGCGGGCCCAGGCCGGCCGACCCGCACGGCGCCCCAGCGCGACGAGCGCCAGCCCGGTCAAGCCCACCGCCCACCACGCGAGCAGTCCGAGCCCGGCGAGACCGGCGCCGAGGCCCAGCACGCGGGTCAGTTCCGCCGCCGGCGCGCTGGTGCCCGTCTGCAGCAGCGCCGCGGCACAGGCGATCAGACCGGGTCCGGCCAGAAGCAGGACGATGAGGCCGACGGCGTCCGCCGCGTCGACCGGACGGGTCGGGGCCGGGCCGGCCGGTGATGTCGAGCGCTCCATGGATTCCCCTCCTGTGCGTCCGTCCGGCCGCGATCCCGCGATCAGGCCGGTGATGATGACCACAGTGAACTGCACGGCCGGATGGGTGTCAAGAGTGATGTTTGATGATGTTTGATGATGACCGTCACCCGGCGCTGAGCCTCCTATGCTGAGCGCATGCGGTGGAACGGGCTCTTCGACGACCTGGAGGCGCACTGGGTCGACCTCGGCTGGCAGGAGACGGTGGCCGAGGCCGCGGAGCTGACCCGAGCGGAGTGGATGGCGCTGTCCCTGGCGGACCGCCTGCGCGGCGCCAGAGGGCGGCAGGTCCGGCTCCACCTGGCCTGGGGCGAGGTCGTGGACGGTGTGGTGCACACGGTGGGCCAGGGCTGGGTCGGCGTGCACGTCGACGGCTCGGGATCGGCGATCGTCGCGGTGGACTGCGTGGCGGCCGTGGAGGCCGACCTGACCCGGGCCGCGCTCGCGCCCGAGCTCGCCGCGGCCGGCTGGGGGACGGTGCTGCGCGGCATCGCGCGGACGCGCTGGCCGGTGGCGGTGACGGGGCGCCTCGGCGCCGCACTGGCGGAGGGCACCGTGGACCGGGTCGGCGGCGACCACCTCGACATCGCCCGCCATCCGCGGGACGAGGCCCGGCGGGCCGCGGCCGTCCGCGGGCGGCTCGTCATCCCGTTCGGGGCGCTGGGGACGGTCCGGACCGCGCTGCGCCCCGCCTGAGCGGACCGTGTGGGCTCAGCGGGCCTTCGCGTCCGCCTCGGTCCACTCGCGGACGCGGGCGCGCGTCACTTCCTTCTGACGCTCCACGTAGTCCTCGAGCCAGGACACCTCGATGCGCCACTGGCCGCGGCCCCCGACCTGGATGGCCTGCAGCTCACCCGAGCGGACCAGGGCGCGGGCGGCCTGACCGGAGATGTTCAGGGTCTCCGCGACGTCGGTCAGGGTGAGAAAGCGCTGCACGGTGCTCCTTCGGTCGAGGCGTCCAGGACGGTCGCGGGCGGCCCACGACGTCGACCCATTCAACCCCGGGAACACCCGGAGGCGACACTTTTCCACAGCGTACGCGGCGGATCCGGCGATCCACGGACCCAGTGGTTACTCTGGGCGCAGCGCGGAGGGGCCGACACCGACGGGGTGCCGGGGCCGCGGCGGCCCGCGAGGCCGGTCCGAAGGGGGGAACATCCGGTGTCCACGACCATGTCCGCGTCCGCCGAGGGCGGCCGTCTGCGCCGGCCCCGCTGGCGGGATCCCCGGCTCCTCGTCGGTCTCGTGCTCGTCCTCGCCTCGATCGCCGGCGTGGTGGCGCTGGTCGCCTCCTCCCAGCGGACCGCCGGGTACTGGGCGGCCGCGGAGGACCTTCCCCCGGGCACGCCCATCGCGGCCGGGGACCTGCGCGCCGTGGAGGTGAACCTCAGCGAGGCCGGCGAGCGGTACCTCAGCGCCGAGGCCCCGGCTCCCGAGGGGCGGATGGTCTCCGGAACGGTCCGGGCCGGCGAGCTGGTGCCGGCGGCGGCGCTGGTGGACGCGGACCCGGACGGCCGCCGCCCCGTCGGCGTGGCCCTGGACGAGCCGCTGCCGTCCGGCGTGGGCGTGGGAGACCGTGTGGACGTCTGGGTGGCCATGCCCGCGGAGGGCGGCCGCGGCCATGCGGACCCGGCCCGGCTGGCCGAGGCGCTCGAGATCTCCGAGGTCACGGCGGAGCAGAACGGCCTCGGCGGCTCGGGCACCACCCGGGTGCAGCTGCTGGCGCCGGAGGAGACCCTGCCGCGCATCGTGGACGCGAAGGTCAAGGACGCGCGGGTCACCCTCGTGCCGGCCCACGGGGTGCGCTGACCGTGCGCATCGCCCTGGCCACCACCGTCCAGCCGGGTCTGGACCACATCGGCCCGCTCGAGCGGCACCAGACGGACATCACGGTCCTCCGCCGGGCCGAGGACCTCGCCGAGCTGCTCGCGATCGCCCGCTCCGGTCTCGTGGACGCGGTCCTCGTGGCCGGGGGCACCGAGTCCCTCACCGCCGCCTTCCTGGAGGAGACGGCCCGGCTGCCCCGACCCGTGGGCGTGGCGGCGCTCAGCGAGGTCCGTGCCGAGCGGCGTCGCCTCCGGGGCATGGGGGTGCCCTGCGTGCGCGCCGACGCCGACCCCGAGCAGATCGCGGCCGTCGTCGTGGAGTCCGCGAGCGCGGCGGCGGAGGGCCGCCGGGCGGAGACCTCGCACGGGGAGGACGCCGACCACGCCCTGGATCACGCCGAGGACCTCGACGACCTGCCGATCACCCTGGAGACGATCGGCGGGGACGAGATGCCCGGCCTCACGGACCCCTGGCGCAACGCCGACGAGCCCGCCGACGCCGGGCCGGGCCTCGACCCCGCCACGGTCACGCCCGACGCCGGCCCCGCCACCGCGGACGAGGGAGCCGACCCCGCACCCTCTCCGGAGGAGGGCGAGCCGGCCGGACCCGCACGGGAGTCCCTGGTGACCGTGGTGTGGGGTCCCACCGGCGCTCCGGGACGCACCACCGTCGCCGTGAACCTCGCCGCCGAGCACGCCGTGGCCGGCCGGAACACGCTGCTGGTCGACCTGGACACGTACGGCCCCGCCGTCGGTGTGCACCTGGGGCTGACGGAGGAGTCGGCCGGCGTGGCGCGGGCCGTGCGGCGGGCCGACCACGGCCGGCTGGGCGCCGCCGACCTGACGGCCGCGGGCGTCCGCGTCCGCGTCGCCGGCGCGGACCTGACGGTTCTGACGGGACTCACCCGCGTGGACCGGTGGCCCGAGCTGCGCCCCGCCGCCGTCACCGCGCTGATCGCGGCCGCCAGGGAACGGTGGGACCGCGTGGTCGTCGACGTCGGGTTCGGTCTCGAACAGGACGAGGAGCTGTCCTTCGACGTGCCCGCCCCACAGCGCAACGGTGCGACCCTGGCGGCGCTCGCCGCGGCCGACGAGGTCATCGCGGTCGGCGGGCCGGACGCCGTCGCACTGCCCCGCCTGGTCCGCGGGGTCGAGGACCTGGCGGAGGCGGCCCCGGCCGCACGGCTGCGCGTCGTGGTCAACCGGCTCCGGCCCGCGGCCGCCGGCGTCGCCCCGCGAGGGCAGGTCGAGGCCGTCTGGAACCGCTACGCCTCGCCCGCCACGCCGCTGGAGGCGTTCCTGCCGTGGGACCCGGCCGCCGCGGACCCCGCGCTGCTCGCCGGCCAGGTGCTCGCCGAGGCCGCTCCGAACAGCCCGCTGCGTCGCGCCCTCGCCACGCTGGCCGGTGTCCCCGCCCGCCCCGCCCGCCGCGGACGGCACCGCACGCGGCCCTCGCAGACCATCGCCGCCGCGTCCTCCGACGACGCCCGCGACGCCACGGACCCGGGCCGCCCGGCACGTCGCCGTACCCTGATCCCATGGTCAGTTCGCTCGCGCAGGACCCCCTGACGTCGCACCCGGACATCGGAGACGAGGACCGCGCCTGGCTGCAGCGGCTCGTGGGGGACTGGCAGCTGGTGGCGGACCTGGCGCTCGCGGACCTCGTGCTCTGGTGTCCCGTGCCCCGCCGCGACGAGGCCGGAGGGTTCGTCGCGCTCGCCCAGGTCCGGCCCTTCACCGCTCCCACCCTCTTCCACCGCGACATCGTGGGCTCGCGCGCCCGCGCGGACCTGCGGGCCGTCGTCGGGCAGACGTGGCACGGCGGGGAGCGGGCCGAGGGCGCCGGCCCCGTCGAGGCCCCGGGCGGCACGCTGCAGGTGCGTCTGTGGCCGGTGGTCCGCGCCGGGAGGGTCATCGCGGTCGTCTCCGCGCACGCGGACCCGAACGGCCGGCCGGCGCGCTCGGTGATCGAGGAGAACTACAGCCGGACGGCCAGCACCCTGCTGGACATGATGCAGCACGGCCGCTGGCCGGCGCCCGAGGAGCCCTCCGGCCTCTGGGCAGGCGGCACACCGCGGGTGGGGGACGGCCTCGTCGTGCTCGGACCGGACTCGGTCGCCGAGTTCACCAGTCCCAATGCGGTCTCCGCCCTGCGCCGGCTGGGCATCGCCTCGACCCTCGAGGGGCACCGGCTCACCGACGTGCTGGCCAGCACCGAGGCCGCCCGCGTGCCCACCGACGAGGGGACGTGGGCCGTGCTCACCGGCCGGCGTGCCGGACGTCGGGAGGTGCAGTCCGGCGGGGTGTCGCTGACGGTGCGCTCCGTCCCCCTCCTCGGTCCGGACGGCTGGCAGGGGGCGCTGCTGCTGCTGCGCGACGTGACCGAGCTGCGCCGCCAGGAGCAGCGTCTGCTCACCAAGGACGCGACCATCCGCGAGATCCACCACCGCGTCAAGAACAACCTGCAGACCGTGGGATCGCTGCTGCGCATGCAGGCGCGGCGCACGTCCTCGCCCGAGGCGGAGCGTGCGCTGCGTCAGGCGATGCAGCGCGTGGACACGATCGCCCTCGTCCACCAGACGCTGAGCGAGGAGATCGAGGACCAGGTCCCCGTGGACGGTCTGCTGCAGCGGCAGTTCCGCCTGGCCGTCGAGGTAGCCGGGGACGGGCGGCCGCTGCAGGTCGCGGTCACGGGCGAGTTCGGTGAACTGCCCTCCCACGTGACCACGCCGCTGGCGCTGGTGCTCAATGAGCTGGCGGCCAACGCCGTCGAGCACGGCACGGCGCCGTGCGGTGGCTGCGTGGGTCTGCACGCCGGTCGCGAGTCGACCCCCGCGGGAACGGTGCTGGTCGTGTCCGTGACGGACGGCGGCCCCGGCGCCCCCGACGGATGGGTGCCGGGGCAGTCCCCCCGCGCGGGCGAGGGATCGGGGCTCGGACTGCGCATCGTGCACTCGCTCGTGGAGGGGGACCTGCGCGGCACCCTGCGCTGGGAGCGGTCCGACGACGGCGGCACGCGCGTCGTGCTGCGACTGCCCCTGACGTGAACCCGGCCGGGCATGACGACGGCCCCGTCGACGCGGTCGACGGGGCCGGTGGTCCGGGTGGGTCAGGAGGCGCGGCGAGCGCGCGCCGCACGGCGCTTCATGGCGCGCCGCTCGTCCTCGCTCATGCCGCCCCAGACGCCCGAGTCCTGGCCGGACTCCATGGCCCACTTCAGGCACGTGTCCACGACCTCACACGAGCGGCACACCGCCTTGGCCTCCTCGATCTGCAGGAGGGCGGGGCCGGTGTTGCCCACGGGGAAGAACAGCTCCGGGTCCTTGTCCAGGCACGCTGCTTTGCTGCGCCAATCCATCGGTCCGCTCACTTTCTGTCGGAAGAGCCGGAGCCCGCGGGCGCCGGTGGTCACGGCCTCCGCCGGCGGCGGGCACGGGGCCGGCGCGGACGACGCGCGGCACGACCGATACGGAGGGCGACCCTGGTCATTGCAACGGGGACCGCTTTCATGCGAACGCGGCCCCCGGAAATCTTTCGCGTGTCATCCTCGCACGGCCCTCACGCGTGAACAAGAGGTGAATGAGGTGCATCACCGCGCTTCACCGCGAGTCCTTCGTCACAGCATGCCCTGACCGAGGCGCCGCCGCGGACGTGGCCTACGCACTGCCCGGCGTACCGTGGGGGACACGTCCGTCCCCGCAGCCGTCCCGCAGGAGAGGCCCCATGGCAGCACAGTCCCGCCGCCCCGACCCCGTCGCCCCGTCCGAGTCGTCGGACGCCGACGCGACGACGGTCCCGCCCCGCCCCGGCCGGGGCCTGCCGGCGGCCGTCCTCGTGGTCGCCGCGGCGCTCGGGCTCGAGGCGGGCGCGCTCCTCTGGCTCGCCGTGGACGCGGTGGTGCATGCGGCGGACGGGGTGCTCCCCGCTGGCGCCCGCGTGATGCTGATCGTCATCTACGCGCTGCTCGCCCTGTGGATCCTCGCGACCGCCGTCGCCCTGCTGCGCGGTCGGGCGTGGAGCCGCGGCGCCGCCGTCGCGATCCAGCTCTTCGGTGTGCTCCTGTCCTCATGGCTCTTCAGCGTGGACGCCGCTGCTCTGGGTGGGCCGCTGCTCGCGGTCTCCGGCGTCGCGCTGCTCACCCTCTTCACGACGCCGGTCACCCGGCATCTCGCCCCCGCCCCGGAGACGTCGACGGACGCCTGAGACCGGCTCCGACGACGACGGCGCACCCCCGGTCGGGGGCGCGCCGTCGTCGGGGGGCGTGGTCAGTTCACCGGGCCGGTGAACTTCTCGCCGGGGCCCTTGCCCGGGGCGTCCGGGAACGGGGAGGCCTCGCGGAACGCCAGCTGCAGCGAGCGCAGGCCGTCGCGCAGCGGGCCGGCGTGCTGGCTGCCGATCTCGGGGGCCGCGGCCGTGACCAGCCCGGCGAGGGCGGTGATGAGCTTGCGGGCCTCGTCGAGATCGATGAGCTCGCGGGCGTCGGGGGAGTCGGCCAGGCCGCACTTGACGGCGGCGGCGGTCATCAGGTGCACGGCGGTGGTCGTGATGACCTCGACGGCGGGGACCTCGTGGATGTCGCGGATCTCGGCGGGGGCGTCCATGGGGGTGGCGTCCTGGGCCTGACGTTCGTCTGTCATGGTGGTAAGCTTCCCATAGACCACTCGTGGTCCGCGCACGTCCTCGTCACCCGGTGACCCCGGGGCAGGCGTGCACGGGCCAGGAGCATCAAAGTGGAGGCCTCTCTCCCACCCGCGTCAGCAGGATGTCCGGTTCGCCCCGGGCCGAGTTGCCGGGTCGCCGGTCGGGACCGCCGCGTCGTGGCGTGCAGCCCGCACCGAGGGTCCCGTCCGACGGGACCGTGTCGAGGCCTCCGTCTGCGTCCGCGCAGGGGAGGCCTTCCTCGTTTCCGAGGGCCCCTCCGGTGGGCGCGGGATCACCCGTCGTCTCGCACAGAGGAGTACCACCATCAGCGATCCCCGCATCAACGAGCGTATCCGCGTTCCGGAAGTCCGCCTGGTCGGCCCGAACGGCGAACAGGTCGGCATCGTCCGCGTCGAGGACGCCCTCCGGCTCGCCGCCGAGGCGGACCTGGATCTCGTGGAGGTGGCCCCCACGGCCAAGCCTCCGGTGTGCAAGCTGATGGATTTCGGCAAGTACAAGTACGAGGCCGCGGTGAAGGCCCGCGAGTCGCGCAAGAACCAGGTGAACACGGTCCTCAAGGAGGTCCGCTTCCGCCTGAAGATCGACAAGCACGACTACGAGACAAAGACCGGCCACGCCAAGAAGTTCCTGAGCCAGGGCGACAAGGTCAAGGCCATCATCCAGTTCCGCGGCCGTGAGCAGCAGCGTCCCGAGCTCGGCATCAAGCTGCTGCAGCAGTTCGCCGAGGACGTCGCCGAGCTGGGCACCGTCGAATCGCAGCCGCGCCAGGACGGCCGCAACATGGTGATGGTGGTCGGCCCGCTGCGCACCAAGGCCGATGCGCGCGCGGACCAGCGCAAGAACTCGGCCGAGAGCCACCGCGAGCGTCAGGGCGGCGGTTCGCGTCGCGACCAGGCCGCCCGCGAGGCCAAGGAGCGCGCCGCGCAGAAGGCGGCGTCCGACTCCGCCCCGGTGCGGAATTCGGTCGGGGACGCGTTCCCCGAGCAGCTGAAGGCCATGGCGGCCCGGACGCAGGAGAACGCCTCCGCGGTCCCGGCCGAGACGAAGCAGGCGCCGAAGACCCCGGCCCCGGCGGCTCCCCGCCCGGCCGCGAAGCCGGCCGCGACGCCGAAGCCGCAGTCCTCGGCTGCGCCGGCTGCCACGCCGAAGCCGCGGTCCGCCGCCAAGCCGGCCGCGCCGTCGTCGGCTCCGAAGCCGGCGGCCAAGCCGATGCCGGCCCCGCCCAAGCCCGCCGCCCCCCGCGGCGGTGCCCCCAAGCCCGGTCCTCGGGCCTGACCCCCCGGGGTCGCCACAGACCAGCCCGGTCCGCACGGACCGGGGTGACCAGCACTGCCGTGCGCGCCGCGCACGGCAGCGATGAGTGAAGGAGAACGGCAGCCATGCCGAAGATGAAGACCCACAGCGGTGCCAAGAAGCGCTTCCGCGTGACCGGCTCCGGCAAGATCATGCGCCAGCAGGCGAACCGCCGCCACTACCTGGAGCACAAGTCCTCGCGCCTGACTCGCCGTCTCAAGGGCGACCAGCTCGTCTCCAAGGGCAGCATCAAGCAGATCAAGCGGATGCTCGGCATCTGACACCCCCTCCGGCCTCGCCGGAACCCCTTCCTCCTCGGCCGTGACGCGCCAGTGCGCGCCCCGGGGACCACACAGATTGGAGTACGCACGTGGCACGTGTGAAGCGGGCAGTGAACGCCCACAAGAAGCGTCGGACCATGCTGGAGCGCGCCTCCGGCTACCGCGGCCAGCGGTCTCGCCTGTACCGCAAGGCGAAGGAGCAGATGCTCCACTCGTTCACCTACAACTACCAGCACCGCCACAAGCGCAAGGGTGACTTCCGTCGCCTGTGGATCACCCGCATCAACGCGGCCGCCCGCGCCAACGGCATGACCTACAACCGCTTCATGCAGGGCCTCAAGCTGGCCGGCGTCGAGGTGGACCGCCGCATGCTGGCCGAGATCGCCGTCTCCGACGCCGCGACCTTCGCCCTGCTGGTGAAGACCGCCCGCGAGGCGCTGCCCGCGGACGTGAACGCCCCCGCCGCCTCCCGCTGAGCCGGCTCCGGGGCCCTGAGGGTCCCCACCACGCCCCAGGCGTGAACACCACCGCCGACGGGGCGGGTCCTCCACCGAGGCCCGCCCCGTCGGCGTCTGCACACCCGCAGCCGAGCCCCGACCAGAAAGACCCCATGACCCCGCACGCCGAGCCGATGACCCATCCCCGCGCCGAGCGCGTGCGCGCGGTGGCAGCCCTGGCGGGCCGCTCCGCCCGACGCCGGACGGGCACGTTCCTCGTCGAGGGGCCGCAGGCCTGCCGCGAGGCCTTGCGCGCCCACCTGGGGGAGGGGCCGGCGGCCGCCGCGGAGCAGTGGCGCGCGGGGCAGGTGCTGACCCAGGTGTACGCGTCCGTCGGACTCGTGGACCGGGACCCCGCGCTGGCCGAGCTCGTGACGCGCGCCCGGGACCGGCCGACGCCGGGTGGTGAGCGCGTCCTGGTGCGGGAGGCCAGCGACGAAGTGCTCACCGCCATGGCCGACGCCGTGACGGGGCAGGACATCGTCGCCGTGGCGCGGATGCCGCAGCCGCAGGCCGTCGAAGCGGCCCTCGGGGAGGCGCGTCTGGCCGCCGTGCTGTGCCGCGTGCAGGACCCGGGGAACGCCGGCACCGTCATCCGGGCCGCGGACGCGGCCGGGGCGGACGCGGTGGTCCTCACGCCGGGCTCCGTCGACCCGTTCAATCCCAAGGTGGTCCGGTCCACCGCCGGGTCGCTGTTCCACCTGCCCGTGGTCACCGCCGTCCCCGCAGAGGCGGCCGCGGCCGCAGCCCGGGCCGCAGGTCTCCAGGTGTGGGCCGCCGACGGCTACGGCTCGGACCGGCTCGACGCCCTCGCCCCCGGCGTGGTCGCCGCGCCGACCGCGTGGCTGTTCGGCAACGAGGCCCAGGGCCTGGACGACGGCGAGCTCGCGCTGGCGGACCGCCGGGTGGCGGTGCCGCTGTACGGGGCCGCGGAGTCCCTGAACGTGGGGACCGCCGCCACGGTGTGCCTGTACTCGTCCGCGATGGCGGGGGCACGGCGCGCCGGCTGACGCCGCGGGCGAGGCGGCGCGGGCCGTCCGGACGCGCAGAAGGGGCGGGGATCCACGCGGATCCCCGCCCCTTCTGCGCGTTCCCGGGTCGAAACCGGGCCGCTCAGCTCACTCAGGCACGGGTGCCGGTGCGGCGAGCGGTGATGGCCTGCCAGATGAAGGCCACGATGACGCCGCCGATGATCGCGAAGATCCAGGTGGCGAGGTCGAAGAACGAGTCGTTGGTGCTGAAGCCCATCAGGCGACCGATCCAGCCGCCCAGGAGGGCGCCGAGGATGCCGGTGATCAGGGCGCCCAGCCAGCCGGAACCCTGGTGGCCCGGGAGGATGAGGCGGGCGATGGCGCCCGCGATGAGGCCGAGAACGATCCAAGCAATGATGCCCATGATGATGATTCCTTTCAGGTTGCGAATCTGACGTACAAGAAGGAACGTAGCAAGGGATTTTCACGGGGGGCCACCTCTGGCGCCCCGACTTTTTCGAGATTCTCCGACGTGACGAGGTTCGCCCCGGCCGCGTGTGGGAGATTCAGCGGGGCGAGCCGCCGTCGTCCGCCCGGACGCCGGGCGGGGCCGCGACGTCGCGGCGCACGAGCAGGAACGCCAGCACCAGGCCCGCCAGGGCGATGCCCGCACCGACCAGCGGCGGGGTTCGCAGCGACGCACCGGCCCCGATCGCGGCCGCCCCGACCCACGCGCCCATCGCGTTGGCCATGTTCAGCGCGGAGTGGTTGAGCGAACCGGCCAGCTGGGGCGCGGTGGGCGCGGAGTCCACGAGCAGCACCTGCAGGGACGGGGCGATCCCGGAGCCGCTGACGGCCACGCAGAAGAGGAACACGATCATCACCGGCGCCCACGAGGCCGTCAGCGCCACGGCGGCCAGCGAGACCGCGCTGAGCCCGAAGCTCAGGCGCAGGGTCCCCACCGGGTCGCGGTCCGTGAGGGCGCCGCTGACGAGCGTGCCGATCACCATGCCGACGCCGTAGAGGGCCAGCACGGCGGGGACCCACCGTTCCTCGAGGCCCGCGACCTCCGTGAGCAGCGGCGCGATGTAGGTGTAGAGCGCGAACATGCCGGCGAAGCCGATCACGCCCACGGCCACCGTCGCCCACAGGCGGCCGGAGGCCAGACCGCGCAGCTCGCGGCCGACCGAGGCGCCCGCGGGGGCCGGCACGGACGGGACGAGCCACGCGGTCGCCCCGACGCACAGGGCCGCGCAGACCGCCACGATGACGAACATCCAGCGCCAGCCGACGGCCTGCCCGAGCGCCGTCGCGCCCGGCACGCCCAGCACGTTGGCCAAGGACAGCCCGGCCATCACCCACGCCACGGCCTGGCCGCGGCGGGCGGGCCCGGCGAGGTCCGCCGCGGCCAGGGCGGCCGCGGAGAAGTAGGCGCCGTGCGGCAGGCCCGACACGAACCGGGCCGCCATCATGCTCCCCATGTCCGGGGCGAGGAACGCGGCCACGTGCCCCACGACGAACAGCAGCATCAGCACGATGCTCGTGACCCGCCGGTCGACGCGGGCGAAGGACGCGGCCAGCAGGGGAGCGCCGATCACGACGCCCAACGCGTACATGGAGATGAGCACGCCGCCGGCCTCGAGACCGATGCCGAGGTCGGCCACCGCCTGCGGCAGCAGGCCCATCATCGCGAACTCCGTGGTGCCGATCGCGAAGCTGCCCAGAGCCAGCGCGAGGATGGCCGGCAGCAGACGCACGCGACGGCCGCCCAGCAGCGCGCCCGGGCCCGTGGGCACGGTCGGCGGGACGGACGGGTCCGGGTGCGTCGGACGCGGGGCGCGGGGGGAACGGTCGTGGGCGCCGTCGGCGGCGGGAGTGGGGATGGGCACCGACCCAGCCTACGGACTCCGGTCCCCGGGGGCGGGGCCTCGCTAGCCTGGGCTCATGACCTCCGCCACACCCGCTCGCCCCGCGCCCGCCGCCAGCCCGACGACGTCGCCCCGGGACGGTGCGCGACCGCGGCTGGTCGTGGGGCTCGCGCTGCTCGACGATGCGGCCGCGCCGACCCGCCTGCTGGCGGCCCGTCGCAGCGCGCCTGCCCCGCTGCGGGGGCTCTGGGAGTTCCCCGGGGGCAAGGTCGAGCCGGGGGAGGGTGCCCAGGAGGCGCTGCTGCGGGAGTGTCGGGAGGAGCTCGGGGTCGCCGTGCGGCTCGGCCCCGAGGTGGCGGCGCCGGGGCCGGACGGGTGGGAGCTGGCCAACGGCGCCCGGATGCGGGTGTTCTGGGGCGTCCTGGCGGAGGAGGGAGCGACACCCCGAGCCCTCCAGGACCACGACCTGCTGGCGTGGCTGCCGCTCGCCGGGCCGGGCGTGCGGCACCTGGACTGGATCCCGGCGGACCGGCCGATCGTGGCCGAGGTGCTCCGTGGCGCCGCCACGGCGTTCTCCGCGGGGCGCTGAGTCGACACGCGGCCGGCCGCGCCCCGCGGACCGGTCAGAACAGCGCGGGCTGCGCCGCCGGAGCGGAGGGCCGGGACGCCGGCCGGCGCCGGGCCGTGGGACCGTCCTCGCGCCGGATGCCGTGGGCGCCGCCGCGGGCCAGGCCGTGCCGTGCGGCGGCCTCCCCGGCCACCCGGGTGAGCATGCGGCGGTACGACTCGGGCGCGTAGGCGGACCGGGCGTACAACTGCTCGTAGCCGGCCAGCAGATCCGGGTGCTCCCGGCGGATCCAGGCCAGGTACCACTCCTTCGCGCCCGGCCGCAGGTGCAGGGCGCCCGGCATGACGCGCGCGGCTCCGGCGTCCGCCAGCGCGCGCATGAGGGCGTCGATCTCGCGGTCCCCGTCCGTGAGCCACGGCAGCAGGGGCATGGCCATGACGGTGACGTCCGCACCCGCGGCGGCGAGCCGCTCGATCAGGCGCAGGCGGGCGGTCGGCGACGGTGTGCCCGGCTCGACCGCGGCGGCGATGGCGGGGTCGAGCATCGCCAGGGACAGCGAGACCTGCACGGGCACCTGGCGCGAGGCCGCCTGCAGCAGGGGCACATCCCGCGCGAGCAGGGTCCCCTTGGTCAGCACGGAGAACGGGGTGCCGGAATCGGCCAGGGCCCGGATGATCCCGGGCATCAGCGCGTAGCGGCCCTCGGCCCGCTGGTACGGGTCCGTGTTCGTCCCCAACGCCACCGCCTCGCGGCCCCACGTGGGGCGGGCGAGCTCGGCGCGCAGCACCTCGGCGACGTTGACCTTCACGACGATCTGCCGGTCGAAGTCGGCCCCGGCGTCGAGCTCGAGGAACGTGTGGGTGCTGCGGGCGTAGCAGTACCGGCAGGCGTGGGTGCAGCCGCGGTACGGGTTCACGGTCCAGCGGAACGGCATGGCCGAGGCGGACGGCACCGAGTTCAGTGCGGTCTTGGCGAGCACCTCATGGAAGGTGACGCCCGCGAACTCCGGGGTGGTGACACTCCGCTGCAGGTCCGAGAGCGGCAGCAGGGCGGCGGAGCCGGCCGGTGTGCCGGCCGTCGCCCGCTGGGCTCCGCCCTCGGACCGCAGGGTCTGCGCTTCCCATCGCATGGCCAGAAGTAGAACACATGTTCGAATCGACCCGCAAGCGTGTTCGAGTCCGGGTGTGGCGCGGGTGCCGAGACGCGCCTACCGTGGTCGCCATGAGCTCCCGTGCACCCGTCCCGGCCGCCCGCCTCCTGCTCACGGGCTTCGAGCCCTTCGGCGGCGACGTCCACAACCCGTCGATTGCCGCCGCACGGGACGCCGTGGGCATCCTGGCGGACCGGGGTGTGACGGCCGAGGCGGTCGAGCTGCCGTGCGCGTTCGGCGCGGCCGGGCCTGCCCTGACCGCGGCCCTCGACCGGGTCCGGCCGGAGGCGGTGATCGCCGTCGGGCTGGCCGGCGGCACGGCGGCCGTCCGGGTCGAGCGGGTGGCCGTGAACCTGCAGGACGCCCGGATCCCGGACAACGCGGGGGACCAGCCCGTGGACCGGCCCGTGCGCGCCGACGGGCCCGCGGCCCTGTTCGCCACCCTGCCCGCCAAGCGTGCCGTCGCCGCGATCCGGGCGGCCGGCGTCGCCGCGGAGCCGTCCCTGTCCGCGGGCGCTTTCGTGTGCAACCACGTCATGTACTCGCTCCTCGACGCCCCCGGCACCGCCCGAGCCGCCGGCTTCATCCACGTGCCGTGGGACACCGAGCACCGCCCGACGCCGGACACCCCGGCCCTGCCCGCGGCCGACCTGGCGCGCGCGGTGGCCGAGGCCGCCCTGACGGCGCTGGCCGGCGGCCGCGACCTCGACGTCCCCGGCGGCACCCTGCACTGACCTCCGGACCCCGGGTCCGTGTCGGCGCGACCGCCCGTGCCCGTCAGCGGCGGCGCCGCAGGCCGCGGACCACGGGCCGCTCGACGTAGCCGCCCAGGGCCAGGCCCGCGCGTCGTTCGAAGACGTTGCGCGACGCCGGATCCCCGGTCCGCCACGTCGACCACGCCGCCGCCAGCGCGTACGCCGGAAGGAAGGGCAGACCCAGCAGGAGGGCGTACTGGTCCGCATGGCCGGCCTCGTGCCGCCACAGCGCGGGCGTCATGCGCAGGCCGGGGCGGGTGAACACGACGTCGCCGACCGTGAACGCGGCCCCGCCCGGGAACCGGTGCGCCCAGCCGCGGGCCTCGATCAGCCCGTGCGGTCCGGGCCGCAGCGCGCAGCCGGCGACGACGGCGCCCACCAGCCCCAGCGGCGTCGCCAGGTTCAGCAGGTTCCACAGCCCGCGCGCCCGCACGTGCGCCGGAGGCGACGGCCGGGAGGGGGCGGCGGTCATGGCTGCGCCGCGGGATCGGCGTCACCGGCGGGGGACCCGGACGCGGGGACGTCGAAGTAGAGCGGGGCATGGGCGGCGCAGCCCGGGTTGAACGGCGCCCCGCAGGCCGGGCACGCGGGATCGGCGGCGGCCTCGAGGGCGAGGTAGGCGGTCACGCTCAGCTCGGTGCGGCACACCCCGCACAGCACGTGCGGCCGATCGAAGTCGCCGGCCGGCACCGGCACGGCCGGGTGGTCGGCGAGCTCCGCGTGGCAGCGGTGGCAGGACCAGTACGCGGGGCAGCAGGCGAAGCGCAGGGCGACGACGTCCCGCGCCGTGGCGTGATGGGCGCAGCGGGTCTGCGCGTCCAGGCGCACGCCCCGCAGCAGCGGGTCGGTGCCGTCGAGGGAGTCCGGGGCGGTCATGCGCCTCAGCCTAGGCCGGGCGCGTCCGGGGCGGACACTAGACTGACGGGCGTCCCACCGTCCCCCATGCGAAGGTCGTTGCCCTGATGACACCCAGCCCCGAGACCGGCGCGGAGCCCGTCGCGCCCGTGGCGGAGATCTCCCCCGTGGACGCGGAGGCGGTGGAGGCCGCCGTGCAGGCCGCGCTCGCCGCATATGAGGCCGCGGCCGACCTCGATGAGCTCAAGGCCGCCCGTCTGGCCCACACCGGCGACCGGGCCCCCCTGACTCTCGCGAACAAGGCGATCGGCGCCCTGCCCAAGGAGCGCAAGGCGGAGGCCGGCAAGCTCATGGGCGCCGCACGCGGCCGCCTGGGCAAGGCCCTGGCCGCCCGCACCGAGGTGCTCGAGGCGGAGCAGGCCGCGCGGATCCTGCGCGAGGAGACGGTGGACGTGACCACCGCGGTCCGTCGCCGCCGCGTCGGAGCCCGTCACCCGCTCTCGCTGACGATGGACCGTGTCTCGGAGATCTTCGTCGGCATGGGCTGGGAGATCGCGGAGGGCCCCGAGCTCGAGTCCGAGTGGTTCAACTTCGACTCCCTCAACTTCGCGCCGGACCATCCGGCCCGCGAGATGCAGGACACCTTCTTCGTGGCCCCGGCCGAGGCCCACCTGCTGCTGCGCACCCACACCTCCCCGGTGCAGATGCGCTCCCTGCTCGAGCGGGGCGCCCCCACCTACGTGCTGTGCCCGGGCCGCACCTTCCGCACGGACGAGCTGGACGCCACGCACACCCCGGTGTTCCACCAGTTCGAGGGTCTGGCCGTGGACAAGGGCCTGACGATGGCCCACCTGCGCGGCACCCTCGAGTACTTCGCCCGCCAGATGTTCGGGGCCGAGGCGGCCATCCGCCTGCGCCCGAACTTCTTCCCGTTCACCGAGCCCAGCGCCGAGCTGGACATCTGGCACCCCGGCGCCAAGGGCGGGCCCCGCTGGATCGAGTGGGGCGGCTGCGGCATGGTGCACCCGAACGTGCTGCGCGCCGCGGGCCTGGACCCGGAGGAGTACTCCGGTTTCGCGTTCGGCATGGGCGTGGAGCGCACGCTCATGTTCCGCAACGAGGTCCCGGACATGCACGACATGATCGAGGGCGACGTCCGCTTCTCCCAGCACTTCGGAATGGAGGTCTGATCCATGCGCATCCCCCTGGACTGGCTGCGGGAGTTCGTCCCCGTGCCCGCGGAGCACCGTGCCGAGGACGTGATGGCCGACCTCGTCCGCGTCGGCCTCGAGGAGGAGGACGTCCACCGTCCGGCCGCCGAGCTGCAGGGCCCGATCGTCGTCGGGCAGGTGCTCTCCAAGGAGCCCGAGCCGCAGAAGAACGGCAAGACCATCAACTGGTGCTCCGTGCGGGTGGTGCCCGAGGGCGCCGCCCAGCCGCTCACCGGCGAGGGCATCGAGCCCTCCGGCGTGCAGGGCATCGTGTGCGGCGCCCACAACTTCGAGGTCGGGGACAAGGTCGTCGTGACCCTGCCCGGCGCGGTGCTGCCCGGCGACTTCCGCATCAGCCCCCGTAAGACCTACGGCCACGTCTCGGCCGGCATGATCGCCTCCAGCACGGAGCTGGGCATGGGCGACGACGGCACGGACGGGATCATCGTGCTCGGCGACCTCGGGCTCGACCCCGAGCCGGGCACCGACGCCCGGGACGTCCTGGACCTGCACGGCGAGGCCGCCGAGATCAACGTGACGCCCGACCGCGGCTACGCGTTCTCGATGCGCGGTGTCGCGCGCGAGTACGCGCACGCCACCGGCGTGCCCTTCACGGACCCGGCCGCCGCCGTCCACCCGCCCGCGGCCGACGACGCCGGCCCGGCCGTCCGGATCGACGACGACGCGCCGATCCACGGCGAGCCCGGGGCCACCCGCTTCGTCGCCCGCACGGTCTCCGGCGTGGACGCGACCCGTCCGACCCCGCCGTGGCTGGCCGCGCGCCTGCGCCTGGCCGGCATCCGCACCATCTCCCTGCCGGTGGACATCTCCAACTACGTGATGTGGGAGCTGGGCCAGCCCCTGCACTTCTACGACGCGGACACGCTCTCCGGCGAGATCGTGGTGCGCCGCGCGCGGGCCGGAGAGACCCTGACCACCCTCGACGGCAAGGAGCGCGAGCTCGACCCCGAGGACCTGCTCATCGCGGACGACTCCGGCCCCATCGGCCTGGCGGGCGTCATGGGCGGGGCCGCCACCGAGGTCACGGACGCCACCACCACGATCGTGGTCGAGTCCGCGAACTTCGACCCCGTGTCGATCGCCCGCACGCGACGCCGGCACCGCCTGCCCTCGGAGGCGTCGAAGCGCAACGAGCGCGGCGTCGACTGGGAGGTCGCCGACGAGGCGGCCGAGCGGGCCGTCCAGCTGCTCGTCGAGCTCGCCGGCGGCACCGCCGAGCCCGGGGTCACCGACGTCGGGACGCGGCCGCAGCCGGCCGTCGTCGAGATGGCCGCCGACTTCCCCTCCGCCCTGGTGGGCGTGGCGTACACGACCGACGAGGTCGTGGAGACGCTGCGCGCCCTGGGCGCCGAGGTGACCGTCGCCGAGGCCGCCGACGGCGCCGCCCCGCGGCTGACCGTGACCGCCCCGTCGTGGCGCACGGACCTGCGCATCCCCGAGGACCTCGCCGAGGAGGTCGCGCGCCTGCGCGGCTACGACGCGATCCCCTCCGTGGTGCCCGTGGCCCCGCCGGGCCGCGGCTTCACCCGCCGCCAGGCCCAGCGTCGCCGCGTGTCTGCCGCGCTCGCGGCCGCGGGTCTCACCGAGGTGCTCGCCTACCCGTTCGTCTCCGAAGAGCAGAACCGGCGTTTCGGGGCGGACTCGGACGCGCAGGGCCAGGCCCTGGCGATGGTGGCCCTGGCCAATCCGATCGCCTCCCAGTACCGGCACCTGCGCCTGTCGCTGCTGCCGGGCCTCGTCGAGACCGCGCGCCGCAACCTCGGCCGCGGCTTCCGCGACCTGGCGCTGTACGAGATGGGGCTGGTCTTCCTGCCCGGCGCGCAGCTGGGCTCGGCGACGATCCCCCCGCGCGCGGTCCACCCCTCCGCCGAGGTCCTCGCCGACCTCGAGGCCGGCATCCCCGCCCAGCCGTGGCACGTGGCCGGCCTGTACGCCGGGCACGACTCGGCGCCCGGGCCGGACCACACCCCCCGCCCGGTGGACTGGCAGGACGCGGTCGCCGGAGCCCTCGACGTGGCCGACGTCCTCGGCGTCGAGCTGACCGTCCGGCAGGGCCGGCACCACGCCTTCCACCCGGGCCGGGTGGCCGAGCTCGTCGTCGTGACCGAGCACGGGGACCGGGTGGTGGGCGTGGCCGGCGAGCTGCACCCGCAGTGGCTCGAGGCCGAGGACCTGCCCGCCCGCACGAGCGTGTGGGAGCTGGACCTGGACGCGCTGTGCGCCGCGGCCCCCGAGACCGTGGTCGCCGCACCGCTGTCCACGTTCCCCGTGAGCACGCAGGATGTGGCGCTCGTGGTGGACGAGGCCGTCGTCGCCGGAGACGTGCGCGCGACCCTCGCCGAGGGCGCCGGGGAGCTGCTCGAGGCCGTCGAGCTGTTCGACGTCTACCGGGGCGCGGGCGTGCCGGAGGGGCGGAAGTCCCTCGCGTTCTCCCTGCGCTTCCGCGCCCCCGACCGCACGCTCACCGCGGAGGAGGCCTCCGAGGCCCGCGCCGCGGCCACCGCGCTCGCGGCGCAGCGGCACGGGGCGGTCCAGCGCTGACCGTGTCCGCCGCGACCGGCCCGTGGGGCCTGACATCGGCCGTCCCCACCTCGGCGGGGGCGGCCGACGCCGTCTCCGCGCTGCTCGGTCAGGTGCGCACCGCCCTGACGGCGGCCTGGGGCGTCCCGGTGGGGTCGCTCGGGCTCCGGCACGCCTGCCCGCGCTGCGGTTCGGCCGCGCACGGCATCCCCGCACTGACCGGCCTGCCCCCCGGCCGGGTCGCCCTCGTCTCGTTCACGCGCGTCCGGATGCCCGGGGTCGAGGGCCGGGCGCGGATCGGGGCGTGGTGGGCGCCGGCGCGGCCCGCCGACGGGCTCGGCCTCGGGGTGGACGTCGAGCGGGCGGACGCCGCGGCCTTCGCGGACGAGGACGGCCTGGGCGGGGTGGGCTTCTCGACGGCGGAGCGCGCCCGGGTGCGGGACCTTCCCGCCCCCGAGAGGCCCGCCGCGCGGGCCCGGCTGTGGACGCGCAAGGAGGCGCTCGTGAAGGCCGCCGGCACCGGCTTCACGGGCGACCCCGCCGCCGTCGACGCGCTGACCGTGCCGGCCGACGTCCTGCTGGTGGACCTCACCGACCGGCTGCCGGGCGGTCTCGTCGGGGCGCTGGCGCGGCGGGGCCGCTGAGTCGACCGTGCGGCCGGGTCAGCCCGGGAACGGCGGCAGGGCGGGCCGCAGCGTCCACGCGTCGAAGAGCTCGTCCACCTGTGCCCGGCTCACCCCGGCGTGCGGGGCCCACGCGTGCACGTGCGTGCGCAGCCCCAGGGAGTCGACGGTGCCGAACCGGTGCTCCCGCACCCAGGCGCGCAGCATGGAGCCGAAGAGGTCCGCGCCGAGCAGGTGCCGCAGCGCCTCCACGGTGAGCGCGCCGCGCTTGTACACCCAGTCCTCGAACATCTCCTCCGGCCCGGGCTCGGCCAGCGCCTGCTCCACCGGGTGCGCGGCCAGCTTCTGCCAGGCCCGCCGCGCCATCGAGGTGATGCTGGACCGCCCCGAGGCCTCGGCCCACAGCCACTCGGACCAGCAGGCGAAGCCCTCGTGCAGCCACAGGTCGGACCATCGGCCCAGGGTCACGGCGTTGCCGAACCACTGGTGGGACATCTCGTGGGCGATCAGCCGCTCGGACTCCCACGAGCCGTCCAGGTGGTTGGTGCCGAACAGGGACATGCCCGCGGCCTCGAGCGGGATCTCGAGCTCCTCGTCGGCCACGACCGCGGTGTAGTCCTCGAACGGGTACGGCCCGTAGGCGTCGATGAACGTGGCCATCATGGCCGGCTGGGGGGCGAGGGCCCGGCGGGCCCGCTGCTCGGTCCGCGGGGAGACCACGAGGCGCAGCGGCGGCAGGCCCTCGGCGGGAGGGGCGGCGTCCACGAGCCGGTAGCGGCCGATCTGCACGCTGAGCAGGTAGGCGGGCACGGGCTGGTCGAGCCGCCACCGCCACGTGACCCGCGAGCCGCGCGTGCGCACGGGTGCGCCCACGCCGTTGGCGACGGGCAGGTAGCCCGCATCGCAGGTGAGGGTGATCTCCGCCGTCGAGCGCGAGGTGGGGGAGTCCACGCACGGCAGCCACGTGGAGGCGCCGTGGGGCTGCCCCGCCACGAGCACGCCGTCCGTGAGCTCCTCCCAGCCGATGGTGCCCCACGGGCTGCGCCGCAGCGTGGGCGTGCCCGCGTAGACCACGGTGAGCTCCACGAGCGTGCCCTCCGGCCGGCTCTCGCCCAGGTCGACGACGAGGCGGCTCGGGGCGCGGCCCGGCTGGGTGAACGAGGAGGCGATGGCGCGGCCGTCGACGACGGCGTCCACCCGGGAGACGCGCAGCCGGTGCAGGTCCAGCTCGATGCGGCGGCTCTGCTTCGTCAGGCGCACGCGCAGGACGGCGGTGCCGGAGACCCGGTTCGCGGCCAGGCGCACGTCGAGGTCCAGCACGATGTGCTCGATGGTGGCGGCGTCGGTGCCGACGCCCGGGACGTAGGGATCGGTGCTCATGCTTCCTCTCGGGAGGGGGTGGCCGCGGCGGCGGGGTCGCCGTCGGGACGACGCCACGGGGAGACCGGGTTGCCGAGCCACCACGTGCCGGCGGGCAGCTCCTCGCCGCGCATCACGAGGGACCCGGCGCCGACGGTGGTGCCGTGGCCCAGGCGAGCGGCGGGCAGCACCACGGAGTGGGGGCCGAGGGTGGCGCCGTCCTCCAGGACGACGGCGTCCAGGGACATCACGCGGTCGTGGAACAGGTGGGTCTGGACGACGCAGCCGCGGTTCACGGTGGCGCCGTCGCCGAGCTCCACGAGGTCGGCCTCGGGCAGCCAGTAGGACTCGACCCAGGCGCCGTGGCCGATGCGGGCGCCCATCGCGCGCAGGAACCAGACCAGGGCGGGGGTGCCGGCCGCGGCCCGGCTGAACCACGGGGCGGCGAGGAACTCGGTGAAGGTGTCCGCGACCTCGTTGCGCCAGATGAACGAGGACCACAGCGGGTGCTCGCCCGCGCGGATCCGGCCGACGAAGACCCGCTTGGCGAGCACGGTCAGGCCCGCCGCGACCGCGCCGGCCGCGAGCAGGACGACGCCGCCCAGGACGAAGGCCAGCACCCACGTGCCGACCGCGATGAGGGCGGCCAGCGTCGCGCCGACGGCGATGGACAGGGCCACGTGCAGCCACACCGGGATCGCGCGCAGCAGCTCCCAGGCGGTGCGGGCGGCCTTGAGCCGGGCCGGCGGGTCGTAGGTGAGGGAGGCGTCCGCGGTGACCTCGTTGCGCCGCAGCCGCACGGGCGGGGAGCCCATCCAGGAGGTGCCCGCCTTGGTCTTGGCCGGGGTGGTGGACAGCACCGCCACGAGCGAGTCGCGGCGCAGGGTGCGGCCGCCGGGCACCATGCCGGAGTTGCCCACGAACGAGCGCTTGCCGACCTTCGCGGGGGCCACGTGCATCCACCCGCCGTCGAGGGAGTAGGAGGAGACCATCGTGTCGTCGGCGAGGAACGCGCCGTCGCCCACGCGGGTCATGCACGGCACGAGCACCACGGTGGAGGCCTCGACGCCGCGGCCCACCTCGGCGCCCAGCAGGCGCAGCCACGTCGGCGTGAAGCGGGAGGCGTAGATCGGGAAGAGCTGGTCGCGGGCGGCGTCGAGGACGCGCTCGGTGGCCCACACCTGCCAGCCGACCCGGGAGCGCACGGGGTGGTGCCCCTCCGTGATGCCGAGCGCGAGCAGGCGCACCGTGACGAGCACGAGCAGCATCTGGGTCAGGAACCACACGCCGGCCACCAGGGGGCTCGCGGCCAGCAGGCGCGCCGCGGTGGTCCCGACGGCGGCCAGCGGTCCCGCCTCCGGGGCCGGCGGCCACCAGGTCAGCGACCACGCGGCCACCGCCGCCGCCGCGGCGGCGGAGACGAGCGGCAGGAGGGAGATGAGGGTCGAGAGGACGGTCGCCATCAGGCGCCAGCCCGGGGTCTCCCGCGGCGCCTCGGCGGGGCCGCGGGACTTCACCTTGCCCACCTTGACGGCGGGGGAGCCGGCGTGGCGCTGGCCGCCGCGCACCCGCCCGGCGACGGTGGACCCGGCCTCGACGTGCGCCCCGGCGCCGACCCGGGCGCCCGGCAGGAGCGTAGAGCGGGCGCCCACGACGGCGTCCGCGCCGATGCGCACCTCGCCGAGCCGGACGACGTCGCCGTCGACCCAGTAGCCGGACAGGTCCACCTCGGGCTCGATCGCGGCGCCCTCCTCGACCGTGAGCATTCCGGTGACCGGTGGCACGGTGTGCATGTCCACGTCCTTGCCGATCCGGTTGCCCAGCAGCCGCGCGTAGGCGGGCACCCACGTGGCGCCGGCCAGCGAATAGGGGTCCACGAGGTCGCTGATCTGCTGGGCGAGCCACAGGCGCAAGTGGACGCGGCCGCCGCGCGGGTAGGACCCGGGGCTCACGCCGCGCAGCAGCAGCCGGGCCGTCGCGGCGGTGAGCAGCATGCGGCCGGGCACGGTCACCACCAGCAGGCCGGCCACGATCAGCACCCACCACGGCACGGTGGGCAGCCCGGGCGCGAGCCCGGAGAGCGTCAGCAGGTTCAGGGCCAGGCCGGTCCACACGCCCAGGCGCAGGGCGGGCAGGACGAACACGGGCAGCCCCACGAGGGTCTGGACCCACTGGGTGCGGTGGCGGGTGCGGTCGACGTGCCGGTCGTGCACCTCGATGCCGTGGGGGCCGTCCTCGCCCACGACGGCGGCCACGAGGGCCCCGGCGGTGGGGTTGCGGTAGACGTCCTGGACGGTCACGGCCGGGTGGCGCAGGCGCAGGCGGGCCACGAGCTGGGCCGCGGCGAGCGAGCCGCCGCCGGCCTCGAAGAAGTCGGTGTCGGCGTCCTTGGGGGGCGCGCCGAGCACGTCCGCCCACTGGCGCAGCACCCAGCCGTCGGCGGTGTCCTCGTCCGGCTCGGGCGCGTCCTCGTCCACCTCGGCGCCGGGCAGGGGCCACGGCAGCGCATGGCGGTCCACCTTGCCGGAGGTCTTCGTGGGCAGGGAGCCCACGACGGCCAGCCGGGGCACGAGGGCGGCCGGCAGCTCCGCCGCGAGGTGTTCGCGGGCCACGTGCAGGTCGAGCCCGGCCTCGGGGTCCGCGGGCACGAGGTAGCCGACGAGGATCTGGTGGCCCGCCGGGGTGGTCTGCACGGCCGCGGCGCCGCCGTGGACGCCGGGCAGGGCCTGGAGGGCCGCGTCCACCTCGCCGAGCTCGATGCGGCGGCCGCCGAGCTTCACCTGGTCGTCGGCGCGGCCGACGAACAGCAGGCCCTCCGGCTCGAAGACCACGAGGTCGCCGGAGCGGTAGGCGCGCTCCCAGCCGAGGGAGGGCATGGGGGCGTACTTCTCGGCGTCCTTGCCCGGGTCGAGGTAGCGGGCCAGGCCGACGCCGCCGATGATCAGCTCGCCCGTCTCGCCCTCGGCCACGGGCAGCGTGGTCTGCGGGTCGACGACGGCCAGGTCCCAGCCATCCAGGGGCAGGCCGATGCGGACCGGGCCGAGACCGGTGAGCGGGGCTGCGCACGCGACGACGGTGGCCTCCGTGGGGCCGTAGGTGTTCCAGACCTCGCGGCCGTCCTCCGCCAGGCGCGCGGCGAGCTCAGGCGGGCAGGCCTCGCCGCCGAAGATCAGCAGCCGCACGTTGTCCATGGCCTCGGTGGGCCACATCGCGGCGAGGGTCGGCACGGTGGACACGGCGGTGATGCGCCGCTCGGCGAGCCACGGGCCGAGGTCCATGCCGGAGCGCACGAGCGAGCGGGGGGCCGGGACCAGGCACGCACCGTGACGCCAGGCGAGCCACATCTCCTCGCACGAGGCGTCGAACGCGACGGACAGTCCCGCCAGCACGCGGTCGCCCGGAGCGAGCGGATCGTCCGCCAGGAAGATCCGCGCCTCGGCGTCCACGAAGGCCGCGGCCGAGCGGTGGCTCACCGCCACGCCCTTGGGGGTGCCCGTCGAGCCCGAGGTGAAGATGATCCACGCGTCGTCCTCGAGCCCGGGGGCGCGGGCCTCGGCGGCCGGGTCCACGGTGTGCTCGGGGTGCGGGGCGTAGACCCGCTCGTCGGTGAGGACGCCGGCCACCTTCGCCTCGCCGAACACGAGACGGGCGCGCTCCTCCGGATCGTCCGCGTCCACGGGGACGTAGGCCGCGCCGGCGGCGAGCACGCCGAGGATCGAGACGTACAGCGCGGCCGTGCCCGAGGCGATCCGCACGCCGACCCGGTCTCCCGCCCGCACGCCGGCGTCCCACAGGTGGCGGGCGGTCTCGTCGACGCGCTCCCGCAGCTCCGCGTACGTCAGGGGCTCGACGCCGTCGTCCAGGGCGGTCGCGTCCGGGTGCTCGCGCGCCGTGGCGTCGAAGAGCTCGACGAGCGTCCGGGCGGGCGGGGTGCGCTCGGAGCCGGGCAGCTGCGGCCGATGCGGCGCGCCCGCGGGGTCGATGGGGACGGAGGGCGGGGTGGGCGCGGCGGACGAAAGGGACACAGGGGCCTCCGGGGGTGTGAGCGGCGAACCGAGGGTCGGACGCGGACCAGGCCGCAGCGGGACATTCTATGCCCCGCCCGCGGCCGCGCGGGGCGCCCGGACGGCACCGGGCGGGTCCGGCTCAGGAGAGGGTGAGCAGCACCTTGCCCGTCGTCGACCGGGACTCGAGGGCGGCGTGCGCGGCGGCCGCGTCCGCGAGCGGGAAGCGCTCGCCGATCCGGACGTCGAGCTCGCCGGAGGCCCACGCCCCGAACACCTCTCCGCCACGCCAGCGGGTCTCCTCGCCCGTGCGCGTGTAGTGCACCAGCGAGGGCCGGGTGACGTACAGCGCGCCGGCCGCGTTGAGCCGCTGCAGGTCGAAGGGGGGCACCTGCCCGGAGGCCCCGCCGAAGAGCACGAGCGTGCCGCGCACGCGCAGCACCTCGAGCGAGGTGTCGAAGGTGTCCTTCCCGACGCCGTCGTACACGGCGTGCGCGCCCTCGCCGTCGGTCAGCTCCGCCACCGCGGCGGCGAGGTCCGGATAGTCCACCGCGGCGACGGCGCCCGCGCCCCGGGAGAGCTCCCGCTTCTCCTCCGTAGACGCCGTGGTGACCACGCGGGCGCCGCGGGCCGTCGCGAGCTGGGTGAGCATGAGCCCCACGCCGCCGGCACCGGCCGTCACGACCACCGTGTGGCCCTCCTCCACCGGGAAGGTGGACCGGCAGAGGTAGTGGGCCGTCATGCCCTGCAGCGGAAGGGCGGCGGCCTCGGCCAGGTCGATGCCCTCCGGGACGGCGAGGAGACGATCCGCGGGGGCGGTGAAGTGCTCGGCGTACGCACCGGTGGCCGTCGCGGTGGCGACACGGGCCCCCAGGAGCGCGGCGTCCACGCCCTCGCCGAGCGCGACGACCTCGCCGGAGCCCTCCGTGCCGGGGGTGAAGGGCAGGTCCATCGTGTAGACCCCGGAGCGCTGGTACGTCTCGATGAAGTTCAGGCCCGCCGCGGCGGTCCGCACCAGCACGTGCCCCGGTGCGGGGGAGGGCACCTCCGTCTCGGTCCACTGCAGGACCTCGGGGCCGCCCGTGGCGGACACGACGACGGCGTGGTGGGTGCGGGGGACGGCGGGGGTGTTCGCAGTGGTCATGGCCCCACTCTAGGAGCGGGCCCGGACATCCGGCCCGACTCGGGGACTCGAGGCGCCGCATAGATATTCCGTGCAACGCATATCTACGCTAGGCTGGGGTCATGACCCACACCGTCGCCGTCTCCGGAGCCAGCGGCTACGCCGGGGGAGAGGCCCTGCGCCTGCTCGCCGGCCACCCGTCCGTCACCGTCGGAGCCATCACGGCCCACTCCAACGCGGGGGAGCGCCTCGGTCCCCTTCAGCCTCACCTGCACGCCCTGGCGGACCGCGTCCTCGCCGAGACCACCGCGGACGTCCTCGCCGGTCACGACGTCGTGATCCTCGCGCTGCCCCACGGGGCCTCCGGGGCGCTCGCGGCCGAGATCGCCGAGCGCTCCCCGGACACCCTGGTGATCGACGCGGGCGCCGACCACCGCCTCGAGTCCGCCGCGGACTGGGAGGCCTTCTACGGCACCGCGCACGCCGGGACCTGGCCCTACGGCCTGCCCGAGCTGCCCGGTCAGCGCGAGCGACTCGCCGGCACCCGCCGCATCGCCGTCCCCGGGTGCTACCCGACCACCTCGATCCTCGCCCTCGCGCCCGGCTTCGCCGCGGGGCTGCTCGAGCCGCAGGACGTGGTGATCGTCGCCGCCTCGGGCACCTCCGGGGCGGGCAAGGCGCTCAAGCCGCACCTGCTCGGCGCCGAGGTCATGGGCGGGATGAGCCCGTACGGCGTCGGCGGCGGGCACCGGCACACCCCGGAGATCGAGCAGGGCCTGGCCCAGGCGGCCGGCGAACCGGTCCGCGTCTCCTTCACGCCCACGCTCGCGCCGATGCCGCGCGGCATCCTCGCGACGGCCACGGCGCGGCTGCGCCCCGGTGTCGCCGCCGCGGACGTGCGCGCCGCATGGGCCGCGGCCTACGGCCGTGAACCCTTCGTGCACCTGCTCCCCGAGGGGCAGTGGCCCACCACGAAGGCGGTCCTCGGCTCCAACCATGTGCAGCTGCAGCTCGCCGTGGACGAGCGGGCCGGCCGCGTGATCGTCTGCGCGGCGCTCGACAACCTCACCAAGGGCACGGCCGGCGGCGCCGTGCAGTCCATGAACATCGCCCTGGGCCTGCCGGAGCAGGCGGGGCTCGAGCAGCAGGGGGTCGCGCCGTGAGCGTCACCGCAGCACAGGGGTTCCGGGCGGCCGGCGTCACCGCGGGGCTGAAGGCCTCGGGCGCGCCCGACGTCGCCGTCGTCGTCAACGAGGGCCCGCGCGACGCGGCCGCCGCCGTCCTCACCGAGAACCGGGTGGCGGCCGCCCCCGTGGTCTGGACCCGCCGCGCCGTGCGGGACGGCCGCGCGACCGCGGTCGTCCTGAACTCCGGCGGGGCCAACGCGGCCACCGGCGCCGAGGGCCTCGAGGACGCCCATCGCACCGCCGAGCACGCGGCCGCGGCCCTCGGGACCGCCGCCGACGACGTGCTCGTCTGCTCGACCGGCCTCATCGGCGAGCGCCTGCCGATGGACACCCTCACCGCGGGCGTGTCCGAGGCGGTCGCCGCCCTGAGCCCGGACGGCGGCGAGGACGCCGCCGTCGCGATCAAGACCACGGACACCGTGGCCAAGACCGCCGTGGCTCGCGGCGAGGGCTTCACCGTGGGCGGCATGGCCAAGGGCGCGGGCATGCTGGCACCCGGCATGGCCACCATGCTCAGCGTCATCACCACGGACGCCGACGTCCCCGCCCCCGCCCTCGACGCGGCCCTGCGCGAGGCCGTGCGCGCCACCTTCAACCGGGTCGACTCGGACGGGTGCATGTCCACCAACGACACCGTGATCCTGCTGGCCTCGGGTGCGTCCGGGACCGTGCCCGATCCTGCGGCGTTCGCCGCGGCCCTCCACGAGGTCTGCGCGGACCTGTCCCGCCAGCTCGTCGCCGACGCCGAGGGCGCCCGGCACGACATCGCCGTGCGCGTGGTCCACGCCGAGACCGAGGAGGCGGCCGAGGCCGTCGCGCGCGCCGTCGGCCGCTCCAACCTGTTCAAGACCGCGATCTTCGGCCAGGACCCGAACTGGGGACGCGTGATCGCCGCCGTCGGCACGGTCCCGGAGTCGGTCGCCGCCTTCGACCCGTACGCCCTCGACGTGCGCTTCAACGGCGTCCAGGTGTGCCGCGCCTCCGGTGTGGGGGAGGACCGCTCCCGCGTGGACCTCTCGGCCCGCGAGGTGCTCGTCGAGGTCGACCTGCACGCCGGCGACGCCGAGGCCACGGTCTGGACCAACGACCTGACGCACGACTACGTCCACGAGAACTCCGCCTACTCCACGTGAGGACCCCCAGCATGAGCCCGCACACCGACCCGGCCACGGCGGCCGCACCCGTCCTGTCCACCGCGGACCGGCTCGACCGTGCCGAGTCCAAGGCGGAGGTCCTCGTCGAGGCCCTGCCCTGGATCCGGCGGTTCGCCGGAACCGTCATGGTCGTCAAGTACGGCGGCAACGCCATGGTCTCGGAGGAGCTGCGCCGGGCGTTCGCCGAGGACATCGTGTTCCTGCACCACGTGGGGGTCCACCCCGTGGTGGTGCACGGCGGTGGCCCGCAGATCAACGCGATGCTCGACCGCCTCGGCATCGCGTCCGAGTTCCGCGGCGGCCTGCGCGTGACCACCGAGGAGGCCATGGACGTGGTCCGCATGGTGCTCACGGGGCAGGTGGGCCGCCAGCTGGTCGGCCTCGTGAACTCCCACGGCCCGTACGCCGTCGGCTTCTCCGGCGAGGACGCGGGGCTGCTGCGCGCCCGCCGCACGGGCGCCGTCGTGGACGGGCAGGAGGTGGACCTCGGCCTCGTGGGCGAGGTCACCGGCGTCGACCCGACCGCGATCCTCGACGTGATCGAGTCCGGGCGGATCCCCGTGGTCTCGTCGGTCGCCCCCGAGATCGACGACGACGGCGAGCCCACCGGGCAGGTCCTCAACGTCAATGCGGACACCGCCGCCGCGGCCCTGGCCGCCGCCCTCGGCGCCGCGAAGCTCGTGCTGCTCACCGACGTCGAGGGCCTCTACGCGGACTGGCCGGACCGCGACTCCCTCATCAGCTCGCTCACCGCCGCCCAGCTGCGTGCGCTGCTGCCCTCCCTGGCCTCCGGGATGATCCCGAAGATGGCCGCGTGCCTGGCGGCCGTCGACGCCGGCGTGCAGCGCGCCCACGTCGTGGACGGCCGCCGCCCCCACTCGATGCTGCTGGAGGTCTTCACCTCCGCGGGCGTCGGCACCCAGGTGGTGCCCGACGCCGAGCCCACCGCCCCGACCACCCCCGAGGAGGACGCATGAGCACCGACCAGTCCGCGCTGCTGGAGCGCTACCACGCCGCCCTGACCGGAGTCTTCGGCCGCCCCGCCCGCGTGCTCCTGCGCGGCGAGGGGGTCCACGTGTGGGACACCGACGGCCGGCGCTACACGGACCTGCTGGCCGGCATCGCCGTGAACGCGCTCGGCCACGGCCACCCGGCGCTGGTGCGGGCGGTGTCCGAGCAGATCGCCACGCTCGGCCACGTGTCCAACCTCTTCACCTCCGAGCCGCAGATCCGCCTGGCCGAGCGCCTGCTGGAGCTGGCCGGCGCGCCCGCGGGCTCCACCGTGTTCTTCGCGAACTCCGGCACGGAGGCCAACGAGGCCGCGTTCAAGCTCGCCCGCCGCCACGGTGCGGACGACCCGTCCGGCCGCCGGACGCGGGTGATCGCGCTCGAGCGGGCCTTCCACGGCCGCACGATGGGCGCCCTCGCGCTCACGCACAAGGAGGCCTACCGGGCGCCCTTCGAGCCGCTGCCCGGCGGCGTGGAGCACGTGCCGGGCGGGGACGCCGCGGCCCTGCGGGCGGCCCTGGCCCCGGACGACGACGGCGCCACCGTCGCCGCCGTCATCCTCGAGCCGGTCCAGGGCGAGGCCGGCGTGCACGGCTGGCCGGCCGGCTACCTGGCCGAGGTGCGGGCCGCGACCCGCGAGGCCGGCGCCCTGATGGTCCTCGACGAGGTGCAGTCCGGCGTGGGCCGCACCGGCACGTGGTTCGGCTTCCAGAACCCGGCCGTCACCGGTGCGGCAGAGCCGGTGGTGCCCGACGCCTTCACCCTGGCGAAGGGACTGGGCGGCGGCGTGCCGATCGGGGCGCTCGTGTGCGTCGGCCCCGCCGTCTCCGGGCTGCTCACCGCCGGCCAGCACGGCACCACGTTCGGCGGCAACCCCCTGGCCACCGCCGCGGGCCTGGCCGTGCTCCAGACCGTCGAGGACGAGGGCCTGCTCGGCCACGTCCGCGCCGCGGGCGAGGCCGTGGCCGCCCTGCTGGAGGACCTGCCCGAGGTGGCCGCGGTGCGCGGTCACGGCCTGTGGATCGGCGTCGACCTGGCCGACCCCGCGGGACCGGCCCCGGCCGGCGGGCTGGCCCCCGCCGTCGTCGCCGCCGGCCTCGAGGCGGGCTGGATCCTCAACGCCACCGGCCCGTCCACCCTGCGCCTGGCCCCGCCGCTCACCGTGCCCGTGGCCGAGCTCGAGCGCTTCGCCGCGGCTCTGCCCGGGCTCGTGGCCGCCGCCCTGACCCCCGCCGAAGGAGACCGCCCATGACCCCCGCCACCGCCGTCCGTCACTTCCTGGTGGACACGGACCTCACCCCGGCCGAGCAGGCCGAGGTGCTCGACCTCGCCGCGCAGATGAAGGCCGACCGGTTCCGGCACCGCCCGCTGGCCGGGCCCCGGACCGGCATCGTGTTCTTCGACAAGACCTCCACGCGCACCCGCGTCTCGTTCGCGGCCGGCATCGCCGAGCTCGGCGGGACGCCGCTGATCGTGAACCCGGGGGAGTCGCAGCTGGGCCATAAGGAGTCCGTGGCGGACACGGCCCGCGTGCTGGAGCGGATGGTCGGCGTCATCGTCTGGCGCACGTTCGCGCAGGCCGGCCTCGAGGAGATGGCCGCCCATTCCTCGGTGCCAGTGGTCAATGCGCTCAGCGACGACTACCACCCCTGTCAGATCCTCGCCGACCTGCTGACGGTGCGCGAGCACCTCGGCGGCGTGGCGGGCCGCACTCTGACGTATCTGGGGGACGCGGCGAACAACATGGCCCACTCGTATCTGCTCGGCTGCGCGACGGCCGGCATGCACGTGCGGGTCGCCGGCCCCGAGGGGCACCTGCCTGCCGAGGACGTCGTGGCCGCCGCTCGACAGCGGGCGGCGGAGACGGGCGGTTCCGTCCTCGTCACGACGGACGCGGCCGAGGCCCTGGCGGGCGCGGACGTCGTCGTGACCGACACGTGGGTGTCCATGGGCCAGGAGGAGGAGAAGGAGGCCCGCCTGGCGCTGTTCCGGGACTACCAGGTGGACGCCGACGCGATGGCGCGGGCGGCCGACGACGCGATCTTCCTGCACTGCCTGCCTGCGTACCGGGGCTACGAGGTCACGGCTGAGGTCATCGACGGGCCGCGGTCCGTGGTGTTCGACGAGGCCGAGAACCGCCTGCACGCGCAGAAGGCTCTCATCGCCTGGCTGCTGTACCGCTCCGGTCTGGCCGAGGAGCCGCGCTGATGGCCGCCCCCACGACGAAGATCGCCCGCCAGGCCGCGATCCGGGAGATCCTGGCCACCCGGGGCATCCGCTCCCAGGCAGAACTCTCGGACGCCCTGGGCGATCGCGGGCTGTCCGTCACCCAGGGCACGCTCTCGCGGGACCTGGTGGACCTCGGCGCGGTGCGGACGCGCGGGCCGGCCGGCATGGTCTACGCCCTGCCGGCGGAGGGCGACGACGGCGCCGTGCCGGGCCGCGGCTCGGACGCGCAGGTGAACCGGCTGGCGAGCATGGCCCGCGAGCTGCTCGTCTCCGCCGAGCCCACCGCCAACCTCGTGGTCCTGCGCACGCCCCCGGGCGCGGCGCAGTTCCTGGCCAGCGTGATCGACCAGGCGCGCGTGGAGCACGTGATGGGCACGATCGCCGGCGACGACACCATCCTCCTCATCACCACGGGGACCACGTCCGCCCCGGCCGTCGCGGCCCACCTGCTGGGTCTGGCGGGCTAGCCGACCCGTCCGGCCCCGCCCGCGCGGGTGAGGGGCACCAGACACGAGGAAGGCCCCCGCCGACGGCGGGGGCCTTCCTCGTGTCGTACCGGTCCGGGGGACCGGTCAGGCGTCTCAGGCCTGCGGCAGGACGAGCTCCTGGCCGACGTAGATCACGGCGGCGTCGGAGACGGCGCCCTTGTTGGCCTCGTAGAGGGCGGTCCAGCCACCCTCCACCTCGTACTCGTTGGCGAGCTTCCAGAGGGAGTCACCGGACTTGACGACGATGGTCTCGGCCTCGGCGACGACGGCCTGCTCGGCGGCAGCGGTCTGCTCGGCGGCGGCAGCCTTCTGAGCGGCAGCCTTCTCCGCGGCGGCGGCACGCTGGGCGGCGGCCTTGTCAGCGGCAGCCTGCTCGGCGGCAGCCTGCTCAGCGGCCCAGCGCTCGGCAGCAGCCTGCTCAGCGGCGGCCTGCTCGGCAGCAGCCTCCTCAGCGGCGGCCTCGTCGGCGGCAGCCTGCTCAGCGGCGGCCTCGTCGGCGGCGGACTGGCGCTGCACGGTGGCGGTGCGCTCCACGGCGACCGGGGCGGCCTCGGTGGCGTCCACGTCACCGGCGTCCGCGTCAGCCTGGGTCAGGCCCAGCTTCTGCGAGCACAGCGGCCAGGCGCCCCAGCCCTGCAGGTCCTGGAGGATCTCGGCGCGCTTGATCTGCTCGGCCTTCGAGGCCTGGTGCGGGTAGCCCTCGCCGCCGACGGCCTGCCAGGAGGACAGGGTGAACTGCACGCCGCCGTAGAAGCCGTTGCCGGTGTTGATGTCCCAGGTGCCGTTGGACTCGCACTCGGCGAGGCGGTCCCAGGTGTCCACGGTGGCGGCCTGGGCCGGGGCGGAGAAGCCCACGGCGGCGGCGCCGGCGAGGGTCATGCCCGCGACGATCGAGGCGGTGGCACGGCGGGAGCGGGTGGCGGAAGTGGTGAAGAGAGTCATGGTGTCCATGGCGAGTCCTCGCTGAGCGGCGGCCGAGGCGCACCGGGGTCGTCCTTCTCCTTGGTCGGGTCATGCCCTCCGTCGGTTCGAGACGACCCAGCAGCGGGCGACCGTCGGAGGGGGTTCGATGCCGTGGCCTCCCCGTCCCCGACCTCTCGGTCAGATCACGGTTCGATCACGAATCGGCTACGGAAGAGTCAACGACGGGAGCCCCCCTCGCGTCAAATCATGGGTCGACGAATTCTTGCTCGTCCGTCTCAAATTTGAGATTGGATGACGAATCGCTCTCTGGGGCGGGGGCGTGTGGACGAAATGCGGGCCGCGGGGGGAGTGTGGTGGCATGGTGTCTGACTGAATGATGTGGACGACCTCCGTCACAGGGGCGTGGGCGAAGGTCACGATCGACGGTCGAGGCCGTGACCTGAGTCGCGTTCGACCCGGGCTTCGAGCGCGGGGCGATGGTTGCGGGCGGCCGTCGCCGTAGGCACGGAGAGGCTGCGCGGGGTCCACCGGGAGCTAATATTCCGTCAGTTGCATATTTATTCAAGACCCGGGTAGGATCGCCACCGAGCACGCCTCCGACGGCCACGTGCCGCGCTCGGAGACGCCCCCCTATATAAAGAGGAGAAATCGTGAAGGAACGCATCATCCTTGCCTACTCGGGCGGCTTGGACACCTCGGTGGCCATCGGCTGGATCGCCGAGGCCACGGGCGCCGAGGTCGTCGCCGTCGCGGTCGACGTGGGCCAGGGGGGCGAGTCCCTCGAGACGATCCGCCAGCGCGCCCTGGACTGCGGCGCCGTCGAGGCCTACGTCGCCGACGCGCGTGAGGAGTTCGCCGAGCAGTACTGCATGCCCACGCTCAAGGCCAACGCCCTCTACATGGGCGCCTACCCGCTGGTCTCCGCGATCTCGCGTCCGGTCATCTCCCGCCACCTGGTCGCGGCGGCCCGCCAGTTCGGCGCCTCGACGGTGGCGCACGGCTGCACCGGCAAGGGCAACGACCAGGTCCGCTTCGAGGTCTCCATCCAGACCCTCGGCCCCGACCTGAAGTGCATCGCCCCGGTGCGCGACCTCGCCCTGACCCGCGAGAAGGCCATCGAGTACGCCGAGCGCAACGACCTGCCGATCGTCACCACGAAGAAGAACCCGTTCTCGATCGACCAGAACGTGTGGGGCCGCGCCGTCGAGACCGGCTTCCTCGAGGACATCTGGAACGGCCCCACGAAGGACGTCTACGACTACACGGACGACCCCGCCTTTCCGCCGGCGCCGGACGTGGTCACGATCGCCTTCGAGCGCGGCGTCCCCACGGCGCTCGACGGCCGCGCGCTGAGCCCGCTGGAGATCATCGAGGAGCTCAACCGCCGGGCCGGTGCCCAGGGCGTGGGCCGTATCGACATCGTCGAGGACCGCCTCGTGGGCATCAAGTCCCGCGAGATCTACGAGGCACCGGGCGCCATGGCGCTGATCGCGGCCCACCGTGAGCTCGAGAACGTCACCTTGGAGCGGGAGCAGGCACGCTTCAAGAAGCAGGTGGACCAGCGCTGGACCGAGCTGGTCTACGACGGCCAGTGGTACTCCCCGCTGAAGCGGAATCTGGACACGTTCATCGACGCCACCCAGGAGCACGTCAACGGTGAGATCCGCCTGGAGCTCCACGGCGGCCGCGCCACGGTGCAGGGCCGTCGGTCCGAGACTGGCCTGTACGACTTCAACCTCGCCACGTACGACGAGGGTGACTCGTTCGACCAGTCCTCGGCCCGCGGGTTCATCGACATCTTCGGCTTGTCCGCGAAGACGGCCTCGGAGCGCGAGCAGCGCCTGCGCGGCGGTGACGACCTCCAGGACGTCGCCCGCCTGTCCAACGACTGACCCCGCACGCCCCGTGCACGACGGCGGCCCGCCCGCAACCGGGCCGGCCGCCGTCGGCCTGCCACCGACCTCGAGGAGACCTTCGATGACCGAGAACACCGACGCCCGCCACGGGACCAACGAGGGCGCCCTGTGGGGCGGCCGCTTCGCCGGCGGCCCTTCCGAGGCGCTCGCCGCGCTCAGCAAGTCCACGCACTTCGACTGGCGCCTGGCGCCCTATGACATCGCCGGCTCCCGTGCCCACGCCCGGGTGCTGCACACCGCCGGTCTGCTCAGTGCGGACGACCTGGACGGGATGATCGCGGCCCTCGACCGGCTCGAGGCGGACGTGCGTTCCGGTGCCTACACTCCGGCGGCATCCGATGAGGACGTGCACGGCTCGCTCGAGCGCGGCCTCATCGAGCGGGCCGGTCCCGAGCTCGGCGGCCGCCTGCGGGCCGGCCGATCCCGCAACGACCAGGTCGCCACCCTCGGCCGGATGTTCCTGCGCGACCACGCCCGCATCATCGCGCGGGGCGTGATCGCCACGGTGGACGCGCTGCTCGATCAGGCGCGGGCGCACCCGTACGCGCCGATGCCGGGCCGCACCCACCTGCAGCACGCGCAGCCCGTCCTGCTCTCGCATCACCTGCTCGCGCACGCCTGGGCGTTCGCACGGGACCTGCAGCGGCTCATGGACTGGGACGCACGCGCGGCCGTCTCGCCGTACGGCTCCGGGGCCCTGGCCGGCTCCTCCCTGGGTCTGGACCCGAACGCCGTGGCCACCGAGCTCGGCTTCGAGTCGGCCGTGTGGAACTCGATCGACGGCACCGCCGCCCGCGACGTGTACGCGGAGTTCGCGTGGGTCGCCGCGATGGTCGGCGTCGACCTGTCCCGCATCTCGGAGGAGGTCATCTTCTGGGCCACCAAGGAGGCGGGCTTCGTGAAGCTGCACGACGCGTACTCCACGGGGTCCTCGATCATGCCGCAGAAGAAGAACCCGGACGTCGCCGAGCTGGCCCGCGGCAAGTCCGGCCGCCTCATCGGCGACCTCACGGGGCTGCTGGCCACGCTCAAGGGCATGCCGCTGGCCTACAACCGGGACCTGCAGGAGGACAAGGAGCCCGTCTTCGACGCCGCGGACACCCTCGAGCTGCTGCTGCCCGCCGTCTCCGGGATGATCGCCACCCTCGAGTTCCAGACGGAGCGCATGGCGGAGCTGGCCCCGCAGGGCTTCGCGCTGGCCACCGACGTCGCCGAGTGGCTCGTCCGCCAGGGGGTCCCGTTCCGCGAGGCCCACGAGCTGTCGGGTGAGGCCGTGAAGGCGGCCGAGGCCCGGGGCGTGGAGCTGTGGGACCTCACGGACGAGGAGTACGCCGCCATCTCTCCGGCGCTGACCCCGCAGGTCCGCGAGGTGCTCAGCACGGAGGGCTCGCTCGCCTCTCGCGACGCCCAGGGCGGGACCGCGCCGACGGCCGTCGCGGCGCAGATCGGGGCGCTCGAGGACGCCCTGGAGCCGCTGCGTCGCTGGGCCGACACGCCGGGCTCCGTCGTCGAGGCCCGCTGACGCGGTCGCCGGCCGGGTCGGCGTCGGCCGGACCGGACGCGGCGGTGCCCCCAGGGCACCGCCGCGTCACCCGCCGTTCACCGCGGTCGGCGTAGGATGGGTGGTCACTTTTCCGCCGGGCGGGCCGCAGCGTGGTCCGCCCCTCACCGCACCGCGAGGGCCCCCGATGACCGATACCGTGTCCGTCCGCCAGTCCGAGCTCGACCTCGAGCGGGGTCGGGTCGCCGAGCGGTACGCCCGCCTCGACGCCCTGCGTGAGGAGAAGGAGCGCCAGCTCGCGGCCGTGCGCCGGACCGGCCCGCAGGGATCGCTGCAGAACCACTCCGAGCGCGACGCCTTCGCCAGCCTCTACGAGGACCGGCTCGCCCAGCTCTACGCCGTGGACGACCGCCTCGTCTTCGGGCGGCTCGACCTCGACGCCGAGCGGGAGGGTGGGGCCGACGAGCAGCGGTACATCGGGCGCATCGGCCTCACCACCGAGGACCACGAGCGCCTCCTCGTCGACTGGCGCGCGGCCGAGGCCGGGGCCTTCTACCAGGCGACGGCGGCCCACCGGGGCCGCGTGCGCCGTCGTCGTCACCTGATGCTGCGGGGGCGCGAGGTGCGCGACCTCGAGGACGACATCCTGGACCCGTCGCTGCTGGGCGAGGGCGGCGTGCGCGCCGGTGCCCAGGGTGCGCTGCTGGCCGCCGTCACCGCCCGACGCACGGGACGGATGGGGGACATCGTCGCCACGATCCAGGCGGAGCAGGACGAGGTGATCCGCGCGCCCCTGCCCGGGGCGGTCGTGGTCCAGGGCGGGCCGGGCACGGGGAAGACCGCCGTCGCCCTGCACCGCGCGGCCTACCTGCTGTACACCCACCGGGAGCGCCTCGCGCGCTCGGGAGTGCTGATCGTCGGCCCGTCGACCGCGTTCATGCGGTACATCGAGCGGGTGCTGCCCTCGCTGGGCGAGACCGGTGTCGTGATGTCCTCGCTGGGGACGCTGATGCCGGGTGTGCGGGCCGTCCCGGAGCGGGACCTCGACGCGGCGGCGGTGAAGGGCCGGCTGGACATGGTGGACGCCGTCGCCCACGCGGTCGCGCAGCGCCAGCGCCTGCTCGTCGAGCCGCGGCGCCTGATGATCGACGGCACGGCCGTCAAGCTCAAGCCGGCCATGGTCCGGCGCGCCCGGGACAAGGCGCGGGCCACCCGCAAGCCCCACAACGAGGCCCGGGTGACGTTCGTGAAGATCCTCGTCCGCGAGCTCGCGGAGAAGCTGCGCAAGAAGCTGGAGAAGTCCTCGGGCGCCCCGGTGCAGCGTGACCTCCTGCTGGAGGACGTGCGCACCTCGCGCGACGTGCGCATCGCGCTCAACCTCTGCTGGATGCCGCTGACGCCGGAGAAGCTGATCGGCGACCTCCTCACCCGGGAGGACCTGCTCCGGGCGGCCGCCCCGTGGCTGTCCGACGCCGAGGTCGGCGCGCTCGTGCGGCCGGCCGGCGCCCCCTGGACCGAGGCCGACGTGCCCCTGCTGGACGAGGCGGCCGAGCTGCTCGGACGCCTCGAGACCCCGGGCCGGGGCGGTGAGTCCGCGGCCCAGCACGAGCGCAACCTCGAGAACGCCCGGGCGTCCCTGGAGAACATGCACCAGACGCTCGCGGACCTGGGCGTCGACGGCGTCGTGGACGCCGAGCAGCTGGCCGCGGCCAATGAGTCGCGCGGGGTGCGACGGACCACCGCCGAGACCGCGGCCCACGACCGCACCTGGACGTACGGGCACGTGGTGGTGGACGAGGCCCAGGAGCTCTCTCCGATGCAGTGGCGCCTGCTGGCTCGCCGCTGCCCGATGAAGTCGTTCACCATCGTGGGCGACATCGCGCAGTCCTCCCGTCGCGACGCGGCCGGCTCGTGGGCGTCCGTCCTCGCCCCGGAGTTCGGGGACCGCTGGCGCCTGGCAGAGCTGACCGTGAACTACCGTTCGCCGGCGCGCGTGATGCGCTGGGCCGCGCAGGTCGCGCGCGCGGCCGGGCTCGAGGTCTCCCATCCGCGCGCCGTGCGCGAGGGCGACCATCGCCCGCGTCTGGTGACGGAGCCGGGCGGTGAGGTCGCGGCCCTGGCCCTCGAGGCGGTCGAGGCCGAGCGGGACCGTGTGCCCGAGGCCCTGACCGCCGTGATCGCCCCCGCCGGGCGGACGGGGGAGCTGCTCACGGTCCTCAGGGGGCGGTGGGGGGAGGCGGCCGTGGACACCGCGCCGCTGCCCGGCGTCGAGATCGTCGTCGCCACCCCGTGGGAGACCAAGGGACTGGAGTTCGACACCGTCGTCCTCGTCTCGCCCGAGCGGATCGTGGCCGATGCGCGCGGCGTGGTGGGCGATCTGTACGTGGCGATGACCCGCGCCACCCAGTCCCTGTCCGTCGTCGCCGGGACGGACGCGGCCGCGTTGCCGGCCGGGCTGGCGGACGTCCCGGAGTGAGCCCCGCGGGCGACGTCGCACGTGCGCGGCGTCGCGGAGGCGCGCGGGCGCGTCGCTAGGCTGGGGGCCATGGCACCCCAGAACGAGGAGCGCGCGGCCCGACTGCGCGCACAGGCGAACGACCCGAGTTTCGAGAACGTCTGGCAGGAGCTGCGCTGGCGCGGGCTCGTGCACGTCTCGACGGACGAGGCCGCGCTGGAGCAGGCGCTGGCCGGGGAGCCCGTCTCGTATTACTGCGGCTTCGACCCGACGGCTCCGTCCCTCCACCTGGGACACCTGGTCCAGCTGCTCACCCTGCGCCGCCTCCAGCTCGCCGGCCACCGGCCGTACGCCCTCGTGGGCGGCGCCACCGGCCTCATCGGCGACCCGCGGCAGTCCTCGGAGCGCGTCCTGAACTCGCAGGAGACCGTGGCGGCGTGGGTGGAGTCGCTGCGCGCGCAGATCGAGCCGTACCTCTCCTTCGAGGGGGAGAACGCGGCGACCATGGTCAACAACCTGGACTGGACCGCGGGCATGAGCGCGCTGGACTTCCTGCGGGACGTCGGCAAGAACTTCCGCGTCGGCACGATGGTGAAGAAGGAGATCGTGGCCAAGCGCCTGAACTCTGATGAGGGCATCTCCTACACCGAGTTCTCCTACCAGGTGCTGCAGGGCAACGACTTCCTCGAGCTGCACCGCCGACACGGCGTGACCCTCCAGACCGGCGGCTCCGACCAGTGGGGCAACCTCACCGCCGGCACCGAGCTGATCCGCAAGGTGGAGGGGACCCACGCCCATGCGCTGGGCACACCGCTGATCACGAACGCGGACGGCACCAAGTTCGGCAAGTCCGAGGGCAACGCCGTCTGGCTCGACGCGGAGATGTGCTCCCCGTACGCCTTCTACCAGTTCTGGCTCAACACGGCGGACGCGGACGTTGTCGACCGGCTCAAGGTCTTCACGTTCCTGACCCGCGCGGAGATCCAGGAGTACGCGCAGAAGGTGGCCGACGAGCCGTTCCGCCGGGAGGCCCAGAAGCGTCTGGCGTGGGAGGTCACGGCGCTGGCCCATGGAGAGGAGACGACGACGAAGGTCATCGAGGCCTCCCAGGCGGTGTTCGGAGGCGGGGACCTCACCACGGTGGACCCGGACACACTGACCGCCGTGCTGGCCGAGCTGCCGCAGGCCGACCGGACCCAGTGGGAGGGGGAGCCGGGCACCGTGACCGCGGTCGAGCTGCTGGTCTCCACCGGGCTGGTCGCCTCGCGCTCCGAGGCGCGTCGGACGGTGCGCGACGGCGGCGCCTCGGTGAACAACGTGCGGGTGACGGATGCCGACCAGGTGTTCACCCGAGACGACGCCTTCGCCGGCCGACACCTGCTGGTGCGCCGGGGCAAGAAGAACATGGCGGGTGCGGACCTGGGGGAGGGCTGACCACAGCCGCAGACCACCGGTGTCCACCGTGAGTCGCTGGACGTGACCGAGGACACGACGGGCGGCGCCGGCGAAGGAGCCGCCCACGGAAGGAGCACAGGGCCCCGTTCCCCGCAGGATTCCGCGGAGAACGGGGCCCTCCTTCGTTCCCGGACGTCGGGTGTCACCCCTGATTTTGTGTTCGGTGGGATTCGTGTGTAGAGTTCCATCTCGTGCTCAAGACGCCGACCGGGTGACCGGGAGGCGGGGTGAAGAACACAGAATCCGCGGATTCATGCCGAGAATGGCAGGTCCAGGGCGGGTGGTGCTCACCGGGTGCGCGGCCGGCAGTGATGCGGGTCGGGATTCCTGAAGAAGATGATCTGGTTTGACGGCCGGG